>JBBRTT010000007.1:0-107821 GCA_038244165.1 Lysobacterales bacterium | reverse complement strand
TGAGCGAATAGTTAGGCAGCAGCGCCTGCTCGGAGCGTCGCCGGCGAGCTGCGATAGTGGTGTGCACGGTGCCTACGCCACGGTGCCAGTGCTTGCGCAGAGCGAGTTGGTGACGGCCTGCGCGCGAGCGCGCCTGCGAGCAGGCGATGTCGAACGGTTGTTGCTGCGCGCACCGAAAAAGAACCGGACGCGCATAACGCGCTGGCTGGCCGAGCCGAAACAGACGCTTGAGAAATGTGAAGGCACCGCCGATGTGCACGTGTGGAAAAGCGCCGACCGAGACGAGACCGCCAACGCAAATTTGCACAAGCATTGGCGCCAACCAAGCCTAACGCTTGAGCTAAGCGGCCGCTGCCGCGAAGAAGTTTAGTCTACACCGTGGCGATTCGCAGCGGTCCGCTTGAGCGAATAGTTAGACATTTGTTGGCACCTCAGTGGATGTTTCATTTGCCTTGGTTGGCAGAGGAGAAACAAAAAATGCTGAGACGTGCGCGCCGCCAAAAATTAGAAGAGCTCCAACAACACAGCTTTCGATGCCGTGGGTTACGTAAGCCTGCTCTGCGCCAAGATACTTGTCGTACCCGAGGTGAGCGTTGAGAGCTGTAACGAAGTACGACAGGCCGCCGACAAACTCATAAGCGCCAAGTGATCGCAGGAAGAGAGTGAACCACATCCGAGGTGACATTGATGTCTCCAACAAAGGTCTAACGCTTGAGCTAAGCGGCCGCTGCCGCGAATGAGCCGGAGTTTACACCGTGCCGACTCGCAGCGGTCCGCTTGAGCGAATAGTTAGGCATGCCTCACTCGCCTGGGAAGAATTTCACAGCTCTAGTTTCACGTTGCACGGTCACAAAAAAATGGCATCCCGGGCCGACCGGTGGCGGAGCGCACTCGTAGTAGAAAGTCCATTCCTTACCGTCCTTGCTGAGATCAAGGGGAAAGATTGAGCGCTTGTAGTTCTTGAGGTCGTAGCCATTGGTCTTGGCCGAACTGACAACAACAGCAAGCGCGTCCTCTCGCGACAGAAGTTGTACAGCGTCAGCAGGCGCCGACGAAGTTACTAGACCAACAATCGCTACGAGGAATATGCGAAGCATGCCTAACGCTTGAGCTAAGCGGCCGCTGCCGCGATGAGAATTAGTTTACACCGTGCCGACTCGCAGCGGTCCGCTTGAGCGAATAGTTAGGCAGCAGCGGTAGCATGTATGCCAGGCCAAAGAATTGCGCGCGGTGGTGACTCTGACAACGGCACCTAAGTTTGGAGTACAGGGTAGTAGCGTTCCAACTCGGCGCGCGGAGTAAATTGTATTGAGCGGGCCTCCTCGATGAGCTCAAACAGGTCTCCGCAATCGAGGCAGCGATACAACGTGCCGTGCCGATCGATAGAAGTTGCCAACTCCTCAAACTTGCTGCTAGGCATTGGGAACCTTTTGCAGGTTACGCACGGCATAAAGTCTGATGCCTAACGCTAGAGCTAAGCGGCCGCTGCCGCGATGAGGTTTAGTCTACACCGTGCCGACTCGCAGCGGTCCGCTTGAGCGAATAGTTAGGCGGGTGCGGCGATCACCGCTTGCGAAAGCGCACGATGGTTTTGCCTGCCAGCACAACAGCGCAGACTGCCAACGCCGCGACAATTGCGCCATACCACTCTCCTTGGCGGACGGACAGCGCGGTGACAACTAGCCCGACAATGCCGAGAACGGCGAAAAATGCCGAGTTGCTCTGAGGCGACGGCACAGGCCCTTGCAAGGCTTCGGTGCGCACGAGCCACAGCAGAAGCGCACCAGCGACTAAGCACACGCCACCAAGTACGAGCCAAGGTAGCGCGATTGCACTACCGAGGACAGGCAACGTGACGACGATGAGACCAACCGCCAGAAACAGGATCCCCAGAATGAACGCTAGAGCTAACAGCGCACCGTCCATTTCACACCCGCCTAACGCTTGAGCTAAGCGGCCGCTGCCGCGATGAGAATTAGTTTACACCGTGCCGACCCGCAGCGGTCCGCTTGAGCGAATTGTTAGGCCTATGCTCAGCGGAAGCGAGGCTGCTCTGTGAATGCCTCGATTGCACGCAGAGCTTCTTCGATCTCGGGTAGGCCGTCGAATGTAAAAGTAGAGCGGTGCTGACTTTCAGGCACCATTTGTCGCGCATACGACAACGCTGCGGCAGCCTCGGCTGCAAAAGATTGCAGTGCCGCTTTGGCCTCGGGCGCCAGCTCAGCGACAGGTTCGACATAGGCTTCCTTCATGAATTCTGGCTCAATGCCTGGGAAAGCACGCCAGATTGGTCGGAGGACATTTGAATACACATTGCCCATAAAGTTTGCGACGAGGTCTCCGCAAACCTTGACCTCGCCGAGACTTTGGTGCGCCATGACTTCTCGCAAGGATAGCTCGCAGCTTTCACTCGCAGCCTTGAAGCGCCGCGAAAGTTCCTCAGCAGTCTGGAGAGAGAGTTCCATATAGGCCTAACGCTTGAGCTAAGCGGCCGCTGCCGCGAATGAGCTTAAGTTTACACCGTGCCGACTCGCAGCGGTCCGCTTGAGCGAATAGTTATGCCTACAGAACGATATGTTCTGATGAACCAGCATAGACCCAAACCCCTTCGTGCTTTTCAAATTTAGCGACCTCGCCATGACCATTCGTTTCGCCACAGACCTCGACAACCGATGCAGAGGCGTTCGTGAACGCGTGAAATTGGAAATGATCTACAGACAGCGAACACGCTGGCTGCTTTGAATTTTTGCGAAAGTATTTGCCTTCTGCCGTACCCATTGGGTACTCGCATTCCGAAGGTGGACCAACTTCACGAATGCCAAGGCTTTGAAAGGATGCCATTTGGGCGGCACTTGGAGCCTTGCCCTCAATGCTGATGCAAATGTACGCATCTGTTTCGGTACTACCCAATGTTCTCTCGATGAGGATATTAGCCGCCGACTCCTTGAACAAAGCTAGCTCGTCAGCGGAAGCTGTCTGGGCACATAGCGCTGCAATTAAAGCGAGCAGTCTCATGTAGGCATAACGCTTGAGCTAAGCGGCCGCTGCCGCGAATGAGTTTGAGTTTACACCGTGCCGACTCGCAGCGGTCCGCTTGAGCGAATAGTTAGGTTTCATCTCTCGTGCGCCATGTGGATACAAGGAATAGAGAAACTGAGCCAGCCAGATTGACCGCAAGCTCAGCGTGCCTCGCAAGCGGGCGAACTGCCTTCGCTCCTTTCCCGTGCGCATCGCCTAGTCGGTTACGTAGTGTGCCTAGACCGCTAACAATCGCCGAGCAGCCACCGAGAATCTGCTTGAATACGTCCTCGGTGTGCTGGCTTGGGGATAGGTTGAGCTCTGTAGCTGTAAGCTTGTAAAGTTCGTGCAGCTCGACCTTGTTTGCATCGTAAACAATGGACCGAGCGTCGAGGATGTGCTTGCAGACAGTCTCTAGCAGAGTACGAGCAGCAGTGATAGCACCCTCTGGATCGTTAACTCTGCGGTCCAACGCCCGCTGCCAGGCAGTATGAATGCTCTCCTGATCGAACGACTTCAATACCTCAGAAGTGGGTTTATCCAGAGGGCGATGGTTCTTTCCCTCAAGATGATCAAGTAGAGGCGTAAACTCCTTCCATATGTAGGAGCGCCGCTCCGCATAGCTAGGAAATTTTTCCTTGATGAATTGCCAGAACTGGTTCGTATCGCGGTTTGTGCGAACGAAACTGGGAAGCAGATCGTTGTACATCGACGCACTAATGAAGAATGCGCGCAAAGCCAAGTACGACGCATCGCCGTCCTTGCTGCCTGTCGCGATAGCGACAAGAACATTTTGCAGGCTTTGCGCCCGCTCAAGGTCGTTCTTGTAGTCGTCAAGCATTCTAAGATGCGTCAGATGAAACCTAACGCTTGAGCTAAGCGGCCGCTGCCGCGAATGCGTCTGAGTTTACACCGTGCCGATTCGCAGCGGTCCGCTTGAGCGAATAGTTAGGTGTTACCGCGACAGGAGGAGCGTGGCCAGCGAACCAATGGCACCAAAGGCTATAGCTGTGAGACCAGAACTGTAAGACCGACGCGCCCATGATGGCATGCCGCGAAACCCAAACGAAAGCCAATCTCCAGAGCGAAAGCGCGGGAGCTTGGCGAGCACGAATGCCACAAAGCCGAGGAGCATTGCTACGAAAGAAACAGCAACACCTGCGCCGGGGTGGAAACTCTCGAGGCTTATTGCCGTGACGACAGGTAAAGCAATGAGCAGTGGTGCAAGCCCGAAGAGAATATTAGCGATTGCCGCTGCCTTGCCCATAAGTAACACCTAACGCTTGAGCTAAGCGGCCGCTGCCGCGAATGAGTGTGATCTTACACCGTAGCGATTCGCAGCGGTCCGCTTGAGCGAATAGTTAGGGTTGCTGGGCGCGTGAGCGTGAAGAGTTGAAAAACCTAGGAAGCCTGCCTTTAATGGCGGCAAAGCCGAAGAGCAAAGCACCGCACGCAGCCGCGATCAAAGCAAACCAGACGTTTCCGGCGACCCCTGCACCTTGCGCGAAAGACCAAGCCACTATGACAAGCGGAGGAACGACTGCGATGGCGAAGACCGCGCAGATTGCGCGCTGCCAACCCGGGATGGAGGGTTGGCTTCGAGTTTCCATGCATTTCTCCCAGCAAGCCTAACGCTTGAGCTAAGCGGCCGCTGCCGCGATGAGAATTAGTTTACACCGTGCCGACTCGCAGCGGTCCGCTTGAGCGAATAGTTAGGGGGCGCTGCCATTTGAAGGAACGGGCAAAACAACTTTGCCATTGAAGTACACGAGCAGCCGAGCACCTTCGAGGCCGTTATGTAGATTGAATGGCGGATTATTTGGTTGAAACAGAACCGTGTACAGGTACTCATGGGCGTTTGCGTCGAAAGGTTGCGCATTGCTAAGTGCAATTTCAGAAAACGGCCAATCGGCCGCGGGGGAGCCAAGCGACTGCAGTGATTCTTGGGCTCTCAAGATGGCTTCCTCTGGCCGAAGAGGTAATGGATTGCCCGGCGCCCACTTCGGCGACGCCGCAAAATTGGCGGTTGACGTGGCAACGGTCAGGCGCTTCCCGCCAACATAGCTGAACCACTCAGAGCCGGAAGTAGAGCTAGAGCCTTCAAGGCCCGAGCCTGACGACTGACCAGAGGTATATAGAATTGCCAAAGAACCGATGGCAAGGCCGATTACAAACGTTGCAAGTGGCACGAGAATTCGCATACGCACCTGTTTCAAAGTCGGTAATTTGGAAGCTATATCACGCGCAAAGTTCCCAAGCTCCCTAACGCTTGAGCTAAGCGGCCGCTGCCGCGAATGACTTTGAGTTTACACCGTGCCGACTCGCAGCGGTCCGCTTGAGCGAATAGTTAGGTGTGGCGTTCACGAAGTGCCCGAATTGAGAGCGCGAACACGCCGAACGCGCAGCCGAGAAAGAAAAACGCCGCTAAAAAAGTGAGCCATGAAAAAGAGGTGGCTCCGTTGGGCGCTTCCGTATGCATTGAAGCGAGAACCGTGCTTCCGAAGGTTGAAAATGCCAACGTGGGAATGGTGTAGGGTCGTGCTGCGCCCATGGCAACACACAAAATAAGAAACGTGGCGGTAGTGATTCCTAGAAAAGCCCAAAAAATTGGAATGACTGCCTCTCCGCCCATACTAAACACCTAACGCTTGAGCTAAGCGGCTGCGGCCGCGAACGTAACAGGAAACGCCGTGTCGACACCCGCAGTCCGCTTGAGCGAATAGTTAGGCGACACGGCTTGGAAGAACAATACCGCTTGGCCAAGAGCGTAGCAACAGCGCGATGCAGCAAGGGCATGCGTTGCGATACGCGACATTTTCTCGCGATGACGAAAACCCTCGCGCCAGCGCGCGTGCGAGAAGGCATGGGCAAGCGTGCGCGAGCGAAAGCCGACGGCTTGTGCGCCAACTGCACACGCAGGCCGAGAAAGTGGAAAACGGAGCAAACGCAATGATGCGAAGCGAAACCGAAACGTTGGCGAAAGGGTGCACTGAACAAGAAGCTTGTGTGACGCCTAACGCTTGAGCTAAGCGGCCGCTGCCGCGAATGAGTTTGAGTTTACACCGTGCCGACACGCAGCGGTCCGCTTGAGCGAATAGTTAGGTGCCATGAATGGTAAGTTGCCTGAGCCAAATGCAGAACACGAGGACGGCGTTTGCTGGAACCTTTCCAGGAATGCCTTCCTCGCGAAACGCAAGATGAGGGCTGGCCTTAACTTTTCTGTAGCCACCGGCCTTCATGCCGTAGAGGGAATACTCGATAGCTGTTATTGAGTCACGCTTGCCGAGTGCGCAGTGGTAGTTGATGAGAAGTTTGCCGTCAACCTCTGACAACATTTTGAGCGGCCATTTATCTCGATCTTGAACTTCGTTGACTTCGACTTCCTCGCCCTTGTTTAAAAACAGGCGGAAATTGTATACAAGCAGATCACCCTTCGAAGCCGGCGACCCAGTTCCTTCGGTTTCTTCTAGGAGTGTCATGCCGGAAGTTGGCTTCAAATGGCACCTAACGCTTGAGCTAAGCGGCCGCTGCCGCGATGAGAATTAGTTTACACCGTGCCGATTCGCAGCGGTCCGCTTGAGCGAATAGTTAGGTTTCAAGCTCGATGGTTCGGAACAAAAGGTGGCGCACGATAGAGCAACACTCCAATGACTGATATGACTGCCGGCATGAGAAAAGCGACGACGCGCCAGAGGATGTCATGTTCCGGTTGGCCGTTGACTAGTACGGTTCCGTTCGAACTAAGTAACGCCGGCAACGCGGATAGAGCCAACAAGCCACCAACAACGGCGAAAGCAACCGCAACGACTCGACGGACCATGAAATTAAAAGCTTTCCAGTGGGCTGATTGTGCGTTCATGGTTGAAACCTAACGCTTGAGCTAAGCGGCCGCTGCCGCGAATGAGTTTGATCTTACACCGTGCCGACACGCAGCGGTCCGCTTGAGCGAATAGTTATGTGGCAATTGCGACACGGCTTCGCTCGTAAACCAGACAAGGCTCATCGACGCGGACGTCAATGTACTCGCTTGTCTGTGAAAAGCCCTCAGAACTAAGAATTGATCTTGCTGCAACGTTCGATTGCCAGACAGTAGCGACACACGTGGACTGCCCAATTTCGTAAACCCAAAGACCATAAAGTGTGCGGAGTATACGGCGGCCATAGCCGACACCGTGATATTGCGGCAACAGCATGATTGAGGTGTCGGTCTGCGGAATGTAGTTGCTAGCAATGAAGCCACACTCACCAATAGAAACATTCTCGTGCACGTCTTCAGCAACGAAGATGCCAACCATTCCCGACGGCCTATCGACCACGGAATTCAATGCTTTTTCGCGAGACAAGTTTAAGGCTGGACCAACAAATCGACGAACTTCAGGGCTATTGTAAAGCTGCATGTGCAGGTCAACATCGCGCTCGTCTGTTTTGCGAAGACGTAGGCCATTGGCCTCGTAAGGCATAAGTTCAGTTAGTGCTTGCTGCCACATAACGCTTGAGCTAAGCGGCCGCTGCCGCGATGAGGTTTAGTCTACACCGTGCCGACTCGCAGCGGTCCGCTTGAGCGAATAGTTAGGGCACACTTTGCCAGCCTTCGCGCAGCACAGGGAGTACCGGATTGTTGAGCGCGATAGCGCGCTGTGCAGCAGCGGTAACCTCAGAAGCCAAGTGTTGCACGTCAACGATACCCGAGCCGATTTCAGCGGGCGGTATGAAGTAGACAAGAATGTCTTCATGGTTTTGCGACAAGGCTAGCCGCGACCCGAAACGCACGTACGACACGGTGTCTTGAAAAATATGTGGCACTTCGCCGCCAGTAGGATCGGCGTCGCCAAGATATACGAGGGGCTCGACGCCAGGCATTGTCATCTCGCTGTCGGCATACGTGAGCCGATAGTAAGTATGCCCAAGTTCCAGATCGAGCTTCATGTGGGCCCTAACGCTTGAGCTAAGCGGCCGCTGCCGCGATGAGGTTTAGTCTACACCGTGCCGACTCGCAGCGGTCCGCTTGAGCGAATAGTTAGGTAGCGGCGCCAAAATAGGCAAGCAGAGCTAGAAACCCGAGAATGCACGCGATGACAATGGCGCCTAGAGAAGCGAATTGCAGTTTGCTGCCTGGTATTGAGAAGCGTCGGACAATAGCGCCGGACAGTACGAGGCCTGTACCGGCGACAAAAAAGAAAACGACGTAACCAGCGCCCAGTAGCCACCATGGAATAGACGCGAACCCATTTAGGCGTTTGAGAGATAGGAGGCCGAGTAGAAACAGCATGTTCAACAGAGCAAGGGCATTGGGCGAGACCTGCAGGCGTGTTCCGCACAACGCACAGGACCAATAACCCATGAAGATAGATGGCGCCGCTTTGAGCGGTATCAGTGCTTTGCAGTTGGGGCAGTGCATTTCTCGATACCTAACGCTTGAGCTAAGCGGCCGCTGCCGCGATGAGATTTAGTTTACACCGTGCCGACTCGCAGCGGTCCGCTTGAGCGAATAGTTAGGTGCCCGACTCGGAGATTTGTGTAGGCGGACAGACCTTGCCAATCTTCAACTCCAAGAGCCGATCGATGGCGGCCGCGAAAAGCTTAGCGCCAACACCATCGTCAGTTGCCGCGCTAGAGATATAGATGACTTGGCCGTCCTCAGAGACATGCGACTGCTCTATGGGTAGGTCTTTGACAAAGAAAAATTCGACAGTGCTGGGGTCCTTGTCTTCCTTGGACTCGAGAGTAGCATTCGGTTGAACCATCGGTTTGATGGACTTGAGCAACGTCGTTCGCTCAGTTTTGCAATCGACCTGGTCGTGTATCAACAGCTGGGCTCTAACAGGAGAACCGATTGCCAATATCAGGAGAACAAGCAGACGCATAATCGGCACCTAACGCTTGAGCTAAGCGGCCGCTGCCGCGAAGAGGTTTAGTCTACACCGTGCCGACTCGCAGCGGTCCGCTTGAGCGAATAGTTAGGTGCCGTTGCGTAAGACGTTGCGCACAACGAGCGAAATTGTCGATGGCTCATTAGCTGACGAAATTGCCTCGTAAATAGCCTCGTTGAACTTTCCGGTTAGTGCATACAGCATCGAGTTGGCAGCCCTAGCCTTACCGAAGGCGACGTGCACCCGGTCTTCTGTGGCTTGACCAAGTTCGTTGAGGCTTTGAAGCTGAAAGTATTCGCTATCTAAAAGATTGACCAAAAAACGCAATTGCGTAGCTTGTGCCTGAGCTGCCAAATAGCGGGGATCACCCGCGAGTTGCGACTGCGCCACGGCAGCTTCAGCCGCCAAAGATGCTGCGCGTTTGCACACTGATGGTTCGGCAACCATTAAGAGGCCGTCAAGTTCTGCGTCTAAAGTTGACAACCGGCTAGCCATCGTTCGGAAGGCACCTAACGCTTGAGCTAAGCGGCCGCTGCCGCGATGAGGTGTGATCTTACACCGTGCCGACTCGCAGCGGTCCGCTTGAGCGAATAGTTAGCCCTATGCCTAGAACAAGCCATAGAAGCTGCCGAATGTTTGGCCAGTAGCACGCGCTACTTGCTGCGTGAATTCAACGTGAGTAGCCAGTTGTGAGCTACCAGCCACAATGACAGCAATAAGCACCAGCCAAAGGTGGCGACGCAACGCGATGCCACCAAACGCGAGCGCCGCTCCAACGCAGAGCGCTGTGATACCGAGCACGATGAGAAGCAGTGCCGTAACGGTGGCATGAGACTCCCAGGTGTCCACGATACCTTGAGCGGCGAGCTGAGCGTGGGTATACAGCGGGTGAAAATGCTGCCACACCGCCTCGGCGGTGAGAGCGAGGGCAATGGAAATTAAAGTGAATAGGAAAGCCTTCATGCAGAGGGCTAACTATAAATAGCCCACAAAAGCAGGGCGATAAGTCTTAATGGTGGGGGAGCGGCTGGCGCGCGTCAAGCCGTTTTCCTACGCTCTGGCGCGGCGTTTGCCGACTCCGGCGGCGCACATGCTCAGGCACCCTAGGCATGCTATCCAACAGATGCCTGTCGATATGAGATATCAGCCCGAAAACAAGGTGATAAATACCGGCGTGGATGACTCGGTGCGACCTCGCTTGTTCGATGAGGTTCGCAAGCGTTTTCGCTTCAAGCACTATAGTTTGAGGACAGAGCGAGTTTATTTGCAGTGGATGCGCCGATTCATCTTGGCCAACGCCAAGCGCCATCCACGCGAGTTGGGCGGACCAGACGTTGAGCGCTTTTTGTCGGCGCTGGCGACCGAAGGCGAGGTTGCGGCGAGCACGCAGAATCAGGCGCTATCGGCACTGCTGTTTCTTTACCGCGACGTGCTCCACATCGATCTGCCCTGGATGGAGAACATGGTGCGTGCAAAGCGCCCGCGGCGAGTGCCGACAGTACTCTCTCGCGAGGAGGTGCAGCGCCTCTTGTTGGCCATGGATGGCAGGCCGTGGCTGCTGGCGAGCCTGCTCTACGGTACTGGAATGCGTCTGATGGAAACTCTGCGTCTTCGCGTGAAGGATGTCGATTTTGCGCGCAACGAGATTGTGGTGCGCGACGGCAAGGGCGCTAAGGATCGGCACACAGTGCTGCCGCGGTCGCTGGTTGAGCCGCTACAGCGTGAAATTGAGCGCGCACGCCGTCTACACGCCGCCGATGTGGCTGGGGGCTTCGGCAGAGCGTTGCTGCCGCATGCATTGGCGCGAAAGTATCCAAGGGCGGCGCGCGACTTCGGTTGGCAATATGTTTTTCCATCGGCGCGACTTTCGCCGGATCCACGTGGGCGCGACAAGCATAGGCACCATTTTGACGATGCTATTCTGACGCGGGCACTCAAACGTGCACGCACACTGGCCGGCATCGTCAAACCGTTGAGTGCACATACGCTCCGGCATTCATTTGCGACGCACATGATCGAAGTGGGCTACGACATCCGTACCGTGCAGGAACTGCTCGGTCACAGCGATGTGGCGACAACACAGATATATACGCACGTGCTCAATCGCGGCGGAAGCGGTGTGCTCAGTCCGCTGGACCGAACCTGATCAATCTTGCGATGGCGGCATTGCACGCTTCCAGACCAGGGCAACGCCCTCGCCAAGCGCGAACGCCCACGGCGTGCACACGATCCACAGGCCGGCGTTGCCCGAACGCGTGACTGCAACCAGTAGCGCGACCAGAACGACCCAGGCAATGGCGGCGATGATTCCGCCGACGAGGCAGCGCAGCAGGATATTGCCTTGGGGCGTCGTGCCGTTCGGATCATGCCGTCGCTGTTCCAGGATCAATGCAAGCAGCAACAGCGCGCCGGCGGGTCCGAACCAGAACAGGCACATCAACAGCGACGCGAGCAACACCATAGTGCAAACCCCTTACTTGCCGCTCGGTGCGGCGCCATTTCCCCCGACCTTAGTCTGCCGCGGCGTCTGGATTCTCGCCTGTGATCTTGACGTGGATGCCGAGCAGCTTCCATTGGGTATGCCGATACACGTATTTGTAGTCGAAGTTCAGATGATCATGCTGTTCGCCGTAAACGAAAACGCCGGCCATGTGCAGGACGCCGTTCTCGAGTATTTCCGGTTCGGTGGTGAACTTCGGTTTTGCATCAGCAACGACATCGACGTCGAGTTTCTTGTCGACGATCTCGGCAAAACTCGAAGCGAATGTGGCGACGGTATACTTTTTCTGCACTTCAGACGAAGTCGTCTGGTAGAGCTCGCTGAAGTTACCCGATTTGAGCGCGCGACCGAACACAAGCGATGTGGCCAGCGCGATCTTGCCGGCGTCGGCGAGCGAAGGCGCTGCCGGGCTTTCTTCATCGGATGCAGTGACGAGTCCCGCCTGGGTCTTCTTGATCGAATAGATCTTCCAGGCGTCGTTCTCCTTGATGAACTGGATCGACAGCGGAACGCTGCCGCCGGACTTCGTGTTGACCGTGCCTTCCAGATGCCCGGTGCCGCCGAGATTCATCGCGCGGCTGCTCCAGTGTGCTTCGGCATAGTCGAGCAGGGCGCTGTGCTGCAGGAAAGCGTGCAACTCATCTTCGGAGGTGGATTTGCGAAAATCCTCCGCAAGATAGGTGCGCGCCTGCTCCATATTGCCTGCCGCCGTTGCCTTAAAAAAGGCGTCGCTGACATCGGTCATGCCCGACGAGCCCCAGAAGATCGCGGCGACGCCGGCGACGATCAGGACTATGATCACGCCCAATACTTTGAGAAAGGTTTTCATGATCGGTCTCCCCTGGCAAGCCGATACAGTGCATGCAAGTAGCGCCATATACTGGCGCAGCCTAGACACCTACTATCAAACGCCGACGGGCGTTTGTCCAGCGCCAACACTCGTATTTCAGCGATGGAAGTAGTTGTTGCTGCAGTGTCGGGTAGCCCGTAAAATGTATACACCGCCTGCCGTTGTGAAAACCTCGATGTTAGCGTTCTCCCGGATTCTTGCTGCGTCCCTCGTCTGTTTGCCCATATTTTTCTTGGCGCCCGTTGTCGCGTGCGCGCAGTCGACGCCGTATTTCAGCGGCACTGTGCGTGACGGCAGCAATCAGCCGCTCGCAGGCGTCGCGATCGAGGCGGGGCATGTCGACTTCCAAATCTGGGGCAACTTCACGGTGGATGGGCAGGCCGTCACCAATGCGCAGGGACAGTATGCGATTACAACTCTGGGCGCGGGTGATGGTTCAGGCAACTACGTGTTGATCGCCCGGCTCGCGGGTCACATAACCGAGGTCTACCCGGATACGCCTTGTTACTACCAGAATTCATGCCCAGGCAATTTTCCACCCGTCGTGGCAGCACCTGACACGACCGCGGATTTCCTACTTTTCCTCCCGGCTTCGATTTCGGGCCATATCACACGCAGTGACACGAATGTGCCAGTGTGTTGTATCAACGTTCAACTCATCAGAAACAATTCCACAAGTTTCTATGCCCAGTCGGATACCGCCGGCAAGTACACAGTTTCCGGCATATTGCCCGGCAGTTATGCAGCTGTAGTGTCCGACTTTCAGTTGCCCGACCTGCTGCTTCAACAGTCTTATGCTGGTCACGATTACGACAGCACCATGAATGGCTACGCGGGGAGCGACGCTTTTGCCCTGCAAGACGGCCAAGATCTTCAAGGCATCGATTTTAGTCTGCATTTGGGCGCCGCCTTCAGCGGCGTGATCACGAGCGCGATAGATGGGTCGGCTATAGCGACTGATGTGAGCGTACGCAGGCATACGCCGTTCGACAGCACATCCTATCTGTCCACGTCGAGTTCAGCCAAGTATGGCGAACAAAACCCCGGCAGCTACGTCAGTAGCGCGTTTCTTCCGGGGAATTTCAGCGTTTTCTTCGGCCGCGGCAATTTGTTCGCGCCGCAGTATTTTGCAGGTGCTGCATTTGAAGCGAATGCACAAGAAATAGTCCTCACGAGCGGGCAAGTGGTGACCGGCATCGACGCGCAGATGACGACGATGCAGAGCATCGCGGGAATCGTCACGAATGCGAACACCGGTCAGCCAATGCCGGGAGTGATCGTGCATTCAGGGTTGATGGTCGGCTTTCAACTTGCTGACTACGTCGACACGATCACCGATGCCGCCGGCCATTATTTGCTGCAAGGGCTCGGGCCAACCTCCGGGCAAAACCGCTACTACGTATGGGTTGCGAGTGAACCCGGTTATATGGACACGTTTTATCCCAACATCACGACGACCGGTTGCTGCTTTGCTCCACCACCGGGCGCGCAGGCGCTGCAGCTGGGGGCCTCGCAGCAGTTGACGGGCATGGACTTCGTACTCAGCGCGGGCGCCTACGCAAGCGGGAGCGTTTACGATGCAGACACGGGCTTTGCAGCGCCGGCATATCTCCAGGTCGAATTGATGGATACCAGCGGAATGTCGGTTCAATCGACGTGGACTGACGGCACGGGACACTATTCAACGGATGCCGTCCCGGTGGGTAGCTATTACCTGGCAGCGAATGCAGCGACGTACAGCTTCTACTATCCGAACTATCTGTGCACGTCGAATTGCAATCTCGCCAATGCGCAACTGCAGAATTTCACCGCAACGCAAAAATATACACTCGATCTCGCCATCCCGCACCTCGACTTGATCTTCCGCGGTAGCTTCGATCAATGACTGCGCGCTGACGGCGTAGGCGTTGCGGCCAGCGTCCGCAGCAACGCCTGCGCGGTGCCCAATCGCTCGGCTCCCCCAGGCAAGTCGAGTTTGATCTTGAGCTTGTCCTGACCGTCGAGCGAGTACACTTTTGGTTGAGTCTGGATCAGCTTGATCACGCTTACCGGGTCGATGTTCGGTTGCGGCTGGAACAATATTCTGCCGCCTTTCTCGCCGAGTTCGAGTCGACGGATGCCGATCGCGGTGGCGCCGAGCTTGATTCCGGCGACGGCGAACAGGTTCTTTACCGCGTCGGGCAGCAGGCCGAAGCGATCGATCATCTCGACTTGCAGCTCGCGCAATGCATCCACGTCGCGCGCGCTGGCGATGCGCTTGTACAGGGTCAGGCGCGTGTGCACATCGGCAAGATAGTCGTCGGGGATAAGGGCAGGGATATGCAGTTCGACTTCGGCATCGTGTTCGCTGACCAGGTCGAAATCGGGAATCTTGCCGCTCTTGAGTGCGCGCACGGCGCGTTCGAGCAATTCGGTGTAGAGCGAAAACCCCACTTCCTGGATTTGTCCGCTTTGTTCGTCGCCGAGCAACTCGCCGGCGCCGCGGATTTCCAGATCGTGCGTCGCCAGGGTGAAGCCGGCGCCGAGCTCTTCCATTGAGGCGATGGCTTCCAGGCGCTTCTCCGCATCCGCACTCATCGAGCGCCGATCGGGTACGATCAGGTAGGCATAGGCGCGATGGTGCGAGCGGCCGACACGTCCGCGCAGCTGGTGCAGTTGCGCCAGGCCAAAGCGGTCCGCGCGGTTGATGACGATGGTGTTCGCGCTCGGCACATCGATGCCGGATTCGATGATCGTCGTGCACACCAGCACGTTGAAGCGCTGGCGATAGAAATCCAGCATCACCTGTTCGAGTTCACGCTCGCGCATCTGGCCGTGCGCGATGCGGATGCGTGCGTCCGGGATCAAGTCGCCGAGTTCGCGTGCGATGCGTTCGATCGATTCGACTTCGTTATGCAAAAAGTATACTTGACCGCCGCGCGCCAGTTCGCGCTGGAATGCCTCGCGCACCACGGCCGGGTCATACGGCGCGATAAACGTCTTCACCGCGAGGCGATGCTCGGGTGGCGTGGCGATGATGGAAAGATCGCGCATGCCGGACATCGCCATGTTCAATGTTCGTGGGATCGGAGTTGCGGTGAGCGTCAGCACATCCACTTCCGCGCGCAACCGTTTCAGTTGCTCCTTCTGGCGCACGCCGAAACGATGTTCTTCGTCGACGATGACGAGGCCGAGCTCCTTGAACTTGATGTCCGGCTGCAACAAGCGGTGCGTGCCGATCATGACGTCGGTCTGGCCGTCGCGCAGTTTGCTGAGCGCGGCGTCGACTTCCTTCTTCGACTTGAAGCGCGAGATGACTTCCACACGCACCGGCCAGTCGGCAAAGCGGTCGCGGAAATTCGTGTAGTGCTGCTGCGCAAGCAAGGTCGTAGGCACCAGCACGGCAACCTGCCTGCCTGCGGTGGCCGCAACAAACGCGGCGCGCAGCGCGACTTCAGTCTTGCCGAAGCCGACGTCGCCGCAGACCACACGGTCCATGGCCTTGCCAGACGCGAGGTCCGCAATGACCGCCTCGATCGCCTGCCATTGATCGGGGGTTTCCTCGAACGGAAACGTCGCCGCGAACTGCTCGTACATCGCGCGGTCGTAAACGAAGGCGTGACCTTTGCGCGCTTCGCGTTGCGCATACAGGGCCAACAGTTCGGCGGCAACGTCGCGTACCTTCTGCGCGGCCTTGCGCTTGGCGCGTTCCCAGGCGTCGCCACCCAGCGAGTGCAGCGGCGCCAGTTCGGGCGACGCGCCCGAGTAGCGCGAAACCAGATGCAGCTGCGCCACCGGGACGTATAATTTGTCGCCTTTTGCATATTCGATGCTGAGGAACTCGCCGCGGGCATCTTCTGACTGGAGCCGGCCAACCTCGAGCTTGATGAGGCCTTGATAACGGCCAACACCGTGATCGGCATGCACGATCGGCGTGCCGATCGCCAGCTCCGACAGATCGCGCAGCACCGCTTCGGGCTCGCGCACGGCGAGCTTGCGCCGGCGCACCTGCTGCGCGCGCTCGCCGTAGAGCTGGCGCTCGGTGAGGATGGTGAGTGCGGGGTCGGTGAGGGCAAAGCCGTCGTCGATCGACGCGACGGTGATAAAGAAGCGCGAAGTCTCCCCAATTTCGTCATTCCCGCGAAGGCGGGAATCCAGCACTTGATTTTCAGCACCAGGAGCTGGATCCCAGCTTTCGCTGGGATGACGAGCGGAAGAATCAACCGCGATGAAGTCCCGCCACGACGCAACGACGTGCGGTTTCAGATTCGCCGCCGCAAGCTGTTCGATCAACGCCTCGCGCCGCCCCGCCGAATCGGCCACGATCAGCACGCGGCCCGGATAGTTCGCTAGAAATCGTTTGAGTTCATCGGCCGGCGCTTCGCCACGCCGGTTCAGCGGCAGACTCGGCGCCGGTTGCGTGCCCAGATCCACGCCGTGTTCATTTGTGCCTTTTGCGACAATTTCCACACGCAGGCGCAGGTTGAGTTGCTCGCGCAGGCGTTCCGGCGGCAGATACAATTCTGTAACCGGCAGGATCGGCCGCTCGATATCGTGCGCGCGGCTGTCGTAGCGCGACTGCGCCTGCTGCCAGAACGTATCCGCGGCTTCGCCCGCATTTTCCGCGAGCACAAACAACGATTGTTCATCCAGATAGTCGAACAGGGTTTCGGTGTGCTCGAAAAACAGCGGCAGGTAGTACTCGATGCCGGCCGGGGTGGTGCCTTCCTTCAGGTCCTGATAAATCGGACAGCGCCGCGGATCGATTGGAAAGCGTTCGCGCAAGGTGTTGCGGAACGCCTTGATCGATTCTTCGGTGAGCGGGAATTCCCGCGCCGGCAACAAATTTACTTTTTCCACTTTATGCAGCGAGCGCTGCGTTTCCGGATCGAAGCTGCGAATCGAATCGATCTCGCGATCGAACAACTCGATGCGGTACGGTTCGGGGCTGCCCATCGGGAAGATGTCGAGCAGGGCGCCACGGATGGCGAAGTCGCCGGGCTCGGCGACTTGCGGCACGTTGCGGTAGCCGGCCGATTCGAGCCGGCGTTGTTCGCTGCCCAGATCCAGTTGCTGCTTCAGCTTCAGCACCAGACTCGAACCACCAATGAAACTGCGCGGCGCGAGCCGTTGCATCAGCGTCGCCATCGGCACTACGAGCACGCCGCGCCGTGTCGCCGGCAGGCGGTAAAGTGCGGCGATGCGCTGCGAGACGATTTCCGGGTGCGGCGGGAATAGATCGTAAGGCAGGGTTTCCCAATCGGGGAAATGCAGCACTTCGATTGCGTCGCCGGCGTCGACACCGGACTGTGTAAACGCGCGCAAATCCGATTCCAGCGCGTGCGCCGAATGCGTGTCACGCGTCACCGCGACGACGATGCCGGGGTGCTCGCGCGCGGCCGCGGCAATGGCGAGCGCCATCGCGCTGCCGTGCGGCGCGGTCCAGTAGCTGCGACGCTTGGCATCGCGCGGCAGTGGCGGGTTGGACAACAGCGACTGTGTCATGGGCATCTATTGAAAATTGCGGACATGGATGTCGGCTTTTTGATTCTTGCGTTCAGGGACGATCGCACCAACAGCTCCAAAGTGCGGCCAAGGATGACCGCTTTTTTTGTTTCTCGCGATCAAGGACGATCGCACAAACAACGTCAGCGCGGGGCGCGCAGTGTAGCGCAGCACCGCGCTTCAAGAGCGAGAAAGTGCGGCTTTTCGTATTACTTATGGCAGGGCCGGCGTGCATTTTTCACAAGTCTTTACGCGCGCTATTGCCGCGTATTGCGTGGCTTCGGCGATAATGACGGCATGATCATGTACCTGTATCCATTTGGCTCGCTGCATCGCAATTTTCAGTCGTTGCGCTT
The DNA here is from genome assembly GCA_038244165.1 of Lysobacterales bacterium. Lineage (GTDB taxonomy): Bacteria > Pseudomonadota > Gammaproteobacteria > Xanthomonadales > Rhodanobacteraceae > Rudaea. The sequence continues at coordinate 89,743 of JBBRTT010000007.1, read as the reverse complement.
TGTGGCGTTATCGATGCCGCTGGTGCTCGCCGCCTGTTCCGGCGCGCCGCCACCGCCGCCCGAACCTATCGTGCCAGTCGGGATTGCCAAAACAGAGCGCAAAGCCGTGCCGGAACTCCTGACCGCGGTCGGCAGCGTCGAGGCAATCAACAGCGTCGCTATCAAGTCCCTCGTCGACGGCCAGCTCCTGGAAAGTAACGTAAAGGACGGCGAAAACGTCAAAAAGGGCCGACTGCTGTTCAAGATCGATCCGCGCCCCGCACAGGCGGCATTGGCACAGGTCAATGCCGCGTTGGCCAAAGATGTCGCCGCGCGTGATCTGGCGCTGGCTCAGGTCAATCGCTACAAGCCGGTGGCGGCGAAGGGATTCATTTCTGCCGACCAGATGCAGCAATACCTCACCGCCTTCGAAGCTGCCGCGGCAAGCGTGAAGGTGGATCAGGCCAATGTCGAGGCAGCGAAACTTACCGTCGCCTACAGCGACATCCACGCGCCGATCGATGGCCGCGCCGGGCGCATCCTCGTGCAGGCCGGCAACCTGGTGAAGGCAAATGACACCCAGGCGTTGCTGACCCTGAACCAGCTGGCGCCCATCTTCGTCAATTTCGCCGTGCCCGGCCAATATGTGGATCGCGTGCGCGCCGCGCAGGCCAAGGGTGTGCTCGGGGTGAAGGCGAGCAGTGCCGGCATCGAAGGTAGAATAAGTGGAGAATTGTCCTTTGTGGACAATGCTATCGATCCGACCACGAACACGGTGAAGTTGCGCGCGAGCTTTGCCAATGCCGACGAGCGCCTATGGCCGGGGCAGTTCGTCGATATCGAACTGACCCTCGGTAGCGATGCCGACGCGCTCGCGGTTCCCGAGGGCGCAATCAAGGCCGGGCCTAACGGCAGTTATGTCTTCGTGGTCAGGCCTGATGGCCGCGCCGAGCAGCGCGCGGTTACGGTTGCGCGCAGCGTCAATGGCGATGCGATGATCGCCAAGGGACTTAGCGTCGGCGAAACCGTCGTGACGGATGGCCAGTCGCGCCTGGTGGATGGCAGCAGGGTGAAAGTGGCTGAGCCGTCGAAGTGAAGTATTCAGCATGACGTCGGTATCCGAAATTTTCGTACGCCGCCCGGTAATGACCACCCTGGTCATGATCGGCATTCTCGTGTTCGGCATTGCCGCGTACCGGTTGTTACCGGTGTCGGATCTTCCCAATGTGGATTTCCCGACGATCCAGGTGACGGCGCAGTTGCCCGGCGCGTCGCCGGAAACGATGGCCTCGGCAGTCGCCACGCCGCTGGAAAAACAATTTTCGACAATTCCGGCGCTGGAATCGATGACCTCGCTCAGCGGCATCGGCCAGAGCCAGATCACACTGCAGTTCGCGCTCGAACGCAATATCGATGCGGCGGCGCTCGACGTGCAATCGGCTATCTCCGCGGCGCTCAAGCAACTGCCGCCGACGATGACGACGCCGCCGACGTTCAAGAAGGTCAACCCGGCAGACTCGCCGATTTTCTTCATCGGCATGAGCTCCAGGACGTTGCCGCTGTCGAAGGTGGACGAGTACGGCGAATCGCTGCTGGCTCAGCGCCTGTCGATGATCGACGGCGTCGCGCTGGTCAACGTGTATGGCTCGGCGAAGTATGCCGTGCGCATTGACCTTGATCCCGGTGCGATGGCGGCGCGCAGCCTCGGCATCGACCAGGTGCAGGCTGCGGTGAGCAGCGGCAATGTCAATTTGCCGACCGGCACGTTGTACGGAAGCAATCGAACGTATAGCGTCATGGTCAACGGCCAATTCCAGGGGGCCAAACCCTTCGCCGATTTCATCGTCAGCTACCAGAACGGCGCGCCGGTGCGCTTGCACGATATCGGTCGCGTCTACGATGGCGTGCAGAACGACAAGCTCGCGGCCTGGGTGAACGGAACGCGCGGTGTGCTGCTGGCGATCCAGAAACAGCCTGGCGTGAACACGATAGCGGTGGTGCAGCGCATTCGCGCGGTCTTGCCGGATTTCCAAAAGCAGCTCCCCGCCGGCATCGACCTGAAAGTGTTCTATGACCGCACCGAGAGCATCCGCGCTTCGGTTGGCGACGTGCAGTTCAGCCTGGTGCTCGCACTGGGCCTTGTGGTGATGGTGATTTTCATCTTCCTGCGCAATTTGTCCGCAACCATCATCCCGTCGCTGGCATTGCCGATGTCGATCATCGGCACGTTCGCAATCATGTACCCGTTTGGCTACAGCCTGGATAACCTGTCGCTGATGGCGCTGACCCTGTGCGTCGGCTTCGTCGTCGATGACGCGATTGTGATGCTGGAGAACATCAGCCGGCATCTGGAAATGGGCAAGTCGCCGCTGCAGGCCACGTTGGAGGGCGCACGCGAAATTGGTTTTACCATCGTATCAATGACGCTATCGCTCGCCGCAGTCTTTATCCCGCTCTTGTTCATGGGCGGCATCATCGGCCGCCTGTTGCACGAGTTCGCGGTGACGATTGTCAGTGCGGTTCTTGTCTCCGGCTTCGTCTCGCTCAGCCTCACGCCGATGCTGTGCAGCCGCATGCTGAAAAGCCACAAGGGTGCGGATTCTGTTGAAGAGCGGCACGGACGCCTGTACCAGTTCTTCGAAGACGTGTTCGACGGCATGCAGAATTGGTACCGGCGCACGCTCCAAGTGGCCCTGGCTCATCGGCGTCTGGTCCTGCTCGGGTTTGCTGCGATCCTTGTCGCGACCGTGGCGTTGTTTGTGTTCGTGCCGAAAGGATTCCTGCCGAATGACGATACCGGCCAGTTGTTCGTGTTCACCGAAGCCGATCAGGACATCGGCTTCGACGAGATGGCGCGCAAGCACAACGAAGCGGCGAAAATCATTCGCGAAGACAAGAATGTCGCCGGCGTGATGGCGTTCATGGGCGTGTCCGGCAGCAGCGCCACGCTCAATCTCGGGCGCATGATCGTGACCCTCAAGCCGCGCAGCGAGCGCGGCACGCCCGATGAAGTGATCCAGGAACTGCGACCGAAACTCGGCGGCATTCCTGGCTTCAAGATTTATCTGCAGAATATTCCGATCATCCGTCTGCCCGGGCCGCTGTCCAAGGCGCAATACCAGTACACCTTGCAGGACATCGACACCAAGGAACTGTTCGCCTTCGTGCCGACATTGGTTGAAGCCATCGCCAAGCTCGACGGATTTCAGGACGTGACCAGCGATCTGCTGATTGCCTCGCCGCAAATGGACGTCAAGATCGATCGCGACGCCGCCGCTGCCGTCGGTGTGACCGCGGCGCAGATCGAAGGCGCGTTGTACACAGCATTCGGGCCGCAGCAGGTTTCCACGATCTACACCTCGATCGATCAGTACTGGGTGCTGATGCAGGTGGATCCAGCCCGGCAGAACGATCCGGCGGTGCTCGGTCAGATCTACATCCACTCCAGCAATGGCCAACTCGTTCCGCTGGCGGCGGTCGCGCATTTCGACAAATCCGTCGGCCCGGCGACGATCAGTCATCTCGGTCAGGTGCCTTCGGTGACGCTGTCGTTCAACCTACGACCGGGCATCTCGCTGAGTCAGGCGCTCGAGCGCATCGACGGTGCCGTCACCAGGCTCAAGGTCCCTGACACGATCACCGGCACGTTCCAGGGCACGGCACAGGCTTTCCAGTCGTCGATTTCCGGCATGGGCATCCTGCTGCTGCTGGCGATTTTCGTGATCTATCTTGTGCTCGGCATTCTCTACGAAAGTTTTATCCATCCGCTGACGATTCTTTCCGGGCTGCCAACGGCGGCGTTTGGCGCATTGTTGACCTTGCTCATTTTTCGTATTGACCTGAATTTATACTCTGCCGTCGGCCTCATCATGCTGATCGGCATCGTCAAGAAGAACGCGATCATGATGATCGACTTCGCAGTCGAGGCCGAGCGCGGCGGCAAGACGGCGCAGGAGGCAATCTTCGAAGCCTGCCTGGTGCGCTTCCGCCCGATCATGATGACCAGCTTCGCCGCGCTGTTCGGCACCTTGCCGATTGCGCTGGGCCTGGGCGCCGGCGCCGAGTCGCGGCGCCCCTTGGGCGTAGCCGTGGTCGGCGGTCTGCTGACCTCGCAATTGCTGACGTTGTATCTGACGCCAGTGATTTATCTGTATTTCGATCACGCGCAGACCTGGCTGCGGCAGCGGCGCAAGCGGCGCACCACGCGCGCCGTCGCGAGCTAATCGTTACTGGAAACCATCCTTGAAAATCTTGTCGCCGATCTCGTACGCACCGATATCCGGTGCCGCACCGAAATTGCGCGGGTTGCCATCCAGATCGAACAACCCCAGACCACCGGGCGGTGTTGCGGTTCCTGCGTCGCGGGCCGGTGAGTTGGATTTCAGGTGATAGTTTGCGTTCGCCGCATCGACGAACAGCGGATCGACGCCGCTCAGGTTGTTGCCGAGCGTCGCTCCCGGTACCCCCTGCACCAGATCGCCGCCGTTGCCGAACGCAAGTGAGTTGAACAACGTGATCGGCGCATTCGGCACGAGGTATATACCCGTGCGGGCGTTGTCTGCGACGGTCAGGTTGGTCACTTGTGCCGTGCCGGAATCCATTTGCAGGAACAGGCCGCCGCCGCTGCCGCGACTGATCTGCAAATTCGAAAGCGAGACCAGCGACGAAGCTCCCCCCATGCCGACTTCAAGCTGCGTCGCGATGAAACCATGGTTGCTGTCGAACGTGCTCTGGCTCATATCGAACTCGCAACTTCCACTGCAGCCGCCGCTGACGAACGCACCGGAGAACGTCGCATGACTCAGATCCGAGGCCTGCAGCGAATTGGAAAGAAAATGTGTGCGATTGACTGTGATCAGCGCGCTCCCGGCGATGTCGAACTGGGCGCCGCCGGAACTGGCATGACCGCCGGCATTCGACGCCCTTGAGACATTGTTCTGGATTACACAATTGGACATCGCGGCATTGGCTGAATCGAACGCCTCGATAAACACACCACCGCCGTAGGCAACGCCATCAGCCGCCGTGGCGCTGTTGGTGTCGACCACATTGCCGTCGAAGATCAGGCCGCCGGTGTTGAACAACTCAGCGTAGAACGCTCCGCCCAACGCGTTGCCGCTGTTTGGCGCGCTCACCGTATTGAGGAGGAAGCGCGAATTGCGGATCTGCGCAAGGCCGGTGTTGGCGATGTGCAGGTAGGCGCCGCCACCGCGATCGGTTGAAGCGCCGCCGACAAAGGAGAATCCGGAGAACGTGAACTGGCCGCCGGTGATCGATGCGTTCAACACGCGCGAAACGACTCCGCCGAAAATTTGTGTCGCGCTGGGATCCAGGTTGCGCTGGGAAAATGCAGCGTTCCAGCCGCCGAGGATATCCAGCGTCCCCGAGGTTTGCGTCAAGGTCAAATTCTCGTTGTAGGTGCCGGCTTCGACATGGATCTGATTGCTGCCGCCCGCGGCGATCGCGGCATTGATGCCAGCCTGGATCGTTGCGAACGTGCCGTCTGTTCCGACGTTGAATGTCGCCGCGTGCGCGCTGCTTGCCACCAATGCGATGAACGCAAACCGGATCAGACTCGATCGGATAACGTATTGATGATGTGTATTCATGACAGAAACCTACGTCTCAAAACCATTCTTGAAAATCTTGTCGCCGATTTCGTACGCGCCGATATCCGGTGCCGCACCGAAATTGCGCGGGTTGCCGTCCAGATCGAACAGTCCCAGACCGCCGGGCGGTGTGGCGGTTCCTGCATCGCGCGCTGCCGAGTCCGCCCGCAGCCGGTAGTTGCCGTGCGCGGCGTCGATGAAATGCGGATCGATGCCGATCAGGTTGTTGCCCTGGCTGCTGCCGCTGCCGACGCCGCCGTCGGAACCGTTGTTGTACGCGATCGTGTTGAACATCGTGAAGGGAACGAAGTCGAAGCAGTTCAGACCGACGTTCGCGTTGTCGGCGACGCTGAGATTGGTCAGGTTGACGCTGCCGGAATGCACATAGAGATAGACACCGCCGTACTGGCCGCGCGTCACCAGCAGGTTGTCCAGATGCAGCGATGAATTGCCGCTGTTGGAGTCTTGAAACACTTCGAGCTGGCCATCGAAGCCGCCGAGGTTCTTGTCGAACACATCCGCATGCAACGTGATCGCGCATCCCACGGCGCAGTTCGCGTCGACATACGCGCCGCTTGAGTGGCCTTGGCCAAGCGATTGCGCCTGTGCCTGGTTCGATGTCACCACGTTGTTCGAAAACGAAAGCTGGGCGCTGCCGTCGAGGACGAACGCCGCACCGGCGCCGTAGACTCTGCCAGCGACGTCGGTGGCGGTCGCGACATTGCCGTTGAATAGATTGTTGTTGACCACCACGTTCGTTGCGTTGAAAGCCTCCACGTAGATTCCGGCGCCGTAGGCCAGACCCGTGGCGGTTTGCGCGGTGTTGGCGAGCACTTGGTTACCGTCGAATATCAGCGCGCTGGCATCTTCCATGATCGCGCAGAAGCCACCGCCACGCGGGATGCCGTTGCCGCCGACCTGAGCCGAATTGAGCAGAAAGTGCGAATTGCGTATCTGTGCCAGGGCATTGTTGGTCGTGACGACATACATGCCGCCGCCGCAATCCACCGTCGCGCCACCGGCAATCGAGAAGTCGCTGATGGTCAGGTTTGCGGCGCCGGAAACAAAAGGCAGAAACACCCGATTGGTATTGCCGCCAGCAACCAGCGTGGCAGTTGGATCCGGGTCGCGTGTGCTGAACGCGGAATTCCACCCGCCGCTAATGTCGAGCGAACCGCTGGGCAGCGAAAACGTGATGTTCTCGGTGTAGTTGCCGGTTCGCACGCGAACCTCGTTGTTGCCGCCGGCAGCAAGCGCGGCGTTGATGCCAGCTTGAATCGTGCTGAAATGGCCCGGCCCGACCAGGAACATGGATGCGTGCGCTGCCGGAGCGACGGCAACCAGGGCGGCCGCGAGCGCTGCAAGGCGCAGCGTTGCTCGTCTCACGGACGCGCCTCCAGCACCAGATTGAATGGCGTCTCCGTGGCACGGCGTAATTTGCTGAAGCCGCCTTGATCGACGACGACCTGGCGCAACCGTGCCTCGCCGGCCTGGGCGCCGAGTGCCGGTCCATTGCGCGCGAGCGACACGGGCACGCAGATCTGTGACGACGCGCCGTACATCACCCGGCCGACCGGATTGTGATTGGCCTGCGGCGTGTCGTTCGCGAAGGGTTCAACGATCATCGCCGTACCGTCGGACTTGAGCGCCTGGCGTGCGTGCTTGGCGGCTCCGGCAGGGTCGCCCATGTCGTGCAGGCAATCGAAGAACGCAATCAGATCGAATTGCTTTCCGGCGTAGCTCACGGCATCGGCCGATTCGAAGACGGCATTCTTGATACCCGCAGCGGCAGCGCGTTCGCGCGCAATTTGGATCGACGGCGCGTGGTAGTCGTAGCCGACGAATTGCGAATTCGGAAATGCCTTGGCCATAAGCACCGTGCTCGAGCCATGACCGCAACCGACATCAGCGACCTTCGCGCCGCGCTTGAGTTTGTCGAGGACACCGTCCAGTGCCGGCAACCATGACGCCAGCAAGTTGGCGTTGTAACCAGCGCGGAAAAAGCGCTCGGTGCCGTGGAACAGGCAGGCGTGATGCTCGCCCCATTCCATGCCCTTGCCGGTCTTGAAATTGTCCAGCGTGCGATCGAGCGCGTGAAAGGTCGCCTCGACAATATTGTATGCACCGGGCAGATCCACTGGCCCATTCGGATCGGCGAGGCAGAGTATCTGCTCGTCGTTCAACGAAAATCTTCCACTCGCTGCGTCGTATTGGGTGTAGCCACCGGCCGCCTGGTTGTTCAGCCACTCGCGCACGTAGCGCTCATTCGTGTTCGTGCGCTTGGCCAGCTCCGCGGAAGTCAGCGGACCTTTCGCCAGCTCCTTGTAGTAGCCGAGGCGGTCACCGACGATCATCAGCGTCGAGCTGATTGCGGCGCCGAGGTCGCCGACGGCCTTGCCGAGAAACGCATTGAGTTTGTCTGGATTGATGCCCATGGCGGTGCTTCCTTAGTGCTTGAGGTCGGCGTTGGCGTGAAATTCGACGACGGGCTGCTGCGGACGCATCCATTGCGCGGTTGCTTGCAGATGGTCGCCCTCGATCGTGCCTTTCCAGATCATGCGCACGCCGGCGTCGGTCTTGTTCTCGGCACTGAACTGCATGCGCGCGCCATCCTGGATGACGCTGTAGCTGGCGGGCTTGAAGCCGAAACTGGCGCAGGCGGTGGAAATGAACTGGCCGTCCTTGAACACGAAGTCGTCCGGATCACCCTGGTTCTCGCCCTGCTTGACCAGGGTTCCGGTAAACGTCTTGCCATCGACGGCGGGCTTGGCGGGTGCTGCGGCGGAGGCCAGCAGCGGGGCGGCCAGCAGGCAGGTCAACAATACGTTGCGAGTCAAACGCGCGACAGAGCGATTCATGGATCCGGTCCTCTTCGGTTGCAGGGAGAAAACGCCAGCCCGGTGTGGGGGCTTATTGATCAAGGCGCATTTTGGTGGCACGGGAGGACACGCCGCAAAAAATAATTCTTCAGCTCATGGAGCTGACGGCTTCACCGGGCAAGGCTGTCGCGCAGCGCCAGCGCGGAAACCAGCAGCGGGTGCTTCGCCGGCAGATGCCGTTGCAATACCGGAAGACTGCGCTCGATGAATGCACGCGCTTTTGCCGAATCCGCACTGGCGTGCGCCAGGCGCGCCTGATCGAACAGGGCGCGTGCGTGCAGCGGATGATCTTCCGAAAGGATTGTTGCAGCCAGCTTTTCGGCATTGTCGAATTGCGCGCCAGCCTCGTCGCGATCGCCGGCAGCCAGTAGCATTTCGCCGCTATCCAGTTCCAGACCGATGCGTTCCTGCGGCTCCAGTGCTTCGCTGGGTTGCGCCGCGGCAAGTGCTTCGCGCGCAAGCTGTGACGCGTGACCGTTGTCACCAACCGCTGCGTCGTCGCGTGCCAGGCCCGCGAGCGCGAGCGCGCGCAGGCGCAGGCGTCCGGCACCCGGCATTGACGCGGCTTCGATCACACTTTGATACAGCTGACGTGCAGGCGAGACTTCCGCGCGCGCGAGCAATACATCGGCCAAGGCCAGTTTCTTGTCGCCGACTTCGGGCGATTGTGCGTCGTAGCCCTGCTCGGTGTGGGCGAGCGCGGCGCGCAGCAGGGTCTCGGCTTCGGCTTCGCGGCCCAGCGAATGCAATGCGAGCGCAAGTTCCTTTTGATAGTTGCCGACCGCCGGATGTTCGGCGCCGAGTTCGGCGATTTGCGCGGCGAGCGCATCGCGCAGCATCTGTTCGGCTTGCGCGTAGTCGCCCAGATCGTGCAAAGCCGTGCCCAGATTGTGCAGATGCGCTGGCACCGGCTGGTGATAGACGTCCAGATCAATCGACACAGTGGCGCGCAGCGATGATTCCGCGTCGCGCAGTCGGCCGGCATGACGCTGGATTGAACCGAGCACGGAAAGTGCACTGGCTTCTTCGCGCGTGCGCGTGCCGAAGCTCTTGCGCGCATCAGCGACCGCCTGTTCGGCGATGGCAATTGCGTTATCGGGGCGATCGGCGCGGCGCAACGCCACCGCCAGCGAGCTGAGCAGACGCAGGCGCAGGGCCGGATCGTCGGCGACTGCTGCGTCCAGACGCGCCAGGCCGTTGCGCAACGAGGCGATCGCGGCTTCCAGAGCGCCCAGATTGCTTTGAGTTTCGCCCAGGCCGAGCAGGGTTGCTGCTTCCTGAGTCGGTGTCGCATGCATGCTTCGACGCAAAGCCAGTGCTTCGTCGAATGCACTCAGCGCCACGGAAAATTTCAGCGCGTCGATGTGTACGCGACCCAGGGCTTCCAATGCATCTGCCAGCGCGCCGTCGTCACCCTGTTGGCGCGCATCGGCCACCGCGTCGGTCAGCAAGGGCAACGCCTGATCGAGCAAACCCATCTTGCGATACACGCGGCCGAGCGCCAGGCGCAACGGCGCATTGATTTCACGTTCGCTGGACAGCTGCGTCTGCAATTGATGCGCGGCGCGCTCAACCAGTTCGCGTGTCGTCAACAGCGAGTCGGCACGCGGGCCGGGCCGCGCCGTTTCGAATACGCTGAGCAGGAAAGCCTGCACCGCCTCGGCATGCGCGGCATGGCGGCGTGCCTGCTGCGCCTGCCACGCGGCGATGCCGGCGCCGGCGCCGAGCGCAAGAATGATCGCAGCAACTGCGCCTAGCGCAAGCCAGTTGCGGCGCGCGAATTTGCCGACCCGATAGGCCCAGCGATCCGGTTGCGCCCGCAACGGACGTCGTTGCAGATAGCGCCCGACGTCCTCGTCCAGCGCTGTCGCACCGACGTAGCGTCGTGCCGGGTCGGCTTGTAGCGCCGTTGCAACCAGTGTGTCCAGGTCGCCACGCAGGGTGCGCGCCAGATTGCTGGCGCCGCTGCTGCCGCGAACCTGTGCGGCAACGTCAGCAGGATGCGGCATTGTATCTTTGTTGACTTTTTCGCTACGCCACTGCGACACGCGGGTCGACGCGAGCGGTGCCTCGCGGCTGCTGCTCGCATCGGACCCGCTCAATCCGGAGTGTTGCGGGCGGCATCCCGTCAACAGTTCGAATGCAATCACGCCCAATGCGTAGACGTCAGTCGCGGTCGTGATCGCATCGCCGCTGAATTGTTCGGGTGCGGCATAGCCCGGCGTAAGCGCGCGGGTCTGGGTTCGGGTCGCACCATCGTCGCCATCCACGTCTAGCAGCTTGGCGATGCCGAAATCGAGCAGGGTCGGCGTGCCATCGTTGCCAATGAGGATGTTTGCCGGTTTCAGGTCGCGATGCACGATCAGGTTCTGGTGGGCGAACGCTACAGCGCCTAATACCTGGCGCAGCAAGCCAAGGCGCGCGCCCAGCGGCAGTTGCAGGCGATCGCAGTAGCGGGTGATCGGCTCGCCATCGACGTATTCCATGACGATGTACGGCACGCCGTCGGCACTGATGCCAGCATCGTAGAGACGGGCAATATTGGGATGCGTCAGCCGCGCGAGAATCTGCTGTTCGCGCAGAAAGCGCGCGTGCAGTTCTGGCGTTGCCAATCCGATCTTCAGGCACTTCACAGCGACATCGCGCGTCAGCGTGCCGTCGTCGCGGCTGGCCAGCCATACCGTCGCCATGCCGCCTTCGCCGATGAGGTGACGCAGACGATACGCACCAAACATGGCGCCCTGACGCGAATCGCGCTGCGCATCGCGGCCCAGGGCCTGCGCGGCGAGATTCAGCGGGGTGCGGTCGAGCGGGCCGACCGCAGGATCCAGTGCAAGCAGTGCTTCCAGTTCGCGGCGCAGTGCGGGGTCTTGGCAATCGGCAAGGATACCTGCGCGAGCCGACGGTGCTGCAGCGAGCATGCGTTCCAGCCACAAATCCAGTTGCGCGAAGTTGCCGGAAGAGTCGTTGGCGCGCATGTGCAGGCCTACTCCGGAGTCAAGGCACGGTGCAGAAACAAGCGCGCTTTCTGCCAGTCGCGCACGATGCTGCGTGGATCCATATCCAGAGCGGCCGCCGTATCCTCGACCGACATGCCGGCGAAGAAACGCATCTCGATGACTTGCGCCAGGCGTGGGCTTTGTTGCGTAAGCGCCGCCAAGGCCTGATCGATGGCGACCACATCGTGGGCCTCGGCATCCAGCGCAATCGTGCAGCTGTCCAGATCGATGCGCTCGCCACCGCCGCCGCGCTTCTCGGCCAGCCGCTTGCGCGCTTCGTCGACCAGGATGTGACGCATCGCGGTGGCGGCATAGGCAAAGAAGCGCGCGCGGTCGGCGCCGGGAATTTCTTCGCGCTGCACGAGGTTCAGGTACAACTCGTGTACCAGTCCCGTGGTGTCGAGCGTGCGCGGGCCGGACTCCGCTCCGAGTTGGCGATGCGCAAGTTCGCGCAGACGCTGGTAGACCAGCGGCATCAACGTATCCACCGCGGCAGCGTCGCCGCTGCGGGCGCGGACAAGCAGCTCGGTGATATCGGCCATGCGCTCAGTATAGGCGCGCGCGGAATCGGTGGCCGCAACAAACAACGAAAATGTGCGGAATACTTGCCAGGTCAGTCGCTGGAATCCGTCGGTCAGGATGCCGCAGTCCGATTCGGACGCACACACATCAGTCGAAAACGGTCTGCAGCAATCGGGCCCAGGCCGGCGCCTCTACAACGACAAAGTCGCGCGCTGCACGCCAGGATGGTGCGGAACCGTGTGGCGCTCGAAGCCGAAGCTGTCGCACAGATTTTGCATTGCTGCATTGTCCAGAAGTATATCGCCCCACACTTCGACTGCGCCGAGGCGGCGCGCGTCATCGATGACGCGCTGGATCAACAGGGTGCCGAATCCCTGCCCGCAGAACTGTTGCTGTACGACGACGGCGAATTCCGCTTGTTCGGTGACGGCATCCACGTGTGCTCGCGCGACAGCGTGAATCTCCGGTTCCACCGCGCCTTCCGGATCGGCCAGCACCCAGGCGGCTGCCCGGCTCGGATCCAGGTCGCACAGGTTTTCCGCGAGAACCTGTGGCAGTTCGTTCAGGGGATGCAGGAAGCGCATGCGAACTTCTTCGGCGCTCAGGTGAGTGAATCCGCGCTGCAGGGCGGCCACGTCGTCCGCATGGATTCGGCGCAACACGAGTTCGCGCCCGTCGCGTGTCATGATGCGTTCGTGCGTGTCGGCGCGCAGCGGCTTCCTGCCGGCGCGGGCGCAGATGTTCGGATAGGTGCTGGGTGACGTTTTTGCTAGAGTGTTCATAGGCGCTACCTTGCTCTGTGTTTCTGGAGCAGGCTACCTAAAACAGCCAGTCGTTCAGCAAGCCGACAGGAAGGAAAAAATTACAACGTGAATGCGGACGATCTCGAAGTCCTTTGCGGCACCTGGCCGGGTGTCACCAGCGGCGTCAAATGGGAAGACGACCTGGTGTATTCGGTCGCGGGCAAGATGTTCGCCGTTTCCTGCCTGCGCGGCCCGGATCGTGAGCGCCTGTCGTTCAAGGTCGATCCGGAACGCTTCCTGGAACTGACCGATCAGCCCGGCATCATTCCTGCTCATTACATGGCGCGCGCGTTCTGGATCACCATCGCTGAACCCGAACGCTTCAAGCGGGCAGAGATCGAAGCGTTCGTCCGGCATTCCTACGAACTGGTGCGTGCCAAACTCAGCAAGCGCCAGCAGGCGGTGCTCATTGCACAGGAAGCATCGAAGCCAGCCACTTCGTGAATCCAGTCAGTCTTTATGCACGGCACACGCCGGCGCGCGATGCATCAGGGCGTGTACATCAGCCAGTGACTTCACCCGCGAACCAGCAGCGCCCAGGCGCAGAAGTTCGCAATACGAATCTCTCGCACCGGCCGTGTCTGCGCTTGCCATCTTCGCGCGCACGCTACCGAGTGTGCTGTTGAAGCGTCGCGGAAAACGCTGTAGCGACTGCTGATACGCGGTCAGCGCTTCGGCGGGACGTGCCAGCTCGAGCAGCAGGTCGCCGAGCAGTTCCGATGCCGGCAAGGTGGCCGCGGGCGTGACCGCGGGTTTCGGCGTATCGCCCTCGATGTCGACTGCCTGGCGCAGGAGTGAAATTGCATTTGTATCGTCGTGCGCGGCGTGGGCATTGAATGCCGTCAGTTCCAGTCCGAGCGTCTGGATCTGGCGAGCGAAGACGGTTTCGCCGGATTTTTCAGCGCGCAATTGAAGCTCGCGCAGGCGCGCGATCGCGCGCTTGCACTCGGCAAGATTGCCAGTGCGCGCGGCGCCGTAACCGCGCGCAAACCAGGTGATGGATTCGGGCCACGGATAGCGATCCCAATCCACGACCGGCGGGTCGCGCGGAACCAGCGCGGCCGCTTCGCTCCACGCTTGCCGTTCCAATGCGTAGCGCGCGCGCGTCGAGGCAAGATGAAATGCGGTCTTGGCGGTTGGTTCCAGGTTCGGTGTCGCGAGCAGGCGCGCAATCTGTGCCGCGGCCTGTGTGTCATCCCCTTGTTGCAGATAGGCATAGACCAGGTACTCGATCGCGTGCGCAAACTCGTCCGATACGAACTCGCCAAGCGCGCCGGCCGGATCCTTCAGCGCGACCTGGGCAGCGCGCAGGTTGCCGCGGATCACGCCGTCCCAGTCGCCCAGCCGCGTATAGATGTGCGTGGGCATGTGGATGGCGTGCGCGTTGTCCGGCGCAACTTGTTCGTAGCGGCGGACAATATCCAGGTTCTCGTGCTCGCGTCCCGGAATGTCATTGGCGTGGATGATGTAGTGCATCGCACCCGGATGCTCCGGGTGGCTTGCATGAATCGGAAGCAGCAGCGCGATGGCCTGTTGCGAATGTTGCTGCAAGGTGGGTCCGGGCCGCGCCGAAGCCAGCAGCGCGAGCGCGTAAAATGCAGACGCGTCCGCGTCCTCGGGAAACGATTCGTGGACGGTCATCATGACAGCTTCCCAGCGATTGATTCTTTGCCAGTAGTCCGTTGCTTCGGGATCCTGGAAGAACGCTGCCACCGCGCGGACATAAGCTTTCTCGCGCGCTGTCGGCGGATCGAGTGCAAGGCCTTTCTGCGCGCTCTGCCATCCCAGCTGCAGATCGGCGGCGCTGGGCCGCGTCGGCCACAGCGGCTGGAACAGGGTCATCGCGATTCCCCACTGCGCCATTGCGCAACGCGGATCCTTGACGGCGATCGCCTGAAATGACGAGCGCGCCTGCGTATACGTCATGTGATGCAGCAAGGCGACCGCATGATTGAAATCCGCGCGCACGGCGACGTCGCATGAAACGGCGAATTCCACCTTGCCCAATTTGTCGGCCGTAGCGGAAGTTCGCGCAGGGTCGTTGCTGCAACCGGGCAGGCCACTACCTGCAACAAACAGTACGGCAGAAAAGCACAGTGAGCGCAGCATGGGCTTGGCTCCCGAAAAATCATGTGGACGAGCGGTCAGACTTGCATTTGCACTCGCGAGGCCTCGATCTTTCCCAGCAACCACTGCAATCCTGCCAGATGTTGCTGGTCATGGCTGCATAGATAGTGCACGAGACTGCGTAGCGATACCGGGCCGTAACCTTCAAACATTGCTGCGCGGTCCCATTGCGCGGGCGTCAGGTTTGCGATGAGCGCGACAGTTTTCCTTCGCGCTTCGGCAAAGGCGGCAAGCACTGCATCGGCATCTGCCGTGCCGTAGGCGCGATCCCTGGCAAGCGCATCGGTATCGATAGAGGCCAGGGTAGGGATGGACTCCTTTAACGTGCGCTGGAAGCGCACCTGGTAGCCCTCGATTTCAATATCGCGGACGTGACAAACCTGTTCGATCGCCGTGAGTGCTTCGCTGGGCACGCCCACCCACGACGCCGGTGCCCAGTGTTTGAACTCGTCGGGAATCGCCGCGTAGTGCGCTTCAAGTTGCTGCGGGAAACTCTTCAATGCATCGATCGTGGTTGTGTTCATTTGTTTGCGCTGGGATGCCGAGGCGAACAATTTTACAGCATCAAGCGCAGTCGCGTAGCCGCAGCGAATTTTTGTCGCGCCGTACGAGTACATTGCGCCCGAAGTTGACGCCGATGCCGGCGCAGCCGCGTCAACAGGTGGCGCGGGTCAAAAGGCAGCGCCCTGGAACCCGTTCGCAAACAGCGTGTCATCAACGTAGGCCCGGCACGCGGAAAATTCCGACGTGTTGCCGAGGCTGTCCGTTGCAGTCGACGTTATCGTCGATCCGGTGAGAATGTCAGGGAAATCCGTGTCAATGTTGATCGCAAAGCTTGCCAGGCCTTGCGTACCAATTGCCGGTACCGGCACCGTGATCGTCGCTCCGCGCAACCATAGGCGGCCTTCGCCGTTGCCGCTCGCATCGCAGCCAGACCCAAGGTACAGGTCCACGGTGTAATCTCCCGGCGTCGTCGAAAGCGTGCCGCTGACTTGGCCGCTGAAGTGGCCGCCGGCTGCCGTCGTCAGTATCGGGAAGTTCTGTCCGCGATTGGCATAATCGACAGCAATGACGCCGCCGTCGGGGTCATTGGCCGTGACTCCGACTGCCGCCAGGTCGATACCCAAGTTGCCGTTGGTGTAAATCGCGTTCTTGCGGATCTTGTTGTGCATGCCGGTGACGACGCGCACGCCGGCGTTCGCGTTGTTGGCGATGGTATTGGACGTGATCGTGTTGTCGCCCGCGGCGTTCTCCACACGCACGCCCGCCAGGCCGTTGCCGAACAATGTGCCGACGTTGAAATCGCCGCCGATCGAATTGCCCGTGATCGTATTGCCGGTTGCTGCGGACGTGTCGATGTCGATTCCATCGTTGGCGTTGTCGCCGATGAAATTGCCGCTGATCGTGTTGTTTGCGCCGGCCAGGTAGATGCCATTGGTGCCATTGCCGCGGTTGGTGAGAGCCGTGCCCCAGCCCAGGCCGATATAGTTGTTGACGATCTGGTTGTCGTGCGCCGGCGTGTTGGTGCCGGCGATGTAGATGCCGGAATTGGTCGCATCGCCGATGATATTGCGCTGGCCGGCACCGTCGCCGCCAACGATCGAATCATGCACGCCGGCGCCGATGCGGATATCGAAGCCATTCGCCGACAACGCATGGCCGTTTACCGAGCCGCCGAAATGATTGCCGTTGATACTGTGCGCGCTCCCGCCTTTCAGACCAATTGCGTCGCCGGAAAAACCACCGAGCGCCAGACCCTGCACAGTCAGGTTCACGCCATTGCCCGCTCCGGATGCGACGCGGATCCCATCGGTCGCCGTACTGCCCGCACTGGGTTCGACGATGATGCAGATATTCGCGTCATCGCCGGTATCCAGCGTGTTGCGCGATGTGCCGCTTTGGGTATAGCCATTGATCGTCGTGTCGCCGGTGATCGCGTCAAGATTCGAGTCGACCGCAATCACTCGTGGACAATTTCCTGGGAGATTGAAAACGATCGAGTTCGCACCGGCGTTGAGATTGGCATCCTTGATCGCCTGGCGCAGCGAACCGGCGCCGGCGTTGGCTGTGTTGGTCACTGTTTGTTTCGTAGACGCGTCATACGGCGACTCATAGGCGCCGCGATCGACGCCGCCGCCGACGACGCGCGGGTTGCCGGCGATGTCGTAAGCACTCAGGCCACCCGGAAGGATTGCGGTGCCACTGTCGATCGAGGGCGAATTGGGTGCTATAGGCACATAGCCGGCACTAAGCTGCGGATCAGTAGTTTTGAGACCGACGGGTGACGGAGAAAAAGGTGCGGGCTGGTCGATCGTACCGAACGTGTCGTCAACCAGAGTGACGTATTGTGAGTCCGTTTGCAGGTCGATCCCGTTGTTGTAGGCAATCGTGTTGTAGAACGCATAGCTTGATTCATAGATCGACGCCGGGTTTTGCAGGCAGATGCCCACCCCGTTGCTATTCATGATTGTGTCGTTGACGAGGGTGTAGGTGACATATCCCGAATCAGTTACAAGGCCGAATGCACACACTCCACTGGCACCGCCGTGGATCAAAGAGTCGCTGATCCTCACCGTGCCAGTGCCGAAATTGTCACCGTTCCAAAATATGGCGAGGTGTGTACTATCGGGGGCGCCGGTGAATACCGAGCGTCGCACGTTCAACGTCGGGTTCGAATGGTAAGAACTATCGTACATAACGAAGCTACTGCTTAGATTGAAGGTCAGTCCATCCAGGGCGAAATCGCCTGCGACGCTTATGCTGTAGGCGTCGTTGTCCCCAACGCCGTCGTCCGTCAGTACGGTGCTCGAGGCATCGATGTCCCGGCTCGCGCAGTTGTTCACGTAGCCACCAACTACGCTGGTCCCGCCAAGGACGAAGGGGAAATCGCTGGCTATTCCCCACGACGTCAGGTCCAGACGATACGTGCCTTTCATCACTTTGATGGCCAGCGGCGCATTTTCAGCCTGGAGCAGGGCCGCTTGCAGGTCGTTGTTGGTGGCTACGCATACGTCGGTGACGGCCCAGGCCGACGGTGCGGCCAGCAGCGCGGCGATAAATACAAGCCTTGGCAGGGTTTTCATGCTCGCTTCTCCGCGCAAAAGTGCGCTCCTGCCATCCAGTACGATGATTGCAGGGAAAAGCGGGTGCCTATTTTAAGCGCGAGCGGACTACTGCTTCATTTGCGCAAACGTCACGCAATGCCCGCCGGGTTCGCGATAGCCGATTTCGGTCGAGCCGTAGAACGTCTCGCGTCGCGGCATGACGATTTCAAAACCATCCAGGGCCTTGGCGATCGCATCGATATTGTCCACTTCAATAAAAAGGAAGGTTTTATCGTTGTGGAAAATCGCGGAGTGCGCGGCGGAATCCTTGTTCAGCATCGCCACGGTCTGGTACATCACTTCGACCGTGCCGTTGGTCAGGATCGCGAAGCCGAGGCGGTCGGCGTCCGGCACCTCGACGCTGCGTTCAAAGCCCAGACGCTCCTGCCAGAACGGTAGGCTCGGTTCGATCGCATCGACGAAAAGCACGGCGGTGCATTTGCTGATCTGTGTTGTCATTGACCTGTCTCCCGAGCGGCGACCCAACGAATGGGCCAGAGTTACTACCGGCTGCAATGATAAACTCACCTACTGACAACGTACTGGCAGCAATAGATGTCTGGCAACGCCAATTCCCTTCGCACGATATTTCTCGCCCTCGGCGCGAATTTCGCGATTTTCGTGTCAAAGCTCGTCGCGGCGATTTTCACCGGCTCCGGGTCGATGCTGGCCGAAGCCGTGCACTCGCTGGCAGATTGCGGCAATCAGGGGCTGCTGCTGATCGGAATGCGCCAGGCACGGCGCGCGCCGTCGCCGAACCATCCGCTCGGCTATGGCCTGGCCGTCTACTTCTGGTCGTTTATCGTCGCGTTGCTGCTGTTCAGCGTAGGTGGCGTGTTTTCATTTTACGAAGGCGTGCACAAGCTGCAGCACCCGGAACCCCTGCGCCTGCCGTGGCTGGCGATCGGCGTGCTCGGTTTCGGTTTCATCGCCGAATCGTTTTCCATGTGGGGCTGCCTGCGCGAAGTGCGCAAGGCGCGTGGCGGCAAGAATCTTTGGCGCTGGTTTCGCGAGAGCCGGCAGAGCGAATTGATCGTGGTGTTCGGCGAAGATCTGGCCGCGCTGCTGGGTCTGGCCCTGGCCTTGATTGCCATAGTCGCGACCCTGGTCAGCGGCAATCCGCTATTCGATGCCTGCGGCTCGATTGCGATCGGCGTGCTGCTGTGCGTGGTTGCCGCCTTCGTCGCGCGTCAGGTGGCATCCTTGATGATCGGACAAAGCGCGGAGCCGCGCGTGCGCAAGGCCATCGGTGATTTCGTGCGCGCCCAGCCTGACGTCGAGCATGTGTTCAATCTAATCACCTTGCAACTGGGGCCCGACGTCATGGTCGCGACCAAGGCGCAGATGCGCGGCGAGCTGAGCGCCGGAGAACTCATTCAGGCGATCAATCGCGTCGAAGCCGCAATGAAAAAGCAGTTTCCGGAAATCCGCTGGTCGTTCTTTGAGCCGGATGTGGCGGATTGAGCGCGATGGGCACCGTGCCGGATCGCCGCAGCCGTTTTTTTTTCTGGTGTGCCTATGCGGCTGCATGGCTGGCCCTCGGCACCTGGCTCGGCATAAACGTCATCATCGGCCGCCGCAACGCTGGCATGCCGATCGCCGCGTGGGAGCCGATGACCTGGGAACTGAGCAGCGTCGCGCTGATGGCGGTACTCTCGGTCGCCGTATACCAGTTCGAACGAAGCGTGCCGTTGTCGGGGCCGCAATGGGCCCGTCGGTTGCCGGCGCATATTTTCGCAGTGGTTGCGTTCTCAGCCGTACACACCGCCGGCATGGTTGGTATCCGCCAGATGGTCTACAGCGTGGCCGGCAGCCGTTACGATTTCGGCGACATGTGGCTGGGTTTCGCGTACGAACTGCAAAAAGATCTGATCTCGTACGCAGTCATCGTGGTCGTATGCATCGCGCTGCGCGCTCAGCGCGTGCGCCGCGATCGCGAACTGGCCGTGATCAGGCTCGAACGCGATTTGAGTGAAGCGCGCCTGGCCCAGCTCACCGCGCAGATCGAACCGCATTTCATGTTCAACACCTTGAATGCGATCTCCAACCGCATGCACGAAGATGTCGACGCCGCCGATCGCATGATGGCGGCGTTCGCAGAGCTGCTGCGCGCGGCGCTTGCCGAATCCGGCAGTGCGCACGTGCGTGTCGAAGACGACGTGGTATGGCTCGAACGCTATTTCGAGCTGATGCGCGAACGGTTTCGCGGCAAGCTTGATACGAAGATCACGCTCGATCCGGCGGCGCGCACAGCGCGCATTCCGCGCCTGCTGCTGCAACCGCTGGTCGAGAACGCGTTCGAGCACGGCTTGAAAAGCGGGCGCGGGCGTGTCGAGGTGACGATCCGCGCCGATGGCAGCCGCCTGCATTGCACGGTCGAGGACGACGGCAGCGGGCTCGACGCCGTATTTTCGCCCGGCACGGGTCTGGCCAACGTACGCAGCCGGCTCGATCTGCTTTATCCACAAAATCACATTTTCCGCATCGAGCCGCGGCTGACCGGTGGTACGCGCATCCAGATCGATCTGCCGCTGTCCGCCGATGCCTGAAGTTCGCGTCGTCATTGTCGAGGACGAGCCGCCAGCGCGCGCGAAGCTGCGCCGGTTTCTCGATGAGCATGCAAACTACCGCGTCGTCGCCGAGGCCGACGACGTCGCCGGCGGCCTCGCTGCCTGGCGCGATGCCAGACCCGACCTCGTGTTTCTGGATATCAAGCTGGGTGGCGAGAACGGCTTCGACCTGCTCACGCGTGCATCGCCGCCATATCCGCTCATCGTGTTCACCACAGCATTCCACGAACATGCGCTGCGCGCATTTGAATTCGCCGCACTCGACTACCTGTTGAAACCATTCGACCGCGAACGCTTTGCGCGCACCCTTGCACGCGTCAGCGAGCGCCTGGCTGCGCGCAGAGAGAGCGAAGGCGATGCCGCGGACGAAGAGCGTCTGCGCAAACTTGCCAACGCGCCGCGGTTGAGCCGCATCGTCGTGCACGAACGCGGCCGTTCGCTGATCGTGCCTATCGCCGACGTCAAGCGCCTGAGCGCTGCCGGAAACTATGTCGAAGTCCATACCGCCGCGCGCACTCATCTCATCCGCGCAACCTTGTCGCGTCTTGCGCAACGCCTGGATCCCGCCGAATTCCTGCGTGTGCACCGCTCGCATCTGGTGCGTGCGGATTTCGTCGCCGAAATCGCGCCGTGGGCGCATGGGGATCTGAAATTGACCTTGCAGGACGGGAATGAGTTGATGCTGAGCAGACGCTATCGCGGGTTGTTGCCGAATGACTGGCACGAGCGGTAGCGCGAAAATCCCGCTCACACTATCTGGCGTCCCTCTCGTCACCTTTTTCTTGTTCCCTGCATGGCGTCATACTTTAATCGCGTCATCACAAGGAAGCTCACCATGCGCAATTGGATCCTGATCTCGGTACTGCTGTGCGCGTCGTCGCTGCCGGCGTACGCCGCCGACTGGTCCGCCTACGGTGGCGACGGTAGAGGCCAGCGATACGCGCCATCGACCCAGATCACCCCGCAGAATGTCGCAAATCTCGAACCCGCATGGACGTTTCGCACCGGGGAACTCGGCGCGGGATTTATTCGGGCCAGTGAAGCGCTGACGTTCGAAGTGACGCCTCTGTTGATTGGCGACACGTTGTTCTTCAACACCGCGACCGGCAAGGCGTTTGCGCTCGACGCGGCAACAGGCAAGGAGCGCTGGCATTTCGATGCACAGGTCGATCCCGGGCGCTACTACTCGGAGATGTCTTCGCGCGGTGTCAGTTATTGGCGCGATGCGAACGCTGCGGCTGCGAGTGTTTGTGCTGAGCGAATCTTTTTCGCCAGCATCGATGCGCGCCTGTTCGCGCTGGACGCGCACACGGGCAAGCGTTGCACGGATTTCGGCGACAACGGCGAAGTCGCTTTGTGGAAAGGCGTGCGCCTGCGTGATCGCGCGGACTACGAGGTGACTTCGCCGCCGGCGATTGCAGGCGATGTCGCCATTGTCGGCTCTGCCATTGGCGACAATCGTGGCACGGACCTGGAACTGGGAGTTGTGCGCGCGTTCGACGTGCGCAGCGGAAAGCAGTTGTGGCACTGGGATCCGATTCCACGCACGGCGAAAGTTCCAGCAGATGCGATGAATGCCGACTTCGGCGACATCGACAGTCAGCAGGCACGCTGGACCGGCGCGGCAAACGCATGGGCGCCTTTCGCAGTCGACGCTGAGCGCGGACTCGTTTTCATCCCGACGGGCTCGGCGAGCCCGGATTTTTTCGGCGGCGAGCGGCCGGGCGACGATCAGTGGGCCAATTCGATCGTGGCGTTGCGCGCGGGTACGGGCGAATTCGTCTGGGGCCGCCAACTCGTGCATCACGACTTATGGGATTACGACGTCGCTTCGCAGCCGATGATGGTCGAGCTCGATCACGAGGGCGCGAAAATCGCTGCCGTGGTGCAATTGACCAAGCGCGGCGAAGTATTCGTGTTCAATCGCGAGAACGGCACACCACTGTTTGCTATCGAGGAGCGCCCGGTGCCGCAGGACGTTGTTGCCGGAGAAACGCCGTCGCCGACCCAGCCTTTCTCCACCTTGCCGCCCTTGATCCCGCAGGGGCCGGTCAAGCCGGAGGATGCGCGAGGATTCACGCCATGGGACCGCGACAAGTGTCGCGAACAGATTGCGTCTTTGCACAGCGAAGGCATGTTTACCCCGCCGAGTCTGCAGGGAACGATCGAGCGTCCCGGTTATGCCGGCGGATCGAATTGGGGTGGCGGCGCCTGGGATCCGCAGCGGCAATTGCTGATCGCAAACGTCATGGACCTTCCATTCATCGTCGCTTTGATCCCGCGCGCCCAATTCGAGACGCAACGCGATTCCGGCGTTTATGACGGCTGGGAATTCTCGCGCCAGGCCGGCACGCCCTACGGCATGAGGCGCAAGGCCTTGCTGTCGCCGCTGGGCACACCCTGCATTGCGCCGCCGTGGGGAAAACTCGTGGCACTGGATCTGGCCAAAGGCAAGATCGCCTGGACGCGCCCGCTCGGCACTGCGCGCGACATCGCGCCGTGGCCACTATGGGGTCTGCAGGGCGTGCCGAATATGGGCGGTCCGCTGACGACCGCCGGTGGCCTCACCTTCATCGGCGCGACGACCGACAATTTCCTGCGCGCGTTCGATACGGCGAGCGGTGCGGAATTGTGGAAAATGCGCATTCCTGCCGGCGCGCAGGCCACGCCTATGAGCTACGAACTCGGCGGCCGCCAGTACGTCGTTGTCGCTGCGGGCGGACACGCGAAACTGCACACGACACGCGGCGACTACGTGCTTGCGTATGCGTTGCCGGCGCCAGGCAAGTGAGCTGAATGGATCGCCTTAGAGCGAGCGGCCGTCGTACTCGCTGACAGGGATCGACTTCAGTTCAATGTTTTCCAGGCAACGGATATTGATCGCAGCCATGCGATTGCCTTTGGGATCGGTGCCCTCCGCGTAAGGGTGCATTCCGCAGGTGCGGCAGAAGCGATGCTGGATCGCGTGCTTGTTGAATGTGTAGCTGCCTGCATTTTCATCCGGCGTGAGCAGGTGCATTTTGTCGCGCGGGACAAACCACAGCAGCGAGCCCTTGCGCTGGCACATGGAGCAGTTGCAGGCCACTGCCTTGTCGATCTGGCCTTCGACCTCGTACGCGACTTTTCCGCAATGGCAGCTTCCGTTGTATTTCATGTTTGTCCTCCGCTTAGGGTCCGCGTGCGGACATATTCAATAGTGCATCGCGTGCCGTCAAGCCATCGGCGCTACTGCAGCTCACCAGGTTCAGCACCGCTCAGTTAGAATCACGCCCACGTTCCCCTCGGCCGGTCGCATGGATTCCAAACTCGTCACCCCCGTTCTGTTGACTGTTTTCGTCGCCTTGGTCATGTACCGCCGCGTGCGCCGCAATATCGGCCGCCAGCCGCTGAGTCCCGCGCGCATGCAGTGGCGAATCGGAATTCTCGGCGTCATTGGCGCGCTGATATTGTTTACATCGCTGCGCGACATGGATTTGTTCAGCGCGATGATTTGCGGCGTTGCCGGTGGCGTCGCATTGGGCTGGTTTGGCCTGCGCCACACGAAATTCGAGAGCACGCCGGAGGGCAATTTCTACACGCCGCATACCTATATCGGCATGTTCGTTTCAGTGCTGTTGCTCGCCCGCATTGCGTACCGGTTCATCGCGGTGTATCCAGCAATGCATGCCGCAACGCAGGCGGATGCGAACCCGTTCGCCGCCTACCAGAAAAGTCCATTGACACTGGCGATCCTGGGCGTCGTTGTCGGCTACTACGTCGCTTACTATCTTGGCGTGCTGGCGAAAAGCCGCTCGATGGCGACGTCCGAGACGCAGAGTCCGTCGTAGCTCATTCCGCAGTCAGCCATTCAACGCGCTGCTCGCCGAAGCGTCCCTGGGTCAGGTGTTGGCGCAGCGACGACAATAGTTCGGCGAGCTGCTGGTCGAATTTCCACGGCGGATTGACGATGATCATGCCGCAGCCATTCAGGCGCAGCGCGGAATTATCCGGATGCAGCAGCAACTCCGCGCACAACGCCTTCGGAATTTTTTGGCGCTTGAACCAGCGCTGGAACGGCAGTGTCTGCTGGCGCAGCTTGATCGGATACCAGATCGCATACATCCCGGTCGGCCAGCGCGAATAGGCGGCGGTAAACGCAACTTCGATCGAACGGAATTCGTCTTCCTGCGCTTCGAACGGCGGGTCGATCAACACCAGGCCGCGGCGTTCCTTTGGCGGCACCAGGGCGGCGAGCGCCGCGTAACCGTTGCGGTTGTGCACGCCGATGCGCGCGTCGCCGGCAAACAATTGCTTGAGCGTTGCGGCTTCGTCGGCCTGCAGTTCGCATAGCACGGCGCGATCGGTTTCGCGCAGCAACAGGCTCGCGATCATGGGCGAACCGGGGTATACGCTTAATTCGTGCGGCGAAGAAGCATTCAACGCGCGGATGAGATTCAGATAGATGTGCGTCGGGGAACTTAGCCGCGTGGCAGCCATCAAACGAGTGACGCCGGATTCATGTTCGCGGGTCTTGAGCGCCTGCTCGCCGTGCAAGTCGTAGCGCCCGGCGCCGGAATGGGTGTCGATGTAGCAGAATGGTGTCTGTTTTGCCTTGAGCGATTCGAGCAGGCCGACCAAAATCGCGTGCTTGAACACATCGGCGAAATTTCCGGCGTGAAAGGCGTGGCGGTAATTCATCGTCGTGTGCAGGCACCGGTAGCATCCTGTCGTCGAGTGTAGCAATGTAGCAGCCATGAAAATGTCGAGGTCATCACCTTGAATCCAGATTCGCCGGAATATGCCGGGCGCGCTTCGCGCCGCCGCTTCGTGCAGGGACTGGCGCTCGGCGGCGTCGCGGCGAGCTGCGGATTGTGGCGATTCCCCGCCAGCGCGAACACTGCACAGCAAGTCCTGTCAGGCAACGAATTCGATCTGAGTATCGGCGCGATGCCGGTGGATTTTACCGGGCGCAGGCGCATCGCCACCGTAGTCAACGGCCAGTTGCCGGCGCCGCTGCTGCGCTGGCGCGAGGGCGAGACCGTAACCCTGCGCGTGCGCAACTCGTTGGCGACGACAAGTTCGATCCACTGGCACGGCATGATTGTGCCGGCCGACATGGACGGTGTCCCCGGACTGAGTTACATGGGCATCGCGCCGGGCGCGACGTACATGTATCGTTTCCGCGTGAATCAGTCGGGCACGTACTGGTATCACAGTCACTCGCGTTTTCAGGAGCAGACCGGTCTGTATGGCGCGATCGTGATCGAGCCGCGCAACGGCGAGCGTCATCACGCGGATCGCGACTACGTGGTGATGCTCTCGGATTGGAGCGACGCCGATCCGGAACATGTGTACTCGACGCTGAAGAAACAAAGCAACTATTATAATTTCGGACAACCGACCACCGCCGACTTCCTGCGAGATGCACGCAAAGATGGAGTCAGCGCTGCGCAGGCTCAGAGGAGCATGTGGAATCGCATGCGCATGGACCCGAGCGACTTGGCCGATGTTTCCGGCTACGCGTACACCTACCTGATGAACGGCGCGACGCCGGCGGCGAACTGGACTGGTGTGTTCGCGCGCGGCGAAAAGGTGCGTCTGCGCTTCATCAATGGCTCGGCGATGACATTTTTCGACGTACGCATTCCCGGCCTGAAGATGACCGTCGTCGCCGCGGATGGCCAGAGCATCGCGCCGGTAACGGTCGATGAATTTCGCATCGGCAATGCGGAAACCTACGACGTCATCGTCGCGCCGGACGATGATCGTGCCTATGCGATTTTCGCGCAGGCGATGGATCGCTCCGGCTACGCCTGCGGCTCGCTGACCCCGCATGCGAACGTGACGGCGCCGGTGCCGGCACTCGACCCGCGACCGCTGTTGACCATGGCCGACATGATGGGCGACATGTCCGCGATGCCAGGAATGGATCACGGCTCGATGCCCGGGATGAAGGGGGCTGAAGGCAGTTGCGGCGCGATGCCCGGGATGAACACGCCGGCGGCGGCAAACAAGGTCATGCAAGGCCCCGGCGTCGACATGACCGTGCCGACGCCGCGCAAGAATCTGGATGATCCCGGTATCGGCTTGCGCGACAACGGCCGCCGCGTGCTCACGTATGCGGACATGCATACGCCCGGTCCGCCAATTGCGGCCGACACCGATCGCGAAATCTCATTGCACCTGACCGGCAATATGCAACGCTATGTATGGTCGTTCGACGGCCAGCGCTTCTCGGAAGTCGAGCCGTTACGGCTGAAACATGGCGAGCGCGTGCGCATTCGCTTGATCAACGACACGATGATGACGCATCCGATCCATCTGCATGGCATGTGGAGTGAACTGGAAACGCCGGATGGCGCGTTCCAGGTGCGCAAGCACACCCTGGTCGTGCAGCCGGCGCAGACAATCAGCTACCGTGTCAGTGCCGACGCACTGGGCCGCTGGGCCTATCACTGCCATCTGCTTTATCACATGGAAGCGGGCATGTTCCGCGAAGTGGTTGTGGCGTGAGCGCAAACCACGCAGCACGGTGTTTGCTAATCCTGCTGTCGTTGTCGCGGCTGCCGACCGCGCTGGCACAGGAAGTCGACGATCACGTCCCGCCGGACCCGCCCGCGCAGCCGATGGCGGAAATGTCCGAAGCGCAAATGGCCGACGTGATGCAGATGCACGACGATGCCTTGTTCGCGATGTTCAAGCTGGATCAGTTCGAGCGCGCCGTCGATGCAAACGCGATAGCGTGGGAAGTCGAGGCATGGTACGGCAGCGACTTCGACAAGCTGTGGCTACGCAGCGAAGGTACGCGCGAAAATAGTAGCGCCGAAAACGGCCGCAGCGATCTGCGTACTGAGTTAATCTGGAATCATGCGTTCGCGGCGTTCTGGGACTGGCAACTCGGCGGGCGCCACGATTCCGGTTCGGGTCCCACGCGCGATTGGGTTGGGTTTGGCGTGCAGGGCCTGGCGCCGTACTGGATCGAGCTGCAAGCAACCGCGTACGTGGGCGAGCAGGGCCGCAGCGCTGCGCGCCTGCGCGCGGAATACGAACTGCTGCTTACCCAGAAACTGATTCTGCAACCGGAAGTGGAATTGAATCTCTACGGCAAAGATGATCCGCGCCGTGAAGTGGGCGCGGGCTTGTCCGATGCGACATTCGGATTGCGCTTGCGTTATGAAATTCGCCGTGAATTCGCGCCCTATGTCGGCATCGTCTGGTCTCGCCGCTTCGGCGACGCGGCCGACTTCGCGCGCGCGGCGGGGCACGATGCGATGGATGCGCAGCTGGTCGCGGGCGTGCGTGTCTGGTTTTAGCCGATCAGCACCGATGTCATCGAGATCGCGCTGGTCACGACATCATTGAAAATGTGGATTTTGTCGCTTTTGCGCTGCGCGCCCAGCGCATACAGCAGCGGCAGGTAATGTTCCGGTGTCGGGATGCCCAGGGCGACATCGGCACCGAGCCCGCGCCAGTCCGCCAGCGCGGCGTGGCCGCTGGATTCGATATGCGCACGGATGCTCGCATCCGCGCGTGCGGCCCAGTCGGCCGGGGCCGCATCATGAAAGCGGAACAGCCGCAGGTTGTGCACGATGTTGCCGCTGGCCAGCAGCAGCACGCCGTCGTCGCGCAGCGCGCCGAGCTCCTGCCCCAGGCGATAATGGAATGCGCCGGGCTGCGCGGTATCCAGACTGAACTGCAGCACCGGAATGTCCGCGCTCGGATACATGATGCGCAGCACGCTCCAGGCGCCGTGATCCAGGCCGTATTCAGCGGTCGTGTGTACTTGTGCGCTTTTTACGATTTGTGTAACCCGCTGCGCGATCGCCGGATCTCCCGGCGCCGCATAGCGCACATCGAACAGCGCCTGCGGGAAACCGTAGAAATCATGGATTGTTTCCGGCGTCGCGGCGGAGCTCACGTAGACACCGCGCGATTCCCAATGTGCCGATACGCACACGATCGCCCGCGGTTTCGGAATACGCCGTGCCGCCGCCTGCCAGCCGCGGGTGAAAGCGTTGTCTTCCAGTGCGTTCATCGGCGAGCCGTGGCCGACGAACAGCACGGGCAACGTGGATGCAGGCGTTGCTGTGCTCATGCGCCCATCCTAGCGGTATTGGCGACGGACGAGTGATATCTGTCATCCCGATTCGCTGATACCTGCGACTGCACATGTTCTGACGGTAACGCAGCGTCACTTCGGGTAATGTTCGCCCTTGGCCGCTAGCGGGCGAGGTAGTTTGAAAATCGATAGCGAATTGGCGAACGCTTCACGCGCCGACGTGCCGTGCGTGGCAATCATCGGCGGCGGTCCGGCGGGCCTGATGGCGGCAGAAGTTGCGCGCGCGGCGGGAGCGCAGGTGCATCTGTACGAAAGCCTCGGCTCGGTGGGACGCAAGTTTCTTGTCGCCGGCAAGGGCGGGTTGAACCTTACTCATTCGGATGAAATGCCGGCATTCGTCGCGCGCTACGGCGCGCGTCGCGATGAAGTTTCACGCTGGCTCGCGCAATTCGACGCAACGGCGGTGCGCGATTGGGCGCGTGGCCTCGGCGTGGAAACGTTCGTCGGCAGCTCCGGCCGCGTCTTCCCGCTCGACCTCAAGGCCGCGCCGCTTCTGCGCGCCTGGGTACGACGACTGCACGCGAGCGGCGTCGCGTTTCACGTACGTCATCGTTGGCTTGGCTGGGACGCCGCCGGCGCTCTGCGATTTGCGCATGCCAATAACGAGTGGAGCGAGCGCAGCGTACGCGCCGATGCGGTGGTGCTCGCGCTTGGTGGCGGCAGTTGGCCGGTGCTCGGTTCGGATGCGGCCTGGGTGCCGCTGCTTGCCGAGCGTGGCATTGCGATTGCGCCGCTGGTGCCGGCCAATTGCGGTTTTGATGTTGGCGGCGCGCACACTGGCGCGCATAGGGGATGGAGCGACCATTTTGCCCAGCGCCATGCCGGTCATCCGGTCAAGCCCGCGATTATCCAATGGACCGCCGCGGACGGCAGTAGCATCCGTCAGCAAGGCGAATTCGTGGTGACGGCCACGGGCATCGAGGGCAGTCTGGTCTATGCGCTGAGCGCACAATTGCGCGACGCGATCGCGGCGCATGGCTCCACGGAAATCCGCATCGACCTGGCTCCCGGCCGCGACGCGGAGCGGCTAAAACGTGATCTCGCACTGCCGCGCGGCAAGCGTTCATTGAGCGAGCATCTGCGGCGTCACGCCGGCATTGACGGTGTCAAAGCCGGGCTGTTGTATGAAACGCTATCGAAGGCGCAGTTGCAGGATTCGGCTCAGGTCGCAGCAACCCTGAAATCGTTGCCGCTGACCCTGGTGCGGCCGAGGCCCATCGACGAGGCGATCAGCAGCGGCGGCGGTGTGCGCTTCGATGCGCTTGAGGGGCACCTGATGCTGAAGAATCTTTCGGGCGTATTCTGTGCCGGCGAAATGGTTGACTGGGAAGCGCCAACGGGCGGCTATCTGCTCACTGCGTGTTTTGCCAGCGGCCGAATTGCCGGCGCGGCAGCGGCGCAGTGGGCGCTCAGGAAAATAGTGTAGAAATCCACAACGACGAAATCCCCAACGACGTCCGTGCCAGCACGCAAGCGATCACGGTCGCTGCGAGCACGTCGCTGGGATAGTGCAGGCCCAGCACCACGCGTGAGGCAGCGACCAGCAGCGCAAAGGGCACGAGCAGCGGCGCCAGCAGGGGGAAGTAGGCGAGCGCGATGATCGTGAAGCACACGGCGTGCAGCGTGTGCCCGGACGGAAAGCTGAATTCATCCAGCGGCGGTACGTGCGCAATGATTTCACTGTGCGCGCGGAACGGGCGCGGGCGGCGCGTCCAGCGCTTCAACAGTCGATACAGCGCCGCTGCCGTGAGTCCCGTGAGTGCCATCTGCAGCGCCGCGATGCGTCCGCCAGGGCCACCGAGCAATGCGATGGCGAGCATCAGCGCGTACCAGAACGCGCCGTCGCCGAGACGGCTGACGACACCAAAGAAACGCGCGAGCGTGCGGCGCGCAAGCCAGCGGTTGCAGCGCAGGCACAGGCGCCACTCGCCGCTCCAGTTGTCTACACTCTTCCACAGTTGCACTTGGGTCATGGCGTGCTCCCGTCGAATGCAGCGCTGGAAGCGCCGGTAGCGCGCGTCGGCTGCGCCAGTTCGCCCAGCAAGGCAGCGAAACTCGCTGTCACCGAGCGCGGATCGAGCGCAGCGACTGCCGCGCGCGCGGCTGTACGCATAGAGTTCGCCAGCGCGGGCGTGCCGGCCAGCTGGCGTGCGGCGTCGATGAAAGCTTCATCGTCAGCGAACGCGACGCGCCGGCCACAGTCTTCATTGACATGCTCGCGCGCCGCCGCGTAGTCGAAGGCAACGATCGGAACACCGCTGGCAAGCGCTTCCAGGGTGACGTTGCCAAATGTCTCGGTCAGACTTGGAAACAGGAACAGATCCGCGCTGGCGTAGTGACGCGCCAGCATTTCGCCCTGCTGCGCTCCGCAAAAAATGAAATCAGGATTGTTCTGCTGAAGTGCCACGCGCGCTGGTCCTTCGCCGACCCAGATGAAGCGCGCATCGGGTCGATTCGCCTGAATTGCACGAAAGGCACGTACGGCCAGCGCTGCATTTTTTTCCGCCGCGACGCGGCCGACGTGGATCACTGCAAGCTGGCCCGGCTTCAGGCCCCACTGTGTCCGCAGCGCATCGTCGCGGCGTTGCGGGTCGAACAGGCTGGTGTCGACGGCACGGCGCAGCAGCAGCACATTGCCGAAGCGTTCGCGCTCGAGAAATTCCTTCAGCTGCGCGGTGGGAACCAGGGTCGCGGCGGCGCGTCGATGAAAGCGGCGCAGGTAAGCGAAAACCGCAGGCGCAATGAACCCAAATCCGTAATAGCGTGCGAAATCGTCGAAGCGCGTGTGGAAGCCGCTGCTCGCCGGGATGCCGAGATCGCGCGCGGCGCGCAGGGCCGAACGGCCGAGCAGGCCTTCGGTGGCAATGTAGATCGCATCGGGTGTTTGTCCATTTTTCCACAATGCGCGCAGGCGGCGCGCGCACGGCAGGCCCAGCAGCAAGCCTGGATACATCGGCAATCCGATGCCACGCACAAGCAGCTCGTCGTCGACGCCTGAATCCGGACACGCTGGCGATTGCCGTGGACGAATGACTTGCACACTGTGGCCCGCGGCGACCAGGCCGTGGGCGAGCGCAGCGACGGTCAGGGCGACGCCGTTGATCTCGGGCGGATAGGTCTCGCTGACAATGGCCACGCGCATGCGCAAGCTCCGCTTTGTGCAGGCAGCTTAGGCACGCGGCTTGAAACGGCCATGACGGAACGATGAAAGATCAGTGACAACCACGGTCTGGGTGGGAATTTGCAAGGCTGGACGTGGCGCCGGTCCGGGTATAGCGTTATGCCGGTCGTCTGCGAGGGCGAACGTCATGACTAGCGGATTTCAGTTGCGCGGCATGCTGGCATCGGGATTGCTCGTGTGCCTGGGGCTTGCACGGGCCGAGGGTGAAGCTGCAAACGGTTTTCCGAACTGGAACGAGCGCGTGCTGCTGGAGTGGACGAACCGCGCACGTAGCGATCCGCAGGTGGAGATGACAAGTTGCGGCCCAAACTGTGGCGATGCCGCCTGTTACATCCCGGTTGCGCCGCTGCCGTGGAACGTCAATCTCGCGCATTCGGCGCGGTTCCATGACGAGAACATGGCGAAGATAGGTTTCTTCGCGCATGATTCGGCGTGCACCCTGGTTAACAATATCGCGACGGTATATCCCGCGACTTGCGATGCGAGCGCGGCGTGTTCCTGTGTCGGAGGAGTGCCGGCCTGCAACGCGACTTGCACGGTCTGGTCTAGCCGCATCGCGGCGTTCGGCAGCCTGGCGAGCGGCGAGAACCTCGGCTCAAGCGGCGATCCGAACGGCGCTTTTTACCAGTGGCTCTACGAACCGCACCCGGCTCAGACACCCACTTGTCAGCCGGACATTGCCCCGCCAACGAACATTCATCGCTGGAACATTTTCAAGTTGGCCACGCAGCTCGGCGCGGGGCAAACGCCCGCCGCCGGGCGGGCTGTGCTGGACTTTGGCGGCAACAGCAGCACGCCGGCAAAAATTCCCTCCGGCTCACACTATCCGCGGCAGGCCACAAGTGTCGACGCCTGGGTCAACTGGTACGACACGGCCGCGCCGAGCGTCAGCAAGATCGATGTCGACGGTGTGTGCACGAATATGAATTTCGCGCGCGGCGCGGCGCAGACCAATGGCGCCTGGATGCTGACGTTGAGCGGCGTCGGCGCCGGCTGTCACCGCTATTTTTTCGCGTTCAAGGACAGCACGGGCAAGGATGTGCTGTATCCGACCAACGGTTCGCTGACGATCGGCGATGGCAGCGCGCAATGTCCAGACTGGAGTTCGGCTGCACCGGCCGGTTGTGCCGGCTTCGACCGGATTTTCGCGAACGGATTGGAGCCCTGATGCTCGCTATTGGCCGCCGCCGAACGGATTGCGTAGGCGCGAGAGAATAGCGTGACGGCCGGAATCGCGCGTCACCGGTTCGGTGCTGCCGGCGGCGCCCTCGATCTCGATGTAGCCGGTGGCGTTGTAGGCGTTGGTGAAATCGATCACTTCGTTCAACGGCGCGCCGCTGAGTTCGGCAATTTCGGTCAGCGTCGCCAACTGCTTGAGCATGACGGTGGCGATGCGGAAGTGCTTGGGAAATTCGCGCTCTATCTGCGGCCAACGCGCCAATTTGTACTTTGCATTGATGTCCATTCCCGGCGTGAGCTGGCCATGGGAACCCAGCGCGTGACATAGCCAGAGCAGGCGTGCATACGGCTGCGCCTTGCCGCTGGCTTGCAGTTCGGACAGTTTTGCCGGATTCACATCCTGCCAATTCTCGCGGGTGATGATGCGTGAGCAGTGCGGGGCCAGTGCGCGCAAGCTGCCATCGGCATGGAACACCTTGTTCGCCGGATCCAGCACAAGTTCCGGAACGCCGTCATCGCCCAGTCGCGCGGGGGAATTCAAGGCGCCCTCGCTGAGCCAGTCAGACAGGCGCCGCTCGCGCGGCGCAGCAGGAGGAGGAGGCGGTGCAGGCGCCGCTACCGGAGCAGGCGCCGCGCTGGCGACAGGCCTTGCCGGCGCGGCAGGTCGGGCTGCCCTGGCCGGCGGCGCGACAGTCGGAATAGCATCGGGCGTATATTCTGATTCGTGCCGGTCCTTGATCATGGGATCGACGCGGTTGAGTATGTCGACCAGATTGGCCGATGTCATAGGTTTGTGCAGGATGAGGTCTGCGTCGGCAAACTGGGTATGTTCGGTGAACACAGCGACCGGCGTGTTGCCGTTGTGCACGCGCAGCCAGTCCATATGGCCGTAGACCGTGTCGATATCGATCACCAGAAGATCAGCATCGGCGCCAGTGTAAAATTTCCAGTCCGACTGCAGAGCAGCGGCCGACTGGTTGAGCAGCTCGCGCATGCGTGCCGCGTCCTCGTCTGCCGCTCCCTGCAATGATATGCGCTTGCTCATGCCATCCCCCTCAGGACATTACATTCGGATAAGAAATTATTGTTGTACGCGCCGCAATTGCCCAGCGATGCCGTCTCCAGGAGTGCGTCATTGAGCATCTGGCAGTCCGATCCAACTGCATCAGGTCTTTCCGAACGGCTTGCGCAGGCGCGCCAGCAGTCCCTTCGACGTCGACGGCTCGTCGTGGCGTGGCAGCCGGCGTTCCACTTCGATCAGCCCGATGGCGTCGTAGGCGTTGACCAGTGCGAAAACTTCACCCATCGGCGCGCCGCTGGCAGCCGCTATCTCATTGAGCTTGGCCGCATGCGTCATCGCAGTGGCGATGCGCAGGTGATTGGGAAAATCGTGTTCGAGTTGCGGCCAGGTCTTGAGCTTGTAACGACCGCCGGGATCCAGATGCTTGGCCAGCCGTCCTTGCGAATGCGCCAGCACGTCGAGCCAGATCAGATGCGAATAGGCTTGCGCCGGATGTTCAGCGCGCAAGCGGCCCAGTTCGTGTGAGGTGACCGGGCGCCAAGCACTGTGCGCCAGTACCACCATGCAATACGGGGTCAGGTCGCTGAGCTTGCCCGGGGCGTGGAATACTTTCTCCTTGGGATCAAGGACGAGGCTGGGAGCACCTTTCATGCTGACGCAAGCCGGTCCGCCGAGAAGGCTGCGGCTCAGGTAATCGCGCAACGCATGCTTGCCGGTTTCGGTCGTCGTGCCACGCATGGCGAGCGGCGCCATGTTGATGCCTTCCTGCTTGCCAGGTTTGCGGAAACCTTCCACTGAATCGGCGACGCGCCTCTCGCTGCGTGCAGACTGTCCGCCGCCACGAGATACGGCGGTGTCCTCGTCCAGCTGCAAGGGCACCGCGAACTGCGGCTTGGTGGCAGCCTCATCCGGCTTGAGCACTTCATCCAGGCCAGCCGCCGGCGTGTGCTCGCGTTGCCGCGAACGCGCCTCGGCCGTGTCCTCGTCTTCCAGCTCGAACTCGGGCGTAAACGTGTCCAGGTCGTAGAAATCGTCTTTCTGCTGCATTACCGGTGCACCGAAATTCGTTGCCGTGGCTCCGGTGCCGTTCAGCATTGCCACGAGGCTGTCGGCTTTGGGCGGGCGCGGAAGGCGCAACTCGCCGTCGCGCAGGGTTTCGGTTTCGCTATAGACGGCGCAGCGGCGACCACCGCTGTAAGCGCGATTGCGCGCTATCTGCCCTGGCATTTCGGCGGGATCGACGATAACCAGATCGGCATTTTCTTCGGCACCCCAGCGCCAGCGATTTTGCAGCTGGCCAGCAACCATGCGCAGCAGCAGCCGCAGATGCGCCGTGTCTTCTTCGCTGAGGCCGATGACGGCCAGGTATTTCTCGCTTGCCACGACCCGCTCCCAAGGCCGCCCAGCAGCCGGCGGCGGTATTTACCCGATCGCCCCGAAGTATACTTCAAAAACACAGCGCAAGGCGCCCCAGCCTACAGCGTGGCTAGCGAGGATTCGGCCTCGGAGGGTGCTGTCGGCGGTGTTTCGGCGGCTGCACGCGACTGTTGCTGCATGATCCACAGCGCGGCGTAGCGTCCGCCGTGCGCGAGCAATTCGCGGTGGGTGCCGCGTTCGACGATGCGGCCCTGGTCGAGCACGATGATTTCGTCGGCATCCACGATCGTGGACAGCCGATGCGCAATGATCAGGGTGGTGCGCTCGCGCGCAATTTCAAATAGCTCAGCCTGGATGATTTTCTCGGTGCGCGTGTCGAGCGCGCTGGTCGCTTCGTCGAACACCAGGATCGCGGGATTCTTCAGCAGAGTACGTGCAATCGCGACGCGCTGTTTTTCGCCGCCGGAAAGTTTCAGCCCGCGCTCGCCGACGCCGGTTTCATAGCCGTCCGGCAGACTTTCGATAAAGGTGTGGATATGCGCCGAGCGTGCGGCGGAGATGACTTCTTCACGCGTGGCTTGCGGACGCCCATAGGCGATGTTGTAGTAAATCGTGTCGTTGAAAAGCACCGTATCCTGCGGCACGATCCCGATCGCGGCGCGCAAGGAATCCTGAGTGACCTCGCGGATGTCCTGGCCGTCGATCAGGATGCGCCCGGAGTTGACGTCGTAGAACCGGTAAATCAGGCGCGCGAGCGTGGACTTGCCGGCGCCGGTCGTGCCGACCACGGCGATGGTCTTGCCCGGGGGGATGGTAAAATTTACATCGTATAAAATGCCGCGTTGTATATCGTAGCCGAACGAGACATGCTCGAAGCGGACCTCGCTGCCGTGCACGACCAGCGCATTCGCATCCGCCGCGTCGCGCACTTCCTGCGGCTGATCGAGCAAGGCGAACATGCGTTCCAGATTGGTCAGCGCCTGCTTTACCTCGCGGTACACCATGCCAAGGTAGTTGAGCGGAACGGCGAGCTGGATCAGGAAGGCATTGACCAGGACGAAGTCGCCCAGACTCATCGTTCCCGCCGCCACACCCGTTGCCGCCCGCCACAGCAGCAGGGTCAGGCCGAGCGCAACGATCGCCGCCTGGCCGACGTTGAGCACGGCGAGCGTCTTCAGGCTCTTGACCGTGGCTTCTTCGTATTGGATCAGAGCGACGTCGAAGCGACTGAGCTCATGTTTCTCGTTGCCGAAGTACTTCACTGTCTCGTAGTTCAGCAATGAATCCACCGAGCGTGAGTTCGCTTCGGTATCGGCCTCGTTCTTGGCGCGGTAATAACGCAGCCGCCACTCGGTTATCGAAAACGTAAAAATTACATAGGCAACGACTGTGGCCAGCGTGATCAAGGTAAAGGTCCAGTCGTAATGCGTCATCAGGTACGCACTGACCAGGCTGATTTCGAGCAAGGTCGGCAGGATCGTGTAGATCGTCCAATCCAGCAGATCCGAAACCGATGTCATACCGCGCTCGACATCGCGCGCGACGCCGCCGGTGCGGCGATCCAGATGAAATCGCAGTGACAGCGCATGCAGATGCGCAAACACGCGCAGTGTGATCTCGCGTGAAGTGCGCGCCAGCACGCGCGCAAACACCACACCGCGCAGCTCCTGGAACAGCGACGTCGACAGGCGCAGCGCACCGTAGGCCATCAGCAGCAGGGCAGGCACGACCAGCACGCCGATCTTCAGGTCGAGCCGGTCGACCAGCTGCTTCATCACCAGCGGCACGCCGATGTTCGCGAGCTTTGCGACAACCAGCAGGATCAGGGCGAAGAGGACGCGCCAGCGGTAATGCCACACATGCGGCAGCAAACGGTGCAGCGTGCCGGCGACGGTCAGGTGGGGCTTTGGCGGCGATGAATTGTCAGTCACAGCAGGCAGATGGGGGCGAGGGCGGGGGCATGCAAGCGGCACGGCGACCGGCGTATCATCGGGAAATCGCCACGGCAGGAGACCGCGTCATGCGTCATGCAGCCCTCATCGTACTAGGATTCGCACTGTTCAGCAGCGCGGCGCTCGCGCAGACGGCCACGACGGCGCCAGGACCGGCAAGACCCAAGGCGCCGCATGGCGCGAAAGTCTTCATTGTCTCGCCGAAGAACGGTGCCCACGTCGGTCAGGACGTCCTGGTGAAATTCGGAGTCAAAGGCATCAAAGTAGCGGCGGCGACCGACGCGGCAGCCAATACCGGCCATCATCACTTGCTGATCGACCAGAAGGAATTGCCCGCACTGGCCACGCCGATACCGAACGACGCGACGCGCAAGCACTACGGCAAGGGCCAGACCGAGGACACGATTCATCTGGAGCCGGGCGATCACACGTTGCAGTTGGACTTCGCCGATGCGACGCATATGCAGTTCAGTCCGCTGCTGGTGTCGAAGAAGATTACAATTCACGTGAAATAATTTTGGTGGTTTTCTAGAGACGGAGCTTCCGCTCTCAGAGCCAAAGCTTCCACTCTCAGTGCCAAGCTTCCACTCGGTCTGCGGGCGAGCGGGTAACTTTTCTCTGCCCGTGCAAAGAAAAGTCACCAAAAGAAAGCACGTGGTCTGCGCCCTAGGAGGGTCTGCGAGCAAGCTCGTACAGCCTGCGCATATGGCAATTACGTGTTCATCCAGGAAATGCAAGCGTCTTCAAGACATGCTTGCGTAGCGCCGGTGTTGTTTGACGACAGCAGGCCTTCTGGCGTCGACCTACTGGACCGAAGGCTTCGAGCCAATGCAGATTTGCACAGGCAGCTCCTCCTGGGTCACAAACCACGTGCTTTCTTTCTTGGTGACTTTTTTCTTTGCACGAGCAAAGAAAGAAGTTACTCGCTCCTCCGCAGGAGGAGTGGAAGCTCCCCTCTTGCAAACTTCATTGAACGGTCGAACACCTAACGTGATAAATCAACCGAATAAACGGCGGTTCCATCGCCGTTGTCTTTCCACAATGCAACATTGTCCAATCCCGCTGCCTTGGCAAAATCCAGCTTGCCTGCCGCTGAGGTGAAAATCACCGGACCGGCCGTTTTCACTTTCGCAAAATGCCAATTGCGATCGTTGCCGAAACGCGCGCGAGTGATCTCGCCCGCGGCGCGAATGAACGCGATCAGTACATCGCGATTGGAATCCGGTGCAGAGATCACGATATTGCTGCCATCCAGTCCCGGAAAGCGCCCGCCGCCGCTAGCTCGGTAGTTGTTGGTGACGGCGATGAACGCCTGATCATCGCGCACCGGTTGATTGTCGTAGCGCAGATCGCGGATGCGCTCGCCATGGGCCTTCGTCACGTCGATGGCGTAGGTCAATTTGCCTTGCAACACATCGAAGTTGTAGGTCGGGAACTTCGTGTTGACCAATTCCTGCGGTTCGGTCTTGGTCGGGTCGATGCGATTGAACCAGCCGGCGGACTGTTCCAGCCAGGCCTTGACGCCGGCGCCATCGGTCTTCACGGCGGTCACGGTGTTCGGATACAGGTAGAGGTCCGCCGCATTGTTGATCGCCAGCGGACCGGCGGAGACGTCGGTGTAGTCGTTGGGACCGCCGAAACCGGCCTTGAACGGCGAAGCCGCGGCGAGTATCGGCAGCCCGGCATATTGCGGCAGGTTTGAATTTATGTATTTTTCCACATAATCGCGTTGTGCCATGTTGACCGGCTGCAGCGCCGAGGTGTCGCCGGCAGCGACGAAATACGTGGTCAACGGGAAATCGCTGCGTCCGACCGGAGTCTTCACGTAGGCGATCGTTGCTTCGTGTTCGGGTTTGACTAGTTTGGCGATATCGGGGTCGATCGCGGCATAGCTGCCATCGGCATTCTTCACCGAGCGCACTTGCGCATGTGACGCGGCGCGATCCACCTGCCAGTGGCCCGCGTGAAAATCCAGGGCCAGATCGATCACGCCGATACTCTTGCCAAAATAATTGCCCATCACTGCCGGCACGCCGTGCACGCTGCCGCGTACGTTGTCGACGTCCTGCATGTGCGCATAGCGCGATTTGGAGTTCTCGGGATTCGGAAAGATATCGTGCGAATGCCCGAGCAGGATGGCATCGATGCCCGGTACCTGGGCCAGATGCCAGCCGGCGTTTTCCATCGTCGGCGTGTACGGCGCGGTGTTGATGCCGCCGTGTGAAATGGCGATGACGATGTCAGCGCCGGCTTTCTTCAGGTCCGGCAGATACTTCTTCGCGGCTTCGACAACACCCAGAACCGTCACCTTGCCCTCCAGGTTGCGCTTGTCCCAGTCCAGGATTGGCGGTGGCGCGAAGCCGAGCAGGCCCACGCGGATCGTCGCGTCGCGCTTGCTGCCGTCCGGCGCGTGCACGTGGATCGTGCGCGTCAACACGCGCCATGGCGCGAACAACGGTTTGCCGTCTTTCGCGCTGAACACGTTCGACAGCACGAACGGGAAATTCGGACCTTTACATGTTTTTGCGTCGACGCCGGCGATATCGAATGCCGAGCCCGTGACTTGGCTCAGATAGGCCAGGCCGTAGTTGAACTCGTGATTGCCGATCGTTCCGGCGTCGTAGCCGAGCGTGTCCATCGCCTTGTATATCGCCAGTTCCTGATCGCACGCCGGTGGCTTGATCAGCGCCTGATAGTCAGCAAGCACCGTGCCCTGGATGGTGTCGCCGTCGTCGAACAGCAAGGTGTTTTCGAATTCCTTGCGCGCATTGCGGATCAGCGTCGCCGCGCGCACCAGGCCCAGGTCCTGCTCATCGGCGAGCTTGTAGAAATCGTAGCTCATGATGTTGGAATGGAGATCGGTAGTTTCCAGCACGCCGATTCGGGCGTTCGTGCCGTCGGCCGGCAGCGCCTGTTTTCCGGAGGGTGCCGGTGCAGCGCAGGCGGCGAGCAGAACCGCCCCGAAGGCGACGGTGCAAAGGTGACGCGGGGTGGAATGCATCATGGCAAGCCATCGAGTCGGAAGCTGAAGATTATCGCTGATCCAGATGAAAGTTGGGTTGCTGCTGCGGCGAATTTAACCGCCATCTGCTACGCTTGCAGGCCGTTTTTCACCGTGTCTGCTTCGATGACCGTCCGTACCCGTTTTGCTCCCAGTCCCACCGGCTTCCTACATATCGGCGGCGCACGTACCGCGCTCTACTGCTGGCTGGAGGCGCGCCATCGTGGTGGCGAGTTCATTTTGCGCATCGAGGATACCGATCGCGAACGTTCGACCGAAGCCGCCGTACAGGCGATCCTGGATGGAATGAGCTGGCTCGGTTTGAGTCCTGACGAAGGTCCGTACTACCAGACCTTGCGCATGGATCGCTACCGCCAGGTGGCCGAGGATCTGGTCAAGGCGGGCAAGGCTTACTACGCCTACGAGAGCCGTGACGAGCTTGAAGTGATGCGCGCGCAACAAATGGAAAAAGGCATCAAGCCGCGTTATGCCGGTGTCTATCGCGATCGCATCGAACCGGTGCGCGAGGATCCGAACCGGGTCGTGCGCTTCCGCAATCCGGCCGGCGGTTCGGTCGTGTTCAACGACAAGGTAAAGGGCCGCATCGAGTGGAACAATGAGGAACTCGACGACCTGGTGATGGTGCGCTCGGACGGTTTTCCGACTTACAACTTCGCCGTGGTCGTCGACGACATCGACATGAAGGTCAGCCAAGTGATTCGCGGCGACGATCATGTCAACAACACGCCGCGCCAGATCAATATCTACAACGCGCTGGAAGCGGCCATCCCGGAATTCGCCCACCTGCCGATGATCCTCGGCGCGGATGGCCAGAAACTGAGCAAGCGCCACGGTGCCGTGAGCGTGATGCAGTATCGCGATGATGGGTTTCTGCCACACGCGTTGCTCAACTATCTGGTGCGCCTGGGCTGGTCCAACGGCGACCAGGAAATTTTTTCGATCAAGGAGATGGTCGCATTGTTCGATGTCTCCAACGTCAACAAAGCCGCGGCACGTTTCGATCTGGAAAAGTTGAGCTGGCTCAACCAGCATTACCTCAAGTTCGACGATCCGGCCGACATCGCAGTGGAATTCGAGTGGCATTTGCGCATGCAGGGCTTTGATCCGACGCACGGGCCGGCAGCGGCCGATGTCATCGTCGCGCTGCGCGATCGCGCGCGCACGCTGAAGGAAATGGCGG
The DNA here is from genome assembly GCA_038244165.1 of Lysobacterales bacterium. Classification (GTDB taxonomy): domain Bacteria; phylum Pseudomonadota; class Gammaproteobacteria; order Xanthomonadales; family Rhodanobacteraceae; genus Rudaea. The sequence continues at coordinate 48,141 of JBBRTT010000007.1, read as the reverse complement.
AGAAAGCCAGCATCTGGTATGGACCGATCACGCAATGGGACGAGGCGGCAATCGCCAAGCACCTGAAGGCGCCGACTGCCGCGGCAGCGCTCACGGCCGCGCACGAACAACTGGCGATCGTCACGGAGTGGAAAGTTGAAAATATCCACAAGGCAATCGAAACCGCAGCGGCGTCGATTGGCGAAGGCATGGGCAAGGTCGCACAACCCCTGCGCGTGGCGATGACAGGCACCCAGGTATCACCGTCGATCGATCACACCGTCTATCTGGCCGGTCGCGAACGCGCGCTCAAGCGCATCGAGGACGCGCTGGCGAAAGCCGGGGCGTGATTTCATGAGCTGCGATTTCTCTGCGCTGGGTAACATCGATCCGAACGATCCTGAGCAGGCCAGCGCCTTGCTGCAGCAGTGCACACAAACACTGACCGACCCCAGTCTGTGGTGGTGGGCCATCGTGTTCACCGTGGTTTGCGCCGCGGTCGGTGCGCTGATCGGCAAATACAAGAATGCGGTCATGCGCGATGCGCTCCTCGGCGCCGCACTCGGACCCATAGGCTGGATCATCTCGCTGTGCACGCCCGTGGCCAAGCCCAAGCCGCATTGCCCTGCATGCAAACACCCGGTCGATGCGAGCGATGCGCACTGCCGGCATTGCGGGGCGAAGTTGTAGCGACGCGACGCGCTGGTGGGCTGGTATTGGCGACACTGAGTCCCCATTTCATCTGGTGATATGCTTGCCTTACCACGCAGCGACGTTTCCATGTCCATAAAACCCGGGTCCGCAAAACCAGCACACGCCGAGCACCATCACCACACGCACAACGCGCGGGGGTTCGTGCGCGAAGTGGCGAGCGCCTGTGAAACGCGCGGGCTGCGCCTGACCGAAATCCGCAGCCAGGTGCTGGAATTGATCGCGGCAGCGGAGAAACCCGTCAAGGCCTACGATCTGCTCGACAAGCTCAAGGACGACCGCAGCAACGCGGCGCCGCCGACCGTTTACCGGGCGCTGGATTTCCTGCTCGAAAATGGATTTATCCACAAATTGCAGTCGATCAATGCTTACGTTGGTTGCCACCATCCGAGCGTTGCGCATCACGTGCCGTTCCTGATCTGCGATGTTTGCGAGAGCGCGATCGAAATCTGCGACGAACGCGTCGCCCGGCTGCTCAGCGAACAAGCCAGGAGCCTGGGTTTCCAGACGCGGGCGCAGACCCTGGAAGTACACGGAGTGTGCGAACGTTGCGGCCGCTCGTAAGCGATTGACGATGGGTTTGAAAGAAGTTCTCGCAAACGTTGTTGCTGCCGTGTGCGCACCGGCCAACCCTTTGTTCGACCACGAATGGTATCTGGCAACGAATCCGGATGTGGCCGCTGTCGGACTCGATCCCTGGCTGCACTATCTCAAGCACGGCGCTGCAGAAAAGCGCGATCCGAACCCGTTGTTCCAGAGCGATTGGTACATATCCCAATATTTCAGCGCGTCTTCGCAACACATTAATCCGCTGTTGCACTACTGGCACGAAGGAGCGGCACAGAGCTGCAATCCCAACCAGCTGTTCGACGGCACCTGGTATCTGCAAAACAATCCGGATGCGCGCGCTTCCGGCCTCAACCCATTGCAGCACTACCGGGAATTCGGCGCGGCGCTAGGCTGCAGTCCTTGCGCTGAATTTGATTCGGCGTGGTACTTGCTCGCTAATCCGGATCTGAGTCCGGGCAAGCTGACGCCCTTGGGCGACTATCTGCGATACGGTCATCTGGAGGGCCGCAGCTACCAGCGCCCGCTTGATGGCAACCATTCCCGCCGCGCCCTTGCCGGGAATGCGCAAACGCCAGGTCGCAAACGCATTGCCGTGTATACAGCGATTGTCGGCGACTACGATTGTCTGAAAATGCCGACCCAGGTCGATTCCGAGTGCGACTACTACTGCTTCACTGACCGCGATATTTCCTGGCAGGATATCTGGGTGCGCCGCGATTTTTTCTGGCGCCATGCGGACCCGGTACGTACGGCGCGACACGTCAAGCATAATCCACAAGTATATTTTGCCGACTACGACTACAGCATCTGGCTGGACGCAAACCTGCAGCTGAATTGTTCGCCGCAGGCGCTAATGCCGGGGCTGCGCGATTCATGGGATCTGGCTGCCTGGCGTCACCCATATCGCGACTGCGCCTATGCCGAAGCCGAGCAGTGCGTGCTCGAACGCAAGGACGATCCGTCCACGATCCGCGCACAAATGCAGCGTTACCGCAGTCAGGGTTTTCCCGAACATGCCGGGCTCAACGAAAACAACGTGCTGATACGCCGGCACAATGCGGTGATGGCTGAACTGGCGCGCGCCTGGTGGGACGAGATCGACCGCGGCAGTCGTCGCGATCAGCTGAGCTTTGCCTACGTGGCGCACAACTCAAATGTGCGCGTCGCCCATATCGGGGCGGCGGGGAGCAACTCCCGCACTGATCCGCGCCTGCGGTTTTTTGCGCACACGCGGGATCGGCGGCCAAGCCGCGTTTGACGGGAGCAGCTGTTGCCTCGACTCGCAGCGACCACGCTTACTTGCGAATATCAAACCCTGGATGCTCGTCCAGCGTTCCTTCCGCGGTGAGCACGGCGAAATGCTTGCGGTCCGGATCGAACACAACCGGTACCGATTCCTGAAAAAGCGGGCGGCGGATGAATTTGAGCTCCCAGCCGAAGCGCTCCAGGTCGCTCAGCGCGGCAACTTGCGCCGGATTGAGTTCACGTCCGTTCGGATACTCTGCTCTTGCTGCCTTGCGGCGTTCCTTGTCCATTGCGCGGCCCTCCTGTATGGCACGTCTGCAGCCATCGTACGACGATTGTGCCGAATCGCAAGTCCGCTATCACTTCGTCCCGCCGCGCCCGCTCCGCCCGGCCGCCGCCTTCGGCAGCGAAATTGCCGGCAGCGCCCGGTTGCTGCATAATGCGTTTTGTTATGTTATAACTTATCTATGCAATTTCAGCCGATCCCTCAGAATCCGACAAACCGCGTGCGCCGCGCGTTTGCGCATGTCGCCGATCGCATCGGCGCGGCCGCGTCGTTCCTGTGCGCGCTGCACTGTGCCGCATTGCCCTTCGTGTTCGCGTTGCTACCTGCACTGGGTCTGGGATTTCTTGCCGACCACGGCTTTGAGCGTGGCTTCATCGTCTGCGCGAGTGGGCTTGCACTCGCGACCCTGGTGTATGGCTATCGCCGCCACCGCGCAAGTCGCGCATTCGCGTTCTTGTTGCCGGGATTGATGTTGTTGTGGATCGGCGGATTCGGTTTCGACGCGCACGCCGGGCTGGGCTGGCACTCGCTGCTCGTGGCCTGCGGCGGCAGTTGCGTTGCGCTCGCGCACCTGACCAATCTGCGTCTGGTGCACGGGCACGAGCAGGGCGCTTGCTGCGATGGCCACGATCACGCGATTGTGTAACGTAGTTCGCGCCGTCTAACATCGCTTCACTCTTCACTCTTCGCTTCGCCCTGCACGCATGTCGGCGTCCGCAACTCATTCGCATCACCACGGTTCGCATCAGCACGGCAGCAGCCGTGACCGTCGCCTGCTACTGGCGTTCGCGCTGACCGCCGTTGCCATGATCGTCGAGGCCGTGGGTGGCTGGATGTCCGGCTCATTGGCGCTGCTCGCCGACGCGGGTCACATGCTGGTGGATACTTTTGCGCTCCTGCTGGCGTGGGCCGGGGCACGCTTCGCGCGGCGCCCGGCGGATTCGCGCCGCAGTTTCGGCTACCACCGGCTCGAAGTGCTGGTCGGCTATACCAATGCGCTGGGCCAATTTGCCCTGGTGATCTGGATTGCGATCGAAGCAGTCGCCCGCTTGCGCTCGCCGGCTCCCATTCTCGCCGGGATCATGCTGACGATCGCCGTTGCCGGCACCTTGATCAACCTTCTGGTGCTCACCGCTCTTGGCAGGCACGACCCTGACGATCTCAACAGCGCGGGCGCGCGCCTGCACGTACTCGGCGACTTGCTGGGGTCGCTCGGCGCGGTGGCTGCCGCCGTGCTCATCGGCTGGCTTGGCTGGGGGTGGATGGATCCGGCCATCTCGATTCTGGTGTCGCTGCTGATCCTGGGCAGCGCCTGGAAACTGCTGCGACGCTCGGCGCATATCTTGCTCGAAGGCACGCCCGAAGGCTTGGAATCAGCGCTGGTCGCAGAAACCGTGCGACGCGAGGCCGGTGTCGCTGATGTCCATCACGTGCACGTCTGGCAGCTGGCCGGCGGGCGGCGCATCGCGACCCTGCATGCGCAGTTGCCCAAGAACGCCGACGCGAACGCCACGCTGACATCGATTCAGCGCGTATTGCGTGAACATTTCCACATTGCGCATGCAACCGTGCAACTGGAGGATGCCGCGTGCGCCGCAGACGATTGCCATGATGCAAACGGGCATTGACAATCCAGATATTGAAGGTGCCGGCGCGCTCAAGGTTGCGTTCGCGCGCCGCGCTGGTAAGCTACGCGCGTTTTCTCGATTATTATCAATTTCCGGAGATAGATTCAGATGGGCAGAGGCGACCGCAAGACCCGCAAGGGCAAGACCGCGATCCGCAGTTATGGCAACGCGCGTCCGCACAAGGCGACGGCCAAGAATGCCGGCGCAGCCGTGAAGAAGACTGCGGCGCACAAGCCGGCAGCAAAGAAGGCAGCGCCAGCGGTGAAGAAGGCAGCGGCGAAGAAAGCCGGTTGACCGGGAATTTCACGATCATGTCAAAACCCCGCTGCGGCGGGGTTTTGCGTTTCTAAGGGACACGAATTGCCGCTATAGCCTGGGCTGTCCGCCGGCGTAGACCCGTTGCGCGAGCGCGCCGCCGATCCAGTAGCAAAGCTCGGCCGGGTGATCGACGTTCCAGATCACGAAGTCTGCGCGCGCGCGCGCTTGCAGTACGCCGCGATCAGCCAGGCCCAGCGCACGCGCAGCAACTACCGTGGCGCCGCGCAGCGCTTCCTCGGGGGTCAGCCGAAACAGCGTGCAAGCCATGTTCATTGCATGACGCAGCGATAAAAGTGGAGAAGTCCCCGGATTGACGTCGCTCGCCACGGCCATCGGCACGCCATGCGCGCGCAGCTGTTCCACCGGCGGAAGTTTACTTTCACGCAAAGTATAAAATGCCGCAGGCAGCATGACCGCGACGCAACCCGCATTCGCCATCGCGCGTACGCCGGCCTCGCCGGTGTATTCCAGATGATCGGCCGAGAGCGCCGCGAACTCCGCGGCCAGGGCCGCGCCGCCAAGGTCGGACAATTGATCCGCATGCAGCTTGACCGGCAAACCCAGCGCGCGCGCGGTTTCAAATACGCGTCGGGTCTCGGAAGGGGTGAACGCGATGTTTTCGCAGAACGCATCGACCGCATCGGCCAGACCCTCGCGGGCGATGGCGGGCAGCATGCGCACACACACTTCGTCGACATAGTCCGATTGGCGTCCGGCGAATTCGGCGGGCACCGCGTGCGCGCCGAGAAACGTCGTGCGTACGCCAATGCCCAGATGTTCGCCGATGCGGCGCGCCGTGCGCAGCATCTTGGCCTCGTTGTCCAGGTCCAGCCCATAGCCGGACTTGACCTCGAGCGTGGTGACGCCATCGGCGAGCAGCGCGCGCGCGCGCGGCAACGATTGTGCGAACAGCTCGTCGGCGCTCGCGGCGCGGGTTTTGGTTACGGTGGAAACAATGCCGCCGCCGGCACGCGCGATATCTTCGTAGCTCGCGCCGTTCAGGCGCTGCTCGAATTCGCCGGAGCGGTTGCCAGCGAAAACCAGATGCGTGTGGCAATCGATGAGTCCCGGTGTGATCCACGCACCACCGAGCGATTCGACTTGTGCGGCCAGGGCCTCAGGCTTGCCTGGCAATTGAGATTGCGAGGCCGCAAAAGTGATTTTTCCGTCTTTCCAGCCGAGCGCGGCGTTTTCGATTACCCCGTAAGCGGCGCCGGTATCGCACAACGTGGCGAGGCGGCAATCCAGAAGCAATCCATCCCAGCGGTCAGTCGCGGCATTGTTCATGCCTGTATTCTCGCATGCCTGTATTCTCGCTGGTCGGGCGCGTTGCGCAAAGCACGCATTTGCTAGCATAGGTCGTCGCAACGATTTTCGGAAACAGCATGACGCAGTATTTCGCCGATAACGCCTGGCTGCCGCACGGATGGAATGCCAATGTCCGCATTGACGCTGACGCGGCCACACTGCGCGCTGTCGTCGAGGATGGCGCACGCGAAGGTGCGCAATACCTGGGGCGGTACGTGCTGCCCGGCATGCCGAACCTGCATTCGCATGCATTCCAGCGTGCAATGGCAGGCCTGGCCGAGCGCCACAACCGCGGTGTTCAAGGCGAGGATAGCTTCTGGACCTGGCGTGAAACGATGTATGCATTTGCCGGGCGGATCGGCCCGGACGATCTGCGCGCGATTGCGGCCCAGCTGTATGTCGAGATGCTCAAGGCCGGCTACACCCAGGTCTGCGAGTTTCATTACCTGCACCAGCAGCCGGACGGAAAGCCCTATGCTGACGCGGCGCAGATGTCGCTCGCACTGATCCAGGCAGCGCGCGAGGCCGGGATCGGCCTGACCCTGCTGCCGACGCTGTACATGACCGGCGGCTTCGACGGCAGGCCGCTGTCCGAGCGGCAGCGCAGGTTCGGCCATGGCATCGACGCGTATCTGAAGCTGGTCGAACAATTGCGCAAAATGGAAGATTCCACATTGCGCGTCGGCGTTGCCTTGCACTCGTTGCGTGCGGTGCCGGAAGATGCCATGAATGCGGTGCTGGGTTCGGGGCTGGTGGATGACGCGCCGATCCATATCCATATCGCCGAACAGATCGGCGAAGTGCAGGATTGTCTGGCGCTGCGCAACGCACGGCCAGTGCAGTGGCTGCTCGATCACGCGCCGGTGGATCCGCGCTGGTGCGCGGTGCACGCCACGCACATGACCCCGGAAGAAACGCTGCGACTCGCCGAAACCGGAGCGGTGGCCGGCTTGTGTCCGACCACCGAGGCCAACCTCGGTGACGGTCTGTTTCCGTTGCGTGCCTACCTGGATGCGGGCGGCGTGATCGGCATTGGTTCGGATTCGCAGATTTCGGTGTCGCCCGTCGAGGAACTGCGTTGGCTCGAATATGGCCAGCGCCTGGCTACGCGCCATCGCAACATCGCCGTATCCGAGTCGAGCAACAGCGTCGGCGAATCTCTATGGGGTGATGCGCTGTTCGGCGGCGCGCAGGCCGCAGGAGTCAACATCGGCGCGATCGAGGCGGGCGACGAAGACCTCGGCGGCGGAGCGCGCGCCGATCTGCTCGTGCTCGATCAGGATGCGCCGGCATTCGCGGCACGTGATGCCGATCGTATGCTTGATACGTTCCTGTTTGCCGGCAACGCGAATCTCATACGCGATGTGATGGTCGCCGGCGAATGGGTCGTGCGCGATTTTCGCCATCGCGAAGAAGAAGCGATCGCGACGCGCTATAGGGCCACGCTGGAGGGTCTTGCGCGCGAGGCGTGAGGTTTAGCGCGCCAGCATCGGTTTCACCACGTTGAAATCGCCATCGTTGTGTGCCGGCTTGATGCCGAGAATCTTGGCGAGCAAAGGGTAAATATCCACATTGTCGAATTCCGGCACGGTCAACCCGCGCTTGAACGCTGGGCCGTGGGCGACAAACAGCGCGCGCATCTTCGGATCGTCGTTGTCGTAGCCGTGTTCGCCTTTGGAGATGTGGCGATTGGGACGATTCAGGTATTCCTGCGTGTCCACCAGCCAGCCGTCGTCTGCGAGGCAGAGCAGGGGCGGGATGCGCGGATTCGTACCGTAGTGCAGGCGCGCGGGAACGTCGGATTTCTTCCAGCAGCGCATATGATTGTGCGGCACGAGCAGGGCACTTTCCACTTCCGCTTGGTGGCCGGGTCTCGGCGCAAGTCCCACGAGGATGCCAGCGTTGACCACCTCGACCTTGCTGATATCCACGACCTTGTCGAGCACGACAATTCTGTCCTGACTGGTGGCGGTCATGCCGTGGTCGGAGACGACGACAATATTCGACGAACTATATATGCCGCGTTGCTTCAGGCCTTCGATCAGGCGACCCAGGGCCGCGTCGATCTCCGCCAGCGCCGCATTGACTTCAGCCGAATCCGGGCCGAAATCATGGCCGGCATGGTCGACCTGTTCGAAATACAAGGTGAGAAAATCCGGGCGCTGTCCCTGCGCCAGGTCGAGCCAGGTCAGGCCCTGATCCACGCGCGCATCGGGGGTGATCTTGCCGTTGAACTGCAGCCATTGCTCCGGGCGCACACCATCGATGGCGACTTCTGAGCCCGGCCAGAACATGGTCGCGGCATGCTTGCCCTGGCGCTCGGCGCTGACCCACAGCGGTTCGCCGCCCCACCACGCCGGATCAGATGTGGTATTTGGTACATTGTATACAAATTGCCTGGCACTGACGGGATCGACAAAGCGATTGTTGACGATACCGTGGTGGTCTGGATAAAGACCGGTGACAATGCTGTAGTGGTTCGGGAAGGTAAGCGTCGGAAACGCCGAGCGCAGCGCCGTTGCGCGTACGCCATCGGCAGCCAGTGCGGCAAGGTTGGGTGACAGCTTGCGCTGGATGTAGTCGGCACGATAACCGTCGATGGAGATCAGGATCAGGGGCGAATAGGCAGGCGGCACGGGCTTCGGGGCGTGTACTGCGCAGGCAGTCAGAACGAACAAAAGCAGCGCGAATGCGCGGCGAAACCTGGTCTTCATGGGCAATCTGGTTGCTTGGGGTTGCGTACTATCGCGCAGTTGCGTGTGCTTTTGCCAGCGCGTGCACATGGTTTTGGTCGTCGCAACGCTTTTGCGTGATGGCAGCGGGTATCGATTTACGTAGTTGAAAACCAAGGACCCGCTCCGGGCCGTCGCGAAGGCACAAGGTCACCAATGAGATCGCTTGCAATAACATCAGGTTCAATTGGATCAGGTTCGTTGAGAGTGCGTTGTTTGCAGCGATGCACCGCGCTTTTGCTTGCCGGGCTTGTCGGTCCGGCTGCTCACGCCGATATTCTCGTCGGCGGGTTTGACGGCAGCGACACGACAACAGCGCACGCAGTGATGCGCTATGCCGATAGTGGCAGCCTCTCGCGGCTATCGAGTTTCTACACCGATCTGGTTGGCGAGCGATTGCAGACGCCATTTTCGCTCGCTTACGAGCCGAGCGAAGGGGTGGTCTACGTTTCGGATTTTTACGGGCAGGCGATCCGGGTGTACGCGTCGGACGCTAGTGGAAACCTGTCCGCCTTGCGCGTTCTCAATCCGCCAACACTCGGGCAGCCGCGCCGGGTGGCGATCAGTTTGGCGCATGACGAATTGATTACCACGGTCTCGGGTTGCTGTCTGGGTGCTTTTGCGCGTACGGCTTCCGGCAGCTCGGCATTCGCGTCGCGCTTTGTGCAGTGGGGCGGACTCAGCGGCAGCGTGACGCGCCTGTTCAATCCGGATGACCTGGCGCTGCGCGATTCCAGCGACGAGATCATCGTTGCCGAGTCGGGTCCTGCGGGCGGCGTATTGCTGTTTTTCGAGCGCACGGCTTCCGGCAATGCGGCGCCGATACGCACCATCGAAGGCGCGCAGACAATGTTGGGGCTGGGTGTACTCGGCGTCTATTACGATGCCACGCATGACGAAATATTTGCGCTGGTACAGTCCGACGCGCTGACCGGTGCCAGTCGCCTGGTGACGTTTGCCGGCAACGCTAGCGGCAACGCCACGCCGCTGCGGACAATCGATGGCGCGTCGACGTTGCTGATAGCTGGCAGAGGCATCGCCTATGACGCAGCGCACGATCTGATTTATGTCAGCGCAGGCGGATACAACGGCTATCCGGCGCAGGTGCTGGGATTCCCGCGCCTGGCCACCGGCAATACGGCACCGGCGCGTTCGATCTGCAGCGCGCAGCTGCCCTCAGAGCCGATCGGAATCACCGTGGTTCCGCCAGGCCCAGTAATTTTCAAGGGAGACTTCGAGCTGACCGGTTGCTGAAACATTGGCGCGGCGATCACCTGGATCGCCGCGCATGTATAACTTCGCAGCTACAGCGACGATGCGCCAAACGTGTCGCAACTCTTGATGTCACCGGAAGCAAAGCCCGCCTTGAACCAGCGTGCACGCTGGGCCGAAGTGCCGTGGGTAAAAGAATCCGGCACGGCATAACCGCGCGCCTGTTTCTGCAAGGTGTCGTCGCCGACTTGCGCGGCAGCGTTGAGCGCGGCGTCGATATCGCCGGCCTGCAGCCAGTTCAATTGCGCCTGCGAGCGATTGCCCCAGACACCGGCGAAACAGTCGGCCTGCAATTCTAGACGCACCGACAACCCGGCTGCGCCTTCCATCGGCTGGCCGCTGCGCTGCGCACTTTCTTCCTGCTTCATGACTCCGAGCAGGTTCTGCACGTGGTGGCCGACTTCATGCGCGATCACATAGGCGCGGGCGAAGTCGCCGGTCGCATGAAAGCGCGTATCCATCTCGTGGAAGAAATCCAGATCCAGATATACGCGATGATCGTTGGGGCAATAGAACGGTCCCATCGATTCGGATGCAGCGCCGCAGCCGGATCGGGTCTGGCCATGAAACAGCGCCAATTTCGGCTGTTCGTATTGGCCACTGGATTGGAAATAAGCTCCCCACACATCTTCAGTGCTGCCCAGGATCGAGCGCACGAACTTGACCTGCGGATCGTTGGCGTCGAGCGGTTTCGCTGAGGTTGCCGGCGCACTCTCCATGCTGCTGGTGGAGCCATCGCCGAGAAACAAACCAAACAGGATCGGGCGCAGGCTAGGAAACACCAAGCCGATGATGACGACGAGGATGATGCCGCCAAGGCCCAAATGGAAGCCGCCGAAGCGCATGCCACCACCGCCGGAGCCGCCGCCGCTGCTACCAACGTCCTGCACGTTGTCGCTTTCACGTCCCTTATTCCAGTCCATGGTTGTTCTCCGGCGCGCAGTGGTGGATCGGAGCGCCACACTACTCTGCGACACACGGTGGGTGCAACCACTTGAAGCTATCTGAGGCATGATGTCGCAAAGGCTGTTTCATGCCGATTCAGCCTCGGTCGTTCACGCGCTCGTTGGCTCAGTCAATATTCCCCTCAGTGCACGGTCGAGAGCCTGCAGTGGCTCATCCGATTGCGTCAGGGAATGAAGGTTCGCGTCTATGCGCACGGCAAGACCGGCACGGCGTTGCGGATCGTTGGCGACAGACACCGCGATCTGCGCCAGTTCCTGCGGCGACTGCGCAATCAGTTCCGCGCAGTCGAGCGCGCGCAGCATGGCGGCGGATTGGCGCCCGCGCATGTAGCGTCCGGGGCAGGTGATGACGGGCAGGCCGCAATGCAGCGCATCCAGACTGGCATTGCCGCCTGACCAGTGCAGGCTGTCGACCATGACGTTGCAGGCCAGATTGATGCGCAGGTAGTGCTCGCGCGGGCACTCGCCAAACCAATGCAAGTGTCGCTGCGGTTGCTCGCTCACTTGCGCCAGGGCACGCAGCAGGCGCTTGCGCACTCGCCGGATCGGGCTCGGCGAACGCAACTCGAACAAGATGAACAACGCTGTCGGGTCGCGCCGTACAATATCCACAAGTACACTATCGTTTTCGGGATGCAGCTTGAACAACGCCTGCGGCACCAGATACAACGTGCGTTGTTCGGGCAATCCCAGCTGCTGGCGGGATAGCGCAGCGGGAATCGGCGGACTGGAATAGCGCGTGCCAAGGCCGGGCAGGGTGATGAGGCGTTCGCTGTACTGCTGCGGCGCATCCGCTGGTTCCATTTCGGCGCAAGACAGGAAGACATCGATCGTCGGCAGGCCGCTCGTCACCGGATGACCCCATGCACACGCCTGGCGCGGCGCCAGTGGCAACGCGGCGAGCGCAAGCACGCAACGATCCATGCCCAGTTCCGGATAGACGATGATGTCGGCAGCCAGGTCACGCAGACGCGTCGCATCCTCTGCAAGCGTGCCGTTGAGCGTGACTTCACTGTGCGCGGCCTGCTTGAGTCGCTCCGTCAGCGCGTCGCGAATGGCACCGACATGGACCAGAACCACATCCCAATTGCACTGCGCAAGATATTCCACCCACGATGCGAAATACAGGCCCACGGTGCAATCGTGAAAGCGACTGGAGACCAGCGCAAGGCGAGGACGCACGCGCGCTGGCGGTATTGGCGCAAGGGCAAGATTCGGCAGCAGCGCGACCAGACTTTGTGCCAGCCAGCGGCCGAACAGAGTTTGTGGCGCCAGATCGTTTTCGCCTTGATAGGCGAGATAGAAATTATCCCAGCTCAGTTGTTCTGGCGTGGGTGCAATTTGCTCGAGCTTGTTTGCGCAATACTCCGCGACGAAGGTTTGCAGACGATTGCAATAGTCCGCGCGCAGGTTGTGCGCGTCGGCGGCGCTGGTGTAGACCGCGGGCAATCCAAGCGCGAGCCCCAGTTCCGCGCGCAGGCGCAACGCCGGATCAGTCTGCGCATCACGTAAAGCGGCGAGCACTCTGCGGCTTGCGTCCACATCGCCCTTGGCGCGCATATGCCCGGCGAACTGCCAGCACCAATCCCACGAATCAGAATGTGCACGCGCAATTGTCGCCGCCAACTCGATTGCAGCGTCGTCACAGCCGGCACGCAGCAGCAGTTCCGCACAGCGGCGTTTTGACGCATCGCTACTGGGCCGGGATTGCCATTCAAGCAAGCGTCGGGATGCGTTGTCGACCTCGCCACACGCCAATTCCGCTTCGGCGACCTTGAGCGCTAGGTCCGCGTCTTCAGGCAGGTCTTGCGCGACCGTGGCAAGCAGCGGCAAGGCTTCACGCGCATTGCCTGCCTCGAGTAACAAGCTGCCTAGTTCGAGAAACGCTTCGACTTGTTTTGGCGCAGACCGCGCCGCATTCTGATAGGCGACCATCGCCGCGCCGCGATCGCCAGACGCCTTGCGCGCGTTGCCGACACGCAGCCAGCACTGCGCGTGCAGATTGCGCATGTGCGCATCGTTCGGTTGTGCCGCGAGCAACTGCGCGATATCGGACAGCGCTTCCTGGAAGCGCTCCAACGCGATTGCAGCATTGGCGCGCAGCAAGCGAATATCCGACGCCGCTGGATCCAGCGCAAGAACAACATCTGCGTGGCGAAAAGCAGCTTCAAAATCTGCGCGCGCAGACGCTTCGCGCGCGCGGACTGCATCGGCATCAGTCGAACCAACCATGTCGCAAACTCGCCGCTGTCAAATGCGGCCAATCAAGACAAGGACCAGAACCACAATCAGGATCAGCCCCAGACCACCGCTCGGTCTATAGCCCCAGGATCGGCTATGCCGCCAGCGGGGAAGTGCACCGACGAGCATGAGGATCAACACGATCAGCAATATGGTTCCGAGCGTCATTTGTTGCTCCTGTGACGGATCGAGGACGGATTGCCAATGCTAACAGTGATTCCCGCTGCGCGTTCAGCGCCGAGTTGCGGACGTGTCGACTCGTTAGCCTCCCTTGCGTTTACCGGCATTCCGTTTCACGCGAGCATGCACCGGTTGTATGGCGCGCGATGTCACGGAAGCGATGGCGTCCGTCAGATCCGAGCCGGCGCGATCGTTGCGAGATCGCGCCGAGCCAGGGGTCCTCGGCATCCACATCGACATGGCGAACTTGAATTGCGCCTGCATGCCTGCGCTGGCCATCGCCATCCATGCCTGGCCGAACGTAGTCAATTTCTCCAGGCCCATGGTGCCGAGGCTCGTGGCTGCGGCCGCCGGGCGTTGCGCAGCGAGCTGCATCATGCGGCTCGCCGCCACGGTTGGCGACAGTGCCAGGATGTCGGCACCCTGACGCGCAAGGCGGACCACGGCAGCTGCTTGGTTGCGTCTACGGGTCGTTGTCACCGTGGAATCAATCCGAGCAACAAACTGTTCAGTTCCATCTTGCGCTGGGCCAGTTGTTCGCCCAGGGCTTGCAGATTGATTTTCGATTTTTTTGCCTTGGGGAAAATCTCGTCCTGTTCCTCCTTGACGTGATGGCGGATGTATTCGCTCAACACCGTTATCCTGGCATCGTAGTAGTCATCGCCGGGTGAGGAACGCTCAATTTCCGCGATCAGATGCTTGGCACCGGCATGTTCTACATTGGCTTCATCGAGCATGTCATCGACGCCTTTTACCCGACGCAGCGCCGGGTAAAATATTTCTTCCTCGATCGTCGCGTGCACCTTCAGCTCGGAACAAATCTCCTTTGACAACTCCAGCTTGCGCTTCGTGCTGCGCGCGTTTTCGTACGCGTCGAACAAGGCGCTGACTTTCTTGTGATCCGCGCGCAGCAATGCCAGAGCACCTTTCGAGCCAGCATTCTTGCGCGACTTAGCCGATTTTTTTGAACGCGCAGCCGCGGGCTTTTTTCCGCTTTTCGCACTTGCCATGAATCACTCCTTAAGTTGTAACGCCGGCACTCAGTGGACGAACAGAGCAATCAGAAGAACGATCGGGATTGGCACGCCAAGCAGTATCAACAAGAGGGAACGCATCGGACTTCTCCTTTACAGTTGCAATCGGTGGATAACACGGTGCTGCCTGAAACTTCAGACGACATGATCGCGACGCTTGCCGCCGTAGGTCGCGGCGAGGCTGGCGAAGAACGCGCCGCACATCAGCGCAATGAACATCCAAAGCGACGAGTACGTCGCGGCCTTGCGCGCTTTTTCCGCTGTCTGTTTGACTTCGTTTGCTGCTTTGTCCAGGGACGCGCGCATTTGCGTATATCTATCCGCAACGCGTTTTTCAGCGTCCGCCTGGTTCAGGCCAGTCTGCTTGGCAACGATCTGTCCAAGGTAGGTCTTGTCTTCAGCGGTCAAGTCGCCGCCGCGCAGGTTGGTGGTGAAAATGGCCGAGGCTTCGCGACGCGAGGCGGCCGCAGCGGCGGCATCGGTGCTGGCCGGTGCGTCAGTGCGAAACAGCGTGTCGACAAAATAATTGACGGATCCATCGCGTGATTCTGCCGACGCCGCCTTTTCTACCGCAGGAGCTGCTGCCGCGCCCGCACCGGCGGCGACGCCGCTGGCAACAGTCGCACTAGCTTGCACGCCGCTGCCAATGGCGGCAGTCACCGCGGACGTAAGGAACGCCGCAGTGAGTAGAGAGGCCACTGCCCATGCCATGAAACCATGCGCCGTGTCGCGAAAATAGACTTCGTCGGAATGTACTCGCACCCACTTCACGCGCAGGCGGCCGGCCAGATATCCGCCGAGGCCGGAGGCAGCGATCTGGGTAAATGCTATCCAGACAATTGTGGAAACACCGATCGTCTCGGCGCTCGCCGACTGACTCGCCCATGGCGACATGGCGGACAATCCGAGCCCAAAGCCAAGGATCACGAGGACGATTGACAAAGAACACGCTGCCGCAGCGCCGGCAAGAATGGCACCCCAGGAAACACCGCTACTGTTGCCGTCCCACGCGTTGGTTGCCGCGACGTCGCTTAGCGGTTGTGAAGCGATTGGTATGGTTACCACCTGTGCTGACATTTTCTTTCTCCCTGTTGGTCTGTTGTGCGCAGTCTTGCGAGCCGCACGCGCTCGCGTCGAGTTCTCTCGCAAACCTCGTGCCATCGCGAGGAAAACACGGCAGGGGACGAATTTGTTGTCAGCACGCGGGTTCAGAAAGGCGCGCAGTCGCAGCACCATGGCAATTTGCAAGCCAGGTTCCGAATGTCGACCGCAAGCTGCACGGGTATGAGCGGTGCAACCCGCGATAAACCTCGCTCCCGCCCCGCTAAGCAGTTGGCATGTCGATTGCGATAGGCAGAAGCCGCGCCGATTTACTAACGAGGCAACGCGGGAGCCTGACTCGGTGCAGCAACAGTGAAATCAACCCATGGAAGAACTTCAGGAGAACCTCAATGAGAAACATCCGAATGCTCGGTATCGCCGTGCTCACCAGTGCATCAGCGCTGATGAGCTTGAGCGCGATCGCGCTAGACAATCCTGCCGCCCCCGTTGCCAGTGCCTCGGCAGACAACACCAAGATCAACGAGCGCGACAAATCGCCGGAGACGATCAAGCCGACCGATCAGCCCAACAACAGCGTTGACATCAAGCTGGCCGCGGCAGTTCGCAGCGCGATCGTGAACGACAAGGCACTGTCGATCACCGCGCACAACGTCAAGCTCGTTGCTGCGAACGGTGTGGTGACGTTGCGCGGGCCGGTGAACAGCCAGGGCGAAAAGGAAAAAGTCGCCCAATGCGTTGCCCGCGTCGCGGGCGTGTCGAAGGTCGACAACGAGCTGGACGTGAAAACCAACTAATTGCAACAAGTACCTACAACAAGGAGCTCCACAATGAAAGCATCAGTGTATTGCACAGCCAAGACCCTCACCCAAGCCGAGAGCATCATCGACAGCCTGAAGGTTTCCGGATTCAGCAGCAACGACATTTCTGCGTTGTTGCCGGACAAGCGCGGCACCAAGGATTTTGCTCATGAGCACAACACCAAGGCGCCTGAAGGTGCAGCTACGGGTGGTGTCGCCGGCCTCGGTGTCGGCGCGGCGCTCGGATGGCTCGCCGGCATCGGTGCGCTTGCCATACCGGGCGTCGGACCGTTCATCGCGGCCGGCCCGATCATGGCCGCACTCGGCGGCGCAGCTGTCGGGTCGGCAACTGGCGGCGTTATCGGCGCGCTCGTAGGCATGGGCATTCCGGAGTTCGAAGCCAAGCGTTACGACGCGAAGATCCGTGAAGGCAACATCCTGATCTCCGTGCACACGGAAGACGGCAAGCAGCGCGACGTGGCCAAGGATATTTTCAAGCGCCTGGGCGCGGACGATATCTCCACAGGCTCGGAAGCCAGCGCGAAGGCTGCGTAAGCCAGACGTGAAGTGAGCAAAATGCCCGCCGGACTTGCCTCCGGCGGGCATCCACTTGATAGGGAGCAAAGCCATGGCAGCGAGAAACGCAAAACCTGAAGCGGTAGATTCGCTCAGCCAGGAGATAAGGGCCACCGTCCCTATCTGGAACGATGGCGTTGAGGCGACTAGTGCGAGCTTGCAGGATTTGCTTGCACAGTTGAGCAACTTCGCGAAGGAACTTTACGCCTCGCCGCTGGGCAAACGCGCGCAGCGCCATCCCGTCGCCTCGATCGGGATTGCGGCTCTAGCCGTCTTCGCATGCAGGAGATTTTTGCGTCGTTGACGCTGCAGCTGTCCATTGTCGCCAAGCCCGTAGGTCGCCGCTGCAGTGGCGCGTGCCTGTTCGTGCTGCTAACGTTGCCCTTTACTTCAGCAGGAACCGACCATGCGGATTACCTTCAACGGAGCGGCTGGCGGCGAAGTCACCGGCTCCTGTCATGTGCTGGAAGCGTGCGGCAAACGCGTCCTGCTTGACTGCGGCATGGTCCAGGGAAGTCGTGAAGCTGAAGCACGAAACCAGGAAGCATTCGCGTTCGACCCCGCGACGATCGATGCGCTCGTGCTCAGTCACGCGCATATCGATCACGTCGGCCGCGTGCCGCTGCTGGTCAAGCGCGGATTCAAGGGACCGATCTTCGCGCAGGCCGCAACCTGCGACTTGTTGCCGATCATGTTGCTGGACGCGGCTTCACTGGCCGAGCACGCAGCCGACTTCGCCAATCGCGATCGCGCGCCGAATGAGCCGGAAGTGTTGCCGTTGTATACACGCGAGGATGTTGCCGCGGTGCGGAAACTGTTGCGGCCGCTGGCCTATGACGTCGCCACCGAAATTCTGCCGGGAGTGACCCTGCGCCTGCACGATGCGGGACACATTCTTGGCTCCAGCATCCTGGAGTTGCGTGCGAATGAAGCCGTACCGCGAACCCTGATTTTCTCCGGCGACATCGGCATGCCGGGAACGCCGATACTGCGCGATCCGACGCCCGCGCCTGCAGGCGATTTGATCCTGATGGAATCGACCTACGGCGATCGCGACCACAAGGATCGCGCCGCGACCGTGGCCGAACTCGGCGCGATTTTTCGCAAGGCGCGCAGCGATGGGGGAAATGTCGTGATTCCCGCGTTCGCCGTCGGCCGCAGCCAGGAGCTGTTGTACTGGTTCGCCGAGCACTTCGAAGACTGGAACCTCGGGGAGTGGAAGATTTTCCTCGACAGCCCGATGGCGGCCAAGGTCATGGCCGTTTACGACAGTCACGAAGAACTGTTCGACGCCGATGCGGCCAAGGTATGGTCGGGCCGGATCAAACCGTTTGCGTTGCCCAACCTGCGTGTAAGCGAAAGTGTCGACGAGAGCAAGGCGATCAACATGCTGCGTGGTGGCGCGATCATCATTGCCGGTTCCGGCATGGCCAACGGCGGGCGTGTGCGCCATCACCTTGCGAACAATCTCGCCGACGCAAATGCGCATGTGATCTTCGTCGGCTACCAGGCAGTGGGAACGCTCGGTCGTCTCTTGGTCAATGGCCTGAAACGCGTGAAGTTGTTCGGTGCCGAAATTTCGGTGCGCGCGCAAATTCACACGGTCGGCGGCCTCTCGGCACACGCCGACCAGCAAAACCTGTTGCAGTGGTATGGCGCGAGTCCTGATCATCCGCCCGTCGCGCTCGTGCATGGCGAGAACGCCGCTCGCGCGGCGCTGGCGGAACTACTGCACAAGCGCTTTGGCACTGACGTCATGCTGCCGCAACCGGGAATGACCCGCGACATATGAGTATTCCTGCAGCGGCGGCAAGGCCATGACAATGCACTCGCTGCGCAAAGCATTCGGTTTGCGCCTGGCAGTTGGCGCCTCCGTATTGTTGGTCGCTGCTTGGCTGTTCGGCGCGATAGCCGAGGACGTCGTCAACCACGATTTGCCGCTCGGCACCTTCGACTTGAACGTTTCTGCGTGGCTGCATGCGCGGGCCACACCCGCGTGGACCTCGGTCATATCTGTCATCAGCGACTTCGGCGCGCCGCTGACGAACCTTGCGATTGCCTCAGTTGTAGGGCTCATCCTGTTTTGGCGACAAGCGCGCTACTGGCTGCTCGCGCTGGTGCTCGCCGTCCCGGGCGGCGCGCTGCTGAACGTCCTCATCAAACACCTGATCCATCGGCAGCGGCCAATCTTCGAAGATCCGATTCTGACCCTGACCTCGTACAGCTTTCCCAGTGGTCACGCGATGGGATCAACCTTGCTGTACGGCATGCTTGCAGCGATTGTCATCGGCCACACGCGTGAGCGGCGCCTGCACGTGCTCGCGATTGCCGGCGCGTCATGCGTCGTCGCGCTGATTTGCTTCAGTCGGGTTTATCTCGGAGTGCACTACCTCTCCGACGTGATCGCAGGTTTTCTCGCCGGCGTAGTCTGGCTGGGAGCGTGCCTGGCTGCGGTCGCTGCTCGACGTCGTGCGTGATCGCTTGTGCGCTCAGAGGTAGTTGCCCTCGAGTCCGTCATAGAAGATCCAGTCCGCGTTCGGCAATTGTTCTTCATAGGCGCCGATATCCGGAAGCGAATGCAACGGATCCGAATCCACACGCAGGAATCCTCCGTTCACCATGTTGCAATTGTCGGTGTTCGGCGGGTTGAGTTGTGGCACGTTCTGATTGCCGCGCTGGTCGCAGGTCAGCGGGGTGAAGTTCGAGAATTCGAAGACGTTGTTGCCGCGATTGAGCGCTGGACTGTCGTGCCTCAACGCATGCGTCTTCGTGTAGCCGCCGTTGTTGGCAAGCGGCAGCAGGTGCGGTTCGGTCTTGATCGTATCCGCCGGTGTGGGAATGTTCGAGGTGATGATCAGGTTGTTCGCGCTCGCCGGATCGATCGCACCGGTAACGTTCAAATCGGACTCGGAGAGGCCCGCCTGATTCCTGGCAATGATGGAGCTTCGCAGCGTGACCCCGCCGGCGGCATATACGCCCCCGGTGCCGGCCGCTTCGACGCTGTAGTTGAAGGCAATTGTGCTGTTGGCGAGCACGAACGAGGCTGCGTTCTCGCGCATGCCGCCCGTATGGTGCAGCGCGGAGTTCGAAGAAATCGTGCTGTTGGCGATGGTCACACTACCGGTACCGGCGGTCGCCAGGAACATGGCGCCATATTTTCCGGCATAGTTGTTTGCGATCGTCGACGAATAGATTCTCGCCGTGCTCATGGTAAAGATGCCGCCGGCTTCGGTATATTTATGTGTGCTGCCCGCCACGCTGGATGTTGCGTCATTCAGGGTGACCGTGGAGTTGAACATCGAAAGCGTTTCCGCATAGATGCCGCCTCCCATCGCCTTGATAAAGTTGGACGATTGCTGGGTCGCGGTATTGCCGGTCACGGTGCTGTTACGCATATCGACAAAATGCAGGGCGAATAGGCCGCCGCCTTTGGCGAATCCCGCAGCGGAAGTTTCCGTCGCATTGCAATTCTGCAGCTTCATGTGATCCAGGCTGACGATCGGCGCGCTCGAATAAATGCATCCGCCGTAAGCGCTTGCTGCAGTGCGATTGCCGTTTTGAATCGTTACGTCGCGCAGCAACAGGTATCCGCCGGTGCCCGTGTGGTTGATCACACGGCTGGAATCGTTGCCGGAGATCACCGTCGGCGAGCCCGAGCTACCAGTAATACGGAGCCTGGACAGGGACGAGGCAATTTCCCCATTCGTCAGTGTGATCGTGCTGCATTGTGAGACGGAAATATTCTCGCCGGAGGCCGCAATCGCAACCATATGGCGCAACTGATTCGCGCCGCCCGTATCACCGCAGTCGGTTACTGTCCCAGCCAATGCGTCGTGGTCGAGTGCGAAAGCGGCGGACAGACACATCGCCAACTGAGTCAAGCGCATCGCGACTGGAAGTTTGCACCGTGCGTTGAGCATGACTATTCCCCTGAGTTGCCGCTGACGAACAACAAACCAACTACATTGGCGGATCAGAGGTAGTTGCCCTCGAGTCCGTCATAGAAGATCCAGTCCGCGTTCGGCAATTGTTCTTCATAGGCGCCGATATCCGGAAGCGAATGCAAGGGATCGGTATCCACGCGTCGGAATCCACTACTGTTGCAATGATCGGTATTCGGCGGGTTGCTCTGCGCCTGCGCCGGATTGCCGCGCTGATCGCACGTTATCGGCGTGAAGTTGATCTCGAACGTGTTGTTGCCTCGATTCAATGCGGGGCTATCGTGCCGCAACGCGTGGGTCATCGCTACCGGATGTAGCGCCGTCGATCCACCGTTGTCCGCGAGCGGCAGCAAGTGCGGGTCGGCGCCGATCGTATCGGCGGGCAGGGGGACGGGGCCGCTGAAACTCGTCATGATATTGTTCGCGCTTGCCGCATCGAATGAAGCGACGTTGCCGAGGCGCAAATCCGATGTTGGGCCGCTGAACAATGTGTTGTTCGAGATGATCGAACTCTGCAGCTTTGCCACGCCACCGGCGTAGACTCCCGCGGGCGTAAACGCCGGCTGAAGGCCGGAGTTGAACGCTACCGTGCTGTTGGCGATGATCAGGTTGCCTGAGGCCCAAACGCCGCCGCCCTGGTGCAATGCGACGTTGCTCGATACGGTGCTGCTGACGATATTCACTGCCGCGCCGTGTACGCCGCCGTATTTGCCCGCGACGTTGGCATTGATCGTCGAAGAATAGATGCGCGCATTGCCGACGAGAAACGCGCCGCCACCCACCGTGTATTTCCCGGCGCCGGCGACGCCACCGCTGAAATTTGCGGTGTTGCTGGACAGCACGCTGTTGTAAGCGGTCAGCGACTGCGCATAGATGCCGCCGCCTTTCGCCTTGAAGTAGGTTGTCGTGGTTTGTGTGACCGTGTTGCCGGTCACGACGCTGTTGCGCAAGTCGACATTGGCCTTGGTATAGATGCCGCCGCCCTTTGCTATGCCGCCGGCGATCGTTTCGTTAGCTACGCAGTTCTTGACCGTGACATGATCCAGATCGACGTTCTCCGTCGAATAGATGCAACCGCCGAGCGCGGTGGGCGCGCTCAGGTTTCCATCCTGAATCGTGACATCGATCAGCAGCAGATAGCCGCCCGTGCCCGTGTGATGGAGGATGGCGCTGTTGCCGCCGCCTGAAATGACATTGGTGCCGTTGCCCTGGATACGCAAGCGCTGCAGCGCCGACGGGATCGCTCCCGCCGTCAGCGTGATCAAGCTGCATTGCGAGACATTGGTGATTGCGCCGGAAGCCGCGTTCTGGATGACGTGGCGCAAGGTATTCGGGCCGGCACCGTCACTGCAATCCGTCACGTTGGTCGCCAACGCTTCGTGATCGATCGCGAACACGGCGGACATACACAGCGCCAACTGCGTCAGCCGCATGGCGGCTGGGAGTCTGGGACGTGCATTGAGCATGATAATTTCCCCCGAGTCACCCCGCTCATGGAACAACGGCAATCGTTGATCGATCAGCGTACGTTGTGTGTTGGCATGCTACTCCGGTCGCGTAGCGGCAACCATCGCTTCATTGGTCCGTCCATAGGAAGAACGACTTTCATGGTGAAAACGAACATGGTCGTGAGAAATAAAGCTGCTGCTACGTCAAAGACCGTCGCTGCAAGCGCATATGTCGGTTGCGCCGGCTGGAGCCTGCCCAGAGCCGCAGCGGCGGCGTTCCCGAAGGCCGGCAGCCATCTGGAACGCTATGCCGCGCGTTTCAATTGCGCCGAAATCAATTCTTCGTTCTACCGCTCGCACCAGCCGATGACCTATGCGCGCTGGGCTGCCAGCGTGCCGGATTCGTTCCGGTTCTCGGTAAAGATGCCGCGTTCGGTGACCCACGACGCACGTCTCGTCGGCGTTTCGTCGCAGCTTGACGGATTTTTTTCGGAAGTGGGATCGCTCGGCGACAAGCTTGGCTGCGTATTGGTGCAGCTTGCACCGAGCCTGGCATTCGAACGGTCGGTCGCACATCGGTTTCTGGCGATGTTGCGGCGCCGCCATGGCGGCACCGTGGCTGTCGAACCGCGCCACCCATCATGGTTCAGCACTATCGCAGATGCAGTGCTGATGGAATTCGCTACGAGTCGAGTTGCGGCTGATCCATCGATCGTTCCTGCTGCCGCCGATCCGGGTGGCGACAGGCAAACGTCGTATTTCCGCCTGCACGGCTCACCGAGAATGTACTATTCCACTTATGCAGATGACGCGCTCGAACAGGTTGAACAGCGCGTGCGCGCGTTGCGCGCAGAGGGATCGGAGTGCTGGTGCCTCTTTGACAATACCGCGCATGGCGGCGCCACCCCGAACGCACTCGATTTAAGTCGCAGACTTCATGAGCGACGATAGCGCTGGAGCTCAACAGGAAAATCAGTCTTCCGTGCGACAGCTAACCAGCGTTCAAGTGATTGGCGTCGTTCTGCCTGCGCAGGTCCTTGATGGATTCGCACAATCGCCATTGCAGATAGCTGATGCAGTCGGCAGGGGGTTGTTCCGATGCAAGCGTCAGCAGCATATCCACGTATTGTTCCGCCAAGGCATTCGCATCCTCGGCAGGATCACTCATCGACTCGAAGACATTGTCGCCGACGTTCATGCGTGCCACCGTCGTGCTCGGCGATTGCTCATCGATATTGGTTGCATGCGACAAGCGCATGGAGTGCACGCGCAGACCCGTTTCGACCCACAGCGACCACACGCGGTCGTGGTCCTCGAAATCCAGCTTCATGAGTACCGCGGTTTCGCGTGTCGGGTAGCGAACCGTGGGGGATCGAATTGGAGTTACGCGTTTGCTCATGATGTTTGTCGATCGATACGCTATCGTGCGACGTGGCTCTCATTCTTGCATTTTGGTTTGCCCGCGAATAGGGTCGCAAGGCTTGGTTCTTTATTGCCGCGAAGGACAGATCATAGACTGCCTCCACCCTAAAAAGTTCATTAACAATTTTGACTAAGCTATTGATTATATTTGCTGGGACGCGGCATTTTGCAGTATGAAGCACAACTGGACCGGCCCCGCCGCGTGTTAGGATCATCGATGGCCAAATCTAACGTGGCCCCGCGTGAGACTCATGGATCGTCGCCCGCTTTCCCCCTGCCGCGGGCGTTCTACCAGCGGGACTCGCGCGTCGTGGCTCCCGATCTGCTCAACAAGATACTCGTCAGCGGCAATGGTCGCAGCGGCCGCATCGTCGAAGTGGAAGCGTATTGCGGGGCGCTGGATGCTGCCGCACACAGTTACCGTGGCAAGACTGAGCGCAACGCGACCATGTTCGGACCGGTCGGTTTCATGTATGTGTATTTCATCTATGGCATGCACTGGTGCTGCAATGCCGTCTGCGGCGATGTGCTCGAGGGATCGGCGGTTTTGCTGCGTGCGCTGGCGCCGCTCACGGGAATTGAACAGATGCGCGCTGCCCGGCCAGGCACGCGCCGGGACCGCGATCTTTGCAACGGGCCTGGAAAGCTGACACGGGCGATGGGTATCGCCCGCGCTCAGGATGGCGCCGATTTGGTTACCGGTGACCGCGGTTTCACCATAGTCAGCGACGGCGTGGCGCCTCCGACCAATCCGGTCGGAGGCAAAAGAATTGGCATCACGCGTGCCGCGGATCATCCCTGGCGATGGTACGTCGCCGACAGCGAACACGTCTCAAAACGATGACGTGCAGGATCGGTTTCCGGTAATGGCTCGGGCGCGCATCATGGTTTCGAGCCGACATTCAAGAACGGAATCGGCGCGCTGGCGTAAATTGCTTCCGGCAATTTGCCGTCCCATTTCTCGGCCTTGGTCTGCTCGACTTCGATGCGGCGCAGCTCCAGCACATCCTTGTTCGTCGCCAGCGCAACGTTCTGCACGCGCAAGGCTTCGGCCTTCGCCGTGGCTTCCTTGACAGTTGCGTAGGCTTCGCCATCGGCGCGTGCCTTGAGGGCGTTCGCTTCGGCCTCGGCAATAGCGACCTTTTGTTTTTGCTCGGATTCGACGGTCTTGAGTTTGTTTTCCGCACCCAGACGTAACTGTTCCTGGGTTACCTTCTCGTTGATCGCGCTCATGTAGCTTGGGCTGAACGCAAAGTTGCGCATGTCGATGTTAATGACCTGCGCACCGTACTTTTCGAGCTTCTGCTTGAGCATATCCAGGATATCGGCGGACACCTGCGAGCGCTTGCCGATCAGATCCGGCGCCGTGTATTTCGCGGTGACTGCCTTGAATACTTCCTGCGTCGCGGTCTGCACGTACGAGGCGAGGTCGCCATTGTGGCTGTACTTCTCGTACACCTCGGCGATGCGGTCCGGCATGATGCTGTAGCGCACCGTCAGGTCCACATCCACCGGCTGCGTATCGCTGGTGCTGCCGGATGCCTTGTCGATATCGGCTGTCTCGGCGCGAATGCTGAAGATGTTCACTTTCTGCCACGGCGGCACGATCACCAAGCCTTCGCTCTCGATACCCTTGATCGCGCCGAACTGCGTCAGCACGCCGCGCGAACCCGTGGGCACGGAGTAGAACGGCCAGCACAAGGTCAAAACAATCAAGGCAAGCACGGCAATCGCCGCGGTAATGACCATCTTGGTAAAACGCATTTCAGTCTCCCGTGTGGTGGTTTGGATTTCGGTTTTCATTGGTGCCATGTCCTTGTCATCTCGCGATCACGCTGCCGTCAGAAATTTTGGTACCCGGGCTTTGAGTATCTTGATGAGTTCCGGATCCATGAAAGTGAAGTCATCCGCGACATCCAGGCAGATGACACGCTTGCCGTGCAGATGCGCGCGAAACCGTGCAGACAGCTTTTGCCGATGCGCCTTCTCCATGACGAAAATGATATGGGCCCATCGAACCAGTTCGATGGTGATAGGCAGGGCCGCATCATTGCTCAGCCCCGCCGAGGCGACTTCGATCCCCGGCCATCCGGCGAAGACGTCTTCTGCCGTAGGACTGCGCAGCTTGTTACGGCTGCAAACGAACAAGACGTTCTTCATCAGGCATTGTATCGTGCAAGACGCGTCGCTTTCGGACACACGATCGGGCGATATGAAACGACCCGGAGAGATAAATCGCCAATAGCGTGGCAATGATATTGGCACGTGAATTGCGATATGCAGCGCAGGTTTAGCGATTTAATTCCGGAGCGGCAATGGGTATGGACACCAAACACACAAGATTCATCGCCGCACTTGCGGCGACTGCGCTGCTGTTGGCATGCAGCCAAAGCATGGGTCCGTTCAAGGTTCAGCGCGCTGTGAGCCGGCCCCCGGCGGCCCAGAGTGCAACCAAGGTCGCTGATGCGCAGGCCTATCTCGACCTGATGAATTCGCAGTACAGCAGTGACGTCGTCAATGCCCGTGTGCTCGCCCGCGCTCACGATCCAAGAAATGCATCGACGGCAGCGACCAACAACGCGGACGCGCGCAGACTGCGCGCCGAAGCGAACCAGAAGATTGCAGATGCCCAGTACGCCCTCGACAAAGCCAAGGCTGAAGCAAGCTACAACGTCGCCAAGGCTCAGTGCGCAGTGCACGCGGGCGCCGAGTCCACTGCGTGCACGCAGGACGTCACGGCGAATTACGATTCCGTGTTGATCTCAGCCAAGGTGCGCAAAGATAGTGTGCATCTGGCTGGCACGACCAACCGATAGGAGCGGCTTCGACAGAAGCGGGTTCGCCGAAACTAGGACGACACCGCTCGCGGCATGACGTGATGTGCAGGCGTCCTTTCGCCCAGTATCCTGACGATGTCCTCTCTGGATTTGCCGACAAACGTTTCGGTTCCGCGATCCGTCATTACATCGGCGAATTGCTCTATGGCCTCGCCGGTGTCGTCGCTGCAGTGCGTCCCCAAATAGCGCTTGTAAGCGATGCCAATAGCGCCCCGCGCGAAGTGTTCGTGCGGGGGCAGGGTAGTGGAGGGGCTTGGATACATTGTGCCAAAGTATAGGCACGTTGCCGCGCTCGCGAGTGAGACGCCGGTCACGCGTGATCGTTTATCGCTATTCGCCGGAAAAGCGTCCGGCGCAGCCTTTATCCACCCACATTCCATCGTCATCCAGGCCCCAGCTTTCGCCTTCGGTACACCCCGAATCGGATAATTGTTCGATCAAGCGCGCGGAATTCCAGTTCACATCACAACGCGTGAAGGCATAGTCCCGGCTGCGGCACTCGATGACCTGGCTGGGTCTTTCGCGATGATGGCGATCGTCGCGCCGATCGTCGCGTTGATCCTGCGAGTCCGAATAATTGCGATCGTCCTCGCGGTCCCTGTTGTCCTCGCGATTCCGATTGGAATAGCGATCGTCGCCTTCGGCAAAAACCGCAGCGCAACCGGCCGATACCCAGATCACTCCGTTGCTCTTGACGCCCCAGCTCCGATTCTCGGCACATTCGCTATTGGATAGTTGCTGCACGAGTTGCGGACGCCGGAACGACGCCACGCACTCGGTGTAATCGAAGCCGCGCGAACGGCATTCCACGGTCTCGTCATGGCGTGCCTGTGCGGGCGCTGAAATGCCCAGAAGCGCGATGACGCAAATTGAAGCTACTGCACGCAAAATCATTGCCGTCTCCCCGTAGATTTGGCGATGTGAAGTATCACACAATCGCGGGCAACAGGCCTCAGGTATGGAGAAATAGCAATGTCGAAACTGCGCGTCCAAAGCTTCGCTATCTCCGTCGATGGCTACGGTGCGGGCCCACATCAAGATTTGCAAAACCCGCTTGGCGTCGCCGGGCCCGAAATGATGGAGTGGTTCTTCCGCACGCGCGTATGGCGAAACATGCACGGTCGTGACGATGGCGAGACAGGTCTCGACAACGGGATTGCCGAATAAGGCGTGAGCGGAATCGGATGAGACCTGGAAGGGTTGGTGAGGCGACGAGCCGCCGTACCACACACCCGTCTTCGTGCTGACGCACCGCACATTTCCAATTCGGACCTGGTCCACTTCGGACCTAACTTGCCGTTGCAAATTTCCGGGTGACACGGATATCCGCGGACTCATGCAATTGGCGCGACCAACCTGCGACCGCGGTGGCAGGAATTGCAATTGCTTTGAGAGTGAACGCATCGGCTGCAGAATCATAAAGGGCTCGGAAACATTTCCCTTTGGGGTATTCGACCCAAACAGTTTCTCCGTTCAGCGGCTTCACACTATCCATCGTTGCACTCCTTGCAGCGTGACTGGTCTGCCTATGCGAACAGGTGCATGTCGCATGCCTCATTCGCGTTCGTCGTAACCTATTGATCTGCCGCGCGCGTACATTGTGAATTGCAATGGGAAGGCGTCTCGCCGTGCAAGGTGCGGCCTGCGAAAAAAGAGTGTGGCTAGTGGTGCCAATAGCGCTGGGCGATAGCTCGGCTCGCGCGACGCGTCTCAGTAGGTGAAAACGCGCTGATCGCGCTGCCCAGATTGGCCGATGATTTGATCGGCCGCCTATTTTTCGGGGACGATAACCCGCCGAGCCAGGAAGACCGCGGCAGGCTACGGGACAAGCTGATCGATTGGATTGTCGAAAATCGCAAACTGGCGAAGGACGCCTACCAGGAAGACGGCGAAAACGCCGAATAGGCTTACGCCGCCATCCGATGTTCGTAGTACGGTCTTTCGCGATCGTCAAGGATGGCGTACTGCGCAGCCAGGTTTTTCGGATCCGGATTCAACCAGGCATCCACGTTTTCAGCCTTGATCGGAATGATGCAGCGGTCATGACCCGCCGCGGCGACTTCTGCCGGCGGCTCATCGGTGATCGCAGCGAATGAAAGCAGGTCGGGTTCGCCGGCGCCTGTCCAGTGCGACCACAGACACGCGACGAGCATTTCCTGCGACGAATCGGGTTTGAACTGGAGGATCACGTTTTCCTCTTTCTCGCCGGCTGCCAACTCGCGGCCTTCCATCTTGTGCCGACTCACGTTTTCGTAAAACGCATTCGCGACCATGATGCCGTGCGAGTAGCCGAATTGTCCCTTCCAGAATCCTTCCAGGCTGTCACGGCGCGCGTTGTATGTGCCGGGGAATTTCACGTCGTTGAATGCCGGCTTGCCCGCGGGGCGGCATTGGTAGCGCATAGGCTTCACGACGCGCTTGCCGTTCTCCATCACCATCACTGGCGCATACCAGCCAGGGAAGATTCGCGAGTCTTCGTCGATCAACTCGGTGCGGCGAAGGTCAGAGAGTTTTCCCATGCACCACTGGGTTTTATCCGTCGCGATGCGTTTGCTCTCGGCCGCGGATTTTGTTGTCTTTGTCTGCAATGTGCGTTCGGCATCAGCAAGGCGCTTGCGCTGCTTGAATAGCTCTTGCTCAAGTTTCGAGGCCTGCTGCGCGTTGAACTCATCGATGAGCGCCTTGATCTGTCGCTCCTCGATGCTTTGCGCATCGGAGAACGCGGCATCCATTGATTTCGGAATCTTAATCTTGGCGTTTGCCTGGCGATCCCAATTCAGGCGCACAAACTCCTTGATGTCGATATCGGCGCCCCAGGCGCGAACGTATTTTTTGTAATTCGCCTGGATCTGAGCGGAGTAGCACATGGCGCAATGATACCCGAGCGAAGCTTAACCGGTGATTGCGCCCACCCACATCCGCACAACTTCCTTCGCTTCGTCCTTGTCGTGAATGTCGCGCGCCGACATTCCGAAGCAATCGACGTTCCATCCGCGCCCGGTGTGCCAGACCATCCCGCGATAGAACTTGTCGAGCATCACGTGCATCTTCAGGCAGTGGCCGCCAGTGACGTCGCTGAACTCTATTCGTTCGACAGAGGAGGGGGCCATGCACGCAGCATAGGGATAGCCATCGCACCAGCTGAGATCGGCGCGGCATGGAGCTCGAATGCGCCACACTTGGGGGCACGAATTGTCACAGGTCGAAGTACAAGGGTATCCATCGCGCCAATGCAAACTCGAAATCGGCGCGCGTTGTCCCGCGAAGGGAAGGCGTCGCGTTCGTGCTGAGCAAGGCCACGAACGCCGCAGCCCTTTCGAAGGGACAGCCTGAGGCATGCAGAATGGCCGCGCCGTCCTTTGCAGGATATTTCGGCAGTGACGCTCTCGTTGCATTCGAGAATACCCAGCCCGCCGTGGCTGACTTGCAGTGTCCAGACTCCCGTGTGTCTTTTGCAAAACGTACAACGTTCGCCAGGATGGCACTGACTCCGTTGATTGCGTCGATCGACTACGTTGGCCCGTTCGCCTCAGCGCACTTCGGTTCGCTGCGACTATCCGCCAAAACCATCCGCGAAGATTTCGTCGACGGCCGACGGCTCAATGTATCGCCACACGATGCCGTGGTCGTGATCTCCCATCAGGATCACATAGTTGCCGGTGGCCGCCGCGTAGCCGACTGCGGTGCCATAAGGATTGGCGCCGTTGGCGACGGTCGGCGGGCTGTAGCTGCGGTTCCAGTTCGTGTCGTCGTCGAGGCGGGCGCGGGCCTGCGTGGTCTCCACGAACGAGTTGCCGTATACAAATCTGCTTGTGGCGACAATGCCGGACGTGTCCACACCGTTGAATGTTCCCGGCCAGTTGCCGGAAACCAGCGGCACCCAGGTCGCGCCATCGTCGGTCGATTTCGCGATCGTGGTCCAGCCTGGCGCATACCACGCGCCGGCAGGCGTGCGCCACGCCTGGAAACTTCCGTGCACATGTTCCACATTGCTGACCTTGGACCAGGCCGTGGTGCTGATCGTGCCGTCGCGGAATTTCAGCGCCACGCTGCCGCCGATGCGGCCGGCAGTCGTAGTGCGCCAGATGCCGCTATCGCCGTTGTTGCTTTGCGCGATCACGCACCACGTCGTGGCGCTGATCGGCATTACGTAGTGCGATGTGCCGATACCCGCGGGAGGTTGATGAATGACCCAGGTCGTTCCACCATCCCAGGACTCGCCGAAGCCGCCGTCTGGATTGTTCTTGAAGCCGTAGTGATACGTCGCCAGCACGTGGTTCGGCGGATCATCAGGCAACACCTGCAGGTGATACAGGTCGGTCAGCGTCAGACCGAACGGATTGTAGGGGCCGAATGCGCTATCCGCGCCGGTCAGTCGCGTCCACGTAGCCGCGCCATCCGTCGACTTCCACGCACCGACCGATCCGTAACCAGCCGGTGAGTACAGCGTTGGCAACGCCGCGGCATTGCGGTTCGGATTCGGATCAATGCTGAAGCCCCACGGATTGCCGTTCATGTGGGTGTCGTTTCGCAGTTCCCAGCTGTCGCCGAAATTCGTCGTGCGCAGCCACTTGATCTTGCGCCCATCGTTGTTGCCGGCCGCGAGATAGAACGTGCCGGGGTTGACCGGATCGGCCATGATGCTCTGGATGTAGTCGCCGACAGCGTTGGCATCACCGCCGTTCAACTGGGCAATGGTGATCGGCTGCCAGACGCCGGGCGTGCCCGAAGGGCTGGCAATGGCGTGACCTGTCGCCGCCGCCGCTGCGCTACACAACGCCAACGTCAAAGTGTGGACGGAAACAATGCCGTATCGCATGGCACGCGCTTCACTGTTTTGGTTGTGTGCCGCCAATGTGCCAGTGGCGTGGCGCGATATCCATGATCGAGAAGCGTTCAAGTCCGCATCGCCGGTACGCTTCATTGAGGCTCGATGTAACGCCACAGGCCGGCGTTGTAGTTACCGGTGACGAAGATGTAATGGCTGCCGTCGTAAGTCACGGCTGCGCTGCCGGGGCCTTGTGTCATGGCGGGAGGAGTTCCCGGTTGCGTCCAGGTTCCAGTGCCGGGTTGATCGCTGGTCCACAGGCTCGGGTCGACGGTGCCGCCGATTCCGATCGGCCATCCCCACAAGGTGTAAATGTGTGTGTATGTGCCGAACACCAGGGCTTCCGCGCTGGTGGGGCCGACATGCGCCCAAGTCTGGCCATAGTCGGTGCTGCGCAAAACGCCCCATCCATACGCGGAGTAAATGCCAGGCATAAAGACAACGCCGTTGGTATCGGGTTGATAGGTCTGGAAGCCGCCGTGGGGTTTTTCGTTATTGTCCACTTTGTTCCAATCGGCGCCGCCGGTGCCGGTGCGCCAGGTGCCGATGGTGCCGCCCGTGCCCTGGGGTACGTACAGCCAGGTGTTTCTTGTGCTGCTGGCGTTGCCGGTGTCGATGAAAACCAATGCGGCGGTGCCGCCGTTCTGAAGCATGCCGGACGCTATCGTGACGTTGGTCCAATTCAGGCCGCCATCGATACTCTGCGCCAGAACATTCATTTCGTGTCCGGCGATCAACAGGTGATTGGCATCGTAGGGATCGACGGCCGGTGCGTAGAAGTCCTGACGAGCGCCGCCGGGTGCGATGGTGTAGCTCGTCCAATTGACGCCGTTATCCGTGGAACGCCAAAAACCCGTCGCTGCGCCGCGAATACAAGTGAGATAGAGCGTGTCGTTGCTGCTGTTGGACGAGCCCGTCACGCCGCCCGCGCAATCCTTCGTCACACTTGCGTTGCTGCCGCCGTTGATCGGTCCGCTCCAGGTGCGGCCATAGTCGAGGGACTTCCAGATTCCCTGGCAATCGAAGTGCGCGTACAGCGTAGAAGGGTAGGCGCGATTGACGTACGGCGCACCGCCGTAATTTCCGCAGCCCAGACTGTGCGTCAAATCCACCTCTGCGGGAGTCACATTGTTCCAAACGCCGAATCCCTCAAACCCGTCGGCGTAAATCTCGTCGGCGGAAATCGTCTGCGATTGCGCAATCGTCGGAAGCACCAGCAATCCAAATGCAGCCACTGAAATTCGAACCATGTCACGGCACCAAAGGGTGAACGTCCGTGTACTGTATGTCCCAGGCGCAGCGAGATATGTGACGCTTGTTGCAAAAGAATTCACATTAGGCTTTCGAAATAACGGAGTCAGAGTTTCCTTCTGCGCAACGGACAACGTTCGCCGGAAAGGCGCTCTGACCACGTTGATTGGTCGTGCGTCCTCTTTTTTGGCAGCAGCGCGACCGACGGCTTGGCCTTCTAGCGCGAACGCGCAAGCCTGGGCCAGAGCGCAATCAAGACTACCGCCATCACGGGCAACACCAGTGCCCGCAGTTGCAGCGCATCGGCCGGTCGCGCTACGACGGCGAGCGGGCCGCCGTTCTGCACGCCGGCATAGGCCAACGCGACAAGAAGCAATTCGAAAGGACGTGGATTGCGACACAGCACGCCGATCGCAAGACCGCTGAGCGCTATGCCGGTTGCCGTCGCGAGGATTGCCAGCGCGGTCGAGGGATCGCCGACCGAGATGCGCAACAGCGCGGGTGCGACCACACCGATCGCCAGCAGCAACGCGACACCGATCCGCGCGATCAGCAAACGGCGGACGGCACCGGCAGCGACGAACACCAGCGGACCGGTTCCGGTCTCGCGTTCGCGCAGGATCGCCCGCGCGAACACATCCACGCTGATCAACCAGGCGCCGATCGCGGCAATTCCGATGGCTTGGCGGTTGCCGACGATCTGGGCGATGCCCAGACCGATCAACGCGAGCCACCACCATGCGCTCCGCTGGCGCAACACCAGCTTGAATTCGGCGGCCAGCAGCGTGCCGATCTGCGTGGATTCGAGCGGACGCAACAATGGATCCAGCCAGCGCAGCCGCCGACCCGGACTCGCCCCTGCCTTCGCCTGCGCGTCGTGCACGCGCGCTGCAGCCCGATCCAGCGTCGGTGCGAGCGCGAACACGCCGAGCACCGACAGCGCCACCCAGATCAGTCGACCCAGCACTTCGGCCACGTCAGGATTCCAATGCGTCCATGCAAACAGGACAGGTATTCCGGCGACATCGCTCACGCCGATGGCAATGTCGGATAGCTTTAGCGTTGGCGCCACCGTTGCCACCACTGCGTGCAGATCACGCATCGCCAGCGACATCCCGGCTGTGTCGCTCAGCCACGTATCGCGCGCCCATTCGGACTTGCCCGGATCGAACATGACGCCCGTACCGGCCAGCAGGAATATCCAGACGAAGAAATACAGCACGTTGCCGCCGGTGCGACGCAACCAGGGCGCCAGGTCAAACAGCACGGCGAAGAACGCGGTCACGGCCAATGCTGGCAAGCTGATCACGACGACAGGCTTGACGAGTTCGACGAAATCCAATGCCCGGTCCTCGGCACGCGCGACTTGTGCAATGCCGCCCACCACGACCCCCACCAGCATGATCAATGCAAAAACGGCCATGTGGCTGACCCATTTCGCAAGGAGGTAACCGCTACGCGTCATCGGCGTAGTCACCAGCAATTGCCAGACGCGTGTGTCGAAATCGCGCACCAGGGTGCCGCGCACCAGATAGAAGCCGATCAGCGACAGCATCGTGGAATACATCAACGCGAGCACCATGCCGACCCACGCGCTCGAATAGATTCCGCGCACGTTGTCGCCGAATCCCACGGTGATGTAGTGGGCGTCGCTCGGCGGAAAGCACCACCACGTGACGATGCCGACCAGGGCGAGCACGACCCAGAATCGCGTCGATCGACTGCGCTCGCGCAAGTCGGCGATCAGGATCGCGCGGAACCGGCGCAGCGCGTTCATGCCGCGACGGCGCGCGCGAGCAGCCACAGGTAGGCGTCTTCAAGATCCGGCGTGCAGGCTTGCGCCTCATCCGACGGAGCACTCGCCGCGACCACGCGCAGGCGTACGCCATCGGGTCTGCGCAGCGAACTGCTGATCGTGAACTTCGCCCGCGCATCGGCGACATGCGACTCCGGCATCATCCACTCCCAGACATGACCTTGCGCCTGGCCAACCAGTTGTTCGGGTGCACCGTCGAACAACAACTTGCCCTTGTCCATTACCGCCAGTGCAGTCGCGCTGGCCTCCACGTCCGAGACGATGTGGGTGGACAGGATCACCAGCCGCTGCCCGGCCAGATCGGTGAGCAGATGACGGAAGCGCAAGCGTTCCTCGGGATCGAGTCCGACCGTGGGTTCGTCCACGATCAGCAACGTCGGATCGTTGAGCAGCGCTTGCGCAATTCCCACGCGCTGACGCATTCCACCGGAAAAATCACCGAGCCTGCGATCGCCGGCATCGGCCAGCCCGACCAGGCCAAGGCAATCGTCGATGCGCGTCTTCGCACGCGCGGACGGCAGGCCCTTGACGGCGGCAAGGTAGGCAAGAAATTCGCGCGCGCTCAATGCCTGATAGACGCCGAAATCCTGTGGCAGATAGCCCAGCTCGACGCGCAACGCATCGGGCGATCGGGCGATGTCGGCACCGTTCCACAGCACGCGGCCGGAGGTCGGCTTTGCCAACGTCGCCAGGATGCGCATCAGCGTGGACTTGCCCGCGCCGTTGGGCCCGAGCAATCCGAGGATGCCGGGTCCCATGCGCAGATCGATGCCGGCTACGGCTTCGTGGCCGCCCGGGTATCGGTAATGGACCAATTCGACGGTCAGTTCGCAAGCCACTTTGTTCCCCTCGCACTTCGATGCTGAGCGCAGCGTTGCGGTCAGTATCATTGATGGTCGGTGCTTCGGCGCGTGTCGTTGGGCAGGATGACTTCTGGGGGATGCAATGATAGATAATGAACTTGGACTCACTCGTCTGCTTAAGTGTCCCCACCTTTGCACTCACTGGGTGGTGCCGGGGATCGCACGGGAAAGCAGAAATAAAAGGTCAATCTTGCTTGATCTTGAAGGGCAAGAATCAAAACACGAGATGGTGCGGTGGAGAGTCGAAGCAAACGGCTTAAGTAGTTGTTTCAATCGCGTCCGAGAAATTGCCTGCATGATGTTCACCCAACGCCGCCGCGATGGATTGCAGGTACGGCAGGTTCGGGTCGTCACGCCGCATCCGCTTTCCCCATCGCTTCGGCGAGCAGTTTCTTTGCCAACTCGCGCTCGCGCGCGCGACCCGTGCGCAACGCATCGAGTAGGGCGAGCAGGTGGTACAGCTTCGGATCGATCAGCGCCGCATTGGGCGCGGTGGCGCAAATCGGTGAGACACTGGGGCCGCGGACTTCGCCTTTGGGATGCGCCCACACCGGCGCCTCGCCCGGCGGGCTGCTGATTCGGGCCGAGAGTGGCGGCGCACCGAACGAAGTAGGGATGCCACGCTTCACTGGCCCCAGAGTGGCAGGAAAGGCGTAGCGTACGCCGTGCACCGCGAACTCTAGCAGGGCGCTGCGCACCGCCTGCCATTCCCCGCGTCCGCTGGACGTGGCGAGCCCCGCGGCGAGACAACGCCTTACGCTGCGATGCACCTGCGAGGCGCTCAGCAACACGGCCTCGCCGAGCGCGGCGTAGGTAAGCGTCTGCGCCGGATGCGCCGCCTGCTTGAACAGCACGAGGAGATCTTGGCCCTTGAGTTCCATGCTCATTCCATATTCCGGAATATGGAATATGGGTTATCCGCGCTCGGTTGGCAAGGAGAATATGGCAGCGAGGTCCTAAATGCGCATCTGTTCGACGACCTGGATCAGGTGCGCGAAATCACCGCAGACTGGCTCATCAAATACAACGAACAGCGACCGCACGAATCACTAGGCAACCTGCCACCGAGCGATTACAGACGAGCCGTGGAGCAGGCAACAAATTCTCTTAACTCAGTGTGCGCTTGACGGGGAAGGCTACGCACATACAGAGCCAGGGCTTTCAAGTGACCATCGGTCATTACAAACGGCGTGAAAATGACAGCGTAGACATATTCCATGAAGACGCACTCTAGGCCCTAGCAAACCTAAGCCGAAGCCATTGCGACCACGGGCGAAAATCTAAGATCAAAAACCTATGAGGTCAGACTCGATTGATCTTGCGTGCAGGAGGTCGCAAAAAAGCTGGTGCCGGTGGAGGGAATCCCATCGAGTTACAAGTGTTTGCATGCGCTAAACATTTGCGCAAGCACTCGCGGTTCTACTCCCAAAAATACCCCCAAGTCGCGAAGGGTAGGGGAATCTCCCACAAATGGCCCAAAAGTGCGAGACTCTGCGTAGCTCGCTAACGCCAAGCGCAGCTCTTGCAGGGGTGCAAGTTACAACGGAGGTTTTATGCCTCGTGTACACGCTTGCAGCGTGGCCGGGTTCCCACTTCTCGCAGCACTGGTTGTGACGGCGGCAATTCCGACTACCCTCGTTGAAGCGAAGACGTTCGCTGGATACGACTGCATCGATGATTGCGCCGGCCACCTCGCCGGCTACCAATGGGCCGAGGAACACGACATCGACGACCCCGACAATTGCGACGCAAACTCACAATCGTTTATCGAGGGATGTCAGGCGTACGCGCTCGGGATGTCACCGGATATTGAAGACGAGGAAGAAGAAGACGATCCGCCGGACGACAAGTCGCTCTAGCGATGTCGCAGGCTCGTCCTAAATGCAACGAGCATGGGAGGCAAGCAAATGGGCAGATTTTTCTTAACAGGCTTGCTGCTTCTTTTCGCGAGCATTGTGACAGCGCAACAAAGCGCGGCCCCAAGCGGCTATGTGTACAAGTGTTCGCTGCCAAGCGGACAAGTGAGCTACGCACGTACAAACTGCCCGCTGGGCGCTACGTTTGTTCTGATTGGAGAGAGGCAGCCCGCTGCCAATGACCCTAGCAACGAGTCAGACCTCGTCACTCACAAGCATTACGTCAATCACGCTGGCGAGGTGGTGCATTCGCCCAGCGCTACTGTCTCTCATACAGTGCCAGCCGGCGCTAGCGCAGTCTGCGGAGACGGCAGTTATAGCTTCAGCAGAAGTCGCCGCGGGACCTGCTCGCATCACGGGGGCGTTGCCCAGTGGCTCTGAGACGAAGATAACCCTGTATCAACGGACCGGGATTTTCCTATGACTCGCGAAGAATACGAACGGATACACTGTAAGTACAATCCTAGGATAGAACAGCTCGCCACGGACTGTGAGGCGGCCGCAAAGGCAAGCCAAGACGCATGGGAAAGCGGAGATGAAAAAGCCGCGCACGCGAGCGATTGGATTTACTGCAAATCGGTAGAGTTGCTCCATGCATATATTCTGCAGAAATCTATTGACCTTGGATCGATCACAGGACGTCCGGAAGACGAACGGTTGCTGACTCTGATCAAAGCGGACACATAGTCGCCATCAACCATGGCAGGATATTGTGTAACCCCGGCGATGGAGGAAAGTGCGCGAGTTACTGAAAGAAAAAGCCCGGCATGATCCGGGCTTTTCCATCTCTCACTTCGGTTTCTTCGGCGGCGGTTTATTGTGCTCTTTTTCTGTCGTCTTTGGATGGTTTTCCGCATACCGCTTGGTGACAAACTTACCGTCACCAGCGTCGCGGTAATTCGGGGGACCTTTTTTGTCGGCCATTGTATTTCTCCTTCGCCCGGAATTGGGCGAAAGGAATACTAGTCCACATTGTCTCAAATTCCGATACAACAACTCTGTGGATAAGATGTGAGGCGACGAGCGGTCTCTTTTCCATCAGCAAGTTGCGAGCTTCTTCTTTTCCTCCGCAAGCAACCCCTCGACTACCTCGATAAACGCCCGCAGTTTGTCGTCGCAAGGGTTGCTCGCAAGCTCCACCTTCGCGGTTTGCAGGTACCTCTGAATATTTCCGAGCGATCGTAGTTCGGTCAGCGTTTGGCGTGCAGCAGCGTTCATCTGTGGTCATCCGTCAGTGAGAGGCCCCGATGCCGGGTCTGATTCGTCCTGCAGCTCTGCGAGGCTTCCTGCCGTCGAGCGTGCCCAGGCGTCGGGGTTGCAGGGATGATGGTGTAACGCTAGCTGCGCCGCAGTGGGGTTTTGTCGCGTAGTTGTGTAGGCGTTTTCCTACTTGCTGGAATCTTCGCGAGCCTTGACGATCGCTGCAAAGTCGCCCTGCATCTGTTGCATGACCTTCTCGCCGTTGGCAATCGTCGCGTCCAGACCTGCCATGCCGTGTTTGTGCTCAAGGATTAGCGTCATATCGTCACGCATTGCCGCTGTGAGGCGTTCCAGCCAGCGGTAGTAGCGCAAGACGAATCCAAGACGCTCGCGCGGCCCAGCGTCACGCATGCGTGCTACGGCTAACAGGTCGCTTACGTCAGTCATGCCGCAATGATAGCTGCGCGTGTCTCAGGGGCCGCGACCTGAGCTTGCTACCTTCTCAGGATCACGCGCAACATCATGGCGATTGAATTAACTGAGGTGAAATTGAGAACCATGAATGACAACCTCTGGAAGACTCGCGTCGATTCTCTAACCCATCTGCGGGCCTCATGTAGCGAAAGGTCAGATGTCACTGACGACATCTTCGCCACCATTGACGTGGTGATCGACGCATTCGAAAAAAAAGCACCGATTGACGAGTACTTCCGCGTTTGCGGCATTACCCTATTGAAAGCAAAGCTATTGGGCTTGGGTACTTACAGCCTGATGCTCGATGGACTCGGCCAGGAAGCCGGTGCGCTCTTGCGACCATTCATCGAATACATGGAGCTCCTTACATTTTTCACGAAATTCCCAGAAAAGGTACAGCACGCTTTGGATCAAGGGCTTCCGAGTGCGGGAAATAGAGCAAAGCAGATCAGTGGAGGCTTCCGAGGGTTACGGGAGTTTCTAAATGACACTGCTGCGCATAGCTCGTATAGCGAGCAAGCATTGAGGCATCTCATCGATTCCAATACGTTGAGGTTCAACAAGACCCAACGCGTAGCGCCGAAAGTGCTCGAAGAAAACCTTCGGGCGCTGACCATGGTGTTGTATCTATTGCTGGTCGAAGGAGCGCGTGCGCTCGACAAACGGGACAATGCCGCTGTTACTGCTATGGCTCCGCAAATAGACGGCCTAAAATCCAAGATGATTTCGGCATTTGAGCTAGAACGCAACGTTGTCTATGACTAGCCGCAACGCCGCACTAACGCCGCCATGCGATGCTCGCAGCTAAATCCTTAGAGTCTTATCGGGCTTCGGAACAATCGCGACTTGACGCCATCGGCCGCTGCGCAGACGATGCGGGGTGAATATGCCAAGGGGGCGGGTCGTGGAACGTGAATGTCCCAAGTGTTCGTTCGTGAATGCGCAAGCCGACGGTACGGCGCTTGAAGAGTGCCCTAGGTGCGGAGTGATCTACAGTAAGGCAATTGCTCGAACCGCATTTCCCCTGACAAAAAAGCCTGAAGCGCAACCCATCCGAGCCGCTCCCGCTATTAGCGATAGTCCGTCGCCCGTGAGTCGCGAACTGCCTTCGTGGCTCAAGCGCTTTTTCTGGCCAGTGATTCTTCCGGCGACTTTTGTCCTAGTCGCGGTAGCGGTTGCAAACCGTATGTCAGGTGACATCGGTGCGGCCGCACGCAATTTGGCGTGGGCCGGCATCGCATGGTTCGTGGTACTCGCTATTATTGTGGTTGCCCGCGAACGAGAAAAGATTGTCGCATTCCTGGATCAGAAATTTGAAGCGGAGTTCACAAAGGACGGCTATTCGTCGAAGGATGCATTCGTAGGAGTGGGCCGATCGAAAGCACTGGTGATCGATCCAGAGAAGCAAGCGGCGATCCTCTACGATTTCTCGACTTCGCACCCCGCTCGTCGAACTGTTGGTTTCAAGGAATTGTTGAGTGCTCAACTTTACGAGGATGGCCAGACAGTCGCAGTCACGTCTTCGGGAGCCGGCGTTGGCAGGGCAATTGTCGGACGCATGCTGTTCGGCAAGGCCGGTGAAGTGATCGGCGGCGTAACTGGGAAACGGACGACGGTGTCTCACAACGAAGTAGGCGCGATTGAGCTTCGTCTCACAATCAAAGATGTGCGCGATCCAATTTGGGACATGTGTTTTTTGTTTGGCGGTGTCTCGAAGAATTCTACTGTATACAAAAATACTTCTGAGTACGCTCGGCGTTGCGCTGGTTCACTACATGCCGCGATAGCATTGGCGCAGGGTGGGAACACCTGAGGGTGTTCGCAGCTAACATGGACCTTCCTGAGATTAGTCGGCTCGTGGCCGAATGGGCGTCTGCTAAACCGCTTGTTGGCCGCGTCCATGTATTCGGAAGTCGCGCAAGAGGAGATCATCGCCCGGACAGTGACGTCGACATCGCCATCGTACTCGATATGTCTCACGCTCAAGGTTTTGATGAGAGTGGAGGCTTTGCCACATGGGCATTCGACACCGAGGATTGGAAAGAAGAGTTGGAAGCACTTCTCGGCCTCAAGGTTGATCTCCAACGAAACGGCGGAGACGAAACACCTAATGTCCAACGCGGCTTGCAGCGCTCCAGCCTCTTGGTATACGACAAGAAGGGTCAGTCACTTCGGTAATAAAAACGTTCACGTGACGTGTGGCGCTTGTTGCTTTATCGATCTGGCCAGCGCACCGATTCCGATGTGCGTTTCCAGATCTAGGCCTTCATCGAGTCACGTCCGGTAGTGAGGGAACCCCGATGCCGGGTCTGATTCGTCCTGCAGCTCTGGGAGGCTTCCTTGCCGTCGAGCGTGCCCAGGCGTCGGGGTGCAGGGATGATGGTGTAACGCTAGCTGCGCCGCAGTGGGGTTTTGTCGCGTAGTTGTGTAGGCGTTTTTCTACGATGGTGCCCGTTTTGCTGCCTTCTACTGTATTATTGAATAGCAGAGTGGATGAATCGCCGCTTTGCCGCGCGTCGAACTAGCTGGGGTGAGCCAACTAGAGATAAGGAAGAAGGATGCGCATTCGTATTTTAGGAGCCCTACTTTTCGGGTTGTTTGTCCAACAAGCACAAGCCGTCACGTTCTACCCCTGCAACGCCTGTACTGAAGCCCAGCGAGCCTCGATGGCACTGTCGCTCGGTTTGGGCAATCGCTACATCGACGACATCCAAAGCAACGTCGCCGAGAAGTTCTCGGTCACCCGCGAGCCCAACGGTCACGGCTATCAGTATTTCGTCGACCAGGTGGCCATTGAGGCGTTCGCACAGACGGGGTTCACCAACTACCGTAATTTCGTATTGGCTAACGGCAGCAGTAACGTCGTCTTCGTGAACGTGCCCGCCAATCCGCGCCCGCAGGGGTTCCCGTCAAGTGCGAATCCGTACACGGCAATCGACTTCGCCGGCTCCTCGTCACCCCAGAATACGATCAGTATGTGGCTGGCAAACGTCCAGATGAACGCCTATCCAAATCAGACTTCTTGGATGAGTGGCGCGGCAATGGCGGCGATCCTCGTGTTAAATTCGCCGGTCGCGTTCAACGGCTCAGACATTACGATCGAATTCAATATATCGCTGACTGATGGCGGGGTTGTCGTGTTCGACCTGAACAGTCATGGGGCGACGATGATTAAGTCGATCGACAAGAACGGCAATACGATTCCTCGGACCAAGGCACAAGTGCAGGGCCAATACATCTTTGGGCAGGGACCGGCTGGGCAGGTGGATCTGAACACTTTCGTGAACTATTTGTCGAGCGTGCTCGGCGTTACAGTGACGATCAACGGCGGTAGTCGTGGCGTTGTGTGTGTCGGCGGCGTCTGCAGTACGCAGCCGTTCTAATTGACTAGAGGCGCGGGGCTCGCATTTGAGCCCCGCACTTCGGGCACCGACACATTCACGGCTGACGGTGCGGCGCCAAATTGAACCCCGGCAGATAATCGAACTGCGAAAGCAGAGGGTCTACCACGTCGAGCTCGCCGAATGGCAGTGAACCGTCCACCATTGCCCATCCCAAGCGCCTCCAACCTTCTTGGCCGCGCATCGAATCGCACCGGTATTCGTGTGGCCGGACGAGCGTCGCGTCTTGCCAGCGAGCCTCCAGCGAGGAGTTGATGACGACAAGACGAACGGGGACGTTGTACGCGAGTAGTTGAGCCCTTCCGTATCCCTTGCCGTGCGACGCATAGCAGTGAAATACCTGCTTGGACTCAGGTGTAGACAGCGCCAGCCCGAACTTCATCGTGTGTGATTTGTATCTGCCCATGCCGCGATGATAGTTGCGCGCGTCTCAGCGGCCGCGACGCGATGCGGTAGACTCGGATTCCTCGCGGCAGCGGCCGCTTAGCTCAAGCGTTAGGCGTCACCAGGAGTGCCCTATGAACTTGAAAGCGCAAGCAATGCTGTCCGGGTTGGCGTCGTTGTCGATATCTGTGGTTGCGCAAGCCGGTTGGCGCTACACAACATGGGACATGAATCAGACGCAGGTCGAAGCCGCTTCCAAAGACCAGCTGCGTCGTTCTGCTCCAGAGGGTGCAGATGGTCAAGTTCGAGGCATCAATTTCTCTCTGGAAGGAACGCACGAAGTTGCCGGGAGCGTTTTTGAAGTTGCTCTGGGGTTCGATTCAAGCTCACATAAGCTTTCCATCGTTAACCTTTCATCGACGGATAAATCTGCCTGCGCTAGCGCACTGATCGCCCTAAAAAACAGAGCGGCACCAGAAGTCGAGTCGGCTAGTGAAGGAAGCGAACAGATGACCTGGAGAGACGATGATGAAGGCAACTTGATTAACTTCCGTGGCAATCAAGTTCTAAATCAGTACAGCAGCAAAGAACCCTATTGCTACATCCAGTATCGCCCTCTTCGAGGCAAAGATGTGGGGCTGTAGTCGACACGGGTTCTGGAGGGTGATCCCTAACAATTCATTCAAGCCGACACCGCTTCGCGGCGCGGCTTAATTCAGGCGTTAGGCGCTTAAGGTAACGTTCTCAGGAGGCAGCATGAAGTCAAACGCAATTGCAGCTAAGCTTCCGGCATGCCTGTTCGTGCTATTTCAGTTGACCGCCGACACGGCGATCTCAGCTGGAGTTCAAGAGCCTGACACGTTCAATGTAGTGGTTTACATCGACCCGATTTCTGGCAAGTTCGTACCGTTAGAGCGTCAAACCGCGGTGGTATCTATTAAGTCGCGCGCTTTCGGTCTCGGTGGCGTGAAGGAAGTCGGAAGCGTTTCGGGCACTTCATCGCCAGTTCAATTCTCTGCTGGGGTAGCGCACCAATTTGCCGTTCGCATGTTTCAAGGGGCAGATCCTAACAAATTCCGGCTGTTCAAATTTTCCCAAACTAGCAATGGTCGCGAAGTAATTCTTATGAGTGGGGGAATGGCGTTCAATCCTGCCCATGATCTCAAGATAGGAACGGGTACAGTTCACTTTGACGCGTCCGTACTCGGCCCCTCTTCCTTTAAATTCTCTACCGACGCCACACTCCCTGCCGGCGAGTACGGATTCAGTGCTCAGGATCCCCCGGAGGTTTACCTGTTTTCCTTGAAGTGAGTGACGCCCCTTGGCTCGGCAAGCTTAACCATTCGCTCAAGCGGACCGCTGCGACTGTCCCTAGATTGTCTCAAAGGTGCGAGACTCTGGCGCACGGTCCGATATGCTTATAATCCAGTATCGTCGGCATTGCAGCCTTCGGCTTGGTCATCGTGACAGGCGTTTCGGGCTAAT
This sequence comes from Lysobacterales bacterium, assembly GCA_038244165.1. GTDB lineage: Bacteria > Pseudomonadota > Gammaproteobacteria > Xanthomonadales > Rhodanobacteraceae > Rudaea. Next base: position 3,971 of record JBBRTT010000007.1, on the reverse strand, counting down.
AATCACGCGCAGCCAATTCTTTCTTTTCTGCCCATCTTGCTGAGGGTGACGGCGGATCCATCCCTAGTCGCCATCCAGCAGACGATCGGTGACGACCGCGAGACGCACGAGGCTCGTAAGAGCGAACGCAGCAATAGCGACAACGAACATTGCCGCTACTCTTCGTACGAAAGAGGTCGTGTCTGCGCAGAAGAACCCAGCGACAGAAATCACACAAAGCGATACAGCTCCCCAAAGCGCACAGCTAGCATAGTGTCGAAGATCCGCACGGTATCCGCTCTCGCGAAGCCTCTTTTTTGTTCGTGGCCCCATCGCGTGCAGCAGACTTCGCATCGTTGCAACAAATCCTGTAAATACTCCGCCAAGCGAGGCCATAACTGCTAAAAAATTGTCGCTCGCTGGGGGACCCACGCCAATCGCAGACAGCAATACGCACACAGCCAAGGCAGCCGCCAGCGCGCCGAAGGGAAGTAATCTCTCCGCCGTAAGCTCTTTCATAACCAGTTCTGCCATGCCGAACGAGCGCGCGCGAGAGCTTTCCATCGATCGCTTTGAGGTAGGCGACGATCTAACCCTGCTTGAATTGTTTCCATATGAGTAAGCTTCTGCTCAAGCAGATCGAGTACTTCAATTTCCCCGTCCGCTGTCGCACGGCCTGCGACGATCGCGCTGGTGAGCGCTTCGCTGTCGAAATTGAACGCGGCTTTCAAAGCGGAGACCACTTTCTTTAATCTTCGTTGTTTTTCGTGGCCCACTGAAATTGAAATGTGGACTCGCGTTCCGTTAAATGAGTCAGCAATCTTGGCTACTTCACCTAGCGCCAATCCATTTTGGCGATCAGCCGCCGACATTTTGGTCAGGTCAATTCCGACCTCAAATCGACGTGTCTGCACTTGCTTCGCCAATTTTGCCCTCACGTTCGGATCGACGACCGGTTTAATCTCGTAGCTTCCACTCAATCCCGTCGCAGTTGTTCCATATGCAGTTAGGTAGTCTGCAATTGCCTGAGCTTTCACGCCAAAATGATTGAATTGGAGTAGCAGATGCCCTGTCGCTGGCAAAAAAAGGCCGGCAGTCTCCTCGCCAAAATAATCCGCAGGACCAAGCGCAAAACCAGTAACAGGTGTAGAAGCCGAAACCATTCCCGGTCCATGGGTATCGCGAAGGCGAACAAATTCTAGATAGTAGCGACTCTCGCCTTTGTTCGCTCCCGTCCCAGTGGTTTTTTGAACCACGTCATCTAGTCGGATATCCGTCTGCACGACACGGCGCGCGCGTTTATCTAGCTGATCTGCCCTAATGCGTTTGAGCCGAGATTCGACACTTTCAGTTCCCTTCGTAGGTTGTAATTTGTAAACGTGAAATCTGACTTCCGCTGCGCTCATGCCTTTCCCCTGACGCGAATGAGCACCCCACTAAAAATCTTCAGCATGTACGCGTACCGTACTCCGGCCTCGAGGCTTGTTCAAGGTGGTGCAGATTGACCGCGACGTAATGTAGGGGTTTTCCTAAATACGACGCTCATCGGCCAAGGCGGCACGGCGCCCTACGTCTACAACGACCATGCTCGCAAGTGTGGCCATGGTGCAAGGCTCATTCGCGCCACCTCACGGGAACGAGGAACGACTGTCTGTTCGGCAGCCGCGGGCTCCTTGCCGAGCCCTACGTTTGATTTTGTTTTGCGTTTTCGAGGAATTTTTAGTTCGGTCGTCCGAAGAACTTGTCGTCAGGATCGTCGCCGTCGCCGTCACCATGTGCTACGCGCGTTTCATCCACCGGAGTCGCGCCGAGCTTCGACAGAATCGAACTCAAAGCCTGAGTCGCGGAAACTCCAAATTCCACATCGTCCATCTTCGCCGCCCACATGCATCCCAAACGCAAAAGCGGCCGATGCGCACTGTGCAGCCACGGCATTTCAGCCGTGAACTCAGCCCAGCGTTCTTTCTGCGCGTCCGTCATTTTCGCGTATGGTTCGCCGATCGGGCGCTGGCGCTTTGGGGCTTTCCGACCTTCAAAACGGCCAGGGTTAATCTTGGTCGCCCCGGACACTTCAGCCTTGATTTGCGGTGTTCGATTTCTTGGCATACGTAACCTATGGTTTCAAGTCGTCTTTTGAATTGCAGACGTGCGTGCTTCTAGGGAACGACGGATTCCATAGTCGATCGGTTTGGGGATTCTCAATGCCCCCCCTACGGCCTGCAGCGTTGGCGCTGTGAGCCTCGGGGCTTGAATTCGTTCACCGAGCGAGGCCGCGAGCCAAGTACTGTGATTCTGGGTTCGAGCGAAGCGCGATCATCTGCCTTTCTCCCGCTCCGAGTTCTGCCTTGAGCGTTTTGTCGTGCGCGTTGAACGCGGCGCGATCGAACGCGGTCACGTCGTAGCATCTTCGATGCGGTCGAGCGCATTACCCAGCAACTTGTAGGCAGCTCGAAGATGCTCGACATGATCCATGGGCAGATAACCTTGCTCGATGCCGCAGCCGTTGATTCCGATCGCGAACGAATTGGAATGCTGGCGTAAATCCGACAGTGCTGCTCGTGCGGCCTGCAACTTTGCGCCTTGCAGCTTTTGATAAATCGGGCTCTTGATGCGATTGACGATAAGCATTTTGCCGTTTCTCCAGTACTAGGTAGGTCGATAGTCGCGCCCTCTGCGGGCGCCTAGACACCAATCGTTTGCATTTTCGATACAGGGCTTCGCTGTTGTTTCTCGCAAGGCAATCCATAGCGAACCCTGCTCGGTCATCGCGTCGCCCGCCGTGGCTTTCATCCCAGGGCGCCAATAGCCGCGATAGTTCAATCCTTGCGGCCGCGATTCGAGTGCGTCGATTCGCTCGAATGCTTTGCCAAGTTCGTCGAATCCCGTTGCGTCAACCCTGTCTGCCATTTCCATGGCCTCAAGACGGTTGACAATGGGAGCCAATGCATCAGAAATCACCTCACTCACGGCCTTGATCCCGGCCATATGTTCCGCTTTGGCAATTGACTGCGATTGCGATTGAGGTCGGGGCGCGGACTTACTCGGCGGCGCCGGAATCAGCGGATCTCGAACGGTCGCGACTAGGGTTCCGGCCTTATCGCAGATATTCCATAGCCCTGGATCGCGGTGCTCTGGAAGGGACTGCAGTAGATCTGCGCGAGAGCGCTGCACTGCAGGCAGTTTTGCGACTGTGCGATCAAAACGTTCGTAGTACGCTTGGCGTACTGCATCGGCATCAAAACTCATGGCTTGCTTACCTTGCGCCCAATTGCACGAGGCGCTCGATGATCGCGCGATATAGAGTCTGTTTGCCGAATCGACCCATGTCGCCGACTCCACGCAGAACCGTCTCGTACACCTGCTTGCCGCGTGGATTGAGCGGCACGCCAGCCGAGTGCGAGCACGCCGGAAATGCATTCAATCCCTCCGGACGCTGTGCACCTAACTCCCGTTGGAACTCAGTGGCATGAATGTATCGAGCGTACTGAAGGCCGGCTGTTGCATCAGCCGCAGATATCTGACGTGCGGACGTGTTTGCACTCGTGTCTCCGTGCAGCACTTGGCGATGCGATTCAATCCTGAGGTCGCGGGTGATGTAGTTCGGCAAGTTGCTCATGCGCATTCCCTCAAGTTAGTCGAGGCGCTGGGCGCTTCATCGGTCTTGCGCAAGCGCACGCGGATCTCGAACGTCGCACCACAAGTTAGCGTTGCCGTTAGGGACAGATACGCGTCATTGATCTGAGAGACGTCCGTCAGGACGAAGCCGGGCATGACCAAGGTCCAGCCAGCGGCGATCATTGCTTCCAATGTGTACTCGGTGGTTGCATCGGTCACACGAACCGCGGTGAATACCCTGATCTTGCCCCCGAATTTCGGACATCCGTCTAAGCGGCCTTGGACAGCTCGAACGCTTCGGGGCTGAGATAGCCCAGTCGCGAGTGGAGCCGCTGTCGATTGTAGTAGACCTCAATGTAGTCGAACACGTGTGTCTT
>JBBRTT010000006.1:0-116773 GCA_038244165.1 Lysobacterales bacterium | reverse complement strand
CAGCAAAGTGTTCGACTATATCGAGGTGTTCTACAACCGGGAGCGCCTACACAGCAGTCTAGGCTACCGCTCACCGTTGGAGTTTGAGAGACTGGCAGTAGCACTCAATTAACCTGTCCGAAAAATCGGGGGTGCTCCAGATTCCGTTAACGACATGGCAGGTGTCTGCGCTGTATTTAACGGAATCTAACCCCTTTTAAAAAACGGTGTCGGGGAGCTCGCCTGTCAGGTGCGATGCAGTTTTTTTCATTCAGAACAGCAGCGACGCCATCCTGCGCCGGTAGGTACCGACCAGATCTTCATCGTCCAGGATATTGAACGCCGCGATCAGGCGCTTCTTTGCCTGACCCTCGTTCCAGTCGCGCTGCGTGCGCAAAATGTGCAGAAATTCATCCAGCGCCGCGGAGGTCTCGCCATCGAGCAGCAGGCGCACGCCGAGCAAGTCGCGGGCGGTGTGGTCGTTCGCATCCTGCGCCAGGCGCGCGCGCAGGGTGGTGGCGTCGGGCGCATCCTTGAACGCACGTGCAAATTCGAGCTGGTTGCGCAGGCGTTTGGCTTTCGTGTCTTCGGTCAGGTTCGCCGGCAGCGCGTCGAGTTCGGACTGCGCTGCGTCGGTCAGGCCCGCGCGCAGATAGGCGATGGCGAGATCGAGCTTGATCTCGCCTTTGTCCGGCGCCGCGGCAATTTCCTGCTGCAGGCGCGCGATGGTCTGTTCGGGAGTTTCCGCCGCGGCCGCCGCCGGCGCAGGCACCGGAGTATCGTTTTCGGCATTTGCTGCATTTGCCACAATGTTGTGTCGTTGCAGAAACTCGCGGACCGCAGATTCGGGTAAGGCGCCCATAAATCCGTCGATCATCTGGCCATCCTTGACCAGCACGACGGTCGGCAGGCTGCGGATGCCGAACGCGGCGGCGAGCTGTCCCTGTGCGTCGGTGTCGACCTTTGCCAGTTTCAGCGCACCGTTGAAATTGGCGACGACGCTTTCAAGGATCGGTCCGAGAGCCTTGCACGGCGCGCACCAGGCTGCCCAGAAATCCACGAGCACGGGTGTCGTCAGCGATGCCTGGATGACATCGGTTTCGAAATTGGCTTCGGTGGCGTCGAAGACGTGGCTGGCTGGGGTCATGGTCCGATTCGAGTGACTGCGCGAGAGCCCAAGATGGTGCCGATCCGTCGACAATGCAAGATGCGCTTGTGGCAACGCTCGCAGGCTTCTATATTCGGCCATGGACAGCGCAGGTATCCGGCAAACTTTTTCGAATTACGCGATGGCTGGGTCGTGACTTCCGCCAAGTCGGCCGGGATGGCCGCAGCGCCCGATGCGCTGTTCTCGCTGGTCTATCAGGAATTGCGCCGCATCGCGCGCAGCCAGCGGCGCGCGGCAGGCAGCCCGGTGACTTTGGATACCACGGCGCTCGTGCACGAGGTTTATCTGAAATTGCACGCAGCGCCACAGGCTGCATCCATCGACCGCGTCCACTTTCTTTCGCTTGCGGCACGCGCGATGCGCCAGATCCTGGTCGACCACGCGCGCGCTCGCTCGCGGCTCAAGCGCGGCGGCCCGTTCACCATCACTGGCCTGGATGAACAGATCGGCGTCGCTGCGGACATGATCGATCTGGTCGCGGTCGATGACGCGCTCAGGCGCCTGGCGCAAGTGGATCCGCGCGCCGGGCAACTGGTGGAATGGCGCATCTTCGGCGGACTGGAAGTTGCCGACATTGCGCGCCTGCTCAACTTGACCGAGCGCACTGTGTTTCGCGATTGGCGCCGAGCGCGCGCGTTCCTCGTGCACCAACTCGGGCTCGACGAAGCGCCGGCCTGATGGATACTCAGCGCTGGCAGCGGCTCGCCACAATTTTTGATGAAGTCATCGAAGCGACGGACGATGCGCGCGCCGCGTTGCTGGATCGCCTGTGTGCAGGCGACATGGAAGTGCGGCGTGAGGTCGAGGCGCTGATCATCGCGGATGCAGCCGCCAACCGGTTCGATCGCGACGTGGATGCGGCGCGCAATCTAGTCGCCGCCGACTGGGCGTGCAGTGACGACAGCGAATCCACGCATGCCGGTGAGCGCATCGGACCGTGGCGCGTACTGCACGAAGTCGGCCGCGGCGGCATGGGCGTGGTGCTGCTGGCGGAGCGCGCCGACGGCCAGTTCGAAAAGCGTGCTGCGCTGAAACTGATCAAGCGCGGCATGGACAGCGATGCGGTACTTGCGCGTTTCCTGCGCGAGCGCCAGATCCTCGCGCACCTGGAGCATCCGCATATCGCGCGCCTGCTCGATGGCGGCCTGGCCGCGGACGGGCGCCCGTATTTTGCCATGGAGCATGTCGACGGCCAGCCGCTGCTGCGCTACTGCACGGTGCGAAGTATAAAACTGGAAGACCGGATAAGTTTATTTCTGGATATTTGCGCAGCGGTGCAATTCGCGCATGGACGCCTGATCGTGCACCGTGACCTGAAACCGTCGAACGTGCTGGTAACTGCTGGCGGCAGCGTCAAGCTGCTGGATTTCGGAATTGCCAAGTTGCTTGGTGACGACACCGGCGGCAACACTCAGACCGGCGACCTGAGGGATCGACCGCTGACTCCGGCATATGCAGCCCCGGAACAGTTGTGCGGCGAGCCGGTGACCACCGCCGCTGATATCTACGCGCTCGGGGCGATCCTGTTTGAACTGTTGACTGGTCAGCGTGCGCGCGATCTGAGTGAGTCGCCGACGCCGGAAGATATCTGCAAGCTGCTGGAAATCACCTCGCCGCCGCTGCCGAGCAAATGCACTGCAATCGATGCGCCGGTGCCGGCACGAAGGCTGCGCGGTGATCTGGACACCATCGTGCTGACCGCGCTCAAGCGCGAACCGGAGCGCAGGTATCCCACCGTGGACGCTTTGGCTGCCGACCTGCGCCGCTACCTCGATGGCCAGCCAATCGCGGCACGACGCGATAGTGCCCTGTATCGCACCAGCAAGTTCGTGCAGCGTCATCGCCTGGGCGTCGCGCTGGCCAGTCTGGCTTTGCTCGGTTTACTCGCCACCACTGCGTTTGCGCTATGGGAAGCAGCGCGCGCACGCACACAGGCGCGGCAGGCGGAAACCGTTACCGCTTTCCTGATCGATACGTTCCGTGTTGCCGATCCGAAAAGCGCACCCGGCGGCGTCAAGCTCAGCGCCATCGACGTGCTCGACGCCGGCGCGCGGCGGTTGGATGCGCAACTGTCCGATGAGCCCGAGCTGGGGTCGCGCTTTGCTGCGGTGTTGGGTGCAATCTATCTGGAGCTGGGCCAGGACGATCGCGCGATTGCGTTGCTTGAGCGTTCGCTTGAATTGCAGCACACAACAGCAGACGATTCGACGAAGGCTGACATATTCGCGCAGCTCGCACGCGCCCAATACGAGAAGGGCGACTATACGGCTGCAGAGAAAAATGTGGACCTTGCGCTGACGACGCATCGCGCGCGCACCGGCGCTAGCAGTGCGATCGTGGCAAGCGACCTGGCGCTGCAAGGAGAAATCGCGCGCCGCCAAGGTGATTTCAAGAAGGCCGAGCCGTTGTTGCAGCAGGCGTTGGCCATGTCGCAGGCGAGCCTGAAAGCGCCGCATGCCAAGATCGCCGCCAATCTCAATGAGCTGGCCGTGCTCTACAGCGACATGCATCGGCTCGACGAAGGTGCGGCGCTGACCGAGCAAGCACTGACGATGTTTCGCGCGCTCTACGGCGAAAACCATCTCGATGTGGCCGAGAACCTGATCAACCTCGGTTCGTTCCGGATGCAGTCAGGCAATGTCGCTGAAGCGTTGCCACCGCTGCAACAGGCAATTGCCATCTATCGCCGTTTGCTGCCGGCCGACCATCCGCTGCTTGCGACTGCGCTGGTGAATGACGCGCGCGCGCTTGATCGCCTCGCTCGTTACCGGGAAGCTGAGCCGCTGTATCTGCAGGCGCTTGCCATGCAACGCCGCGTGCTTGGCGAACAACATCCGGATGTGGCTGCGACTCTGAACAATCTTGCGATCCTGCACCTGCACCTGGATGATTTCGTCGGTGGCGCCGACTACAGCCGCCAGGCGCTGGCGGTCTGGGTGACTCAGGGCAAGCCGGAGCATCCGTTCGCGCTCGGCTCCAAGGCCAATCTTTCGGTGGCCTTGCGCGAGTCCGGTGAGTTGGGCGAATCAGAGCGATTGATACGCGAAGTGCTGGCAGCGCGGCGCCAGCAGCTCGGCGGGAAACATTTTCTGGTGTCGTTCACGATGGATCAGCTGGGTATCGTCCTGCGTCTAGCCGGCCGGCCGGCCGAAGCAGTAGTGCAGCATCGCCTGGCCCAGGCCATGCGCGAGGGTGTGAAGGGCATGCCGGCGCTCGAGTCGGCGGCGGCGCAGGCGCACTATGCCTTGGCTCTGGGCGCTTCCGGCGACCTGACGGAAGCGCGTATACAAGTGGATAATGCGGTAAATGCCCTGGCCGCGATCAAACCCGCAAATTCCGAGCAACTCGCGAATGCGCTGCTGGCGCAGGCGCGCATCGCCCTGGCGCGCAACGATGTAGCAAGCGCTTGCGCGGCGGCGAAACAAGCTCTTGAGCTGCGCCCGCCGGACGATCCGAAAACCGGCTGGCGCCACGCTGAGGCCTTGGCCGTGCACGGCGAATGCCTTGCCGCATGCAAGGAGCTCGCTCCCGCGCACGGCGAATTGGAATCCGCACTCACCGATCTGCAGCGCGTGCGCGGGGCCGATCATTGGATGACGACGCAGGTCCGCCAGACACTGCGAGCAATGCCTGGCGGGTAAGCCGAAAGCCACGCGCTCACTGGAAGCCAGCGGCAAAAATCCGGTCCGTTGGTACCGAAGTATTTAGAAAGACGGTGAGGTTGTTGGCGCTGGAATTGACCACGACGAGATCGGGTTTTCCATCCCGATTGAAATCGCCCACGGCGACCGAGACGGGGTTGTTCAGGCCGCCAGTGAATGTCAGCGCCGTGTCAAAGCCGCCGTTGCCCACGCTTCGGTCGCGCAACACGGCGACGCTGTTGTCGCTGTAATTTGCCAGCGCCAGGTCGGGGCGACTATCGCCATCAAAGTCGCCTATCGCAACGGAATACGGGTGCGCACCAGGGGCGCCTTCGCTGTAGATGACTTCAGGCGCAAATGTTCCGTCGCCATTCCCAAGCTGCAACGACACGTCGCCGAAGCTGGCCCGCGACATGGCCAAATCACTTTTGCCGCCGCCGTTGAAATCGGCAACCGCGATCGCAAACGCGCTCGCGGTAGTGAACGGGCCTTTGACTACGGGGAAGGCACCACCGCCATCGCCCAGATAGACGAAGAACTCATTGCTGTTGGTGCTGGTAACGACGATGTCACTGTCGCCTGTCGCCGTGAATACGCCAGTTGCGACGTTTGTCGGCACTACTCCGGGGTACAGCGTCGCACCCGCGTAGAAAGTGCCGTCGCCGACGTTTCGCAACAGGGAAACCGTTCCGCAAGGATTGAATGGCGGCCCGCAGACGTCGCCGGAGTTCGCAGTCACCAGATCGGCGTAGCCATCCGGATTGAAGCTGCCCACGGCGATCGATTCCGGAAGCTGGCCAACCGGGTAGGCGACCGCGGCATTGAACGTCCCGTCGCCGTGTCCGAGCAGAATCGAAACCGTAGCGCTTTGCCTGTTGGCGACGGCGAGGTCGAGGCTGCCGTTGTGGTTGAGATCGGTAGCGACGATGGCGACCGGTTGCGCGCCGACAACGTAACTGATCGAGAAGCTGAACGTGCCGGCGCCATTGCCGTTGTATATGTAGACGCGATTGTTGCCTTCGGCGGTCACCGCCAGGTCCGGGTTGCCGTCGCCGTTGAAGTCGCCGACAGCAACCGCACTCGGATTCGGAATCGTTGCAAAAGCCGGCTGCGCCTGAAATGCGATTTGCGCAGAGGCCGGCAGGCTCGCTGCGGCGAGCAGGCATCCCAGCAGCGGTGTGGCCCATGCGGCCCTGGATCGCGTCCGTTCGCTGCATGAAACGAGGTTTCGATACGTTGTCGCTTGCATGACTTGCTCCCATTCGGCGCCAGTGCCTGACGTTCAGGCCGGAATGCGTCGTTCACTCACCGGTTACGCCGTTCGGGACGGGTTACTGACATGCACACGCAAAGTCGTCTCCTGCAACGCAATCGGCCGTGTCAGGGATCACCTCGTTTCGACGTAACCAAAGAATGCAGGTCCTCTTTGTTCATCCCTTGGGAGAAAAGTCATGCGCTTATTTGCTCTGTTCACGGCAGCACTGGTACTGGCTTCGATGTCGTTCGCGCCGCGGGCGCAGGACGTGGAAGCCGATTGCGATGGCTGCAAGGATCATCCGATGCTTGCGCGCTATCCCGGATCGATCCTGTTCGGTGGCGATCAGAAGAACTTCGAGGAAGCGGCGCTGCCGGTCGGACCCGCCACCCAGAGTGATGCCGGCGAGGCAGTTGCTCCGAAGAGCCTGAATGTCACTGGCAAGCGTACGCGTCTGTTTTATCTCGCGCCTGCCGAGCGCAGTGCGCTCGAGGTGTTCGCCAACTACAAGCAAGCCCTGGCCAAGGCCGGCATGAGCGTGGTGTGGACCTGCTCGGATACCGAATGCGGCAACGACTTCCTCAGTCAGGCGACACAGCTCATGCATCTGGGCCTGAGCAATACTCCCGAGGCATCGCTTGGATTCACTCTTGCCGAACGGCCGCGCTATCTGCTCGCAACGCTGGCACGTGCGCAGGGCGATGTGCATGTCATGGTCATGGCGGCGGACTTGACGGACAAGCAGCGCCCCGCGATGTACGTGATGTTGATCGAGAGCAAGCCTATGGATACCGGTATGGTGACAGTTGCCGCAAACGCGCTAGATCAAAGCATCGTCAGCACGGGCAAGGCGGTGATCTACGGAATTACGTTCGACTTCGACAAGGCCGACATCAAACCAGAGTCGAAACCCCAGCTCGATCAAATCGCCAAGCTGTTGACGGATCACAGTGAACTCAAGCTGGCGATCAGCGGACACACCGACAATCAGGGCAGTGCCGACTACAACCAGAAACTGTCGCAGCGACGCGCTGAAGCCATCGTCGCGAAGTTGACCGGAAGTTACGGCGTTACCGCGGATCGCCTCAGTGCGCAGGGCATGGGCGCCGCGGCGCCGGTGGCGAGCAACGACACCGAGGAAGGCCGTGCGAAGAATCGGCGCGTGGAGTTGGTCAAGCGTTGATGGCCTGGATGAGCCGTCAGATTTCTTTTTCCAGGATCTCATGCAGCCGCGGAGTCTGCTCTCGCCAGTCATTGAGATGGTCGAAATACCGCTTGCAGTACGCGAGAAGTTTCGGTGAGCCGCCTTTGTTCGGCACGCCGGCCAATTCTGCGACCGTCGCATGGATTTTCGCCTCGGCATCTTCCAAGAGGCCGGCCGAACCCGTTGGGTCCTGCTTGCTCAATGCGGCCCAATAGGCCTCCGCGCGACCGATAGCGCGCTTGTTGGTGCGTTTCCATGTTGCGACCGTCGTATCGAACTCCAGCTTGAGGCTGGGAAACCTCGTGTCGCACTCGACGCTCAAGACGTCGGTCATTCGCGCGACCATCTTCATGCTCGCGATGGCGTCGTTGTATGAGTTGGTTTCTGAGGGAAAAGTCTGCGCGGCGCATTCGCGGCCGGCGAACGCCGTGCAAGCCATGAGAAAGAAGGTGATAAGACGGTTCATGCGGTCGTTCCTTGGCGCGCGCGTTGACTGCCTCAAAATCCTTCCAGCTCTTCCGGGGACGCCTTCGCGTGCTCCACTTCCGCAACTGCCGCTTGTGAATTGGGCTGCTTGGCGTAGACCACGCCCTCCTTCATCACAAAATCCACTTTTTGCATAAGTGTAATATCGTCGAGCGGATTGCCGGGCACGGCCACCACATCGGCGAACATGCCGGCGCTGATGCTGCCGATGTCCTTCTCTTTCTTGAGCAGTTGCGCGGCGTGCGTGGTTGCGGCCTGGATCACGAACATCGGCGGCATGCCGGCTTCGACCATGTACTGGAATTCCTTCGCGTTGCGGCCGTGCGGATAAACCGCCGCATCGGTACCGAACGCAATCTTGACGCCGGCCTTGTACGCCTTGCCGGCAGTGGCCTGGATGAGCGGGCCGACCATTTTCGCTTTCACGGCAACTTGGGCCGGATAGTAGCCGGGCTTGTTCGCCATCTCTTCGACGTATTTGCCGGCGATGATCGTTGGCACGTACCAGGTGCCGTGTTCCTTCATCAGTTTCATGTCTTCGTCGTTCATGAAGGTGCCGTGCTCGATCGAGTCGACGCCACCGATGACGGCGCGGCGAATCGCTTCGGCGCCATGCGCATGCGCGGCGACAGTGAAACCATAATCGTGCGCAGCAGCGACCACGGCCTGGACTTCGGCAATCGTCATCTGCGCGTTGTCCACGCTGGCGCTTTCATCGAGCACGCCGCCGGAAGGCATGATCTTGATCAGGTCAGCGCCGTTCTTGTAGTGCAGACGCACGGCCTTCCACGCGTCTTCCGGCGAGTTGATGATGCCCTCGTTCGGTCCCGGGTCGCCCGCAAGATCGCTCCGATAGCCATCGGTGGGATCGGCGTGGCCGCCGGTCGAACCGATCGCCTTGCCGGCAGCGAAAATCCGCGGACCCGGAACGATGCCGGCGTTGATCGCATTACGCAGCGCGATCGATTCGTTGTGGCTGTCGCCGACATTGCGCACGGTGGTGAAGCCGGCATCCAGCGTGCGTCGCGCATAGCCGGTGCTGCGGATCGCGTAGTCGGCAACGTTCATGCGGAACTGCTCGCTGTAGCGATTCGGACTGGTCTCTTCAGTCAGGTGCACATGGCTGTCGATCAGACCCGGCATGCAGGTCTGATCCTTGAGTTCGATATTCTGCGCACCGGCGACGTCGGCGTGTCCGGCTTTGACTTCGCGGATGCGTTTGCCGTCGATCACGATCGTGGTTTCGCCGAGCAGCTTGCCGGCGTCGGTATCGATCAGGCGTGGGCAGTGCAGGGCGATCAGGCCCGCACTTGCGGGCGTTTCGGCAGCCAGCACCACGTCGGCAGCGAACAAGGCAGCAATGGCTGCGGCGATCAAATTCGCACTCAAGGGACTGGGACGCATGGCCGATCTCCTGCCTAGGGACGCCGCATAGTAGCGATTGCACGATGGCGTGCCTATTCCGGAAGGAGGGTGGGCGGCGCGAAGAACCGCTGCTGCGCGATTGCTGTGGGTCAACACGGCTGGGGTTCATGCACGAAGGGCCAAAATCCGCCATTGTGTCCGGCGACCTGAATGACATGAGCGCGAATCGTCTGCCGCACGGCTGCTGCACCGGTGGAACCTGGTGCGTAGCGTTGCTCATGCTAATGACGGGCCTGTTGCCGACTGCGCGCGCGACCGTACCGACTATTGAGTCTCCCACGCCGCAGGGCCACTATATTTTCCGCAGCTACGGCGCCAACGACGGTTTGTTGGACCCGACGATTTTGCAGCTTCTGCAAGACACGCACGGTTTTATCTGGGCCGGCACCGATGACGGGCTATACCGCTATGACGGTTTCCGCTTCGACAGATTCGGTGTCGATGAGGGCTTGCCTTCGGCCGTCATCGACGCGCTGCACGAAGACCGCCAAGGCGTGTTGTGGGCCGGTACACGCGCTGGCTTGAGCCGATGGAACGGGACGGGTTTCGTGACGATTGCAAATGCCATTGCGACTGGCGATGTGATTCATGCGATCGCCGACAATGCCGAAGGTGTCTGGCTGGCTTCCACCCGCGGGCTGAGCGTGGTCGGCGCGGACCTTTCGCTCCAACCGGCGCGCGGCTGGAGCGGGGGCGAGGCGACAGCACTTTTGGTGGGGAGCAAGGTCACAGGGCTGTGGGTTGCGCAATGGGATGGTCAGGCGCACGTCTTGCGGCACGAAGCAGACGCGTGGCACAGCTATGCGTTGGCCAACGAGTCACCGCATGAGCGCATTGACGCGTTCGCGGAGGATGGCCAAGGGCGGCTCTGGGCTCGCAGTGCTACCCAACTTTGGGCGTTGAACGCCGCGCAGCAAGCATTTGAGCACGTCGACACGCCGCGTCCACTCACTGCGTCGGCTGGCGCCTATCTAACCGTGGGTCGGCGCGGCGATTTATGGGTGTCCAACGATGTCGCCATGCATCGGCAAGGCGATCGCTGGACCGATGTCCTGGGCGGCGCCGTGATCGGCGCCCGCCCGATGCTGGAAGATCGAGAAGGTTCCCTGTGGTTCGGCGTGCGCGGGCTGCAACGCCTGGTCGGGCGCGGTGTGTTTCACGCCTACGATATTTCCGAAGGCCTGCCGGGCAATGTCGTCTGGTCCATGGTGCGCGATACCGAACAAACCCTCTGGGTAGGCACCGATCACGGGTTGGCGCATGCCGTTGGCGATCGTTTCGAGACGATCCCGGGTACCGAAGCGCAACTTGTCCGCAGCATTGCTGCCGCGCCTGACGGGAAGGTGTATCTGGCCGGGGTCCCAGCCAACGAAATCTTGAGCTACGACCCCGCGCTGCGGCAGCTTAGCCATCATGCGCTCGACGCGGCGATCACGCCGGAGCGGATTCTGCACCTGCTGCTGGATCGTCACGGCATCCTCTGGGCGAGCACGAACAATGCGGGTCTGCTCAAGGCCGACACTCGCGACCTGCAGCTGCATTTCAGCCGCGAGGCGTTGCCGGATGGCGCGCCCGGGGAACTCCTGCGAGGTTTGCACGAAGATGCCGCCGGTCGCTTGTGGGTCGCCGGCAGGCGTGGCCTGGCAGTGTGTGAGGACGGTCGTTGGCGCCGCCTCACCAGTGCCGAAGGACTGAGTTACAACGACGTCAACTACGTAACCACGACGCGCAATGGCGACGTGCTGATTGTATACAACGGCTCGCATGGTTTCGACCGGTCGCGTTACGAGCAGGGCAGGCTGCGCATCCTGCGCCACTTCGACAACACCAGCGCGCGCTACGCAGACGAGATCTTCAGCATTGGCGAGGACGCGAACCAGAACATCTGGATTGGCAGCGGTCGCGGCATCGATCTGCATACTCCACTTCACACGGAACATTTCACTTTGGCGAACGGCCTGCTCGGCGAGGACACCGCCAGCATGGCATTCCTGGCCGAGCCCAACGGCGATGTCTGGATCGGTGTGGTCGGCGGGCTGATGCGATTCGATGCGGCTGCCTATAAGGCCCTGCCACCACGGACCGCGCCGCCCGCGGACTTGCTCGATATTCGCCTAGGGTCGCGCGCGTTCACCTCCGCCGCACAAGATGTGCAAGTACCGCACACCGCCAATTCGTTTCAGGTGCGTTTCGCCAGTCTGAGCTTCATCGGCAACGGCATCGTCCAGTACAAGACTCGGCTTGATGGCCTGACGACTGCTGAGGAAGTTACGGACAGCCGATATGCCAACTATCCCGCACTACCTCCCGGCGACTACCGTTTCGAGGTGGCTGCGCGCACCGGGTCGCTAGGGACCTGGGGCACTCCGGCGACATTCGCGTTCCACGTGCTGCCGGCGTGGTGGCAAACCTGGTGGGCTCGGGTGCTGTACGCCGTAGGCATCGTGCTCGCGCTGGCGCTTGCTGTGCAATGGCGAATGGCCGCTCTAAGACAGAACAACCGACGACTGGAGGACAACGTCGCAAAGCGCACCATTGAATTAAGGCAAACGAACGCGCTACTGCAGTCGGAAATTGACGATCGCCTGGCGGCGGAAAGCGCGGTGCAGCAGCGCAACGCGGAGCTCGAAACCCTCAATCGCCGACTCGCCGGCACGCAGAGTCAGCTACTGCAATCTGAGAAGATGGCCTCCGTCGGCCAGCTCGCCGCTGGCGTCGCGCACGAGATCAACAATCCTATCGGCTTCGTGCATTCCAACCTGGGCAGTCTCAAGCGCTACGTGGAAGATATTTTCAACGTGCTCGGCATCTATGAGCGTCTCGAACATGCGCTGCCGCACGATCATCCGGACCTGGAGCGGCTACGTGCACTCAAGCAACGCATCGAGCTCGACTTCTTGCGCCGTGACACGGATGAACTGCTCGCCGAGACGCTGGAGGGCGTGACGCGCGTGAAAAAGATCGTACAGGATCTGAAGAACTTCTCGCATCTGGATGAGGCGGAATGGCAGCGCGTGGATCTGCATAAAAGCCTCGACAGCACTCTCAACGTGGTCGCCCACGAACTGAAGTACAAAGCCGACGTCGTCAAGGAATATGGTGTCGTACCGCCGGTCCGATGCTTGCCATTCCAGCTCAATCAGGTTTTCCTGAATCTGCTGGTGAACGCCGCGCACGCGATCGACGGGCGCGGCACGGTAACTCTGCGCACCGGATGCGATGAGGACACCGCATGGGTCACCATCAGCGATACCGGGCGCGGTGTCGAACCAGCGATTTTGCACCGTATTTTCGAACCTTTTTTCACCACCAAGCCAGTAGGATCCGGCACCGGACTTGGGCTTTCGGTGTCCTACGGCATTGTGCAGAAACACGGCGGCACGATCGAAGCTGCGAGTGTGCTGGGGAGTGGGACGACATTCACGATTCGGCTCCCGATCGATGGACCGCCCAACCTGGGCAGTGACGGGGCGATCGCACCGAGCGACGGCGGCGAATGATGGCGTGGAGCAGCTGACTCAGGCAGCCGGTGCGCAGCTGAAAACAACAGGCCAGTAGTGGTTGCCCTGGGTTAATATCGGGTCTGGTCCAATGCTCCAGGGCCAGCTCGGTATTAAACGCGTGGCGAGAGCCAAGGACAGCCAGCATGAAAGCGCGCGAATCCCTGATCGTTTGCGAGCATTGCGACGCGGTGTATTCCAAACCTCACGAGCTCCCCTACCAGGGCGTGCTGATCCGCTGCACGCGTTGCGGCGCCAGCATCGAGCGCGAACAGCGGCTGGGTCCAAACGCGATGCTGGCGTTGGCGCTGGCTGCACTCGTCGTTTTTGTGATCGCCAATGTCTATCCGATCGTGGATGTCGAGCTGCGCGGTGCACACAATACCGCCACGCTCTGGGGCGCGATCATTGCGACTTGGAACCAAGACGTCGGCGCTGTCGCGGTTCTAGCGGCGCTGACGGCGTTCTTCTTCCCGCTCGCGGAATTGCTGGCGGCGACGTATGTGTTGTGGCCGCTCTCACTCGGAAAACGTCCGCGCGGATTCGGCGGCGCGATGCGGCTATTGCGCTTCGCCCGCGACTGGAGCATGACCGAGGTGTTCATGCTCAGCGCGCTGGTTGCCTTCGTGAAACTCAACGGCATCGGCGGTTTGACCGTGATTCCGGAAATCGGCTTGTGGGCATCTGCGGCGCTGACCTTGCTGATCACCCTGGTCGTCTCGTTCGATCATCCGCGCCTGTGGGATCTGGCCACGGAGTGCAGCCAGTGAACGCTACGGCGAGCGCATTGCAACTCGGATTGATCGCCTGCACCGCCTGCGGTCAGTTGTCGAACGCCCGCGCCGACGCGCAGCTTTGCAGCTGCGCGCGCTGCGGCGCGATCTTGCATCCGCGCAAGCCGTACAGCATCGAGCGTACCTGGGCGCTGCTGATTGCCGCGGCGATCCTATACATCCCGGCGATGGCGATGCCGGTGATGCGCACCGGTACGCTGTTCGAAACGGAAAGCCACACAATCATCGGTGGGGTTGTGGATTTGTGGAAGAGTGGATCGTGGGACCTGGCGGTCATCGTGTTCGTCGCCAGCGTGGTCGTGCCGATCCTGAAAATGCTGGCACTGGCACTGCTGGCGACGACCGCGCAGAAGCGCTCGGGCTGGCGCCAGTCGCAGCGCGCGCGCCTGTATCGGTTGCTCGAAGCGGTGGGACACTGGTCGATGCTGGATATCTTCGTGGTGGCCATGCTGGTAACCCTGGTTCAATTCGGCAGTCTGGCGCAGACGCGGCCCGAGCCCGGTATTATCGCGTTCGGTGCGGTTGTGGTATTGACGATGCTGGCCTCGGCCGGATTCGATCCGCGCCTGATCTGGGACATGGACACGGACCAATCACATGGATGAACCCAATCAACCCGGCAAACCCGAAGCCGATCTGCCCACCCCGAGCGTGGTGCAAAAGGCGCGCTTCAGTCCGTCCCTGATCTGGCTGGTGCCATTGATTGCGGCGATTTCCGGGCTGACCCTGGTGGCCAAGTCCTATCGCGCGGCAGGCCCTCACATCGTCGTCAGCTTCCAGACGGCCGAGGGTATCGAAGCGGACAAAACCGAAGTGCGCTACAAGGAAGTGGTGATCGGCAAGGTCCGTGCAGTTGAATTGAGCGATGACCACGCGCGCGTGCTTGTGCACATCAATCTGGACAGACGCGCTGCGGATTTCGCCGTCGAGGACTCGCGTTTCTGGGTCGTGCGCCCGCGCGTCAGCGTCGGTGGCGTATCGGGTTTGAGCACCTTGTTCTCCGGAACTTATCTGGGCGCGGACGCCGGCACCTCGAAGCAGACCAAGGAGCAATTCACCGGTCTGGAAACGCCGCCCGGCGTGCTGCGCGGAAGCAAGGGGCGCAGCTTCAGCTTGCACAGCGACGATCTGGGCTCGCTCGATATCGGTTCGCCGGTGTATTTCCGTCGTTTGTTCGTTGGCCGCATCACCGCCTACAACCTCAATGCTGAAGGCAACGGTGTCAGCGTGCAGTTGTTCGTCAACTCGCCGTATGATCGTTTCGTCACCCCCTCCACGCGCTTCTGGAATGCCAGTGGCATCGACGTGACCTTGAATGCCTCGGGATTGAAGGTCAACACCCAATCGCTGGCGACGGTTGTTGCCGGCGGCGTTGCATTTCAGTCGATCGATGCTGCCGACAAGAACGAAGCGGCCGAAGGCACGGTGTTCGATTTGCATGCGGACGTCGGCGACGCGATGAAGCCACCGGATGGCCCGCAGGTCGATATCCGCATGCGCTTCAACGAAACTCTGCGTGGCCTGAGCGTCGGTGCGCCGGTCGACTTCCGCGGTATCGTGATCGGTGCAGTCAAGTCGATCGAACTGGACTACGAACCACAGACGCAGACGTTTCCCGCGAACGTCATCGCCACGATCTATCCCAAGCGCCTCGGCGGTATTTACGATCGCTTCGCCCGGGCCAGCGACGGCAAGGTCGATATCGGCGCTGTATTTCAGGTGCTGGTCGATCACGGCTTCCGCGCGCAGGCGCGACTCGGCAACCTACTCACCCAGCAACTCTACATCGCGCTGGCGCCGGTGCCGAAAGCCAAGGCGGTGGTGTTCGATCCGGCGGCGCGGCCGCTGGAGATGCCCACCGCGCCCGGCAGCCTGGAGGAAATCCAGCAGCAGGTGACCGACATCCTGGCCAAGCTCGACAAGGTGCCGTTCGACGAGATCGGCATCAACTTGCGCGATACGCTGCACAACACCAATGCCTTGATGCAGCGGCTGGATACGGAACTGGCACCGCAGGCCAAACAAATGCTGGAGGCCGCGCAGCGCGCCATGGAATCAGCCAGCCATGCCCTGGCCGAAGACGCGCCGCTGCAACGCGGCGTGACGGGGACACTGGCCGAGCTGCGCCGCGCATCGCAATCGTTGCGCAGCCTGGCCGACTATCTGCAACGTCATCCGGAGGCTCTGCTGCGCGGTAAAACTGCCGACCCGGCGCTGCCCGCAAAAGGAGACCACTGATGTCCGTGCGCCTGCTGCTCAGTTTATTTGCGTTTGCGTTCACGGCCACCCTGGCCGCATGCAGTTCGGCGCCGACGCATTTCTACACCTTGTTGCCGCCAGCACAGCCAGCCACGCCCGCGACTGCGCCCGCGGCGTTCGCGATTGCCGTCGACCCGGTCGGCGTCCCCACCGAGGTCGACCAGGTGCAGTGGTTGGTGCGCACCGGCCCCGGCCAGGTGGCCGTGCTCGACAACGAACGCTGGGCCGCGCCGCTCGGCGACGAACTGCGTGCGGCGCTCGCCGATGAATTGACCCGTCAACTGGGCGCGCGCGATGTATACAAAGCGACAGAACCGGCCGGCGTGCCGGTGTATCGCGTGCAGGTCGAGGTCCGGCGTTTTGAATCGGTCGCCTCTGGCTACGCCTTGATCGAGGCGGATTGGAACGTCGCGCGGCGCGACGCCGCCCCCGGTCCCGCGCTGGTGTGCCATAGCCGCGTATCGCAGCCGGTCGAAGCTGGCTTCGCAGCGCTGGCCGTCGGGCATCAACGTGCGCTGGCGGCCATTGGCGCGAGGATCGCGCTGGCTGTCCGCAGTGTGGCGGCGGGCGGCAAGGCGTGTCCACCGGCCGAGCCGGAATAGAAAAAACGCGGGTGCGGTGCCAATCGTGGGGGCGCCCACGGCCCTGCCGCCTTTTTAAATGTGCTGCGCTGCGGTAGGCTGCGTCATTGTCTACGACGACGGCATTCGCCGCTAAATCTAAGCCCATGCAAGAAACCTACGACTTCGCGGCGATCGAGGCCGCCGCGCAAAAGCTCTGGAGCGAAACCGGAGCTTTCAACGCGACCGAAGACGCGACCCGGCCCAAGTATTTCTGCCTGTCTATGCTGCCCTATCCCAGTGGCGCGCTGCATATGGGGCATGTGCGCAACTACACGATCGGCGACGTGATCAGCCGCTATCAGCGCATGCTCGGAAAAAACGTCCTGCAACCGATGGCTTGGGATGCGTTCGGCCTGCCCGCGGAAAACGCGGCGATCAAGAACAACACGGCGCCGGCAAAGTGGACCTACGCAAACATCGAGCACATGCGCACGCAGTTGAAGTCGCTCGGCTATGCGATCGACTGGTCGCGCGAGTTCGCGACGTGCAAGCCCGAATACTATGTGCACGAACAGCGCATGTTCGTGCGCTTGTATAAAAAGGGATTGGTATACCGCAAGAATTCGGTGGTCAACTGGGATCCGGTCGACCAGACCGTGCTTGCGAACGAGCAGGTGATCGACGGCCGCGGCTGGCGCTCCGGCGCCGTGGTCGAAAAGCGCGAAATACCGCAATGGTTCCTCAAGATCACGGCCTATGCCGACGAACTGCTGCATGGGCTGGATAACCTGCCGGGCTGGCCGGATTCGGTCAAGACCATGCAACGCAACTGGATCGGGCGCTCGGAAGGACTGGAAATCCAGTTTGGTGTGGAGGGCGAGGCTGAGCCACTGAGCATTTTCACTACGCGCCCGGACACGCTCATGGGCGCGACCTATCTGGCCATCGCCGCCGAGCACCCGCTGGCGCTGAAAGTGGCGTCGACAAACCCACAAATTCGCAGTTTCATCGAGGAATGCCGTCACGGCGGCACCGCCGAAGCCGATATCGAGACGCAGGAAAAGAAAGGTGTCGAGACCGGCCTGCACGCGATACATCCCATCAGCGGCGAAAAATTGCCGGTGTGGATCGCGAACTTCGTGCTGATGGGCTACGGCACCGGCGCGGTGATGGCGGTACCCGGTCACGATCAGCGCGATTGGGAATTCGCCACCAAGTACGACCTCCTGATCAAGATGGTGATCATCAGCGACGCGGTACGCGACGCGATCGCGGAACTTGGCATCGAGGCGAAAGGCAATCCGGATCCGATGAGCGCCGCCCTCGGCGAGAGCCGACCGCTCGGTGTGGTCGAGGCTCCGGGCGCGCTCGCCGTTGTCCAGGAATTCGAGCGTAGCGTCATCGAAGACGGCGCGTTCACGGAATACGGAATCCTGGTCAATTCTGGCGACTACGACGGTCTGGACTATCGCGGTGCATTCGATGCGCTCGCCACGCGACTGCAGAGCGAGCGACGTGGGGCGCGCCGCGTCAACTATCGCCTGCGCGACTGGGGCGTGTCGCGCCAGCGCTACTGGGGTTGCCCGATTCCGGTCATCTATTGCGCCAAGTGCGGCGCCGTGCCGGTGCCGGAGGATCAATTGCCGGTCGTGCTGCCCGAAGACGTCAAGTTCATGGGCGTGCAGTCGCCGATCAAGGCCGATCCCACCTGGCGCACCACCACGTGTCCGCAATGCGGTGGCGCGGCCGAGCGCGAAACCGACACGTTCGACACCTTCATGGAGTCGAGCTGGTACTACGCGCGCTACACCAGTCCCGGCGCCGCCGACATGGTCGATGCGCGCGCCAACTACTGGCTGCCGGTCGATCAGTACATTGGCGGTATAGAACACGCCATTTTGCACCTTTTATACTTCCGCTTCTATCACAAGCTGCTGCGCGATGCGGGCATGGTGCAGTCTGACGAACCGGCGACGAACCTGTTGTGCCAGGGCATGGTGATTGCCGAAACCTACTATAGGGAGAGTGCCGGCGGCCACCACGAGTGGATCAATCCCGAAGACGTTGAAGTGCAGCGCGACGAGCGCGCGCGCATTGTCGGCGCGGTGCTCAAGGCCGATGGTCTGCCAGTGCAGATCGGCGGCATCGAGAAGATGGCCAAGTCCAAGAACAACGGCGTCGATCCGCAGACGATGGTGGCCAAATACGGCGCCGACACCGTGCGCCTGTTCTCGATGTTCGCGGCGCCGCCGGAACATTCGCTGGAATGGCGCGAAGCCGGTGTCGAGGGCATGGCGCGCTTCCTGCGCCGGCTGTGGCGCGATGTGCATGTACATGTCTCGCAGCCCGACCACCCCGTCGTCGATCCCACGGTACTGAACGCCACACAGAAAGCGCTACGCCGGCAGACACACGAGACGATCGCGAAAGTATCCGACGATTTCGGCCGGCGCTATTCGTTCAACACCGCGATCGCGGCGCTGATGGAACTATCCAATGCGCTGGGCAAGTTCGACGATATGTCCGACCAGGGTCGAGCGGTGCGCCACGAGGCATTCGATGCGATCGTGCTGCTGCTCAATCCGATCACGCCGCATGTCTGCCACACGCTGTGGCTGGCGCTCGGACATCGCGATCCGATCCTGACTCAAATCTGGCCCAAGGCCGATCCGCTGGCGCTGACCAAGGCTGCGTCCGTATTGGCGGTTCAGGTCAACGGCAAATTGCGCGGTCATATCGAAGTGGCCGTCGGCACGCCGCGCGAACAAGTGGAAAATGCGGCACTTGCCGATCCGGTTGTGGCGAAATTCCTTGCCGGTGCAGCGGTAAAGAAAATCGTGGTGGTGCCGGGCAAGATCGTCAACATCGTCATTGAATCGGCGTGATCTGACGATGCCGATTCTTTACTGCCATCACGAATCCGGACATTGCTACAAGGTCGCGCTTGCGCTCACCTTGATGAATGTCCCGTTCGAACAGCGTCCGGTCGATCTGAACCGGTTGCGCGAACTGCGCAGCCAGGATTTTCGCGAAGCGTCGTTGTTCGGTGAAGTGCCGGTGCTGGTGTTCGACGACGGTCTGGCGGTGTGCCAGTCCAATGCGATCCTCGACACGCTGGCGCGGCGCTACGGGCGCCTGGATGGCCGCACCGAGGCCGAGCAAGTGCGCGTGCGCGAATGGCTGTCGTGGGAAGGCAACCGCATGGCGATGAGCCTGCCGCATCTGCGTTTCTCACGCCGGTTTACTCCGGCCGTACCCGCTGTCGAGGCGTGGTTTGCCGAGCGCATGAAGGTCGATCTGGATATGCTGCAAAGTCATCTTTACACCACCGATTTTCTTATTCCCAGCGGCGTGACCATTGCCGACATTTCCATGTGCGGCTACATGTTCTGGGCCGACCAGGCACGCGTCGACCTGGATGCATGGCCGGCCGTGGCAGGCTGGCTCGCTCGCATCCGCGCCTTGCCCGGCTGGCGCGCACCATCCGATTTGCTGCAGGCACGTCACCCCATTCTTACCGGAACGCGCACATGATATTTTTTCGCATGAATTTCTTCCGTAGCTCCGCGATCGCGGCGGCGACGTTCGCCCTGTCAGCCTGCGGCTTCCACATGCGCGGCGAAGTGCAGTTGCCGCCGACCATGCAGCGCGTGCACGTGCAGATCGCCGATCCGTACAGTCCGCTGGGCCGCAACCTGGAGGCCGCACTCAAGCGCTCTGGTGCAAAAGTGGAAAATGCGGCAGGTGAGGGCATCGCCGAGGTCACGATTTCGGCGCTTTCGCTCGCACCAATCGTGCGCTCGGTGGGCGCAAATGCATTCGTCAACGAATTCTCGATGGTCTATCACGTGGAAATGCAGGTTACCGACGCCAATGGCAAGATCCTCATGCCCAAGCAGGTGATCGAGCATTCGCGCGAATTCACCTTCGATCAAACTCAGGCGATCGGCACCAGCGCCGAGCAGGACGAGATCAAGAAGGAAATGGAACGCGCCATGGTGCCGGCGCTGTTGCGCAAGATCGAGGCGGCGGAGCGCAAGCAGCCTTAAAACTACTGCGCTCGACCCGATTCTAGATAACATCAGGCGCGCCGACGGTGCTCGGAATCCTCATGTACGGACGTGTACACTCCGGTTCCTGTGCGCCGCCGGCACGCGACCTGCCTTCGCTCGCTACGTTTTAAGACCGCTTCGTTCATGCCCACCAGCCTTTCCCAACTGCGCAAACACCTGACCGGCCCGGAACTCAAGCCGGTTTATCTGCTCGCTGGCGAAGAACACCTGTTGCTGCTCGAAGCCGCTGACGCGCTGCGCGCGCGTGCGCGCGAACTGGGTTTCAGCGAGCGCGATGTGCTCGATGCCGACGCGAATTTCGACTGGAATGGATTGGCAATGGCGGGTGCGTCGATGTCGCTGTTTGCCTCGCGCCGACTGATCGATCTGCGCCTGCCGACCGGCAGGCCGGGCAAGGAAGGCGCAGCGGCACTGATCGAGTATTGCGAGCGGCCTGCGCCGGATACCGTACTTTTGGTGACTTGTACACAATGGAGCAAGGCGCACGAAACCGCGTGGGTTGCCGCGGCTGAGAAAGCCGGCGCTTTTGTGCCGGTATGGCCGCTGAAGCAGGACGAACTGCCTGACTGGATCGGCGAACGAATGGCCAGTCGCGGCCTGAAGCCCGATCGCGCTGCAATTCAGATACTGATCGAGCGCATCGAAGGCAATCTGCTGGCTGCCGCGCAGGAAATCGACAAACTCGCCTTACTGCATGGCAGCGCACCGCTGGATGCACAGACACTGGAAGACCTCGTTGCCGACAGTGCGCGCTTCGATGTGTTCAAGCTGGTCGATGCCATGCTTGGCGGCGATGCTGCGCGCAGCCTGCGCATCCTTGCCGGGCTGCGCGCCGAAGGCGAACAAGTGCCGGCGCTGATGGGCTGGATCCTGAATCAGTTGCAAATCCTGGCGCGCTTGTCGGCAGCCGGCGCGAACATGGCCGCCGCATTTCGCGCCGAACGCATCTGGCCGGCGCGCGAAGGCCTGTACCGGCGCACGCTGGCGCGTGCGGATCGCACGCATTGGCAGGCCTGCCTCGTGCAGGCCGCGCGCATCGACCGCATCAGCAAGGGCCGCGGCCTTGGAGACCCATGGATCGAGCTGGAGCGCCTGGTTGCTGCGGTGGCGATGCCGCGCTCGGGTCTGCTCGCGCAAGCAAGCTGATCACCGCCAATTCGATTCCACATGTATAAATATAGCGAAGTGGAAATGTTCAAACCGGCCGCATTGCTGTGAAACCCATCGCCATCCTTGGCGGCACGTTCGATCCAGTACATCTGGGCCATCTGCGCGTTGCCTGGGAAGCAGCCGAAGCGCTGGATGCGCATGTGCGCCTGATGCCGGCGAACCTGCCACCGCATCGGCCGGCGCCGGTAGCCAACGCGCAGCAGCGCGTGCGCATGCTCGAAGCGGCGCTGGTCGGGCAGGATCGGCTGGTTCTGGATACGCGCGAACTGCAGCGCGATGGTCCTTCTTATACCGTCGACACCTTGCGTGAACTGCGTGCAGAATCGTCTGCCGCACAGCCGCTGATCCTGCTGCTTGGCGCCGATGCGTTTGCGGGACTGCCGACCTGGCATGAGTGGCGCGCCTTGTTCGACCTGGCACATGTCGTGGTGCTGACGCGGCCCGGGCACGAGACGACGTTGCCGCCGGAACTGGCTGATGCGATCGCATCGCGATACGCAACTTCCGCCGCGCAATTGCACGAGTCGCCCGCCGGCAAGGTGTTGAATCTGCCGGTGACGCCGCTGGAGATCTCCGCGAGCGCCGTGCGCAAGATGCTTGCCGACGGTCGCGAGCCGCGCTGGTTATTGCCAGCTGCTTTGTTCGCTGATGCGGAGCTGCTGGCACCGTATCGGCGTTAGTGCTCAGTGCTCGTCATCCCAGCGAAAGCTGGGATCCAGTTCATCGAGCAGATTGACAGGAGAGCTGGATTCCAGCTTTCGCTGGAATGACGGTTCTTTTGGTTTTTCCCTTGATCTCATTTCGGCCGTTTGTGCGCCGGACTTTTGGGCTTTTCAAAACTGCCAGGCTTCGACGACGCCGGCTTCGGCGTGAACGTTTTGTGCGGCTTGTCGAATTCGCGCTTTTTAAAATCCGGTTTCGTGAAGCCGGCTTTTTTGAAGTCAGGTTTCTCAAAATCCCGCTTTTCATTGTCCGGCTTGTCGCTGCCGCGGGTGATGCGCAGTTGCTGACCGGACACCCACACTTTCTTCAGATGTTTGAAAATCTCCGAGGGCATGCCTTCGGGCAGATCGATCAGGCTGTGATCGTCGCGGATATCGATGCGGCCGATGTGCTTGCTGTCGATGCCAGCTTCGTTGGCGACCGCGCCGACGATATTGCCCGGCTGTACGCCGTGGGTTTTGCCGACCTCGACGCGATAGGTTTCAAAACCCTGTTCCGGCGCGCGCGCGCGCGGCCGCGGCGGGCGGGTTTCCGCACGCTCTACGAATTCGGCCGGCGCGGGTCGCGCATGATCGCGCAGCGGACGCGGCGTCGTGTGCGTATCGCCAGCGACAGCCGGAGCAGACTTGCGCGCGGTGTGCTCGGTGCGCGCAGGTTTCTCAAACGGCCGCACGTCCCGCGCAGGTATCGGCGGTCGCACGTCGCGCCCGTAGGCGTTGTCCGCAGCCCGCTCGAACCGCGGTGGCGGCTTCAGCAGCAATGGCTCCTTGCCTTGCACCAGGCGCGCGAGTGCGGCCGCAATTTCCACGGCCGGCACATTGCGTTCCTGTTCATACTGTTCGATCAATTCGCGGAACGGGCCGAGGTCTCCGCCAGCGAGCGTGTCAGCGATGCGCTGCTTGAACTTGGTGATGCGCTGGTCGTTGACCGCTTCGACGCTCGGCAATTGCATTTCGGTGATCGGCTGACGGGTGGCGCGTTCGATCGCCTGCAACATCCGCTTTTCTCGCGGCGCCACGAACAGGATCGCGTCGCCGTTGCGGCCGGCGCGGCCGGTGCGGCCGATGCGATGCACATACGCTTCGGTGTCGGTCGGGATATCAAAGTTCAACACGTGAGTGATGCGCTCGACGTCGAGGCCGCGCGCAGCGACATCGGTCGCGACCAGGATATCGAGCTGGCCGTCCTTCAATTGCTGGATCGTGCGTTCGCGCTGTGCCTGCACCATGTCGCCATTGATTGCCGACGCGGCAAATCCGCGCGCCTGCAGTTTCTGCGCGATTTCCTCAGTGGCCTGCTTGGTGCGCATGAACACGAGCATCGCCTCGAACGGTTCGGCTTCCAGAATGCGCGTCAACGCATCTAGTTTCTGCATGCCGCTGACATACCAATAGCGCTGGCGGATGTTGGTCGCGGTCGTGGTCTTGCTCTTGATCGCGATTTCCACCGGATCGCGCAGATAGGTCTGGGCGATGCGCCGGATTGGCGCGGGCATGGTCGCCGAGAACAACGCGACCTGGCGTTTCGGCGGCGTCTTCTTCAGCACCGCCTCGACGTCGTCGATGAAGCCCATGCGCAGCATTTCGTCCGCTTCATCCAGGACCAGCGTGGTCAGCTGCGACAGGTCGAGCGAGCCGCGCTCCAGATGATCGATGACGCGTCCCGGCGTACCGACGATGACGTGCACACCGCGCTTGAGGCCACTGAGCTGCGGGCCGTAGGCTTGCCCGCCATAGATCGGCAGCACATGGAAACCGGGCAATTTCGCCGCATAGCGCTGGAATGCCTCGGCGACCTGGATCGCCAGTTCGCGTGTCGGCGCGAGCACCAGTGCCTGCGGTTTGGTCTTGGACAAATCCAGCCGCGACAGGATCGGCAGCGCGAACGCGGCAGTCTTGCCGGTGCCGGTCTGGGCCTGGCCAAGCACATCGCGGCCGCCAAGCAGGGGCGGGATCGTCGCCGCCTGAATCGGCGAAGGCGTCTCGTAGCCGACTTCGGTCAGTGTCGCCAGCAGGGCATCGGCGAGACCGAGTTTGCTGAATGGAATGGCTTCGGGTGGAGCGGGGGCGTTGGGCATATGCGCTGATAGCGGCATGGCCGCAACGAGGTGGGGCCGCCTAGTTTACCTCGCCGCAGGCCCCTCCAGTGCGTCAGAGTGCAATTGACCGGAGCGTTCGCAACTGCCACTGGCGCGTCACGAAAAACGTCCTATACTGAATTCCGCACGCGCCGGGTCACCCGCTCGAGCTTGTTTCCACAATGAGGATTCCGCCCACTTGGCTACCGCAGCGAAAACCAGCGCAAAACGCAAGACCCCTTCCAAATCCAATTCGGCCAAATCCACCAAGGCCAAATCGCCTTCGGCGAAATTGTCCAAGGCCAAGCCGCCCAAATCCAAGTCGGCTTCGTCGACCAAGATCCCAGTCGTCAAGGCCGTACCCGATTCGGTCGATTACCTGCTCACGCAGGTGCTTACCGCACTCGATGAACTCAAGGCCAAGGATGTCCATGAGATCGACGTGCGCGGCAAGACGTCCATCGCCGATATCCTTGTGATTGCCAGCGGCACCTCCACACGCCATGTGAAGTCGCTTGCCGACGAAGTCGTCAGATTCGCCAAGAAGGCGGGAATGTTCCCGCTGGGCGTGGAAGGACAGCGCGAGGCCGAATGGGTGCTGGTCGATCTGGGCGACATCATCGTGCACGTGATGCTGCCGCGCATCCGCGAGTTCTATGGCCTGGAACGGCTGTGGACCGTGGGCGACGACATGCCGATGGCGGCGAACGCGGATTGATCGTGCGCGTCTGAGTCAGCGATGCGCGCGCGCCTGATCGCCGTCGGCGAACGCATGCCCGCGTGGGTCAGCGCGGGCTACGCCGAATACGTCAAGCGCCTGTCGCACGAGTTTCCTTTGGAACTTGTGGAGATTTCCACAAAGGGACGCGGCAATCGCGACCCAGTCCGTGCCATAGCCGACGAAGGCGTTGCGATGCTCGCAGCGATTCCGAAAGGCAACCACGTCATCGCGCTGGATGGCCGCGGCAAACCGTGGAGCAGCGAAGAACTCGCGGCGCAGCTGGCGCAGTGGCGCATGCAGGGCAACGATCTTGCGTTCCTGATCGGCGGCCCCGACGGCCTGGCCGCGGCAGCGCTGGAACGCGCGCAGCAGCGCTGGTCGCTGGGTCCGGCGACGCTGCCGCATCCGCTCGTGCGTATCGTGGTTGCCGAGCAGCTCTATCGCGCGGTGAGCCTGCTCGGCAATCATCCGTATCATCGCGGGTGAGGTGACGTTCGTTTTTCTTCGCACCGGGTCAATTGCCATCAAATCCGTCTGTGAAAACGGTTTCGTTGTATGCACCCATGTCCATCTTCCCGCTGACGGGACTGGCATTGCCGTCGGGGTCGATACTTTGGTACGCCTGCGGGACGGCGCCGAGCAACGCAGAATTTCCAGCCAGATGGAAATCACCACCGGCCGCATCGACGAAACCCGGGGCCAGCGAAAGATTGCCACTGCTTGATAGTGGAGTAGATCCGCCCTGCGTGCCAATGTCGTTGTAGTCCAGTTGCACGAGACTGCTGCCCAGATTGATTCCGTAGTTGGTGTTGTTCCAGAAAATGTTGTTGGCAATGTAGACATTCGCGGCGGAACCGGCGTAGTAAAACCCGCCAGTACCGCCGGCAAACGTCGTGGTGTTGCGGCTTACCGTATTGTTGTACACCGACGCCACAGTGCCGTTGGCAATCACTTCACCGCCGCCAACGTCGTCGTCTGCGCTCAGCCGCCATCGAAACCATCGATGAAAATCGTTTCTTCGTAGGCGCCCAAATCCATCTTGCCGCTGGCTGGGGAGCGATGCCCTTCGAGATCGTATGTGTCCAGTGGTGGGGCGATGCCGAGCAACGGCGAATTGCCTGCCAGATGAAAATCGCCGCCGGGCGCATTGACGAACTGCGGGCTCACCATGAGCGCCCCCACATTTTGTGTCGGAGCAATTCCGCCCAAGGTTCCATAGTCGTTGTAATGGAGGCCCGCGTTGGCATTCAGATATAGCCCATAGTTGGTGTTGTTGCGGAATATGTTGTTGTTTATGTAGAAGGACCCTGCGCCGCTGCATCCGAGACCGCCGGTGCCGCCCGCTGCCGGCGTCGTATTGCCGAACACCGTATTTTGATAAATCTGGGCGGGACCTGCGCTGTCTACAAAACCCGCGCCGCCGTCGAGATCTCCACTGTTGCCGGTGATGAGGTTATTGGAAAAATTAGTGAGGTACCCGGCATCGCCGCTGCGCAGGTAGATACCACCACCCAGATTGCTTGTATGGTTGTTGCGGATGATCGTGTCCGAGACAGACGAGGGGCCGTTCTGGCCCGTCCCAGTGTTTATGGCCAAGCCGGCGCCGCCCTTGTAAGTTTCGCCATTTTGGATGATCAGATACTCAACATCGATGTAGGACGTCGTGCTGCCAAGCGTCAGGACCTGGGTGGCGTGGTTGCCATCTATCACGGTGAGCGCAGCATTCAGGGTAGATGTGGCGCAGCCGACCGCCCATCCTCCGGAAACGTCGAGGCCACCGGTCGCGTTTGTGCTCAGATAGTGAAATGCCAAGCTGCCAGTAGTGTCCGTTGTTTTGTAGGTTCCCGTGACGATACGGACGAAGTTGGTCTCGCCGTTGTGAATGCCGCCGTCGGACGCCTGATCAAGCGCATCTTGCAGCTCTTGTGCTGTGGACACGCACAAGATATTGAAGACGAAGGCCTGCGCCCAGCCGCTGGCAAAGAGCAGGGCGGCAGCGAGTGCCAAGCAAGAGCGCCGGCGTGCGGCGCGAGAATGGATGTTCGTGGCTTGCATGAGCGTGGCCTCCGCGGTGTGATGTCGATCAGTTGGTACGACAACCGCGGGGAAAAGCGGGCGCCCTGCGTTGCCGGCTGCGCTCAGCCGTTATCGAACTGGCGACGAATCCACGCAAGTACCACTCCTTACTGAGCCATAGCAACAGTGCCGGTTGCCGAGCAGCTCGGTGAGTCTGCTCGGCAATCTTCCGTATCATCGTGGTTGGCACGAAATTTAGCCTCGCAAAAATACGCCGATGTCTGCTCAGTTGAATCCGTTGATGAAAATCGTTTCCGCGTACGCGCCGACATCGATTTTCCCGTAGAGCGCAAACGCGTTGCCGTCGAGATCTGTGATGGATCCCTGAGGAAAGGCGTAACCGAGCAGCGGCGATGCGCGGATCAAATGAAAATCGCCGCCCGACTCGTCGACGAATTTCGGATTCACGGACAGATTCCCTGAATCGATTGCGGGCGCCACACCGCAGCGTGTGCCGTAATCGTTGTCCGACATGGTGGCACCGGAGTTCTCCAGAATGACCCCGCAGTTCGTGTTGTTCCAGAAGATGTTGCTGTACATCCCGCACGGCGCAGTGCCAGCACAATCCAGGCCGCCTGCAGGATTGGTAACGGCGCTTGAAGTATTCAGAACGACGGTGTTGTTGATTAGATAGGTGTACGGGCCGTAGCCGGTAACGTAACCCGCGCCGTATTGTCCATCAGCGCTATTGCCTGTGATGAGGTTAGTTGTCACTCTAAATTGGCTGCCAGCGGCGGAAGCGTATAGCCCTCCTGCACTGACGCTGGAATGATTATTCTTGATGATGTTTTGCGCAATGTTTACCGAGGCGTTGACCGTGGTCAGGTAGTTGACCGACAAGCCGGCGCCAGGAATTCCGCTCTGGCCGTTTTGCAGGGTCAAATAGAAGACGGCGATTGTTCCATTCGTGCTGCGCAGCTTGAGAACCCCCGTGGCGTTATGCCCATCCAGGATGGTCTGCGCCGCTTTGCGCGTGGTAGCAGTGCAACCCGCGTTGTAGCCGCCGAGTACTTCCAGCAAATGAATGGATGTCGAATTGTAGGAAAACGGCGCGGCGCCCGTCATATAGGTGCCTGGCCTGATGCGAACGAAGTTGTCTTCGCCACTGTACATGCCACCATCGGACGAATCGGTGAGCGCGTTTTTCAATTCTGTGGCGGTCGCAACGCAGAATACGTGCGCTTGGGCGTAACCTGCGGACATGAGCAATGCGCAGGTTAGGGCGCACGTGTATATGCAGCGGGCAAACAGCTGATTTTCCTGCTGTGAACGAATGCAGGTCGGCGTCATGTCAGTCTCCAATGGGATGGCACTCATCAGAGGAAACGACGTTTGCGGGTGAAAGCGGGTGTGCTAGGTAGTCGGGAATTGCTGCAGACGGCCGTTCAGGCTGCGCGCCAAGCCCCACTCAGCGACAGCGCCCCTCGAATTCGCTGCTGAAAATCTGGTCGTAACCACCTTCCGCTGCTTATTCGTCGCGTCGCCAGTGAGGAAGGTGCCCGTCGCAATATCGAACGAATTGATCGCCGCTATACATTCCGCTGTCGGAAGAGTCAGTGAACGTTTTGCAATTGCGTAGCGGTGGACACACAGAAGGAACGACATCTGCATGAAAGTCCGGGTGTGCACAGGAAAAGTCGACGCGCAGTTGCATCACCCATCAAAACCATTGGTAAAGATCGTTTCTTCGTAAGCGCCGATATCGCCCTTCCCATTCAATGGAAACCGATGGCCTTCGATGTCCAGGAGGTTTGTATGTGAAGGCATCGCACCGAGCAGCGGCGATGCAGCAGACAGGTGGTAGTCGCCGCCCGCGTCATCGACGAAATTCGGGACTAGCTGCAGGTTGCCGACATTGCCATTCGGTGGCTGATGCACGCGAACCCCGTAGTCGTTGTACTGGAAGGAAACGGCGATGGTTCCCAATTCCAGATCCGCGAAGGTGTTCGCGCGGAGAATGTTGCCGACGATAAAATAATCGAATGTGTCCACGCCGCCGTAGTAAAGGCCGCCCGCCTTCGCAGCCATGATAGTGGTGTTGTGAACGATCGTGTTGTGGGAAATACTGCCGACCGTGCCGTTGTCGATTATTGTTCCGGCACCATAACCCTGATCGGCGCTGTTGCCGACGATGAGGTTGGAGAAGATCATCGGGTAGCCCGTGCCCAGCACGTTGACGTACAGGCCGCCGGCACGGGTCGGCGTATGGTTGTTGCGGATGATGTTTGCCTGCACCAGCGCATAGGCATTGCCGTTGGTGATGATACTCAGGCCTCCGGCGGAGGCGCCGCTGTGATCGCTGCCGTTTTGGATGGTGAAGCCGTAGACCTCCACTGAGGTCTTGCTCGAGATTGTCATGACGGCGCTGTTGTTCTGCCCATCCAGAACAGTCAGGGTGGGATCATGCGATCGGCCGGAAGACAGGCAGCCCGCCGCATACCCGCCGTAGATCAGCACGTCGCCGACAGTGTCGGTCGAACTGAGATGGAAGGGGGCATTGCCCGTTGCCGCGCCAGTCTTGTAGGTGCCGCGGACCACATCGATGAAATTTGTCTCGCCGCTGTACATGCCACCGTCGGATACGTTGTCCAGCGCGCTCTGCAATTCAGCCGCAGTGGTTACGCAAAATGCGTGGGCGCGGACGACGCCCGTACCGCCAACCAGCAGCGCAACGCCTAGGACACAGGCGCTGACTAGGCCATTGAACGCCGGATAGATCGATTTCATGCTGACTCCAATCGGTGGGTATCAATCAAGGTAACGACGTCTGCGAGGCAATCCTGGTGTGCCCGCACTCATGGGTAGGCCAGGACGCTCGTCACCAGCAGAAGGTGTGCGCATGAGCGCCACTTGCGGCAAGAATGCACGCTGCGGCAGCGCAGCGCAGAATTCGCGCTTGGGCGGATAAAAGCAGGCGGTCGATGTGCATCGCGTGTCCAGGATTGGGGACTCAATCAAGGACACGACATCCAGGGGGAAATCTTGGTGCTTCAGGATGCGATTGCGTTGACGACGCAAGCTGCGAGCTGGCGTCAACCTCGGGCGTGCAATGAGCGCGGCTCAGCGATCGAAGTCATTCACGAAAATAACGTCACCGCGCTCGTAGGCGCCGCGGTCGACCTGGCCGTTATAGAAGCGTGGATTGCCTTTCAGATCGGTCAGGGGCAAGTTTCCCGGAGGGCTTGTCGTGCCGCTCGCCAGCAGAGGCGAGTTCACGCCCAAACGATAGTCGCCATTGTCCTTGTCGATAAATTGTGGAGAAACACTCCCATTGCCGCAACAGGATACGTCGGCATTGGTGGAACCTATATTGTTGTCCGTCAAGGTGCTGCTGTTTGCGCTGTTGATGTACAAACCGTAGTTGCTGTTGCCCCAGAAAATATTGTTGCTGAAGTGAACATTTGACACGCCAGAATTGCCGCTGAAATACACGCCTCCAACCGCGTCAAGGAAGCCGGTATTCGTATTCGTATTCCCGCTAATGGTGTTGTTGGTAACGTAGGTCTGACTTCCCTGGTTGGAAATGTTTATGGTTCCAACCGAGTTGGTCCCGGAACTATTATCGAGCGAGTTGCCATAGGCCAGATTGTTGTCGAAATGAAGCGTTCCGGCGCCGGCAACTACTCGCAGTGGCGGAGGGGGGCCAGAATGATTGTTGCGCACGATGTTGAAACGAACGGTGATGCCCGCCGAATCGGTTTGGACATGCAGCCCAGTTGGACCGGAGATCGACGGTCCGGCATTTTGCACAGTGAGATATTCCACCGTGAGAAATCCAACGCCGCTGCGCACGTAAAGCACACCCGATGCGCCGGCGCCATCCAACACGGTCAGGGAAGGATCGGGGATCTGGGTGGAGCAATCCGCGTTGAATCCGCCGCGCACGATGAGATTGCCATCGGTAGTCGAGCCGCCCTTGCTGTAAACAAATGGCGTGCCGCCGGGGTTGTAGCTGCCACGGGCGATTTTGACTGTATTGTTCTGCGTGCTGTTTTGTGCCGCGACAAAGGCGTCGCGTAATTCCTGTGGCGTGGTTACGCAGAAAACCGCAGCCGACGACGGTGCGCACACGATGCAGAAGAACAACCCCAGGATCTGTCTCATTTCTACCCCCCCTTTCATCGGGCGCTTTTGCGCCGGAACCATCCCCGACCCGAGACGATAGCAAATGTCGTCTGGCACACGCCAATGCGAATAAGCAAAGACGACATTTGCATTTTGCTCCAGGGGCAATTTTGAATTCCATATACGTCGAAAACCGAAAAATCCGGGTGGCCAACAGCATTCGGACTGGCGCATGTGTCATACGAGGACGCGATGTCTGGAGGGGAATCCTGGCGTGCGGCCCACCCGCAACCGGGCTTCCGGCGGCAAGCGCTGGTATGCTCTTCGCGGGGAAACTGCCGGCGGGGGGCATGGTCGATTCGGTTGAAATCACGGAGTTGCTCAACGCTGCCAATGCCGGCGATGCCGCCGCGCAGGAAGCTGCCTATGCCCTTGTCTACGACGAGCTCAAACGTTGCGCGCAACGGCAACGGCGCTTGGCGCCGGGATCGTCGTTGACGCCGACCGTGCTCGTGCACGAACTGTTCTTGCGGCTGAGCAAGCAACGCGCGATCAAGGTCAACAACCGCGCGCATTTTTTTGCGCTGTCGGCGCGCGCCATGCGCCAGATCATCGTCGACCACGCGCGTCATCGGCAGCGTCTGAAGCGTGGCGGCGGCGTCGAGACGACGGATATCGACCACGCCCTGGAATTAAGCGGCCGCAATGCCGAACAGGCACTGGAACTTGATTCTGCATTGACTCGACTGGCCAAGAACGAGCCGGATCTGGCGCAAATCGTCGAGTGGCATTTTTTCGCCGGCTTGAGTTTCAGCGCCATCGGCGCGGAACTCGGGAGGCATGAACGCACCGTCTTTCACGATTGGGAACTGGCGCGCGCTATGCTGCACGAATCGATGAGTGGAGCGCCGCTGGCGTGAGTTCGGATGCGCGCTGGGAATCGGTGAAGGCGCTGTTCCGGCGCAGCCTGGAACAACCCGACGCTGAGCGCGACGCCTGGCTGCGGCGGGAGTGCCGCGAGGCACCGGAATTGCTCGCCGACGTGCAGCGTTTGCTCGCCGCCCGGCACAAGCCGTCAAGCATTCTGGCGGACGACGCTGCCCAAGTGCTCGGGTCGCTGCTGCTGGAGGAAGCTCATGCCGACGCCGGCCTTGACGCCAGCATCGGACCCTACCAGCCTATCCGGGTGCTCGGCGAAGGTGGCATGGGCCGGGTCTACCTGGCTGAGCGCGCCGACGGACAGTTTAGCCAGCAGGTTGCGTTGAAGGTCATCCGCAGCGAGCTGGTCACGCCGGAACTGCATCTGCGTTTTCTGCGCGAGCGCGACACACTCGCGCGCCTGACTCACCCGAACATCGCGCACTTGCACGATGGCGGCATCAGTGAAAACGGCGAACCCTACTTCACCCTGGAATTCATCGAAGGTGAACCGATCACGCGCTGGTGCGATGCGCACAAGCTCGACCTGCGCGCGCGTGTGCGCCTGCTGCTGAAGATTTGCGACGCGGTGCAGTATGCGCATCGCAACCTGATCGTGCATCGCGATCTGAAGCCTTCGAACATTCTGGTGACCGCGGCCGGCGAACCGAAACTGCTCGACTTCGGCATCGCGAAACCGATGCATGAAGACCCCGCCATGGGCGGATTGACCGGCACGCAGGCCGGGCCGATGACGCGCGAATATGCGGCGCCGGAGCAGGTGCTCGGTGAGCCGGCGACCACGGCTACCGATGTCCATGCGCTGGGTATAATCCTGTACATTTTGCTTTGTGGACGAATGCCGTTTCGGCGTGCCGCGCTCGGGCAGGGCGGTTGGAACAAGGCGATAGTGGAGGAATCACCCGAGCCCTTGGATCGGGCGGTCGATCGCACAGCCTCCGGCAGCGCTTCGCCCGAGGTCGGTGGGAAATCCAACGCGAATGCACAGGGTTCGCTCGATGCAAATGCAGTCGCTGCCGCACGCTCGACATCGCCGCCCGCTTTGCGGCGCATGTTGCGCGGCGATCCGGAGCGCATCGTGCAGCGCGCATTGGCGAAGTCGCCGGAAGCCCGCTATGCAACGGCGAGCGCGATGGCGGACGATTTGCGCGCGTTTGTCGATGGCCGTGCGATCAGCGGCGGCACGCGCACGTATCAATTGCGCAAATTCGTGCGTCGGCACTGGTTGCCGCTCGCGGCGGGAGCGACTCTGCTGGCGGTGATCCTTGCCAGTGCGATGGGTCTTGCCTGGCAGGCAGCGCAAATCCAGCGCGAGGCGCGCACCACGGCCGCGGTCAAGGATTTCCTGCTGGAACTTTTTCGCAGCGCCAGCCCCAGTGTGGCGAAAGGCAAGCAGGTCAGCGTGCGCGATCTGGTCGATCGCGGTGCAAAACGCCTTGACGCGATCCCCGCCGAGCAGGAAGAGCTGCGCGCGGAACTGCAAAATACCCTCGGCACGGTCTACTTCTATCTCGGCTACAACAAGGATGCCCTGGCGATGCACACGCATGCGTTCGAGGCCTTTGCATCGCGGCCCGAGGATGCGCTGCTTGCGGCTTCCGCAGAACGTTTCGCGGCAACGGAACTGGCGACCCTGGGCGACAACGACAGCGCTCAGAAAAAGGCGGACGACGCGATACGCCGCATGCGTGAGACGCGACAGGCTTCGGCGCACGACCTGGCGCGCGCCTTGTCCACCGCCGGCTGGATCGCGAAAAAGCGCTCGGACTATGCGCATTCGAAACAGCTGGCCGATGAAGCGATCGAGCTGGCGCGACAACCGCCGGCCGATCCGGAACTGCTCTATCTGGCCCTGAGCCAGCGCGCTGCCACGTCACGATTGGCGCACAACGACAGCGCCGCCGTCGAAGACTACACACAGGCGCTTGCGCTGAGCATCCAATTGTTCGGCCAGGATGACCAGGACACGTTGAACACGGAACAAATGCTTGGCAGCGCGCTGAACCGCCTGGCGCGCTATGAACAAGCGCATGCGCATCTTCTGGCAGCGGTGGAAATTTCGCGCCGCGTCTTTGGCGAGAACTTGAGCCAGACGCTCGGTGCCGAAGAAATGCTCGCACTGAACGAAAGCGAGGGAGGCCGCTGCAAGGATGCCGCGGCAAGACTGAAGAAAGTGCTCGCGCTTGCCGAAGCGCGCGTCCCCGCGGACGAGAGCCAAGTTGCAGAAATCCGCTTGAACTACGCCGAGCAGATCATGGACATGGGGCAACTCGAAGAGGCCGAGCCGTTGCTCGTTTCCACCCGCGATTTCCTGCGTCGGCAGAGCGGAAGCCCGGTGCAGGAACTCGCCCAGACCTTGAGCGTTCTTGGCCACGTGCATATGCTGACGGGAAAACTTGAGACCGCCGAGAGCGAGCAGCGTGAGGCGCTGGCCATGCTGCAGGCCGCGCACGACAGCGATGTCGCGATGGAGTTGGCGCGTTTGAGTGAGGTGCTGGTGCAGCGCGGGCGTGTGGACGAAGCCGTCGCGACCGGTTTGCAGGCGCGCGACAGCGCAGCGAAAATTTCCGGCGAGAACTCGCATCCTGCGGCCTACGCGCACACCAGCTACGCAGTAGCCCTGCTCTCTGCACAGCAACCGGGGCCAGCCGAATCCGAATTGCGCGCGGCGCTAAAATCCTATGCGTCGCTGGTCCCGCCGGAGGGATTACATCCGTTGTCGGCGAGTGCACGACAGGAACTCGGCAACTTGCTGGCCGCGCGTGCCGACGGCCGCGAGGAAGGTCTGCGGCTGCTGACCCAGGCCGTGACCCTGTGCAATGAATTTCTTGGCGCCGACGATCCGCGCTCCGGCCAGGCCCGCGAAGCGCTGGCGAAACTGCAGGGCGTGCGCTAGTTGCCGTCGAAGCCGTCTATAAAGATGGTCACTTCGTATGGGCCGAGGTCGATTTTGCCGGCCAGGGGGTACTGATGGCCGTCCAGATCAAATTCAGTGCCATTGACCGGGGCGTATCCAAGCAAGGGCGAATCTCCAGCCAGGCGAAAATTGCCGTTGCTCGCGTTGACGAATTGGGGGGCGACGG
Organism: Lysobacterales bacterium; assembly: GCA_038244165.1. Classification (GTDB taxonomy): domain Bacteria; phylum Pseudomonadota; class Gammaproteobacteria; order Xanthomonadales; family Rhodanobacteraceae; genus Rudaea. The sequence continues at coordinate 81,572 of JBBRTT010000006.1, read as the reverse complement.
AAAGGTTGTGGTCGTCAGCCGATGGAATTGCTCCGCCCCGCGTACCAATGTCGTTATACCTGAGGAGCGCACTGGCGTTACCCAGATAAACGCCATACAGGGTGTTGTTCCACAAGATGCAGTTGTGCAGTTCGCAAACGGCGGATCCGCCGCAATACAGGCCACCTACAGGCGTAGCCGCCGTCGAGGTATTCTGGGTAACGGTAGTGGCGCTGAGATAGCTGATTTGGCCGGAACCCGTCACAGTGCCAGCGCCATATTGGCCGTCCGCGCTGTTGCCCGTGATCAGATTGGCGACAAGGAAGGCTTGATCTCCGGACGAAACGTAAAGGCCGCCCGCATTCGCCGTAGAATGGTTGTTGCGGATTATGGTGCGGCGAATGTTGACACTTCCCTGGGCGCTGACAGAGTAGTTGACCTGCAGGCCCGCGCCCGGTTGCGTGCTCTCGCCGTTTTGCAGGGTCAATTGGTTAACCGTAACGTCACCATTCGTGTTGCGAATGGTCAGCACTCCAGTATTGCCGCCGCCGTCGAGGATGGTCGGCGGCGTCTGCGCTGTTCTTGGGCCGCAAGCGGCGGCAAGGCCCCCGTAAACATCGATGGAGTGCGCCGGAAACGGCGAATAGTAGAGAAACGGTCCGTTGCTGGTCGCCGCACCGGTCACGTATGTGCCGCCGGTCAAAAAAATGACGTTGTCCTCGCCATTGTAGATGCCGCCGTCGGAGGACTGCGTCAACGCAGTTTGGAATTCCAAGGCCGTCGACGCGCAGAAAAAATGGGCGTGAGTCCAGCCGCTGACAACCATCAGGCTGGCTGCGAGCGCTAGGCGAGCGTGATGGGTCGGGAGCGCATTTGCGGGCGTGAATTGCATGGCGGTCTTCTCCGGCTCAAATCCTGAATAAGAATACGCCAGTTGCGCCTAAAACCTGGCGTGACTGTCGACTGGGGGTATTTACCTGCCAGCCGAAATTTTCCTGAGCTCAGCGCGCCAATCGCGACAGGCGCTGGTATGCTGATTGCAATAAGGCAGGGCAAGCTCAGGCGATGGCCAGCGGTGCCGAAATCACCGAGTTGTTGAACGCAGCCAATTCGGGCGATGCGGCGGCGCAGGACGCCGCCTATGCGCTTGTATACGACGAACTCAAACGCTGTGCGCGGCGCCAGAGTGCGCTGGCCCAAGGTTCATCCCTGTCGCCGACCGCGCTAGTCAACGAACTGTACTTGAAACTGCGCGCCGGCAACGTCGGGCCGATCCAGAATCGCAGCCATTTTTTTTCGCTCGCAGCGCGTGCCATGCGTCAGATCACGATCGACCACGCGCGCCATCGCAGTCGGGCAAAGCGCGGCGGTGGTGTGGAAAATCTAGAGGTAAACACGAGCGATCTCGGCGCGACGACCGCCGAACAGACCCTGGAACTGGACGCGGCGTTGACTGGCCTGGGCAAGCACGATGCGGATCTTGCGAAACTGGTGGAATGGCACTTCTTCGCCGGCCTCACGTTTCAGGATATTGCCGATGAACTGGGCCGGCACGAACGCACAGTGCGCCACGATTGGGAGTTGGCGCGGGCCTATCTGCGCCGCGCGATGGATCAGGTACAGCGCGCATGACGGTGGACGCGCGCTGGTTGCGCATCAAGGAGTTGTTCCGGCAAAGCCAGCAGCAGCCGAGGCCCGAACGCGAATCGTGGCTGGCAGCGCAATGCGGTAACGATGCTGATCTGCTACGGGAGGTCTCAGGCCTGCTCGCCGCGCAGCAAGCGTCGCCGGGCATTCTCGCTGCAGGTGCCGCCGGGGTGCTCAGGCAATTGCACGTCGACGAACCGGTGGTCGACCTGATTGGGCAGCGTGTGGGCGCGTATCGCCTGTTGCGGCTGGTCGGCGAAGGCGGCATGGGCAGGGTCTACCTGGCCGAGCGCGAGGGTGGCGATTTTGCCCAGCGCGTCGCCCTGAAACTGGTCCGCGCCGATTTCATCAGCAACGAGACACGTGCGCGTTTTTCACGCGAACGGAATTTTCTGGCGCGCTTGACGCATCCGCATATCGCCCAATTGCATGATGGCGGCGTGGCCGTGGATGGCACGCCGTATTTCACCCTTGAATACGTCGAGGGCCAGGCGATCACGAGATACTGCGATGCGCAGTCGCTGGATATTCGCCAGCGCGTTGCACTGACGCTGCAGGTTTGTGCGGCGGTCGCCTACGCGCATCGCAACCTGATCGTGCATCGCGACTTGAAACCGTCGAATATACTGGTCACCACCGACGGCGACGTGAAGCTGCTGGATTTCGGCATTGCCAAACTGCTCGACGCGCAATCAAGCGAAGGCCAGACTGCCACGCAGGCACGCATGATGACGCCCGAATACGCGGCGCCGGAACAGGTGCTCGGCGAGCCGATCACGACCGCGACGGACGTCTACGCGATCGGCGTGTTGTTGTACGAGTTGCTGTGCGGACGTCTGCCGTACGCGCGTGCGGATGCGGGTTCCATCAGCTGGTCCAAGGCTGTGGTCGAGGAAGCACCGGAAAGTCTCGGCCGCGCGTTGAGCCGAGACACGGGGTCTGGCAGCCGGCCCGCCGGAGAAGCCGCTGCGGCAACGCGCGGAACCACCTTGCTGACGTTGCGCCGCAGTTTGCGCGGCGATCTGGATCGGATCGTCCAGCGCGCGCTGGCGAAGGAGCCGGAGTCGCGCTATCCATCAGTCAGCGCATTGGCTGATGATCTGCGCGCATTTTTCGAGCGACGCGCGATCAGCGGTGGCAGTCGGCGTTACCGCCTGCGCAAATTCGTGCGCCGCCACTGGCTGCCGCTCGCTGCCGCGGGAACAATTTTCCTCATCCTGATAGTCAGCGGCGCGGCGATCATCTGGCAGGCGCGGCAGACCGAACACGAGGCGCGAACCACGCTCGCGGTGAAGGATTTTCTTTACGCCCTGTTTACCGCGGTAGACCCGCGCGAAGCCAAGGGCAGGGAAGTCAGCGCGCACGAACTGCTCGATCGGGGTGCCGAGCGCATCGGGCGCAATCACAATCTGGACCCGGTGCAGAAGGCCGAGATCGAAAGCACACTCGGCCGCATCTACTATCAATTAGGCCTGTTCGAGCAGGCGAACAAGTTGCAGGAAGATGCGATCAAGGGATTGTCTGCAACTCAGGCGCAACCGTTGTTGTTCGCGCAGGTGGAAGCCGAACGCGCAGATACGCTGGCGGGCCTGGGTGATTTGAAATCCGCTGCGGCGCTTGCAGACGATGCGCGTGCCCGCGTCGATGCTCAGGCGAATGCGCCAATCGTGGATCGTGCCCGGGCAATTCATGCGCAAGGGCGCATTGCTTTGGAGCAGCGCGATTTTGCCAAGGCCAAGAGCTCCTCCGATACGGAGCTCGCCCTGGTGCGTCACGCCGATGTCGAGCCCGGCGTCCTGTTTCGTTCGCTGTCGACGGCCGGTGGCGCGAGCTGGGGGTTGTCCAATTCCAGCGAGGCCGAATCGCTTTATCGTGAAGCCCTCGCGATCGCTCTGCGCGATGCCGGGCCGGACGATCTGGACGTGGCGCATGCGCGCTCCAATATCGGCATGGTGCTGCAGACACAATCGCGTTACGCCGAAGCCCAGCAGATGGAACAGCAGGCTCTGGCGACCGACGAAAAAGTACTCGGCCCGGATCATCCGCTGACGATGACGGCGCGGCGCGATCTGGGCCTGTCCTACTTTCATCAAGGCCACTACGCGCAGGCGCGAGCAGCGCTGGAACAGACGCTCGCGGCGCAACGGCGCCGGCTCGGCAACGAACATCCTGCACTGGCCGGAACCGAGATCAATCTCGGCCTCGTTCTGATCGACAGTGGCGACCTGGTCGAAGCCGATCGCATCCTGACCGAGGCGCTGGGTATTTTTCAGAAAAAATTTGGACGCGAATATCAGGGAACGCGGATCGTCCTGGGCAATCTTGGCGCTACCCACGCATTGCAGGGCGACCTGGATCGTGCCGAGAAAGAATTGGTGGAAGTCACCGAGCAGGAACACCGATTGGGCATCGTTGAGCAGGATAGTTTCATCACTCTTTATCGTCTGGGTGAAGTCAAGCGCCTACGCGGCGACGCTGCCGCGGCAGTGGAGCTGGAACGCAGTGCGCTCGCCGGAGCGCAAAAGACACGTGGCGAAAGCAGTCGATTAACCGCGATGGCGCATCATTTACTCGGTCTGGCCCTGCGCGATCAAGGCAACGGCGCCGGAGCCGAGCGCGAGTTGCGCGCCGCGCTGGTCTCGTATGCCGGTTACATTCCGAAAGCCGAACATCCGCTGGCGGCGACGACGCGCTACGAATTGGCACTGCTGCTTATCCAACGCGACGCCGATCGCGCCGAAGGCATTGCCCTGCTCACCGAAGCGGTGTCGTTGCGTGAGAAGTTTCTTGGCGCCGATGAGCCACGCACGAAACAGGCACGCGATGCGCTGGCCAAGCTGCGGGTGGCGCACTGATGGAACGGTTGTTTGCTATCGCCTCAATTGCCATCAAGCCCATCGGTAAAGATCGTCTCGGCATATGGTCCCAGGTCACCCTTGCCAGTGCGTGGGTACGGGTGACCTTCTATGTCTCTGAAAGTGCCTAAGACGTTGGGGCTGTAACCGAGTAGCGGCGAGTTGCCGGCCAGACGAAAATTGCCGCCTGCAGCGTCAACGAAATTCGCCGCGACCGTGGTGTTGCCCGTGCTGCCGGGATCGGACGAGCTACCGCCGATCGAGCCGTAGTTGTTGTAGGAGAAGTTGATGCCGCTGACGCCGAGATATGCGCCGTAAAGAGTGTTTTGTTTGAAAATATTGTTGATGATGTAGGCGCCGGAGTTGACGACGAGTCCGCCCGTTCCGGTAGACGACGGACCCGACGCAGCGGTCGTGTTGCCATAGACTGTGTTACGCGTAACGTCGTGTAGGCGGTGGCGGCAGAGAGTATTCCGGCTCCGGCGTCTTGGTCGGCGCTATTGTTGGTAATCAGATTCGTTTCCAGGCGCAGGTAGTCGGAGATGGCACTGCCGACGGCGTAAACCGCCAGCCCACCGCCTTGAGCTGTCGTATGATTATCTTTGATGATAGTCAAAGTAATGGTTGGCGAAGCGCCGGAAGCGATGGCAATGCCGCCGCCATTCGTGGTGGCTTCGCCGTTTTGAATTGTCAACTGCGAAATTATGATGTCAGCATTCTGGTTGAGTAGCGCCAGCACCTGGCTTGCATGGTTGCCGTCCAGCCTTACGCGAGTCGAATCGGAGGCGAACGTGGTGCAATTCGGACCATACCCGCCCTCGATACGGAGGTAGCCCGTTGCAGCGGAGGAACTGTAGTGGAAGGCACCATTGCCGGTCGCGGTCCCGGTCAGGTAAACGCCTTGCACGCTAGAAAGCGTGTTGTCCTCGCCATTGTACATACCACCTGTTGCAGATTAATTGAGGGCGTCCTGCAGTCCCTGCGCAGTCGAAACGCAAAAGGAATGCGCGTGCGAGGTATTGCTGAAAGCACAAAGACTGGCCGCGAAACCAAAACATAGGCCGCGCGCTGCACGGCATTTTTTGGAAAGGGACTTGGTTTTCAAGTGATGCATGCCGCACTCCCGTGGGTTGTTGTAGAACCAGTACGACACTTGCGTGGAAAACCGGGTGGCGCAGCCTCGCGCGCCGCCATTGGCTGCCGCTCGCTGCGACGGGGTATTTCTGATACTGCTTGTCGGCGGCTCGCTGGCGCTGGCATATGAGGCGCGGCGGACGGCGCACGAGGCCAACAAGGCGGCTGCGGTAAAGGATTTTCTGCTTCGAACTTTTTCGTAACGCCAACCCCAATGTCGCCCAGGGCAGACAAGTCACGTTGCGCAATCTTGTCGACCGTGGTGCGCAGCGTCTGGATACGATTCCGGCGGACCAGACTGCACTAAAAGCCAAGCTGCAAAACACACTCGGCACAATCTACTATCAGTTGGGCCTGTACAAGGAGGCCCTCGCGTTGCATCAGCAGGCATTCGATGCGGTTAAATCGCGATCGGGCGAAACCTTGTTGGCGGCAACGGCGGAGCGCCTGCAGGCGACGGAGTGGGCAGCGCTTGGCGACAATACGCAAGCCCAGACGCTGGCCGACGATACGGTACGGCGCTTGCGTGCAATGGTGCAACCGCCCGCGCACGATCTGGCGCGGGCCTTGTCGACGGCAGGATGGATCGCAAAAAAGCGCGCGGATTCAGCGCAATCCAAGCGACTGAGTGATGAAGCCTTCGCCTTTGGCCAGTCGCCCGCCCGTGGAAGAGGAACTGATGTATCTCGCGCTGAGGCAGAGAGGTGAATTCGCAAGGTTGGCGAACGACTACGTCAGCGCTGCCGACAATTATCGTCAAGCATTGGCCATCAGCAGTAAGCGATTCGGCCGCGACGACGAAGGGCGTGGCCTCGCGCGACCAAGGCGATCGCGCCGAAGCCGAGCGTGAGTTGGGCGCAGCGCTGGCGTCTGATGAAGCTGGTGTTCAGCCTCAATCAAAATCGGCGCTGAAAATCGTTTCCTGATAAGCGCCAATGTCCATCAACCCACTGCTTGGACTCTCATGCCCGTCCGGGTCGGTATAAGGATACGACAGCGGGTAAATCTCGGGGCTCGCGGCAATCAGCGGCGAATTGCCAGCCAGATGGAAGTCTTCGGCCACGGCGTTGACGAAGCCGGCTGAGACCTGCAGGTTGCCGGTGCTGGTCGCAGGCGCAACGCCGCCCAGCGTGCCGTAGTCGTTGTAATCGAACACCGCGCCGCTTTGGCCGATATAGATGCCGATGTTGCTGTTGTCGCGAAAGATATTATTGGCGATCGTGCATGTGCCCAAACAGGTCAGGCCGCCGACGGCGCCGGACGCCGTGGTTGTGTTCCGCGTCACCGTGTTGTTGTTGACCACCGCGCCGGCGCCATTATTGTCGATGACTGTGCCGGCGGCGCTACCCATGTCGGCGCTGTTGCCGTAGACAACATTGTTGCGAAAGAAGATCTTGTTGCCGCTGCCGCCGCCAAATGCACGAAAACCGCCATCGAAGAATGTTGTGTGGTTGTTGCGGATGATGTTGGTGGAAACCTGGACGTAGGCTTTATGGTTGTTGAGGTCATTGATCGCCAGACCCGCGCCGGACTGATCCGTTTCGCCATTCTGGATGGTCAGTCCGTAAACCTCCACGGAGCCACGGGGGATGCGAATCACCAGTACTTGCGTCGTATGGTCGCCGTCGAGCACGGTGTCGGTTGCCGCCGCGGTTCGAACGGTGCAGCCCGGGTTCCATCCGCCGCGGACGACAATGTAGAAACTGGGATCGGAGACGGCAGTCTGATAAATAAAACGCTGAGGACTCACAAGGTCGGTGGTTTTATAGGTTCCCTTGACGACGTTGATGTAGGTGCCCTGTAAATCGCTGACATTCGCCGCGGTAGCGAGCGCGTCCTGCAGTTGCACTGCCGTGGCGACGCAAACCGTATGGGCCCTGGTGTAGCCGCCGGTAAGGAGCAAGACGGCAGCAAGCAAAAACCGCAAGCCGGTAGCCGGATCGCGCACAGCAACAGGACTGTGAGTAGATGGACACGTTTGTGTAACTTGCATGATGCGTACTCCGGATCATTGGTGGTTCACGCCGCTAGTGGCTCAAACCTTAAGGGTGCTTGGTGATACGCCAAGCGTAGGGAAAACTGGGAGGCGCGAACCGGCGAGTAGCCTGCGTGCCGCTCACTGGTTCCTGGATGCGCCTAAAAAATTTTGGATCGAACCCGTTCGCGAAAATCGTGTCGTTGGTGCAGCAGCCAGCGCCATGCGCGCAACACCCTCGCGGGCCTCCAGCATCTGCATCGGGGTCAGGGCGGCCGCTCAACCGCCATCAAAGCCGTCAGTGAAGATGGTTTCGTAGTAGGCGCCCATGTCCATCTTGCCGGTGGCGGGGCTGCTATTTCCATCGGAGTCGATGCTTTTATATGCCTGCGGGACGGCACCGAGCAGCGGAGAATCTCCGGCCAGATGGAAATCGCCGCCAGTGGCATCGATGAAGCTCGGGTTCAGCGAAAGATTGCCACTGCTTGACATGGGAGCGGTCCCGCCCGTCGTACCGATGTCGTTGTAGTCCAGTTGGACGTGGCTGCTGCCCAGATTGATTCCGTAGTGGGTGTTGGCCCAGGAAATGTTGTTGACAATGTAGACATTGACGGCGCTACCGCCGTAGTACAACCCGCCCGTGCCGCCGGCGAACGTCGTGGTGTTGCGGGTAACCGTGTTGTTGGCCACCGAGGATACGGTGGTGTTGCCAATCACTTCGCCGGCGCCAAAGTCGTCGTCTGCACTGTTGCCGGTTATCACATTGTTCCGCAAGAACAGATCGTTCGAGGTGCCGCCCGCGACCACAAGCAGCCCGCCATCCTGACTGCTGGTGTGGTTGTTGCGGATGATGTTGTCCTCGACATCCGCGCCGCTGTTGTCGCCGGAGCCGAAGTTGACAGCCAGACCGCCGCCGGGCTGGCTCGTCTCGCCGTTCTGGATGGTGAGATTTATCACCACAACGTTCGAGCTCGACCTGCGAATCGACAGCACTTGCGCGGTGCTATTTCCATCCAGCACCGTCAGCGATGCCTTCTTCGTCTGAATAGTGCAGGCGGCGTTATAGCCGCCAAGGATAAGAATCTGGCCATTGGCAGCGGTCGAACGATAGCGGAACGGCAGGTTGCCGGTGGCACTGCCGACCTTGTACGTACCTTTGACGATGCGGACGAAATTGTCTTCGCCGTTGTACATGCCGCCATCGGAAGCGTCAGTCAGCGCATTTTGCAACTGGCTGGCGTTGGAAACGCAGAATACGTGCGCTTGTGCGTAACCACCGCCAATGAGCAATACACAGCCCAGTACACTCAAGCGTATGCAGTGGGAAAACATCTGATCTTTCTGCTGTGAACCAGGATAGGTGGATTTCATATGGGTCTCGAATAAAATGGCATGGATTAGAGGAAACGACGACTAGGAGGGAAGCGGGTGGGATGCGCGCGATCAGAACTCAGTTGCCATCTAATCCGTCGATAAAGATGGTTTCTTCATAGGCGCCGACATCGACTTTTCCGTGTGCGGGATAGGTAAAGCCGTCAAGGTCATTGTTTCCTTCCGGTAACGGACTCAGTGCCAGCAAGGGCGAGTTCCCCTTCAGGTGAAAATCGCCGTTGCCGGCGTTCACGAATAGCGGCGCGACCGAGACATCGCCCATGACCGAGACCGGAGCAACGCCAGTGAGTGTTCCAATATCGTTATAGGCGAGCACCATGCTGCCGGCGGCCAGATTCAGGCCTGCGTTGGAGTTGCTCCAGGCAATGTTGTTGATGACTGAGCCGCCAGCGGTAGCTGACGCTCAAGCCGCCGATCGTGCCGGCAGCCGTTACTGTATTTCCGTAAACGGTGTTGCCGTACAAACCCATGTTGCCGCCGTTGCCGACGATTGCGCCTGCGCCGTAACCGTTGTCGGCGTGATTGTTTGCGATCAGGTTGTTCTGGACCGTGAGCAGCGTCGTACCGCCGGATGCGACGAACAAGCCGCCAAACAAGCCGCCGGAAATATTGTTTTGAATAATATTGTTGTTCACCAGCGCGCCGCTGTTGTCGCCGACGTGAGCATTGATGCTCAAGCCAGCGGGATTCCCGCCGGTCTTTCCGTTCTGGATCGTCAGCAATGAGACGTGGACCGTGCCGATTGCACTGTGAATTTCCAGGACGGGAGATTGGGCGTTTCCGTCAAGAATACTGATCGTTGGATCGCCGCTCGGCGTCGGGCTCGGACACGCGCCGCGGTAACCGCCCCCAATATTGATTGCCTGGTTGGCCGTCGATGAATAGTGGAATGCTTGATTTGGCGTGCTCGTTGCGCTGGTCAGGTAATTGCCTTTCACGACCATGATCGTGGCGCTGGTGCCGGCATATATGCCGCCGTCCGAGACATCGTCCAGCGCGTTCTGCAGCTGGACTGCGTTGGTGACGCACAAGGTAGTGACGGCAAAGGCAGGCACGCTGGCGAAGACAAGGCCAAGCGTCAGGGCAGCGCCTGCATACGTGCCTGCAGATGGCGTGTGTGTTGAAAGTCCGCGTAGGTTTCGCATGCTGTTTCTCCTGTTGATGGCAACGATTGGTCGCTAATACGATGAAAGCGCGCGAAGGCGGGCGCCAGTCGACGAAAATTGTAAAAAGCCGGACATCGGCGGAGAAACCCTCAGCAAAAGAGTGGCGCCAGGGCGAACTGGTATGCTTGTTTTTGGGATGACTACCGAAAAAGGCGATGGCGACAGGTTCTGAAATCACTGCATTTTTGAACGCTGTCGATTCCAGCGACGCAGTTGCCCACGACGCTGCCTATTTGCGCCGGGCCTTGAACACTGGATACGCTCCGTGAGTGATGCTGCGCGCTGGATTCAAATCAAGGAACTGTTCCGGCAAAGTCAGCAACGGCCCGAAGACGAGCGCGAGCGCTGGCTGGCCGATCAATGCGGAAACGATGCGGATCTGCTCAGGGAATTGGGCAGCCTGCTTGCCGCACAACGTGCGTCGCCCGGCATTTTCGACGGCGGTGCGGTCGGTATATTGAGGCAACTTGGCAGCGACGAATCGGCACGGGACCTAAGCGAACAATACATTGGTGCTTATCGATTGCTGCGCCTGCTCGGCGAAGGCGGCATGGGCAGCGTGTATCTGGCCGAACGCGACGACGGCAGTTTTGTCCAGCGTGTGGCGCTGAAACTGGTCCGCGCCGATTTCGTCAACGCCGAAACGCGCGCGCAATTTTTGCGCGAGCGCAATTTTCATGCGCGTCTCGTGCACCCGCACATCGCGCAATTGCACGACGGCGGCGTGAGCGCCGACGGTACGCCCTACTTTACCCTCGAATACATCGAAGGCGAGCCGATCACGAAGTATTGCGACACGCATGCGCTCGACATCCGCAAACGTCTGCTGCTGATCCTGCAGGTTTGCGCGGCAGTCGAATACGCGCACCGCAACTTGATCGTGCATCGCGATCTGAAACCATCCAATATCCTGATCGCCGGTGACGGCACGGCGAAACTGCTTGATTTCGGCATCGCCAAATTGCTCGATGCGGAACCCGGCGAGGCGCAAACCCTAACGCAGACGCGCATGATGACGCCGGAATACGCGTCGCCCGAACAGGTGCTCGGCGAGCCAATCACGACGGCCACCGATGTGTATGCGATCGGCGTATTGCTTTACGAATTGCTGTGTGGGCGACTGCCCTACGCGCGCGCCGATTCCGGCACGATCAGCTGGGCCAAGGCGGTGGTCGAGGAAGCGCCGGAAAGCTTGGGCCGCGCATTGAGCCGCGCTACCAGCAACACGAACCGGCCCACGGGCGAAGCCGCTGCGGCGACGCGCAGCACCACCTTGCCTGCATTACGCCGTAGTCTGCGCGGTGATCTGGATCGCATCACCTACCGTGCTCTGGCGAAGGAACCCGAGGCGCGCTATGCATCGGTCAACGCAATCGCCGACGATGTGCGCGCGTATGTCGCAGGCCGCGCGATCAGCGGTAGCAGCCTGCGCTACCGCATTGGTAAATTTGTTCGTCGGCAATGGCTGCCGCTTGCGGCCACGGCAACGATAGCGCTGGTGCTTGTGGTCAGCGCTGCGACCATTGTCTGGCAGGCACGACAGACCGCACATCAGGCGCAATCAACGCTCGCGGTCCGGGATTTTCTCTACGGCTTATTCACCTCAGTGGATCCGCGCGAGGCCAAGGGCAGGGAGGTCAGCGCACGTGAATTGCTTGATCGCGGTGCTGAACGCATCAATCGCAACAAGACACTCGATGCGCAACAGAAAGGCGAAATGAGCGGTGTGCTCGGTCGGATCTACTATCAGCTGGGTCTATTCGATCAGGCGGACAAATTGCAGGAAAGTGCCATCGCAAGTCTTTCTGCATTGAACGAGCAGCCCTTGTTGATCGCGCGCCTGGAAAGCGAACGCGCCGAGACCATGGCCGAACGCGCTGACCTCAAGGGCGCTGCTGCGCTGGCGGACGCTGCGCAGAAGAAGATCGATGCAGCTGCGAATGCACCGACAATCGATCGTGCCCGCGTGCTGCACGCGAAGGCGCTCATCAGCATTGTCCAGCGCGATTTTCCCGCGGCAGAACGCTATGCAGATGCTGCTTTGGCGCTGGTGCGCAACGCCGATGTTGACACCAACGTACTGTTTCACGCCCTGCTGGCGGCCGGAACCGCGCGCTGGGGTCTGGGCAAGACGCGGGAAGCTGAAACGCTTTTCCGCGAGGCGCTGGCGGTGGCGCTACGCAATGCCGGCCAGGATGATCTCGATGTAGCACAGGCGCGCGCCAACATCGGCAACGCATTGCAGAACGAATCGCGTTACGCCGAAGCGGCAGAAATGGCAAAGCAGGCGTGGACGACGCGACAGAAGGTGCTGGGTCCCAATCATCCGAAGACCATGGATTCGCAACGCAGTCTCGGCTTGTCCTACTTCCACCTGGGCCTCTACGCTCAGGCGCGTGTCGCGCTGGAACAAGTCATCGCCGCACAGCGCGCGAATCTCGGCAATGAGCATCCGGCGGTTGCCGGCACCGAGATCAATCTTGGATTGACGCTGACGGAGCTGCGCGAAATGGATGCCGCCGAGCGCGTGTTGAACGAATCGATCGCAATCTTCCAGAAGAAATACGGACGCGACTACGATGGCGTGCATATAGCGCTGGGCAATCTGGCCGCGTTGCATCTGCTCCAGGGCAAGCTCGATCTTGCGGAAAACGAACTGACTGAAGTACGCCTTCAGGACAACAAGAAGCCCCCGGGATTGGACGCCTTTTTCACTGGCAATCGCATTGGCGAGCTGAAGCGGCTGCGCGGTGATGCGAAAGGCGCAATAGAAGAGGATCGTGCAGCGCTGGAAGTTGCCGAAAAACTCAACGGTGACGACAACCGCTACGCGGCGCTCGCGCACCACTATCTGGGACTTGCGCTGCGTGACAGCGGCGATGAACGGGCAGCTGAAAAGGAATTGCGTGCCGCCCTCGTCTCATTTGCCGGCTACATTCCAAAAGCAGAGCATCCACTTGCGGCGGCGACGCGCTACGAGTTGGGATTGCTGCTGACAAAGCACGACGACACGCGGGCAGAAGGCATTCGGCTGCTCACTGATGCGCTGGATCTGCGGGAAAGATTTCTCGGCAAGGACGAGCCGCGCACCCAACAGGCACGCGCTGCCTTGGTGCAGGCGAAGAAGCTGGCGAAGTCCTGATCTGGTTGTCGAATCCGTTCGCGATTTCGGTGCCATCCGTTTGGCGCGGCATGGTGCGTGCGCGGGCTGCAGGCATCGCATTCAGCCGGCCCATGATATCGTCGCTCCCCGGATTTTTGGACATCGCCACGTGCTCTACCTCGCCTCGCAATCACCGCGCCGACGCCAGTTGCTGGAACAAGTCGGCGTGCGTTTTGGCACGGTCGATGTTGATGTGCCGGAGGTGCGCCTGCCTGGCGAGCCGCCGGAGGACTACGTCAGCCGCGTCGCCCGCGAAAAGGCCGGCGCGGGCCTGTTGAAACTCTCCGGCGTCGATGGCGCGGTGGTGCTGGGGGCCGATACCGAAGTCGTGCTCGGCGATGAGGTATTCGGCAAGCCAGCCGACGATGCCGACACGGCAGACATGTTGCAGCGCTTGTCCGGGCGCACGCATCGCGTGTTGTCGGCTGTCTGGTGCATCGACGGCGGACGCGAGGAACACGTGCTGAGCATTACCGAGGTGGCGTTCGCGGCCTTGTCGCCGGCGCAGATCCATGCCTACGTTGCCAGTGGCGAAGGCACCGGGAAGGCGGGCGCCTACGCGATCCAGGGGCGTGCGGCAGCCTTTGTCGCGCATCTGAGCGGCAGCTATTCCGGCGTCATGGGCCTGCCGCTGTTCGAAACCGCGGTGTTGATGCGCAAGTTCGGCGTGCCGTGCTGAGAGGCGGTTTCAGGGGCCGTTTACGTGTTTCATCGACAATACATGGTGGCCCGGCTATAAACCGGGTTGGAAAGTCTTGAGTAATCTTTGTCGTGAGTGAAGAAATCCTGATCAATGTGACTCCGCGCGAAACCCGCGTCGCGGTGGTCGAGAACGGCATGCTGCAGGAGGTGCACGTCGAACGTGCGCTGCGCCGCGGCAATGTTGGCAATATCTACAAGGGCCGCGTCAGCCGGGTCATGCCGGGGATGCAGGCGGCCTTCGTCGAGGTGGGTCTGGAACGCGCGGCATTCCTGCACGCTTCGGACATCGTGCGCGCGATTCCGGCGCTGGCCAGCGAGGGTGCCGAGAATGGCGTGATAGCGGCGCAGCCCATCAGCGAGCTGGTCCACGAGGGTCAGGAGATCGTCGTCCAGGTGGTCAAGGATTCGATCGGCAGCAAGGGCGCGCGCCTGACTACGCATCTGTCGCTGCCGTCGCGCTATCTGGTGCTGCTGCCTTACGCGAAAGTGATCGGGGTTTCCGTGCGCATCGAAGATGAAACCGAGCGCACGCGTCTGAAGGATATTCTGCAAGCGCTCGCGACCGAAGCCACGCTCGGCTATATCGTGCGCACGAACGCGGAAGGCCAGAGCCAGGAGGCCCTCGCCGAAGACGTTGCTTACCTGAGCAAGCTGTGGCAGTCGCTGCAGGAAAACATCGCCAGCACCAAGGTGGGCGAGCGCATCTATGAGGATCTGTCGCTGCCGCTGCGCGCCTTGCGTGATCTGATGCGGCGCGATGTGGAAAAGGTTCGCGTGGATTCGCACGAATCGTTCGAACGCACAGTGAAATTCGCCCGCCAGTTCATGCCTGAGCTGGCAGATCGGCTGGAACACTATCCCGGTGAGCGGCCGATTTTTGATTTGTACGGCGTCGAGGACGAGATTCAGCGCGCGCTCAAGAAGAACGTGCCGTTGAAGTCAGGCGGCTATCTCGTGATCGACCAGACCGAGGCAATGACCACAATCGACGTCAACACCGGCGCATTCCTCGGCCATCGCAATCTGGAAGAAACCGTATACAAGACCAACCTCGAAGCGGCGCAGTCGGCTGCGCGTCAGCTGCGCCTGCGTAATCTGGGTGGAATCATCATCATCGATTTCATCGACATGACCGACGACGAGCACAAGCGCCAGGTATTGCGCCTGCTGGAGAAATCCCTGGCCCATGACCACGCCAAGACCACAGTGTACGAAATGTCGCATCTGGGCCTGGTGGAAATGACGCGCAAGCGTACGGTGGAGAGCCTGGAGCGGCAGTTGTGCGAACCATGTCCTGCATGCGAAGGCCGTGGCAACGTCAAGACCGCCGAAACCGTCACTTATGAAATCTTCCGCGAGATCACCCGTGCCGTGCGTCAGTTCGAAGCCGAGAAACTGCTGGTGCTGGCTACCCCGAGGGTAGTGGCGCGCATTCTTGACGAGGAATCGGCCGCAGTCGCGGAGCTTGAGGAATTTATCGGCAAGACGATTCGCTTTCAGGCTGAGGAGCACTACGCGCAGGAGCAGTACGATGTGGTGCTGCTTTAGGGCCGTGCGTCCATGACCCCGTGGCGCCGGCGCACCCATCGCGTGCGCCTGTTCGTGCAGGCGTTGTTCGCGATGATCGTGATCGCCCTCGCCGTCGTTGTGGGGATCAGCCGGCTGGCCTTGCCGTGGCTGTCCAGTCATCCCGAGCGAATCGGGCAGTTTCTGAGCATGCGGCTGAATCGCACTATCACGCTTGAGCGTGTTGACGGTATTTGGGAAAGCAATGGACCACTGCTGATACTGCATGATGTGCGCATCGCGGCTTCCACGCCGGACAAGCCGGCGACAGCGATTCCGCAGGCCGAGCTGAAGATCAATTTTTTCTCGTGGCTGCACCGCAATCAGACCTGGAACGAATTCCGCCTGACTGGAATGAACCTGAATTTGTCTCGCGATGTTGCCGGCGTGTGGCAATTGCACGGCATGGATGCTGCCGGCGGCGCAGACCAGGGTGGCGGCGGCAATGCGCTATTTGATCTGGGCGCACTGGTTGTGCGCGATTTGCGCCTGAACATTGACGATGCCATGGCCAACCGCAAGATGTCGCTGGCCGCCGACGAGGTGCGTCTGATCAACTCCGGCGACAGTCATCGTGTGCTCGCGCGTGTGCGTTGCCTGCTGACGGACTCTGCGCCGATCGATGTCGTGATCGATTACAACAGCGACGACAAGAGCGGCGAACTCTATCTGGGCGGCAAGCAGCTGGATCTTGCTGCGATCCTGCACGGTTACCCACTTGCCGGCATTCTTCTGGAGCGCGGCAGCGGGCGTGCGCAATTGTGGACATGGTGGCAGAGCGGTAGCCTGACGCAGGCGCGTGCCGAGGTTGACCTGAGCGGAATGGTGCTGACGACGACGACGCCCATCGTTCTCGACGACAAGCGCCAGATTGCGCCCCGTGTAGGCATCGATCACATGGCGTTGAGCGCGCGCTGGCTGCGCGGCGAGCACGGCTGGCAGGTCGATGTGGCCGATCTTGCGCTCACCCGCCAGGGTATGTCCGCGCCGGCAGCGGATATACATGTGGAAAAGTATTATAATTCAGCGGACGCTTCGGGCTATTCGCTGCAGGCCAGCACGGTCGATCTGGCCGCCCCGGCAAGCGTGGCGATGCTCAGCGATGCGCTGCCGGAATCCTGGCGGCGCTGGCTGTACTCGGCCGACCCGGTCGGCAGCGTGCGCACGGCGACATTGCGCCTGGACAGTGCGCAAGACTTCGATCTGGCAGCCGCGATCGACGGCGCCGCCTGGCACGCAGTGGACAAGCTGCCCGGTGTCAGCGGCCTGAGCGGAATATTGCTCGGCGATCGCGACGCGTTCAGCCTGAGCTTGCCGGAGCACACCGCGTTTGGTGTGGACGCAGCGCACGTGTTTCGTCAACCGCTGGAATTTTCCGAATTCGCCGGGAATATTGTCGCCTATCGCACTGAAGCGGCGCCTGACCTATCGCCCGTCCCGTCCGAGGCCGCGCCTGTTGCTGCTGCGAAGAAAGACGAGCCGGCGACCCGCGCAGGCTGGCGCGTGGAGACCGATGCCATCGCGTTCGAAGGAGCGCGTTACGGCGGGCAGTTGAGTGGCGCCATCCAATTGCACGACGACGGCTCGCGACCGTTGCTGGACGTCTATGCCGCCATCACGCACGCCGATGTAGCGGCTTCGCATCTGTTCTGGCCCGTCAACGCGCTTTCGCCGCAAGGCGTGAGCTATCTGGATCACGCACTGGATGCGGGTACCGTCGCCGACGCACGCGCGGTGTTTCGCGGCGAACTGGCCGACTGGCCATTCCGCAATTCCACTGGCCGCTTCGAAGCCCGCGCGGAAATCGAAGATGCGCGACTGGTCTATCTGCACGACTGGCCCGCGGCGGAGCATATACGCGCGGTTGCCAATTTCCTCAACAACAGCCTGCATGTGGATGCGAGCGCGGTGCAGGCGCAGGGCCTCAAACTCAGCACTGCCACCGTGGACATCCCTGATCTGGGCGAAGTCGTGCTAGATCTCACTGCCGCTGGCGCAGGCGCCGGCAAGGACATGCTCGGCTTCCTCAAGGCGACGCCGATTGGCCAGCGTTATGGTGCGCAACTACTGGGCGTCGATGTTGGCGGCCAGGGCAAGTTCGATTTTAAACTGCATGCTCCGGTCAAGCATTCCGAGCAGCTGGAACTTGCGGGCACCCTCGCATTGTCCGACGCAGACCTGACCGACGCGAAGTACAACCTGCATTTGAACAAGGCCAACGGCAATTTGCGCTTCACCCAACGTGGATTCGTCGCTGAAAACTTGCCAGTATCGATGAACGGCAAGCCGGCGGAATTCAGCCTCGCCGTCGGCGGATTGGCCACCGATCCGCACCACGGTGTGGAAGCGAATCTGCGCGCGACGATGCCGGTGCGTGACGTATTGGCATACGCGCCGGTGCTGCAGGCGTATTCGGATCGCATCGATGGCAGCGCACTGTGGAACGCCGGTTTCAGCGCAGACAACGACAGCGTCGCTGCGCCAGCGCAGCGGCTCACCCTCAACTCCGACCTGCGCGGGATCAGCCTGGACCTGCCGGCACCGCTACACAAGGCCGCCGAGGAAGCACTGCCGCTGGCCTTGACTCTTGGCATGCCGTTCGTTGGCGGAAGTATCGATGTACACATTGGTAATTTATCGCACTTGCGCGGGCGGCTGGCGTCGCCGTCCAAGCCGTTCGCGGCACGTGTGGATTTCGGCGGCGACACCGATGCAGCGTTGCCAGCATCGGGCTTTTCCATCGGCGGCAGCGTGCCGCGACTGGATCTGTCCGGCTGGCTGGATTTCGCCACCAGCGGCTCCGGCGGCAGCGGGCTGTTGAGCAGCGTCGACCTGCACGCCGTGTCGCTGAGCGCCTACAACCGCGATTTCGGCCCGACAACATTCAAGCTGACGCCAAGCGGGGACGGTTTGGAGCTGGGCTTTGGCGGCGACAACCTCGACGGCAAGCTGCATGTGCCGGCAACGGACCTGCGCAAGCGCGGCATCACCGCGCAATTGACGCGCCTGAACTGGCCGGAGGTGGCGGAAACCGAAACCAGCGCATCGGCCGGCGAGAACCCCGCGGCGGTTCCGCCGCTGCATATCCATATCGGCGACTTCCGCCTCGGCCAGTCGAACTTCGGCGACACGACGCTTGAGAGTTATCCGATTGCCGACGGCACTCATTTCGAGCAGGTCAGTACACATTCCAACAATGTGGAAATGCGCGCACACGGCGACTGGACCGGGCGGCCGGGCAGCGACCAGTCGCAATTCTCGATCGATTTCAGCGCACGCAATCTGGGTCACATGCTCGACGCGTTCGGTTACGCCGGCGTGGTCGATGGTGGCCAGACGGTGACTCATATCGACGGCAGCTGGGCCGGCTCACCATCGACATTCACCCTGTCGCGCCTGAATGGCACGCTCAAGGTGTCGGTGCAGGAAGGCCGTATCCCGGACGCCAACCCCGGTGCCGGACGTATCTTCGGGCTGTTCAATCTCGCTGCGATTCCGCGGCGCCTGTCGCTGGATTTCGGCGACCTGTTCAAATCCGGCTTCAGTTTCGATTCGATCACCGGCCTGTTCACGCTCAAGGACGGCGATGCGGTGACTCAAGATCTGCAAGTGAAGGGACCGACGGCAGATATCCGCGTCAGCGGCCGCACTGGGCTCAAGGCCCGCGACTACGACCAGATCATGGAGGTCACCCCGCACGTCGGCGGCACGCTCGCGGTGGGCGGGGCGCTGGTCGGCGGGCCAGTGGGTGCGGCCGCGGGCGCACTGCTGCAGGGCATCTTCAAGAATCAGATCAACTCGGCCACGCGCATCCGCTACAGCGTCTCCGGGAGCTGGGAAAAGCCCACGATCACCGAGATCGCCAAGGAAAGGGTCAAGCCGGCCAAAACCGGCAAGGATGACCAAGTCACGCCTGCAGCGGACGGCAGCTTGCGCGGCCGGGGCTTGTGACCTAGCATCGCGCCCTCATTTCAGTATCAATCCTGCCAAAACGGCTTACTCCACATGACGTTACTAGCTCTTGCCGAGCGGCAGTTGCTGCAGCCGGGCGGTCTTTCCAGCGGCGACCTGGATCGTGTGTTTTCCCAATTGATGGGCCCGTCGATCGACGCGGCCGACCTGTACTTCCAGCATTCGCGCAGCGAGTCGTGGATGCTCGAAGACGGCATCGTCAAGGAAGGCAACCATTCGATCGAGCAGGGCGTCGGCGTACGCGCGATGAGCGCGGAAAAAACCGGCTTTGCCTATTCCGACGAAATCGTCTTGCCGCAATTGCTCACTGCTGCGCAGAGTGCGCGTGCGATCGCGCAATCCGGTGCCGATCGCAACAGTCATGCGCTCGCGGCGCGCGATGTGAAAGCGCTGTATGCGCCGATCGATCCGGTGGAGTCGCTGCCGACCGAAGATAAAATTGCACTTTTGCGCGAAGTGGACAAATTCTGCCGTGCCCAGGATCCCTGCATTGGCCAGGTGATCGTCAGCCTGTCGGCGGTACTGGACACGATCATGATCGCCGCCTCCGACGGTACTCTGGCCGCCGACGTGCGCCCGCTGGTACGTCTGAACGTGCAGGTGATTGCCGAGCGCAACGGCCGCCGTGAACAAGGCTCCGCCGGCGGCGGTGGCCGCTACGGCTATCGCGAGTTGCTCGCGAACGGCCGTGCCTACGCGCTCGCGCGCGAGGCCGTGCGCCAGGCTCTGGTCAATCTGGATTCCGTGCCGGCGCCCGCCGGTACGATGACGGTCGTGCTCGGCCCCGGCTGGCCGGGCGTGTTGTTGCACGAGGCCATCGGCCACGGCTTCGAAGGCGATTTCAATCGCAAGGGCACCTCGGCTTTTGCCGGGCGCATGGGCGAAAAGATCGCCTCGCCGTTGTGCACGGTCGTGGACGACGGCACCTTGGCGAATCGGCGCGGCTCGCTCAGCGTGGACGATGAAGGCGTGCCGACGGAGTGCACGACCTTGATTGAAAACGGCGTGCTCAAGGGCTTCATGCAGGACAAACTCAACGCACGCCTGATGGGCATGCGCTCCACCGGCAACGGCCGCCGCGAATCTTTCGCGCACCTGCCGATGCCGCGCATGACCAATACGTACATGTTGCCGGGCAAGAGTGATCCCGCTGAGATCATCGCGTCGGTCAAGCGTGGCCTGTATGCGCCGAATTTTGGCGGCGGCCAGGTCGATATCACCAACGGCAAGTTCGTGTTCTCGGCCAGCGAGGCCTACCTGATCGAAGACGGCAAGATCACGCGGCCGGTCAAGGGCGCGACCCTGATTGGTTCCGGCCCGGAAGTGCTGACCCGCGTGTCGATGGTCGGCAACGATCTGCAACTGGACGAAGGCGTCGGTGTCTGCGGCAAGGAAGGCCAGAGCGTGCCGGTAGGCGTGGGCCAGCCGACCTTGAAGATTGATGCGATGACGGTGGGTGGGACGGCCGCATGAGTTCAGCCGCTCAATGAATCGAACATTTCGCGCAGCGTGCGGAACAATTCACGTTGCGCGTGCGGCGGCTTGCTCGCATCGTGCTCGGCGCGCGCCTGCCGCGCGAGTTGGCGCAGATGTTGGCGGTCAGCTTGAGGAAACTGCTGGAGCAACTCGGTCAGCGCTTCGTCGCCTTCCGCGACCAGACGATCGCGCCATTGTTCGATGCGATGCAGGTTGGCTGTTTCGCGATGCGCATGCTCGCGGCCGTGTTCAAGAATGGCGCGGATCGGTTCAAGCTCATCTTCGCGGCGGCGCAAATGTTTGGCGAGAAACTGGGTCTGGCGTTTGCGGGCGATTTGCTGGGTGATGGCGCGTGCGCGCGCGACTTCCTCGCGCAACTCATCCGACAGCGGCACGCGTGCCAATTGCGCGGCAGATAACTCGACTAGCGCGTGCGCGAGCTTGAGCACATCGAGCGCTTCGCGGCGCTTCTGGCTGCGGCTGACCTCGTCCGTGCCGGGATCGGTTTCGTTTTCCTGGTCGCGCATGAATCGGCCCGGTCAATCAGTATTGGAAAGAGGGAAGCATACGCAGTGAACCAGTCAATCGCAAAAAGTATCTTGGATTCCGGCGACCAAAGCCTTGCCCAGCTCGACAAGCTCGCGAATATCGCCGAAGACGTCATCCGCCGTTGCCGCGCTGCCGGAGCCAGCGAAGCCGAAGTCGGCGCCAGCGTGGATGTGGGCTTGAGCGTCAGCGTGCGTCTGGGCGAGGTCGAGACGATCGAACACACGCGCGATCGTTCCTTCGGAGTCACCGTATATTTTGGCAAGCGTAAAGGCTCGGCAAGCACCGCCGACCTGCAAGCGGATTCGATCGCTAAAACCATCGAGCAAGCCTGCGCCATCGCGCGCTTCACCGAGGAAGATCCTTTCACTGGTCTCGCCGATCCGGCGCGGCTTGCACAGACATTTCCGGAACTGGATCTGTGGCATCCGTGGGCGCTGGCGCCTGAGAAGGCCATTGAACTCGGCCTGGAAATCGAGGATGCCGGGCGCGCCGCCGCGGGCATTTCCAATTCCGAGGGTGCATCGGTGCAGGCCGGTGAATCGCTTTGCGTGTATGCCACTTCGCAGGGATTCGTCGGCAAGGAACGCGGCACTCGGCACATGCTCTCGTGCGCGCTTATCGCCGAGGATGATGCCGGCATGCAGCGCGATTACTGGTACGAATCCGTGCGCGCCGCCGGAGATTTTCCCGACCCAGCATCGATCGGCAGAAAAGCCGCAGAGCGCACGCTCAAGCGTCTGGGTGCGCGCCAGGTTGGCACGCGCGAGAGTCCCGTATTGTTCGTGCCGGAAGTCGCGCGCAGCCTGATCGGCCACCTGGTTTCCGCGGTCAGCGGCGGGGCGTTGTACCGTAAGTCCAGCTTCCTGCTGGATCATGTTGGTAAAAAGATACTTCCTGACTTTGTGGAAATAGTCGAACGCCCGCAGCTGCTGCGCGGCCAGGCATCGGCGACGTTCGATTCCGAAGGCGTGGCCACGACCGATCGCGACCTGGTGCGTGCCGGAGTCTTGCAAAGGTATGTCCTCGGCAGCTATTCCGCGCGCAAGTTGGGCCTGGAAAGCACCGGTAACGCCGGCGGCATCCACAACCTTGTCGTCACCACCGGCAAGGATGATTTTGCCGCGATGCTACGCAAGCTCGGTACCGGCCTAGTGGTTACCGAAGTGATGGGCCAGGGCGTCTCGATCGTGACCGGAGATTATTCGCGCGGTGCGTCGGGTTTCTGGGTCGAGAACGGAGAAATTGTATACCCGGTCGAGGAAATCACCATCGCCGCCAACCTGCGTGACATGTTTGCCGGCATCAGTGCGATCGGCGCCGACGTGGATCGGCGCTCGCATATCCTGATCGGTTCCATCCTGGTCGATCGGATGATGCTGGCGGGAGCCTAGCCTCGCTCGACCTCGACCAGGCGCAGATCTTCGCCGGGGCAGCGTGACCATCCAGGCACTGGCGGCAAAGGCGCTGCGCTGGGATCGTGGCGTGCGAGTTCGCGTAGTTGCAGCCGATCCAGCGCCGTATCGAGCGCTTGCGATGCGCAGCCCCAGCGGAACGGCTCACCGCGCCGCGCCAACCAGCGGTTGATCGCGGGCGACGCGTGCGTGAAGCCGGCATGCCCTGCGGCATCCAGCTGCATCACGCTGAATGCGAGGCGCAAGCGCCCGCGATACCAGGCCAGCATCTCGCGGGCGATGGTTAGGCAACGTCGCTGTGGCAGATACATGAGCAGACCTTCGGCGATGACCAGGGTCGGCCTGTCACGACGCAGTTCGATGCCACGCAATATATCGCGCAGCCGCCCCGTTGCGAGATCCACCGAGTGCAAACGTAGATTCGGAGGTTGTGTGCCGACTCGCTCCAGCGCACGCCGCTTACCCGCCTGTGTCGCCGGATGATCGAGTTCGACGACGCTGGTACTCGCATGTCGCGCGAAGGAAACGCCGAGTCCATCAAGACCCGCGCCGAGAATCAATAGTTGCTCGTATCCCTGCGCACGCGCTTGAAGGGCCCATTCGTGCAAGTGTTGCTTGCGCAATACATAGTGCCACTGGATACCGGGCAGTGTCCGTGCTTCGATCGCAGTCAGCGCGCGTCGGAAGATTGCCAGGCGCATCGCTGAGCGCAGCAAGCGCATGCCTGTCCCGGCCTCGCAAAGCGCGGCATCTGCCAGCGCCAAGGTTTCTTGTGGGACCCGTCCCACTGTTACTCCTGCGTGGCGCATGCAGGTGAGGCTTGCCGCTATCAGGCGCGCAGTCGCACTCGCGTTTTTCATGCGCGTGCGTCCTCGAACAGCGCCTGGTAGTGCTGGTACCAGTCGCTGCGAAAGGCAAGTTGGGGATCGTGGCGGCGCTTGGCGGCAAGAAAATCCGGGAATTGTGGATAGCACGCGAGCACTTGCTCGCGTGTCGCATGACGATGATAGGTGAGGTAAAAGCTGCCAGCATAGGCGATAGCCACATCGATCAATGCACGAAATGTCGCGGCGCTGCGGGCCTTGCCGTCCGGAGTATGTGGGGTGTGCAAGTTCAAAATCACGCACGCAAATGCTTCGCGCGCCCACGCAAGTGTGGTCTCACCATCACGTTCGACCAGGCGCACTGTTCCGTAGATGACGTCCGCGCTCGAGCGCCGCAGGCATTCAGCGGCAGCGGCGAGAAAATCGGTCAAGCGCGCACGCGGCACATACAGTTCGGTAATCACTTCCGAACCCGTGTGGCCGAGGCGTGTGTCGAGCGAATCGTGATAGTCGTCGAAGTAGTAGCCGGCCTGATGGTCGTCGGAACGATAGACTTGGCCGTGGCTGCGCGTATAGAAATCGACAAATTCCACAAAAGCGCGCGACTTGTCGGTATGCGCCAGGTACAGGAGTCGCTGCCAATCCTTGCCGTGCAGGTGCAGAGGGTTTCGCGTCAACGGCGTGTCGCTGGCGACTTCGCGATAGCACGACAAGATACCGCGACGCAAAAAGTCCGGCGATGCCGAATCTGTCGCGAACTGAAAATCTCCATACAGACAACCATCGGCAATGCGCGCGGTGAAACGCTCGATCAGTGAATCGGCTTCGACAATTTCCACTTCGCGCCGGACTTTTTTTCGACGCGCCAGACGCAGTGTCAATTCGCTGATCACGCCAAACATGCCGTAACCACCGATCGCATGGCGGAAAAGTTCGGCGTTCGCTTCGCGGCTGCAAAATTGTGCCTCGCCATCGGCGCGCACCAGGACGAACGATTCGATGTCGGCAGCAAATGGAGCGAACGCGAGTCCGCGGCCGTGGATGTTCGCCGCCAGGCAACCGCCGAGCGAGAAGCGGTCGGCGCCCGTTTGCTTCTGTCGGATGCCCCAGTCCGCGTGCCTGTTCTCTGCATTTTCATCCAGCCAGCGCATCAGCTGCGGCCACTGAATACCGGCCCCCGCGCGAATCAGTCCGCGTCGCGCGTCGAACTGATGCACGCGATTCATGCCACTCATGTCGATTTGCGCGCCGCCTTCCAGGAACTGCTGGCCGCCCATGGCATGACTACCGCCGCACACGGCGATACCCAACTGGTGGTACCGGGCTTGAGCAATGGCCGACTGCAATTGTTCCTGGCCAATGGGCCTTGCACGCCATGCCGGGCGCGTCGGATTGAGCCGTGAATGGACGTCGTTGAGGGTCGTTGCCGAAGTGAGGTTGGTATTGCGCATGCATGGTTCCAGGGGGAGAAGCTGCGCGCATACTCAAACCTTAGCTAACGTGTTTCAATACCTGTTGCATAAGTAGCGTAAAATGCTACTCAGGGTTTAGGCAATTCAGGGATTCGTCTGCGGGGACTGAAATGAGTGAACTTTCTGCCGTGGTATCTGCGCTGAAACAGGCATTGAAGGCGCGTGGTCTGCGTTACACGGATCTCGCGCGAGAGTTGAGTCTGTCGGAGGCCAGCGTCAAGCGCTGTCTCTCCCGCAACACACTGACGCTGTCCCGGCTGGAAAAGATTTGCGCCGTGCTGGATCTGGATCTGTTCGATCTGGTACGTCTGAGTCGCCGCGCCGACGAGGAGCCGCGGCAGTTGAGTCTGGACCAGGAGCGTGCGCTCGCTGCCGATGCGCAAATGCTGAGTTTGTTCCACTTGATCGCCAGCGGTTGGACGTTCGCGGAGATTCGCGCCGAGTTCGACATCAATGAGCGGACCTTGTCGCGACAGCTGGCGCGGCTGGATCGCTTGCGTCTGATCGAATACGGCATCGGCAATCGTGTGCGCTTGCGCGTGCCAGCGCGATTCAGTTGGCGCAGCAACGGCCCGGTCAAGCGTTTGCATAGCCGCGCAGCAACCAGTGAGTTTCTGACCGACGATTTTTCCGGTCGCGACGAATTGTGCCGGCTGGAGGTGAAGGAATTATCCGAAACCTCATTGGCGCAAGTGCGGCGCAAGTTGGAGCGTCTCGCATCGGAGTTCAATCAGCTGGCCGAATTCGATGCCGCATTGCCGGCGACGAAACGACGCAGTGTCGGCATGGTTCTGGCGATCAAGCCATGGGTATTCTCGCTGCTCGGCGCACTGCGCCGGAAGAATGCCCCGCGTGCGGGCTAAGTCGCGATCGCGAGCTCAGGTCTTTCGTCATATTGACGCGCTGCCGCCGCGCCGCTAGTGTCATCACGCCAATTCCGCGCATTTCCGGGGAGTCGCCATGAGTGTTCCGCCGATCGATGTCACCACGCCGCCACCACCGCCAGTAGGCACGCCGAGCGCCGAGGAAAAACAATGGGCGCTGTTTGCGCATTTGTCGGCCCTGGTCGGCTACATCATTCCATTCGGCTCGATCATCGGTCCGCTGATCATTTGGCAAATCAAGAAAAATGAAATGCCTTTCGTCGACGATCAAGGCAAGGAAGCGTTGAATTTCCAGATCACGTGCGCGCTAGCGGCGATCGTCTGCATCATCCTTATCTTTATCCTGATCGGAATCCTGCTGCTTTGGATTTTGGCCATCGTGGATCTGGTCTTCATCATCATCGCGGCGATCGCAGCGAATAATGGCCAGGCTTATCGCTATCCGGTCAATTTCCGCCTGATCAAGTAGCCGGGGGATGTTGCTGAGCACGCAGTAACCCCTTCCCCGCAACGGGGAAGGGTGCCGCACATCGTGGAGCTGGCCGATTTGACAGCAGATTCACGCGATGATGGTATTGTGCCCCGACTGTTGGGGGATGGCGGCTCAAACTATTTGAGCCGGCCAATGCGGGAGGTCCTATGCCATTGTGTGCACGTCTTGGTGTTGTCGTCGCGCTGTTGATTGCTGCATTCAGCTCCAGCGCAGGCGCCCAGGTTCCCCAATCCGAACGCGATGCCTTGATCGCGTTTTACAACAGCACGGGCGGCAATAGTTGGACAGTCAGCACGGGCTGGAACGGAGCGGCGGGAACGGAATGCGCGTGGTTCGGGATCGAATGCGACGCCAATTCTTCACACGTTGTCGGCATCTCCCTGGATGGCAACAATCTGACTGGCAACTTGCCCTCGATCAGCGCCCTCACAAGCTTGACGTACCTCGTCGTGCCGAACAATCAGCTCAGGGGTACGATCCCGGCGCTGAGCGGAATGGCTGCCCTGAGCATTTTCAACGCCTACAACAACCAGTTGAGCGGATCGATTCCGTCGCTGGCGGGATTGACCAACCTGACCCAGGTCTATCTTTTGGTGAACCAGTTGACCGGCGCGCTACCCGCATTTTCCGGCTTGACGAATCTGGTGAATTTCGACGCTTCCTACAATCAGTTGAGCGGCTCCATCCCATCGTTGGCTGGTCTGGTCAACTTGCAGCAACTGTATCTTGGGTTCAATCAACTGAGCGGCACGATTCCGGCCTTCACCGGGCTCGCCGCTTTGCAAGACATCGGCCTCGACGATAATCAGCTCAGCGGATCGATCCCGCCGCTGGCCGCACTGAGCAATCTGCGCGTTTTCACAGCGAGCGGAAATCGGTTGAGCGGTTCGATTCCGTCGCTGGCGGGGCTGTCGAATTTGATCGGCTTTGGCGCAGACACCAATCAGCTGACGGGTTCCATTCCCGCCCTTTCCGGATCGCCCCTGCTCCAGGTTTTCAGCGTCTCGGAAAACGGCTTGAGCGGCCCGATCCCGTCACTGACGGGTCTAGTCAACCTGAACCAGATCAATGCCTCATACAACTCACTGACCGGGCCGATTCCATCACTGACCGGTCTTGAAAAGCTGCAGCTGGTCTACCTCGGGTTCAATCAAATCGGCGGATCCATTCCGTCGCTGACCGGCCTCGGAGAATTGCAGGATTTCATCGTCGACGACAATCAACTCACTGGCTCGCTTCCGTCGCTGGCGGGCTTGAACAACCTGGTAAATTTCAACGCCTACAACAATGCGTTGACCGGTTCAATTCCGGCGTTGCAGGGACTTTCGAAACTTTACTATTTCAGCGTTGCGGCGAATCAGCTGAGCGGGAGTCTGCCGCAACTGGCGGGTTTGACGAGTCTGGCTGTCTTTGACGCTTCCTACAACAAGGCGAGCGGCACGATTCCTTCGCTCAATGGGCTGTCCAACCTGCAGCAGTTTTATCTTGGGTTCAATCAACTCACCGGCACGATTCCATCGCTCACGGGTCTGGGCAATTTGCAGGACTTCGCCGTCGACGACAACAATCTCAGCGGACCGCTGCCCGCGCTGAGCGCGCTGGGCAATCTGCAAA
Organism: Lysobacterales bacterium; assembly: GCA_038244165.1. Classification (GTDB taxonomy): domain Bacteria; phylum Pseudomonadota; class Gammaproteobacteria; order Xanthomonadales; family Rhodanobacteraceae; genus Rudaea. Next base: position 53,297 of record JBBRTT010000006.1, on the reverse strand, counting down.
ACTTTCTGGCCGCCAGCAATCAATTGAGCGGATCGATTCCGGCGTTGACTGGTCTGACCAATCTGCAAAGTTTCCAGATAGGAAATAATCGCTTGTCCGGTGCCATTCCGGCGGTGCCTGCGCCGGACCGACTTGAGTCCGGCCTGTCGAGTCTGTGCCCCAATGCCTTGATTCAGTCGGACGACGTGAACTGGGATGCTGCCACCGGTCTGACGCCATGGTATTCGACGTGCGCGAGCGATGAGTCCACGACCGCAAACAACGCGCCGACGGTGGAGGATTCCACGAACCTGGCCTTGTCCGGCAATGGCACGGTCAAGGTGTTCCAGTCTAAGGAAAGCGGACTCGTGGCCGGCAATGCAAATGCAAACGGCCAGGACATCTATTCAGTGAATGGCGATGGCCGGCCGGTGCTGGAAAACATCGACAGCGGCGGACATCAGATGATTGGCACGGCGAGTCTGCCGGCGGTGTCCAGCGACGGCAATGTCGTGGCGTTCCTGTTCACGCCGACGACGGGGCAGCAAGCAAAGGATGTCGTCACCGGCCAGATTTTCGCCGGCCCACTGGGCCAGCCCAAGCACCAGGTCGACATGGGCATGGGTAGTGTGCCGCCCAATGGCGCTGCGAACGGTGCGCCAAGTTTGTCGTCGGTGAACGGCGTCAACCAGCTGGCATTTTGTTCGGCGGCATCGAATCTTGTGCCGAGCGACGCCAACAACGGGCGCGATGTTTTCCTCGTCGACCCGCTGAATCCGGCGATTGTCGCGCAACGCATCAGTGTCGACGCCACCGGCAACCAATTGCCTGGCGATAGCTGCGAGCCGAAATTGTCCAGTGACGGCACGCGTGTCGTGTTCAGCTTGTCGGCTCCCAGTCTTTTCAGCACCCCAGCGCGTCAGATCGTGCGCAAGGATCTGCCGGGTGCGGGCAAGGCCCTGTTCACCGGTCAATTCTTGCCGATCACCACGACGTCGACAGGTCAGGGCGCGACGGCCGACAGTTCCGAGCCGACGATCAATCAGGATGGCAGTGTCGTCGCTTTCACATCGCAGGCGAATCTGGATGGCCTGGGTGCGCCGTTCAACCGCGAAGTGTTCGTGTCGCTGCCGATTGCCGGCAGCAGCCGGCTGATCAGGCGTATGCGTAGCGACAGTACAACCATCGCCGGTTTCGCTTCCCAGCACCCGCAAATTTCCGACAACGGCACGACGGTCGTCATGCAGATCGACTCGGCCGTCGGCTTCGCGGCCAAGTCGCTGGCGAAGGCCGTCGATGGAACGGTTGCCAATCAATGCGGCGCGGTGGCTATCACCACGAATTTCTTCTCGGCGACGCCGCTCGGCGGCGAGCTGTGTTCGGCCACTGGCGCTACCGTCAACCAGAACCCGTCGATTTCCGGCGATGGGGTGACCACGGGTTTTGACAGCAACGCATCGCAGGGAGATTCCACCGCGAATTTCAACGCATATTCCCAGGGCATCGGTGCAAACACCGACATCACCGGCAACAGCGTTGCGAATCTAAGCGGCGATTTCAGCGGCCAGTGGTTCGACCCGAATCAATCCGGCCAGGGTCTGGTGATCGATGTCACCAATCCCGACGCAAACAACGGTCGCCTGATGATCCTGACCTGGTTTGTGTTCTCGGGCGGACAGCCCACCTGGGTGCAGGGTGTGGGTGTGCCAAAGGCGGGAGTCGGCTCCGCGGCGAACACGGTCGTGGTGCAGATGGATCAAGTCGCGATTTTCCAGGGCGTCTCGTTCCCGCTCGGTGCAGCGCATGCAACCGGAAGCGTCTGGGGCAGCATCGCGCTCACCTTCACCGATGCGAACACCGGCACGATGCGCTGGACCAGCGGTGTCGCCGGATTTGGTTCCGGTTCGATGCCGATCAAGCACTTCTTGTCGGTCGGTCTGCCGTCGCAAGACGCACCGGGCGCGCAGATCAAATCCTGTTTCTCGGGCAACTGGTTTAACCCGGCGCAATCCGGACACGGCTTCGAGTTTGAAGTCCTGGGAACCTCGCCACCGTTTCTCGCCGTGGATTGGTTCGCCTTCGCTCCATCCGGCGCGCCGGTATGGTTGCAGGGCGTAGGCCAGATCAACGGCAACAGCGCGCAAATGCAATTGCAACTGATCGATGGCACCGGTGCGCAATTCCCGCCGAATTTCAATCCCGCCCAGATCACCCAGCATGTGTGGGGCACGGCGACATTCACGTTTACCGATTCGGCGCATGCGACGGTGTCGTGGAACTCGTCGGTACCGGGCTATGGGTCAGGATCGCAGCCGTTGCAGCCGATCGTGACGGGATTGATGGATCGGCGCGCCTGTCACTAGCGGTGAGGGCGCATCACCTAGAGGCGTTCAGTTCTGGCGCTCGGCGATGTAGTGCGCGAGCGCGATCAGCTCGCCCATGCGTGCGCCGAATGGCAGCACGGCGGCGATCGCTTCCTGCGTCAATGCGGCAAGCTGGTCGCGCGAAGCCTGCATGCCAAGGATTGCCGGATACGTCGGCTTCGCGTTTGCGGCATCCTTTCCCGCGGTCTTGCCGAGCGTGGCGCTGTCGCCTTCGACGTCGATAATGTCGTCGCGGATCTGAAACGCCAGGCCAATGCAATGACCGTAGCGCTCCAGCGCCGCCAGCAACGCCGCATCGCGGCAACCGGCGGCCAGTGCGCCCAGGCGCACTGATGCACGGATCAGCGCGCCGGTCTTGTGCACATGCATGCGCTCGAGTTCATCCGCTTCCAGATGCCGGCCAACCGCATTCAGGTCGAGCGCCTGGCCGCCAGCCATGCCGTGCGAGCCGCAGGCGGCCGCCAGCGTCCGTAACATTTCCACATGTGTACTCGGGTCGGCGCGCAACGCAGGATCTGCGGCGAGCACCTCGAACGCCAGCGCCTGCAGCGCGTCGCCGGCCAGGATCGCCATCGCCTCGCCGAACGCGACATGGCATGTGGGCCGGCCACGGCGCAGTGCGTCGTCGTCCATCGCCGGCAGATCGTCGTGCACCAGCGAGTAGGCGTGGATGATCTCGACCGCGCAGGCGCAGGCGTCGAGCGCATCGAGCGCACCGCCGAGCGCGTGCCCGGTCGAGTAGACGAGTAGCGGACGCAGGCGCTTGCCGCCGCCGAGCACGGCGTAGCGCATCGCGCGGTGTAGTTCCTGCGGGGCCTGATCTTGCGCTGGCAGTACGCGCGCAAGCGCCGCATCGGCGCGCTCGCCATATGCGGTCAGCGCCGAGTCCGTGCTCAAACGCGTTTCATGGAGTCTCAACGTCGAAGTCTTCTGCGTCGTCCGGCGATTGCGGGTCGGACAGCAGTTTCACGCGCAGTTCGGCCTGTTCCAGCGCGCCCTGACAATTGCGGTAGAGCGCAACGCCACGTTCGAACGACTTGAGCGAATCGTCCAGGCTCTGGTCGCCTTGTTCCATGCGTTCGACGAGTTTTTCGAGTTCTTCCAGCGACTTTTCGAATTCGGCAATCTGGCCGATGTCGGTGGGTTTGGTATCGGGTTGCGGCATGCCGCGCAAGCTAGCGCAACCACGTGACGGAATCAATGCTTCCATTCAATCCGCGCATTAAGGCGCGCGCACAAGTCGCGTGCCGCGGCGCTGAGGAACAAATCGCCGACAGCGATCAATTCGCCGTCGGCGTAAATCAGCGGCACCTGATCGCGCAGCCACGGCGGAACCCCGGCTTCCTGCAGAAGCAGGCGCAGGTCACGTGTGTGCGGCTTGCCGGCGACCTTGAGGCGCTCGCCGCCCTGGCGATAGCGCACCTGTAGCGCAATCGTGTCCGCGCCGTTGATGCGAGCATCAGCTTGCAGCGTCAGCGTGCCGCCCGCGGGCAGGTCCACTGTGCGGCCGTCCCAGTCAATCTGCCCATTCTCCGGAGTCGGTACCAAGCGCCGCATCGCGTACAGCCAATCACGATAGCGCCTTACCTCGGTGCCGGCCCAGGACACGCAAGGCAGCCGATCGGGCGCCGCGTCGCGCAATTGGCGTTCGATTTCGATGACGTGAAAATGCGCGGGTTCGTCCAGATCCAGATCGCGCAGCCAGTAACGTAGCACTGGATCGCGCAACGCATCGGGAAGCGCCAGCCAGTCGCGCCAGCGCAGCGTTGCCGCTTGCGGACCGCGCAGTTTTTCCAGCGCAGCGATGCTTTGGGTCTGGATGAGATCCGCAGCGCTGCGTGCCCAGGTCGCGCTGTGTGCGAGCGCTGCCGAGGCATCCGCCCAGCGCTGCGCGAGTCGCGGCAGGATTTCCTGGCGCAGGAAGTTTCGCCGCAGATGCGTATCGGCGTTGCTCGGGTCCTCGATCCAGCGCAGCGCATGCAGTTGCGCATACTCGATCAGCGCAGCACGCGGTTGCTCCAGCAGCGGCCGCCAGATCGAGCCGTTGCCGAATGGCCGCAACTGGCGCATGCCGCCGAGTCCTTCCGGACCGGCACCGCGCAGAAGTTTGAGCAGGATGGTCTCGGCCTGATCATCGCGGTGGTGCGCCAGCGCGAGGATTTCACCCGCGGCCAGCGTCCGCGCAAACATCGCACGCCGTGCCTGCCGCGCCGCATCTTCAAGCCCGGTGCCGGCGTCGCGTTTCACCTCAACGGCGATTACGTCGAGCGCAATATTCAGGCTTGCAGCGAATGCGGCGCAATGCTGCGCCCAGAGCGTGCTGTCGGTGTGCAGCTGGTGATCCACGTGGACTGCGCGCAAGCCGCGTTCGCGTCCCTCAGGGAGTTGCGCGAGCGCGTGCACCAGCACGCTCGAATCCAGGCCACCGCTAAAACCGACGACGATGTCGCCCGCTGGCAGGTGATGAATCGCTTCGATCAGGTTCCGTTGCAGGTCGATTGATGGCATGACACGCTCGGCAAGCTCGCGTTGCCACCGCGAACTACGCTGCCTTGTACGCGCCGTAACGACGCAGGCGGCGGTAGCGCTGCTCCAGCAAGCCCGCACTGTCGCTGCGCTCCAGCGCATCGAGCTGATTGAGCAATACGGCCTTGAGCCGAATTGCCATCGAATGCGGATCGCGGTGGGCTCCGCCGAGCGGCTCGCGCACGACCTTGTCGATCAGACCCAGCTCAAGCAGCCGCGGCGCCGTGATCGCCAGGGCGTCGGCCGCGTCTTTCGCCTTTTCTGTACTTTTCCACAAAATCGACGCGCAACCTTCCGGCGTGATCACCGAATACGTGGAATATTGCAGCATCACCGTGCAGTCGCCGACGCCGATGGCAAGCGCGCCGCCGGAGCCGCCTTCGCCGATCACGGTGCACAGGATCGGCACCTTGAGCTGGGACATTTCCAGCAGGTTGCGTGCAATCGCCTCGCTCTGCCCGCGTTCCTCGGCACCGACGCCCGGGTACGCGCCGGGTGTGTCGATGAAGGTGAGAATCGGCAGGCGGAAGCGGTCCGCCATGTGCATCAGGCGCAACGCCTTGCGATAGCCTTCCGGGCGCGGCATACCGAAGTTGCGCTTGATCTTGGACTTGGTATCGCGACCTTTCTGGTGGCCGATGATCATCACCGCGCGGCCGTCGATACGTGCTGGGCCGCCGACAATGGCGGCGTCGTCGGCGTAAGCGCGATCGCCGGCGAGTTCGTGGAATTCTTCGCAGATCGTCTGAATGTAGTCCAGGGTGTACGGCCGTGACGGGTGGCGCGCGAGTTGGGCGATTTGCCACGGCGTGAGATTGCGGAAGATCTCCGCGGTCTTGTGGCGCAGCTTGTCGCGCAGCCGGGTGACCTCGTCGTCGATGTTGAACGCGCGGTCGTGACTGGCGTGGCGAAGCTCCTGGATCTTGCCTTCCAGCTCTGCGATCGGTTGTTCAAAATCGAGGAAGTTCGGGTTCATTCGGCGACGATGTGGCGCAAAGTGGCGAAGTATAGCCGCTCCAATGAAATACCGCTGTCGCGCCGCCGGGCAGGAGCCCAAGTGCCTCGGAGGCCATGGATGGCCGAGAGAGGCCGCGCAGCCGACCGCTCAGCCGGGCGGAGGACCATACACCAGGTCCGCCGACAGCACGCCGTCGAGCGCCTCCAGCGTCTGTCGTAGCGCGGGATTGGCGCGCACGCGCCATTCGGCGCCCAATTCGATCTCGCCCTGCGCGCCCGCATTGCGCAGTGCGAGCCGCACGGGCGTGGTGCCTCCGCGATGGCTGGCCAGGACTTGTTGCAGGCGTTGTGAGAACTGCGGGTCGATGCCGTTGCAGTGCACGCGCAGCAAACGCACCTGGCGTTCGCATACAGTCGCGATCGCGGTGACGCGCTGCGTGCGCAACTGGTAGCCGCCGGAAAAATCATCGATCGACAGACCGCCTTCGAAGACGAGGATGGCATCGCGTGTCAATAGCGGTCCAAACTCCATCCAGGTTTCGCGATACAACACGGCCTCGAACTTGCCGGAGAAATCCTCGACCTGCACAAACGCGCGGCTGTCGCCCTGCTTGCGGATCAGCACGACGCTGCCGATCAGGACAAACGGCTGCAGGTCGGCGAAGCGATGGCGGCGTTCGCCTTGCGCTCCGCCTTTCTTCGGCACGGAGTAGTGGCGATCGATCTCGCCGATCGCGCAGGTTGCGGTCTTGGCGATCAGGTCGCGCCAGGCATCTGTCGGATGACCCGACAGATAGTGGCCGAGCGTCTCACGCTCACCGGCGAGGCGACGCTCGACCGGCCAGTCTTCGGCTTGTGGTAGCGAGGGTGGCGGCATCGCTGCCGGACTGCTCGCGCCGAAGATATCGTGCTGTCCTGCCTGCACGTCGCGCGCCTGCTGCTCCGCGGCGCGCATGGCCTCGGGCAATTGCGCTATCAGCGTCGCGCGATTTTTTGCCAGCGCGTCCATCGCGCCGCACAGGATCAGTGCTTCCAGCGTGCGCTTGTTGATTTTCTGCGCGTCGATGCGATGGCAGAAATCGGAAAGGTTGCGAAATGGCCCGCCACGTTCGCGCGCCTCAACCATATTTTCCACCGCACCGCGGCCGACGCCCTTGACGGCACCGAGCCCATAGCGGACGAGGCTCGAACGCTGTTGCCCTTCCGCATCGAGCGCGGCAAACATGTAGTGAGAGGCATTGATGTCGGGCGGCAGCACCTTGAGACCCAGCGCGCGCGCTTCACCGAGAAAATTGACGACCTTGTCGGTGTTGTCCATGTCCGACGACAACACCGCCGCCATGAATTCGGCGGGGTAGTGAACCTTCAGCCACGCGGTCTGGTACGTGATCAGTGCATAGGCCGCCGCGTGCGACTTGTTGAAGCCGTAGCCGGCGAACTTTTCCATCAAGTCGAAAATTGCATCGGCCTTGTGCGCATCGACGCCGTTGTCCGCGGCGCCGTCGCGGAACGTCACGCGCTGCTTGGCCATTTCCGCCGGATTTTTCTTGCCCATCGCGCGGCGCAGCAGGTCCGCGCCGCCAAGCGTATAACCGCCGACGATCTGGGCCATCTGCATGACCTGTTCCTGGTAGACCATGATGCCGTAGGTCTCGCGCAGTACCGGTTCCACGCGTGGATCCGGATATTCGATCGGCTCTCGACCATGCTTGCGCGCGCAGTAGCTGGGGATCAGCTCCATCGGGCCGGGGCGATACAACGACACCAGGGCGATGATGTCTTCGAAGCAATCCGGCGCCGCGTCCTTGAGCATGCCCTGCATACCGCGGCTTTCCAGCTGGAACACCGCGACGGTTTGTGCATTTTTCAGCAAAGTATAAACTGCAGCATCGTCGAGTGGCAGCTCGGTGATATCGATCAACGATTCGCCGTTGTCCGCTCGCCGCTTGTTGATTGCCTTCACCGCCCAGTCGATGATGGTCAGCGTGCGCAGGCCGAGGAAGTCGAACTTGACCAGGCCGACCGCTTCGACGTCGTCTTTGTCGAATTGAGTGACCACGCCGCCGCCGCCGTCTTCGCTGTAGAGCGGCGCGAAATCGGTCAGCGCCGATGGCGCGATCACGACACCACCGGCGTGCTTGCCGGCGTTGCGGGTCAGGTCTTCGAGCTTGAGTGCCAGATCGACCAGGTCGCGCACGTCATCGTCAGATTCGTACTGAGCCTTGAATTCGGCGACGATGCGCCCGGAATCCTCGCGCGCCTTCTTGCTGCGGCCGAGGATGTCGTCCAGCGACAAGGGATCGGTCGGCCGCAGCGGGATGAGTTTGGCAATGCGGTCAACCTGGCCATAACCCATGCCGAGGACGCGGCCTGCGTCGCGCAACACGGCCTTGGCCGCCATCGTGCCGTAGGTGATGATCTGGCTGACCTTGTCGCGGCCGTAACTGCTGGCCACGTAATCGATCACCGCATCGCGGCCGTCCATGCAGAAGTCGACGTCGAAGTCCGGCATCGACACGCGTTCGGGATTGAGGAAGCGCTCGAACAGCAAGCCGTAACGCAAAGGATCAAGGTCCGTGATGCCCAGGCTCCAGGCAACGACAGAGCCCGCTCCGGAACCGCGTCCCGGACCCACCGGAATGTGCTGGCGCTTGGCCCAGTTGATGAAGTCGGCGACGATCAGGAAGTAGCTGGCAAAGCCCATCTTGATGATGACGTCGAGTTCGGTCTGCAGCCGCTGTGCGTAGTCGCTCTCGGTAAATCCGGTTGCCAGTGCGTACTTGCGCAGGCGCTCGTGCAGGCCCGTCTGCGCCTGCGCACGGATATACGAATCAATCGTGTGACCCGCGGGCGGCGGAAATGCCGGCAGATGATAAGTTCCGAAGGAAAGTTCCAGATTGCAGCGTTTTGCAATTTCTATACTATTTGCCAATGCTTCGGGCAGGTCGGCGAACAGAGTCGCCATCTCCTCCGGTGACTTCAGATATTGCTCGGGCGTGTAGTCGCGCGGGCGCTTGGGATCGTTGAGCAGGCGGCCCTGCTGGATGCATACGCGCGCCTCGTGCGCTTCGAAATCCGCGCGCTCCAGGAAGCGCACATCGTTGCTGGCGACGACCGGACAATCGCACGCTGCCGCCAGCTGCAAAACGGCCGCGTTGTAGTTTGTCTCGTCGGCGTGTTCGGTGCGCGTCACTTCGAAATACCAGCGGTCATCGAAGTGGCCCAGCCAGAGCCGTGTGCGCGCGAGCGCCATGTCCTGCTTGCCGGCGAGCAACAGCTGGCCCACGTCGCTGCCGCGTCCGGCCAGAGCGATGAGACCCGTGCTGGATCCGGCAAACCACGCCGGGTCGACAATCGCGTGATCACCGTGACGGCCTTCGATATAGCTGCGCGAGATCAGGCGTGCCAGATTCAGATAGCCGGCGTGGTTCTGGCAGAGCAGGGTCAGGCGCGTCGGCCGTTGCGTCTCGGCGGAATTGGCGATCAGCAAGTCCGCCCCGGCGATCGGCTTGATGCCGTTGGCTTCCGCGGCGCGATAGAACTTCACCAGGGCGAACAGGTTGCCCTGGTCAGTCAGGCCCAGAGCGGGCAAGCCGATCTCGACCGCGCGGCTGATCAGGTTCGGCCGAGGCGCCTTCGCCGGATCGCCGTATTCTGGCTTGTCCGGCAGGCGGATCGTCGAATCGACCAGCGAGAAGTCGCTGTGGATATGGAGATGGACGAAAGTGAGATTCATGGCACCGAAAGGCTGCATGGTCAGGGTAGCCCGCCGTTGCGGGTGCGGCAAGGCTTGACGCAGCCAAATTGTCCACGCTTCACCGGCCCTTTGACGCCTGTCTACGCTTGTCCGTCGACTGCGAACGCGCGGCGGTGACGGTTTGCGTCAATCGAACCCGTTGTCAAAAAGACCGTCGCGGCCGAATACAACTATCACTACGCCTCCACCAACGTTGTTGCCCATGCCATCAGTAGGAGCGCCGATGGCAAAATCTGCGATGCCATCGCCGTTGACGTCGCCCAGCTTGGCCACCGTCCGGCCGAAGTTATTGGTAGGAACATGGCTGCTGGCGATCAATACGCCTTCCTTGGGATGGAACAGATTCAATTTGCTCGGCGTCAACGGATTCCAGACACCACGATGACCGAACACGAGGTAGACCACGCCAGTTTCGCCGCCGAAGGGACCCGGAACAGCCCAATCGCTGACGACGAAATCGTCGATACCGTCGCCGTTGACGTCGCCAACACCCGCGATAGAAGCCCCGGCACAGAAAGGATCACTGCCACCTGGCCCTGTGGGCACGCCGAGCGCATCTATGTCGAATCCGAGGATGCCATCCCTGCGGCCATTCGCATCCACCGTGGCAGGGAAACCGGCAGCTTGTCCGAAGAGCGCATATGCATAGCATTCGTGTCCCGGGTTCTTTGCAAGAATGAAAAAATCATCGATGCCGTCGCCGTTGATATCGCCAAGAGATCCCACCTGCGAGCCGGTTAGCGAATTGGTTTGTGGTGACGTGTTGATGTGAAATCCGTTGCTGCCGTTAAGGTTGGCGAGGTCGAAACTGAACAAGGTAGGCCCGGGGTGACCGTAAAGAACAAATGCGGTTCCGCCGTACGAATAGGCTGTCTAATCTCCCGGCGCGCCGATGATCAGATCTTCGTAACCATCGTGATTGACGTCGCCTGCGGAGGCGATACTTGCGCCGAGCGAAGCCTGGTTGTTGTCCAGACTCGTGCCGCCGAAAATCGCAAAGCCACCGCTGCCGATTGGATAAGAACCCAATGTGTAGAACTCGCTGAAGCTGGATCGGCCATACAGAAAATCCACCCGACCGCTGTTGATGCCGATGTCGCCGTTCACGTGCGCAGACGGTGTGCCGATGGCGAGTTGACCGTAAGCGCCATCGCCGAAATTTTGCAGCAACGCTGTTGCGTAGCCGACCTGTTCATTTGCAGCCGAACCATATGCAGCAAAACCGTTGCTGCCGGTTAGCGTACTCACCGAAATTGTTGCTGGCCACGGTCGTGGATGTCCGAACAGGGTGTAACTCGCACCCGTGGCGGTGTTGTCGAAATATTTCGCAAAGGGTGCGCCGATGGCGAAATCCGGGCGGCCATCTCCGTTCAAGTCCGCGCCTCCGGCCGCGCTGTAACCAAGCCAGTCGTTGCCACTGACGCCGTCGATCTCGGTGAAATAGTTGACCAAAGGTGTATCGAAAGGAATGCCGGTGGCTGGAAAAATTCGCCGACCCCACACCAGAAACGCGGAACCGGCTTGCGCAGGACTCAGGTTTTGCCGCTGGCTGCCGACAACAAAATCTGCCAAACCGTCGCCATCGATGTCGCCAATGCCGGCAATGCTGTAGCCGATGTAGCGATTGCTGGCATCGCCACCGCCGACGCCGGTGGCATCCCTTGAGCCAAGTATCACCACATCCAGTTGATCGGGAAACGTGGCAGCCACGATGCTTGTGCTGGCGCACAGGCCGATCAGGGCTATCGCCGTCTTTGCTGACAATCGGTGCAGCCAATGATGCGCCCGCAGAGGCATTGAAACGCTGTGCGTCAGTTTGAGTACACAAGCAATGCACGTTGGATACATGGCCAGTTCTTGGCGTGAGTGCAAAGGTGCATGCCGCAACAAATTTCTACAGCTAGAAGCCATTGCCGAAGATCCTGTCGGACGCGTGAAACTCGTACGCACCGATGTCGGCGATCGCGATGCCATCCCCCAAGTAAGGCCGTGGACTGCGATCAAGGTCAGTGGCGTATTGGCCACTTGGGACAAGGTCATATCCCGCGTTGATCGCAGGTGAAGTCTTGGACAGCCGATAGTTGCCGTCCGCTGAATCGATGAACAGTGGATTCGAGGCGTACAGGCAAAACGCGAAAGTGGCGCCGTTGTCCAATTCGTACGGGCTGCCGTCATTCCACAGAATCGTGTTCCACAGTTGTGTGCCGCCGCCCACTCCACGATAGCCGAGCACAGGATTGTCGGCGATCGTGAAATTCACGATGGTGATTGCCGACGTTGCGTCCGTTTGCGCATAGAGCCCGCCCCAGGTTCCGTTGGTAATGAGGCCGTTGCCCGCGTAGATCTGCCCGGAAGACTGCGCATGCATGAAGACCTCGTAGACGCCGGGGTCGTTGGCGGCGGCGTTGCTAGTCCAGGTTTCATCGGAAATATTGATGACCGAAGCATTGATGGCGTCGATTTCTGCAGCGTCGCCGGTTGCGCCATTTCCACAGGCGAACTGCTGGTTGCTCGAGTATGCGTTGATGGCAAGTTGCAAGGACCCGGTGTCGGCCTGTGCCCATAGGCCGCCGCCGTGACATGCTCCGCCGCTCGGGTTGCTTACCGAGTTGGCAGTGAGGATGTTGGCATCGAAATAGATCTTCCCTCCCTGTTGTGTCTGCAGGAGTGCTCCACCGCCGTTGGAGCTGCCGCTATTGGTGCCGTAAACGGTATTGGCGTGAATTGTGTTTGAATTGATGGTGACGCTTGCGCCAGCTCCGACAGCTACGGTTGTAATACCTGCGCCGCCACCGGGTGCGGTTACGTACAAACGGCCATCTGTCAGCAGCGAATTGTCGTGGATGCTATTGTTGTTGATGAGTACACTGGAATTGGTGGTCGCAAATACAGTTATGCCACGCGTGTTATATCCAGCAGTGGTACCGCTGCCGCTCAGTTCGAATCCACTGACCTGGACGCCGCCGCCGCCGTAGGCCACGACTTCGATAATTTGCGCATCGGCTCCGGTGCCTTGAACCAGCGTGCCGCTGGCACCCGGGTACGGGGTCACGAAATCCGATTGCCATCCGCCCCGCAGAGAAACATTCTTCGTCGTTGAGACGCTGACGTTTTCCCTGTACGGGCAGACGTACTGAAAGCCGTGTGGGTCGGTGCATACCTTCACCTGCACCCGCACCTCGTCGCCGCCGTTCGCGATTGCCGCAGCGACACCCTGTTGAATCGTGCTGTAGCTGCCCGAAGGCCCGACTGTGACATAGGCCTGCGCGCCGCAGGTAACCGCTATGGCTAAGGCGCCGAGCACAAGCCGCAGCAAGTGTGGCAATCCGAACCGATGTAACGATGTGAGCGAACAAGATGTAGACATCGCACTCTCCGGGTTATGCAATCGGAACTTTCTGACTCGTGTCGAGTTCGAGCGTGAGCCTAGTAACCTCGCCGGATGCATGCTTGAGGAACTTGTAGGGGAACGATGAGGATGTTGTGATCTGTCGTGATTGATCAGTTAAACCCGTTCGCAAAAATGCGATCGCCTGCGATGGCGCCTTTCGTCGCGCGCCAGAAGCCACCTTCGAGCCGCAGGCCGGCGGCTCCGTTTTGCACGAGTGCGTCGGCCTGCGCGAGAGTGCCGTCGAGCGTCCAGTTGCCGCCCTGCATCCGCGTCCCGCCCGCGCCGACGACGCTGGGGTGCAGCGTGTAGCTGCCTGCACTCGTGGTGCTGCCGGATCCGGCCATGGCCACCACCGACCACGACACGATCGATCCGATGCAGGCCAACGAGACCGATGCGAGGAATCCCCAGCGGTTCATGGATGCGTTGTCAGAGACATCGTCGGCGCTGCGACGGATTCCGGTCGCGGCAACAGCTCGGGTGTCTGCGCTGGCTCCGGTCGGGCATTTCCGCCGGTGTTTGCCGGCCTGATCGCCGTTGATGCGGGTTGGCCGAACAATTCCGGATACAGATACCTGCCACGCTCATTGGCGGGCTTGTCGACTTCATTCGGGATACGGTTCGCTTCGGCGTAGGCGTCGTGACGCGTGCCGGTGGCCTGCCACGATACACGCTGACCCGGGTTGCCGCCGGCGATGCGGAAGCGGTTGCCAACAATCTCGTCGGCGATGTACAGCGACGGTGCCGGGCGACCCATCGCGGTGAGCTGGTAGCGGAAATCGCGATTCAGCGCTTGGAAGTACGCGGGCAGTTCGACCCATGATTCGCCGCGCGCATCGAGCGTCGCGATGCCGTCGTAGATGTTCTTCATGTCCGGCGATTCAACGAACGAGTGATACAGATACTTGTTCGAAGGGTCGATCGGATCGTCGATCTTGAAGCTGCCTGCCGGTTTGCTGACCGATCCGTAGATCCACACCTGATGTTGGAACGTTGCGACGTTGCCTTCGTGGTCGAAGTTGCCCCACACCTGCGCAAAGTTGTTCATCTGCACGTTGCCGGCGAAGTAACCGGCAAAGCCGCTCGTCGAGGCGCCGTAGATGCCGACACCGGGCCCGCTATACCCTTCGACCGCGCGACCGTTGGCCGAATCGGATTCGCCGTACACGCCGCGGGTGAAACCCGTGGTGGCGGAATCATAGCCGACCACGCCGAAACCACTGGTGCTGGACGATTCGCCGCGCAGCCCGGTAACGCCCGTACCGAATACGCCGTAGTTGACGCCGTTGCCGTAGACACCGTTCGTGCCGCTGCCGTAGACACCGTTGGTTCCGTTCCCATAGACGCCGCTGGCGCCGCTGCCATAGACGCCATACGTGGCGGTTCCTCCGGAGCCTCCACCGGCCACGCCAATGTAGTCGCTCTTGCCTGAGACGCCGATGCCGCTCGACCCCGATTGGCCGTCCACGCCAACGCCGGTCTGAGTCTGGCCAAATACGCCGAAGCCGGTATTGGCGTGTCCCCAGACGCCGGCATAGGCGCCGTTGCCGTAGACGCCAGCACCGCCCGGACCGACGAGTTGCTCGCCCCACACGCCGAAACCATTGCCCGAGTTCTTTCCAACGACACCAGCGACGGGGCTTGCCGAAACTTGCGCGTAGCTCGTTCCAAGGACTCCCGTGCCGCCTCCACTATCACCGCGGACACCGGTGCCGGCGATAAGGTCTCCGCCCGCGAACGAGCGCCCCCACACGCCATAACCCGCGGTAGAAGCGGTCAATCCGTACATGCCGGCATTGGTTCCACTGGTCGCATTGCTATAGCCGATGATGGCCAGTCCGTTGGGAGCGGCAGTCTGTCCACTCACGGCAGTGGCGGCTCCGGTAAGCGCGAAGTTGTAGCCCGCAACACCGACGCCAAAGGGCGACGCGTTGTTGCCTTCGACACCGATGCCCGTGCCCGAGGTCGCGCTCGAATCGCCGAACAACGCTGCGCCGCTGTCTGAGGAGATCACGCCATGGATGCCGACCCCATCCGTTGCGCGTTTGCTTTGTGCGAGGATCACGCCGTTCACGTCAGCGCCGGTGAGACTAAGCGGATCTGCGATGCCGATAGTCACGCTGCCGCTGCTGCCACCGCCAGCGAGGCCGCGACCGGAGGTGACGCTGCTGATTGTGCCGCCCCCAGCACTCTGGCAGGCCACCGTTCCATCCGAATTGATCAATTGAATGCTGGATCCGCTTGCGCATGTGCCGCTCACCCGCCGCTGCACCTGCGCCGCATTGATCTGCGCAATGCCGACCGATCCGTTGCTGACGGTGTAGGCCAGTTCGGATGTGCGCGACTGCAACGCGTAGGGCGCGTTCTGGATCGGCGTGCGTGGCGTCAACACAGTGCCGTTGACGGTGATTTGCAGGAAGCGCTGATCGGTAATTGCTCCGTTGAACGCAAGCGCGCCGAAATCCAGCGTTGCGTCGAAGACGCCGTTCGCCGTTCCGATCGGATTGCCATTCGTGCCCGTGAACGCGAGCGTCGGACCAATCTGCGCACCGCCGCTGGGAGCATCGAACAACGCGAACAGCATATCGACGTTGCCCTGGATCGGAGTGCCGTTCTGGTCAAGCAGGCCTTGATAGGTGAATGCCGTACCTTGCAGACCTTGGCCGTATGCCGGCAATGCTATCAGCGCAAACAGCGACCAAAGCAGTATCGGGCAGATCTTCATCGACGCGCTCCGGGCGGGTTGAAGCGTACCGCGACAGCCATGTTCATATAGAGGCAGGGGTATCGAAGATTCGCAGGAATACATGGGGAAACGGGCGAGATGCCGGTTTGGCGCGGATTCCCTGTTGGATAAGCGTTGACGATCACTCGCCGTTCCAGAATCTATCCCGGCGCCACATTGGGCAGGCGAGAGCCCGCATGCTTGATGGATTTGTAGGGGAATGATGAGGATGTTGTGATTGGGCTTAGAATGGCGCGCTGGTAAACAATGCGATTGCGCAAGCGGCTGGCTGAAATGGCAAGGACATGAATGAGGGACCGCTCATCTATCTGTTCGACCAGATTCGCGTCGAGCCGGAGGCGCATCGCGTATTCCGGGCAGATCGCCCGATCGAGCTTGAACCGAAAGCGTTCGCGCTGCTGCTGAAATTTATCGAGCATCCGCAGGAGTTGCTCGATCGCAATCGATTGCTCGATGCCGTATGGGGACACCACCACGTTGCCCCGGCCACGCTGAACCGGATCATTGCCCTGCTGCGGCGGGCGCTGGGAGACGATGTCGCCAATCCGCGCTATATCCAGACCGTGCATGGCCTGGGCTATCGCTTTGCGGTGACACCCACGCGCGCGCAGAGACCGCTCGACGCCGACGCTTCGATTGCAGCCGCGGTCGCCGTGCCTGCGCTGCGCAACGTTGCGACTGAAGTCGCCGGACCGCCACAAACCGAAGTCAGCAAACCAATCGCAAATCCTCCGCGATCCATCGACGTGACCGGCAAATACCGCTTGGTGATCGGATCGCTGCTGCTGGTGTTGATTGCTGCAATCATTTTTGCGGCGCTGCAAGCGCGCGATACCTATCGACCCGCCTCTGCATCGGTCACCAAACCTCCGGGAATCGCCGTGCTTCCGTTCGCGGCACGCGACAGCGATACCGACTTGCGCGCAGCGGCGGAAGGCTTGTCCGAAAGCTTGACCGATGCGTTCGCCCGCAACGCAAACCTGCGGGTTGCCGGGCGCGAATCCCTGCTTGCACTCGGGCGCGGTCAGGCCAATCCGCAGCGCGTTGCCGAGGTGCTCGATGTCGACTATGTGCTCAGTGGCGAGATCGTGCCGACAACGGTGTCGGTGCGCTCGCATATTGTTCTGTGGCATCGCGGCGAAACGGCGCCGATATGGGTCGATGAACAGGAATCACCGCGAGAGCAATTGTTCCGCATCGTGGTGCCGCTGATCGAGCGCGTCCACGCTTCTTTGATTGCGGCGCCATTATCGGCGCCCGTCATCCCGGCGGTGCCGATCTCCTCGCAGGATCTGTACTGGCTCGGGCGTCACTACTGGTATCAACGCACTCCCGAAAGCCTGGCGCGTGCACTCGGCTATTTCCAGCGCGCAGCCGCTGAGAATCCACAGTTTGCGCAAGCGTACTGCGGCATGTCCGATACCTACATGCTGCTGAACGAATATGCCGATCTGAGTCTGGACGAAGCCTCGGCCAAAGCGCGCGCAGCAGTGGCTCGCGCGAAGGAACTTGCGCCTGATCTTGCCGATGCCTACGCATCCGAGGGCCTCATCCTGCTGGATGAAGTGCATCCCGAACGTGCGGTGACTGCCCTGGAACACGCACTAGAGCTTGCGCCGCGGCATCCGGAAGCATCGGTTTGGTACGGCACGGCGCTGGCTTACAGCGGTCGTCCGCGCGAAGCGCTTGCATGGCATCGAAGCGTCGAGCAACTCGATCCGCTGAGTCCGGTCGTGCAGACGTATCTTGGAGTTGATTTGCTGCTCGCAGGCGAGCAGGCCCAGGCAGCGGAAAAATTCGTACGCGCGATCGAGCTGAATCCGGACTACGCCGAGCCACATTGGCAACTGGCTTTGCGCGAGCAGTTCTACGGACACATCGCAGGTTCCGTATCGGCCCTGCTCGCCGCGCAGCATCTGCGGGGCGCCAATGGCTGGGCCGGATTCAATCTGGCCTACAGCTTTTTGCTGCTGGGCGATGGTCGCCGCGCCCTGGATACCTTACGCGACGCGCCGGATATCTCGCCGATTGAGCGGCTCACGCCGCAACTTTGGGCGCTATGGCTAACCGATCAACCGGGGCTCGCCGGAACAATTCTCGACCAAATCAAGCCAGGTGCGGTAACCGCGTCATGGCATACGGCGCTTCGCGCGCGGATGCTGATGCTGCGTGGTGACGATGAGGCAGCACGCCGAACCTACGACTCTCTTTTCGCTACTGCGCCCGAGCAGGGCGATCCGTTTCTGCGCTTATGGTTGCCCGACCTCGGGCTGGGTCACTTCACAGCCTGGATCGCGCTGCTGCCGGAAACATCGCTGCTGCGCGCAACCGCTTTAGGCTCGTATGCCGCGCAAATAGATCGTATGCAACAAGCGGGAGTAAGCCTACCTGTGCTGCACTATCAGCTCGCGCAGATTGCTGCGTTGCAAGGGGATGCCGAGCAGGCGGCAAAACAGCTTGACCAAGCGCAAGCAGCCGGTTGGTTGGACGCCAGTGCGTTCGACCGTGATCGTGTTTGGCGCAAATATGCCCAAGCAACGTGGCTCGCTGCAGCACGCGCACGCCAGTCCGAGCGCGTGGCGACCGAACGCGCCGCATTAATCGAATAGACGTGATCGCGACCGTTTGCAGCCTCAGCCCATAGCGAATGTCATGGTCTGTTGCCGCACCGGCGCAAAGCTACGACGATGCTCGGGGCAGGGGCCAAGCTGTTGCAATGCAGCCAGATGTATCGGCGTTCCGTAGCCCTTGTGGCGCGCGAAGCCATAGCCTGGATAGCGCGCATCCAGTTCGCACATGATGCGATCGCGCGCGACCTTGGCCAGGATCGATGCGGCGCTGATCGCCGGTTCCAGTGCGTCGCCATCGACAATCGCGTGGCCGATGCATTGCAGGTTCTTCGGCAAATGATTGCCGTCGATCAATGCGAGCAGCGGCGCCGGCATCAGCGCGGCAAGCGCGCGGCTCATGCCCAGCATCGTCGCCTGGAAGATGTTGTGGCGATCGATTTCGGCGACGTCCACGGCCACGACGCTAATCGCAATTGCACGTTCGCGGATGCGCGCATCCAGGGTTTCGCGCCGCATGGCAGTCAGTACTTTCGAATCGGCGAGTCCGCGGATGCGGCGCGCCGGATCCAGAATCACCGCGGCAATGACAACAGGCCCGGCCAGCGGGCCGCGACCGGCCTCGTCAACGCCGGCAGTCAGTGAGGGTCGCGAATCATTCATGCAGTGCTTCCAGACGCTGGAATACATACGCATGATAAGTATCGACGAGGGGTTTGTCCTTGCAGTCGACGTACGCACCGTTGCAGCGCTCGCGCAGCAGGGCATTGGCCTGGAAGAACGCATCTTTTTTCACCCCCGCGATATCCAGGATCAGCGCGCCGGCGAAACTTAAGTCGAGCGCCGGAAAAACATACTGGCGCGCCGGTTTGTAGTTGGTCTTGATCATGTAGTACGACACGTAGTTCGGATCGACCACGTTTGCCGGCACGGTCTTGGGGATTTCGCGGATCGCACCATCGAATGAGGGCTGATGGTCGCCGAAGTGAAACAGCAGGGCCGGGCGATCGCCATCAAGCAGTTTCTTTTCCAGATGCGTGATCGCCGCATCGGAGCCGGCCAGACGGTGCAGATAATTGCCCAGGTTGAGGTTGAGCCACTCGTCCAGGTCCTTCGACTTGAATGCGCCGGGGAACAGTGGCTTGTCGTACGGTACCGGCAATACCTTGAGCGGCGTCATGTGCGGGCCGTGCTGGCGCAAGGTCAGCATCATCACGAACAGCGGCTGCTTGCCGATCGTTTTCTTCTCCTTGTCGTAGACCTGATCGAATACCTGCATCAGGTCGTTGTCGCTGGATTCCCACGACAACCCGTAGTCCTGGCCATCGTAGAATGCGTCGAAGCCATAGAACTTGTAGGCGTTGCGCGCATTGATGAAATTGCCCGACATCGGATAGATGGCGATGACGCGGTAGCCTGCGGTGTGCAGCACCTTGGGCAGCGAATAGGTGACGCGCGGCGCAAGATTGTACGGTGCGTACAGGCCGGCATCGCCGAATGTGCTATGCGCCAGGCCGGACATGAGCGCGAACTCGCTGGTCCAGGTGCCGCCGCCCCAGGTGTGCACCACCAGTGGACCGTGCGCGCGCGTGCGGCCATCGGCTTCGAACATAGCGCGCTTGCACAGCGGCAAGTTGCACATCTTGATCAGGCTCGGATCGAAGGTGCTTTCCTCCAGCACGGACACGATGTCGGGATAATCCTGCGCGATTTTCGGGGTCTTTGCGCCCGCGCAGCCTGCAAGACACGCCGGTGGGTTGTCCGCCGCCGATTGCATCCACGACATGTTCGGATCGACGTCCGCGGCTGGGGGCGGGATCTTGATTTCGGTTTGGTAGAACGAGGTGAAGAAATTCACCAGGTAACTCTTGTCGTTCATCGCCTGCCACATGCCTTTCTCGAAGACCGCGCTGAATGGTCCGGCAGGAGAGTCCACCGCGAGCAGCAGCGCGATCGCAGCGAGTACGCCGACGGCCTGCGCGCCGCGGCGCGGGGCACTGCCCATGGATGCAAGCAGGCGCGGGCGATCCAGCCGCCAGGCCAGGACCAGCAGTCCAGGAATAATGATTGCGCCGCCAACGAGGGCGAACAGGATGCTCGGATAGTGCATCGCCACTTCGAGCAGATCACGATTGAGGAAGTAGACCAGGTCCGGCGCCAGCAGCGGCGTCGTGAGGTAGTGAAATTTCAGCACGCTCGCAATCAACAAACCGCCGAAGATCACGCTAGGCAACGCGAGCGCGAACGCGAATCGGCGCGTGAGGAACGCCGTAAGCACGACACTGATCAGCAACAGCGTCGCTGCAAAAAGACATTCCACGGGCGTGGCCTGCTGCAATGGTCCGCTGACGAAAAGCGCCGCAAAGCCAATCAGGGCAATGCCGGTGATGATGCGGGTTCGTTTCGGCGCCGGCGGTAGCGACATCGCTGTCATGCAGTGGTCATGTCACGTCGTTGTCATGATCTGGCGATGGTGGGCTGTGGCGACCGCGGCGTCAATCGGCCATAACGAGGTGAATAGCGGCGAGTCAGGATCGAATCAGCTCGGCGACAGCAGCCGCTGCACGTCGGTCGGCGTCGCCACGCAGATCGCCATGCAGGCGCTGGAATGTCGCCAAGATATCCTGCGGTAGCGTGCGGCTGTGCAGAAACGGCAGCAGCTCCTCGCTCAGCGCTGCCGGTGTGCACGCGTCCTGCATCAGCTCAGAGACGACCGTGTGGCCGGCGAGAATATTCGGCAGAGAGTATACATTTGTACGCATCAGGCGAAGCCAGCTGACGATGCGGTAGGTCAACGGCGCCAGACGATAGGCGACGACCATGGGCCGCTTGGCCAGCATGGCCTCAAGTGCGGCGGTGCCCGACGCAAGCAAGACAGCGTCGGCAGCGATCATCGCCTGGTGCGCGTTGCCGTCGATGATGTGCACGAAGCGCAGGGCTGAGGGCTTAGGGCAGAGGGCTGAATCGTCGAAGATGCGTTGGAACGCCGCGCGGCAAGTTGCGTTCGCCATCGGTGCAACAATATGCAATTGTGGTAATTGCTGCAAAATCAACGCCGTCGCAGCGAGAAAATCTGCAGCGAGTCGGCGGATCTCGCCAAGGCGGCTGCCCGGCAGCAGCGCCAGCACGGGTACATCCAGTGGCAGGCCAAGTTCGCGGCGAGCGCCTGCTTGATCGGGTGCAAGCGCAAACACATCGGCCAGCGGGTGGCCGACGAAACGCGCATTCACACCGTGGCGCGCATAGATAGCAGGCTCCATCGGGAACAGGCAGAGCACGAGGTCGGCGCTGCGGCCGAGCTTTGCCGCACGCTTTTCGCGCCAGGCCCACACCGAAGGGCTCACGTAATGCACCGTGTGGATGCCGGCGCGCTTGAGCCGGCGCTCCAGACCCAGATTGAAATCCGGCGCATCGATGCCGATGAATACAGCGGGCCGGCTCTGCAGCACGCGTTTGTATACATTGCGTCGCACGGCGAGCAAACGCGGCAGATGCGCCAGCACTTCGACCAGCCCCATCACGCTGAGTTCTTCTGCCGAGTGCCAGACCTGCATGCCCGCTGCGCGCATGCGCGGGCCGCCGATTCCTGCGAAGCGCGCGTCAGGAAAAAGTCCGCGCAACTCCGTGATGAGTCCCGCACCGAGCTGGTCGCCAGAAGCTTCCCCGGCAACGAGAACGAAAAGCGGACTCGCGTCCGCCGTCATCGCACCAGGGAACGCTGGCCGCGCTCGATGAAATCGAGCATCTGGCGCACATCCGGGGCGTCCGCCGCAGCGCGCGCGAGCTGCTCGCGCGCTTGTTCCAGCGGCAGTCCAGACATGTACAGGGTCTTGTACGCGCGCTTGATTGCGGCGATGCGTTCGGGAGTGAAGCCGCGGCGCTTGAGGCCTTCGGCATTGATGCCGCGCGGGCGGCCGTATTCGTTCGCGACGATGACAAACGGCGGCACATCGCCATTGATCAGGCAGCCCATGCCGACGAACGCATGCTCGCCGACGCGACAAAACTGGTGCACGCCGGCGAAGCCCGAGAGAATCGCGTAGTCGCCGATCTCGACGTGGCCGGCCAGGGTGGCGTTGTTGGAGAAAATCGTGTTGTTGCCGACGTGGCAGTCGTGCGCGATGTGAGCGTACGCCATGATCCAGTTGTCATCGCCGATGTGCGTGACGCCACCGCCGTCGGCAGTGCCACGATTGATGGTGACGAATTCGCGGATGGTATTGCGGTGGCCAATGACAAGTTCGCTGCGTTCGCCGTGGAATTTCTTGTCCTGCGGATCGGCCCCGACCGACGCGAACTGGAAAATGTGATTGTCGCGGCCGATCCGGGCCGGACCCTGGATTACCACGTGCGGACCCACCGTCGTGCCATCGGCGATGTGCACATCGGCACTGATGACGCTGAATGCACCGACGCTGACGTTTGCGCCGAGCTTTGCGGCCGGATCTATCGCGGCAGTCGCGTGGATCATCGCAAATCCGCTCATCAGGCGGCGCGCCCAGCGCAGAGCAATTCGGCTTCTGCGACTTGCTTGCCGGCAACCGTTGCACGGCAGGCGAACAAACCCATGCCGCGCAGCATGCGCTTGAGCTCGACTTCCAGAATCAACTGATCGCCCGGCGACACGATCTGGGTAAATTTTGCCTTATCCACTTTTACCAGATAGTACAGAGGCTGCGGGCCGGCATCGCGTTTCACCGAGAGTTGCACCAGCAGGCCCGACGCTTGTGCCAGAGCTTCGATGATCAGTACGCCGGGCATGACCGGATGGCCCGGGAAGTGACCCTGGAAGAAGGGCTCGTTGATGCTGACATTTTTCAATGCGGTCAGGCGTGTGTTCGCAGTGAATTCGAGCACCCGGTCCACCAGCAGGAACGGATAGCGGTGTGGCAGCATCGCCTGGATGCGCTCGACACCGATGCGTTCAGCATCTGCAGGCATGGTGACGGTGGATGCAGTGGTATGGCTCATGATTTGCGTTCCTTAGACCCCAATTCTTTTTCGATGACCTGCACGCGACGGGCGAGGTCGTCCAGGTGCTTGAAGCGGGCCGCGTTGCGGCGCCATTGGCGGCTGTCCTGCAACGGCACGCCGGACGAATATTCTCCGGCGACATGAATCGAATGCGTGACCAAGGCGCGGGCGGTGATGGTCACGCGATCGGCCACGCTGAGGTGACCCAGTATGCCAGCGCCGCCGCCGATCAGGCAGTAACGGCCGATTCTTGCGCTGCCGGCGACAGCGGCGCATCCGGCCATCGCTGTGTGTGCGCCGATATGCACGTTGTGTGCAATCTGGATCTGGTTGTCCAGGCGCACGTCTTCCTCCAGCACGGTATCCTCGATTGCGCCGCGGTCGATTGTTGTGTTCGCACCGATCTCGCAATCGTCGCCAATGCGCACGCCGCCAAGTTGCGGCACCTTCACCCAGCCGCCGTGCTCGAAAGCGGCGCGATCGAAGGCAATGCCGAAACCATCAGCCCCGAGCACTGCACCGGAATGGACAAGTACGCGTTTGCCCAGGGTCACACGTGTCACTAGGGTGACCCGTGCGACCAGGCGCGACTGCGCGCCGACCGTGCAGCCCGGACCGATCATGCACTGCGGGCCGATCACTGCTCCGTCGTCGATCACGGCGCCTTCTTCGATCACACACAGCGGCCCGACGCTGGCGCTTGCCGCGATGCGTGCACTGGCAGCAACGACGCAACTCGCGTGCACGCCGGGGGTGGTGGCAGGCGTCGGGTCGAACAAGACGGCGATCTTTGCGAACGCGACATACGGATCCTGCGCAATCAAGCTCACACTTGCGCAATGCTCGGCGTCTTCGGCGCGCAGCACCACCGCGCCGGCGCGGCTCGCGCCCAGCTGCGCGCGATATTGCGGATTGGCCAGAAAGCTCAAGTGCTCCGGACTAGCGCTGGCGAGCGTGCCGACACCGGCTATCGTGCGCGTTCCATCTCCGCGCAGTTCCAGCGCGAATCGTTCCGCGAGCGCCGCCACTGAATACGAGCTCATAAATATGCGCTCATGAATACGCTCATGGTGTCGAGCCTGCTGCTGGCGCCGGCTTCCTCAATCGCTCAAGCACGGCGTCGGTAATATCGATGCGCGGGCTCGCGTAGACCACCGGGCTCGGCACGATCAACTCGTAGCCCTGGGCGCGTGCGTATTCGATCACGGTGTCGTTGATGTTCTGCCAGATGCGGTCGCGCTCGGCGGCGGCGCGCGTGTTGAGTTCATTGCGCAGGTCTTCGCGCGTGCGCTTGATCGAACGGTCAAGCGTATCGATCTGGCGCTTGAGCGCCTCGGCGTCGGGCTTGGCCATGATCGCGTTGTCACGATCGTAGCGCAGCTTCGAGTCGGCCAGGCGCTTTTCGTCGGCTTTCAGCGTGGTATCGCGTGGCGCGAATTCGCGCTCGAGCCGGCCGCGGCTTTCGATCATCTGCGGCGCATTGTCGATCAGGCGCTTCAGATCCACGTAGCCGATCTTGCCGGCAGGGGCCTGGGCAAACAGGAAAGCTGGCGACAGCGCCAACGCCAGCAGCAGCGCGCCGATGCCCCATCGTCCGCTTCGTGCTCCTGACTTCACCCGGGCTGCCTCTGTTGCTCGTCGGAAAGCGACCATACGCCATTTACCGCGCTGGCCGCTGCGACCATCTTAACGTCTCTTGGCAGTAACGTGTCCTGGGCAGCCGGGTCCTAGAACGTCTGGCCGAAGTTGAATTGCAGGGTCTCGGCGATATCGCCGGGTTTTTTGACGATCGGACGACCGATGTTGATGATGATCGGACCAACCGGCGCCTGCCAGTGCAGCGAGATGCCGGTGGATACGCGCATGTCGCTCCACGAGATACTGTCGTTGCCGTACAAGTTGTTCGGGCTCAGGATCGACAAGGAATTGTTGTTCTGGTTGAACACATTGCCGGCGTCGACGTACCAGGACAGACGCGTGGTCGTGTCATCGTCCTTGACGAACGGTGTCGGGAAGATCAGCTCCGCGGACGCCACGACCTTCAAGTTGCCGCCGAGGGGCTGGCGGCAGTATTGGGCGTCAAATGGCGTGCTGCAACTGGGTGACTTCGTATAGGGCCCAAGCGTGTTGTCGCGGAAACTGCGTACGTCGGATACGCCGCCAGCGTAGAAATTTTCGAAGAACGGCAAGCCATTGACCTTCAGCGGCGCGCCTGTCTCCGGGTTGATGCCATTGGCTGCACGATACGTATTGCCGTATCCGATCGTTGCGGAACCTTCGAAAGTCAGCGCGCTGGTTACCGGAATGTACTGCGCGTACTTGTAGATCAGTTTGTAATATTCCACGGTCGAGCCGGGCAGCGCTACTTCCGCGGAAAACTGCTGAAGCGAACCGTGGGTCGGATTGAAGTAGCGGTTGCGCGTGTCGTGCGCCCAGCTGGCCTGCACCGACCATTCGTGGAACGTGTTGTGGTTCAGCGCCTTGATGTAATCGACTATTGGCTGCGGCGAATAGTACGTCGTTGTGAAGATCGGATTGCCATTGGCATCGAGCACCGGCAAGCCGGTGACCGAATCCACTTGCTGGATGGTAGACCCGGTAAAGATCTGCGTCTTGCTGGCGCCGAGCTGCAGGTTGACGGTGTCGCTCTCGGTCACCGGAATGCCAAGGTACGTCGAGAAGGCAGCCGTGTTGCTCAGGTAGTTGGCGAGGTTGGCCTGCTGCTGATTGAGTTTGGAATACGAAAGATCGTAGCCCAGACCGATGCCGTCCTGGGTCAGGTACGGCTGGTAATAGGACAATTGGTACTTGGTCAAAAAGTCGCTCTTGGACGCGGTGAACGATGCGCGATCGCCGGTGCCGAGGAAATTGTTCTGCGATACCGAGATGCTGAGCACGATACCGTAGACCTGCGAATAGCCCAGGCCGAACGTGAATGCGCCGGACGAGGTTTCTTCGACCGCGACGTTGAGATCTACCTGGTCTTCGCTGCCAGGGACCTTCGGCGTATCGATCTCGACTTTCTTGAAATATCCCAGACGCTGCAAACGCACCTTGGAGCGATCGATCGCCGCCTGCGAATACCACGCGCCCTCAAGCTGGCGCATCTCGCGGCGCATGACTTCGTCCTGGGTGCTGTGGTTGCCCTTGAACGCGATATGGCGGACGTAGACACGCTTGCCCGGGTTGACGAAAAAGTTGATGCCGACCAGACGCTTGTCGCGGTCGAGCGCGGGAATCGGCGTCACTTGCGCGAACGCGTAGCCGATATTGGCAAGGACCGCCGTCATCGCTTGCGCGGATTGTTCGAGTTTCTTGCGTGAGAATTCTTCGCCCGGCTTGGCGCGGATCAGCTTGGCCATGTCGGCTTCGGCCAACACCAGATTGCCGCTGAGCTTGATCTCGGAAATCTTGTAGATCTCGCCTTCGGTCACATTGGCGGTGAGATACATCGTGCGCTTGTCGGGACTGATGCTGACCTGGGTGGATTCAATGTTGAAATCCACGTAGCCGCGGTCAAGATAATACGAATTTAGCTTTTCCAGATCGCCAGAAAGCTTCTCGCGCGAATACTGATCGTCCTTGGAATACCACGAGGTCCAATTGGTCGTATCGGATTCGAAATCGCTGCGAATGTCGTTCTCTGAGAACGCGTGATTGCCGACCAGGTTGATCTGCTTGATCTTCGCCACCTTGCCTTCGGCGACGATGATGGAAATCTCCACGCGGTTGCGATCCAGCTCGATAACCTTCGGCTTGATCGTCACGTTGTATTTGCCGCGGTTGTAGTACTGGCGCGTCAATTCCTGGGTCACGCGATCCAGTGACAGGCGGTCGAAAGGTTCGCCTTCGGCCAGGCCGATATCTTTCAGGCCCTTGAGCAGGTCTTCGGATTTCAGATCCTTGTTACCCTTGAGCTGGATCTTGGAGATCGCCGGGCGTTCCTTGACCGAGATGACCAGGATGTCGCCCTGACGCGTGACCTGCACGTCGGTGAAAAAGCCGGTCTTGTACAGTGCGCGGATCGCCTGCTGCACACGCTCGCTGGTGATGCGATCGCCCTTTTCGACGGGTAGATAAGTGAATACGGTGCCGGCAGCGATACGCTGCAAGCCGTCGATGCGTATGTCGGAAGCGACGAACGTATCCAGCGCATAGGCATTGGCGGCAAGGCAGGCGAGCAAAACAAGGGCGGCGATACGCTTCATCGTCACTTCCAGAAATTGTTGGTTTTTCCATTTCCGCGCCGAACCAGGCGTGGAATCGCAATCGTCACTTCAAATTCGCGCATCCTGCGCCGAGTCGCTTCTTCCTGTCACTGCTTGGTGAACTGAGCCTGCGTTAACCGGTCACCAGTCGCAGAATGTCGTTGTAGAACGCAATACTCATGAGGGTCACGAGCAACGCCACGCCGACATATTGTCCGGCGATCAGGGCGCGCTCGCTGACTGGCCCGCCCTTGACCAACTCGATAAGGTAATACAGCAGGTGCCCGCCGTCCAAGATCGGGATCGGCAACAGGTTGAGTATCCCGAGGCTCAGCGAGATCACAGCGAGGAACGACAGGAACCAGGCCAGACCCATATGTGCCGAGGCGTTCGCTACTTGGGCGATGCTGATCACGCTGGACAGATTTTTTGTCGATGCTTGCCCAGTCAGCATGCTGGCGATCATGCTGAACGTGCTGCGCGTGGTTTTCCAGGTTTCCCGGAACGCGGCAGGAATCGACTCCAGCGGGCCATAGTGTTCGATCGCATCGGGGCTGGTCGCAACCGGGCCGATGCCGATGCGCCATTTGCTGACGCCACCCAGCTCCTTGTTCTCGGCCACGACAGCAAGCGCGACGTCTGCGCCGTTACGCTGCACAAGAATATTCAAACGCGGGTCTTTTGCAGCCTGGGCAGCGATGGCCGAAGAGATGTCATCGAAATCGCTGATGACAACATTGTTGATGCGAGTGATACGGTCGCCTGCAATCATTCCGGCGCGCACAGCGGGCATGTCCTTGGCGATGTCTCCGGCGATGGGCGCGAGGTGTCTGTGCAGGCCGATCGCTTCGAATGCCTTGTCGTTGTCGATCGCGCCAGGCGGTAGCTGGCTGAGCGGCAGAATGCGTTTTTGCGCCTGCGATTGCGCATCGACCACCTGAATTGCCACGTCATGATGCACAACTGCCGCTTGCATGATTTCCAGCAGCGCGCTGCTCCAGGAATCGACGTTTTCTCCATCGATGGCGACGAAACGATCGCCGGACTTGAAGCCCGCTTGCGCCGCCAGCCCTTGCGGAACTCCAATCACCGGCTGGAAATCCGGCCGTCCGACAACGAACATCGCCCAGAACGCGGCGACCGTGAACAGGATGTTGAACACTGGTCCGGCGGCGGCAATTGCCATGCGCTGCCAGATCGGGGCGGCGTTGTATTCGCCAGGCTCACGCGCGACCACTTCCGGATGCTCGGCTTCGCGCGCATCGAGGAATTTCACGTAGCCGCCGAGAGGAATCGCGCCAATCGCATATTCGACACCGTCGCGCGCCGTGTGCGACCAGATCGGCTTGCCGAATCCGATGGAGAAGCGCAATACGCGCACGCCGAAGCGCCGCGCGACCCAGAAATGGCCGAACTCGTGGAAAGTGACCAGCACGCCCAGCGTGACCAGCAACCACCACACCGAGCCAAAAAACTCTGTCATTGGTACATCCACATTCTTTGATTTGAACCGCGACTTGCTTCGTCGTGGGGGCGATACTTCCACAACCCTGGCTTGCGCCGCGTACCTTGTAACGTTGTCTCGTTGATTTGAATCGTTGCCGCTTCGTTAGAAGCCCGGCAATGCCTCCACAACCCTGGCTTGCGCCCCCCTTAACTTAAGGGGGGCTCAAAGAGCCCCGCGCAACCGTTGGAAGGTTTGAGAGCGTGGCCTTTTTACAATGGTGCGAACGTCGCGCAGTATAAACGCTTTCCAGGTTAAGCCCGGCTTGGCCTGTACGGCATTCAGGCGGCAGCGGGCTTTGTAAAGTCCGGGAACCTCTGCAAAACCGTAGCGAGCGAAGGCAGGTTGCGCGTCGGCGGCGCGCAAGGAACCGGAGTTTACTCGGATGTAAATGAGGATTCCGAGCACCGCCAGCGTGCAAGATGCCGAGCGCAGTAGGTTTTGCAGAGGTTCCTAGCAGAAACTGCGCTGCATGATACGTCGTGCTTGCTGGCGTGCGGTTAAATCCGCGTAAATCAGGGATTCCAGATTGATTACCGGCGTCGCCGGTATCGCAGCCAGAGTCTGTTCAATGAGCTCGGCAATGGCCAGAAACGGCAGGGATTGCTCGAGAAAAGCGGCCACTGCCACTTCGTTCGCGGCATTGAGGATAGCGGGGGCGGTTCCGCCGGCGGCCAGCGCAGCGTAGGCCAGATCCAGGCAGCGAAATGTCTCGCGATCCGGCGCCTGGAAGTTCAGTTGGCCGAGCTTGAGCAAATCCAGCGGCGCGACGCCGGCTTCGATCCGCTGCGGCCATGCCAGCGCATGCGCGAGCGCGGTGCGCATATCCGGGTTGCCGAGTTGCGCCAATACCGAGCCATCGGCGTATTCGACCAGCGAATGGACAATGCTTTGCGGATGCACGACGACTTCGATCTGGTCGGCGCGCGCACCGAAAAGCCAGTGTGCCTCGATCACCTCCAGACCTTTGTTCATCAGGGTCGCGGAGTCGACCGAAATCTTGCGGCCCATGCTCCAGTTTGGATGCGCGCAGGCCTGGTCAGGTGTGATCGCGCCGAGTTCATCGCGACGTTTGCCGAGAAACGGCCCCCCCGATGCGGTCAGCAGGATGCGCTGCACACCGGCGGCGGTCAAATCAGAATGATGCCCCTGATTCGAAGGGTTGCTCGGCAGGCATTGAAAAATTGCATTGTGTTCCGAGTCGATCGGGATGATAGGGCCACCACCGGCACGCAACGCTTCCAGCAGCAGCGGCCCGGCCATGACCACAGCCTCCTTGTTCGCCAGCAGCAGGCGCTTGCCCGCGCGCGCGGCAGCCAGGGTCGATTCGAGTCCGGCGGCACCGACGATTGCGGCGACCACGGTGTCGCAAAGGTCCCCAGTAGCAGCTTCTGTCAGCGCCGCGCTGCCGGATGCCGCCCGTGTTGCCAGTCCCGCGCTGCCGAGTTTTTCGCGCAGCGCCGGCTCGCATGCCGGATCGGCGATGATCGCGAGGTCGGGCTTAAAGCGCACGCACAAGGCAACCAGCGCATCGACGCTGCGATATGCCGCGAGCACACTGGCGCGAAACCGTTGCGGATGACGCGCAACCACGTCGAGCGCGCTGGCGCCGATCGAGCCGGTGGCGCCGAGAATCGCAACCTGTTTCATAGCCCCAGCAGGAATTTGCCGAGGGCAAAGAACGGCAATGCGGCGAATACACCATCCAGGCGGTCGTAGGCGCCGCCGTGACCGGGGAACAGGGTGCCGGAGTCCTTCACGTTGCAGTGGCGCTTGATCATGCTTTCGAACAAGTCGCCGACGACCGAAAAAAGCACCGTGATCAGGGCCAGGATCAGCAGTCCCAGCAGGCTTGCTCCGCGCACGCCGAGCAGCCAGCCGCCGATCAAGGCAATGACGCTGGACCCGACCAGCGCGCCGTAAACCCCGGCGATGGTCTTGCCGGGACTGATATTGGGCGCCAGCTTGACCTTGCCCCATTGGCGGCCGGCCAGATAGGCAAACGAGTCCGCCGCCCACACCAGCATCAACGCATACAGCGCCCATGTGTGCGGCGAGCCTTGTCCACGGTGAAGCTGCATCATCGCCGTCCACGCGGGCAGGATGGCCAGCGCTCCGGCAACCAGTTTGATCGCCGTATTTTCGCGTGTCGGAGCAGCGCCAAAGGAAAAATGTTTGAGCCAGGCGAATGCAAAGAACCACCATACACAACCAGCGACGATCGTGATCCAGCCGCCCACGGCGTCGGCATAAATCCACAGCAGCCACAGCGCCAGTGCGCAGGCAGACACCAGCACGGCTCGCACCGGGCGCGAGCGCATTCCCGCCATGCGCGTCCATTCCCAACTCGCCAGCAGGCACAAGCCGGCGATGACGACGCCGAAGATCGCGCTTGGCAGCAGCAGGATCATGGCGATCGCCAGCGGCGTTATCAGGAGGGCGGTGATGACGCGTTGCTTCAAAAAATTCCCCGGTTGCAGGTGTGATCAGGCATGGTGCGCTCAGTCCGGCGTCTTGGAAATCTGCGCACTGGTCTTTCCATAACGCCGCTCGCGCTGAGCGAAATCCTCAAGCGCCAGCGCGAAGCAGACGTCGTCGTAATCCGGCCAGAGTACGTCGCTGAAGTGTAGTTCGCTATAGGCCAATTGCCATAGCAGAAAATTGCTGACGCGGCGTTCGCCGCCAGTGCGGATGAACAGATCGACCGGGGGCAGGTCGGCCAGGCAAAAGAATTGCGCGATGTTGCGCTCGTCGATCGCCGCGGCACCGAGCTCGCCGCGCTGCAGCGCAAGCGCCGCCTGCTTTGCCGCGTTCGCGATATCCCAACGGCCGCCGTAATTCACCGCGATGTTGAGACTCAGTTTGGCGTTGGTCTCGGTCTTGCCCATGGCGCGCTGCATGCGTTCATGCAGCGCGGGTGCGAAGGCAGAGAGCTCGCCGACGAAGCGGATGCGCACTCCGTAGCCGTGCAGTTCGTCGACCTCGCGATCCAGCGCCTTGAGGAAAAGCTCCATCAACGCACTGACTTCGGTTTGCGGCCGCTGCCAGTTCTCGCTGGAAAATGCGAACAGCGTCAGCGCGCCGATGCCGCGGCGCAGACAGGATTCGATCGTGCTGCGCACCGCCTTTTGTCCGGCACGATGGCCGAATGTACGCGGACGGCGGCGCTGTTTGGCCCAGCGCCCATTGCCGTCCATGACGATGGCCACGTGAACAGGCAATCGCGTTGTGGAAGTTTCCACATTGTGCGATTGCGGCGAGGCCTGGTCTGGTATCCCCTGCACGCGACGTCGCCGCTTACAGCGCCATCAGTTCGTCTTCTTTGGCTTTGACCACAGCATCGACATCCTTGACGAACTTGTCCGTGAGCTTCTGGATTTCGTCTTCAGCCTTGTGCTCTTCGTCCTCGGTGATCTTCTTGTCCTTGAGCAGTTCCTTGACCTGGTGCATCGCGTCACGGCGGATATTGCGTACCGCGATCTTCGCGGCCTCACCTTCGTGGGAGACGTGCTTGGACAATTCCTTGCGCCGCTCTTCGGTCAGCGCCGGCAGGTTGATGCGGATGACGGTGCCTGCTGTGGTCGGATTCAGGCCAAGATCGGAGGCGATAATCGACTTCTCCACCGCCTGCACCAGGTTCTTTTCCCAGGGGGTTATGGTCAGCGAGCGCGCGTCGGCGACGACGATATTTGCGACCTGGCTGATCGGCACATCCGAGCCGTAATAGTTGACCTTGAGATGTTCCACCAGGGCGACGCTGGCGCGGCCGGTGCGCAGGCGCTGCAATTCGTGCCTGAGGGCCTCGACGCTCTTGAGCATGCGCTGCTGGGCGTCTTGTTTGATGGTGCTCAACATGGGCGGCTCCGCGTGCTTTTTGACAGGCCGCGAAGTATAACAGTGCCGTCAGCGGGATTGGCCGGCGGCAGTCTTCGGCAGCTCGGCAAGCATTTGCGTCAGCTGCTTTACGGTCGCGTCGTCGCCGGCAACTTTCGCCAACGCCGATTCGATCAGCGGCCTGGCTTCGGCTCCCCGTTTCTGCGCCAGCAGGGCGCGGGCCAGCACAATTTCCGCATCGGCCACGTAGCGATGTGCCGGCGGCAGCTTGCCGTTCAATTTCTCCAGGACTTGCCTGGCAATGCGCTCAGCGAGCTGCGGCTGCTGCTGGTCCAGATCCAGCGTGGCGAGCATGGTTTGCGTATGCGCCACTTCCATGTGGTCCGGCCCATTGAGCCTGGAGCGGATCGTTACTGCCTGCTCCAAGCGTGCGCGTGCATCGTCGTATCGCTTCAATTCGGCATAAGCCGAGCCGAGGTTGCTCAATGTGCTGGCCGCATCTTCGCTTTCGCCGCGACCCGTGCGCTGATCGACGGCCAACGCGCGTTCGTAAGTGGCGGCGGCTTCACTATTGCGGCCCGCATCTGCGTAGATGTTGCCGAGCATATTGAGGGTTTGCGGAAAATCGCCGTTGTCCTCGCCGATGAGTTCGCGTTCGGTGGCAGCGGCGCTGAGCATCGATTGCAGCGCCCTGTCGAAGTCGCCCTGTGCCGACAGCACGACGGCGAGGTTTTCCTCGATGCTGCTGGTGCGCGTATCGCGTTCGCCGAAACGCCGGCGCGCCACCTCCAGGGCTTCCTCATAGACCACTTGTGCGTCGGCGTAGCGATCCAGGCTGTACAGCATGAGCCCCAGATGATTGTCGACCACGGCGATGCGCCCTTCGTCCAGGGAAGCCCGTGCCGCAGCCTGGGCGGCGCGGTGGCTGGCAAGCGCGCCCTCAAGGTCGTTCAAGTGTTTCTGGGCCAGGCCACGCTGGTCCAGAACAGCTGCGAGCTCGGACTTTGCTTCCGGCCGGTCACGCAGCAGGCCTTCTGCCTGGTCGAGCAGGGCGCGCGCCTGTTCGAATTTGTCGAGCTTGTGTTCGGCAAACGCATACAGTCGCAAGGCGTGGGCGAGTTCCACCGGCGATGCGTCGCGGTTTTGCCGCTGCAGCAGGACCGCGCGCTCCAGCAGCGGTTCGGCGCGCGGGTAGTCGCCGAGGCTGGAATAGACCTCGCCAATGACGACCAACAGATTCGCCTGCAGCGGACCTTGGCCGGCCAACGCCTTGTCGATGTCGGCGGCACCGCGTTCGAGAATCTGCGTGGCGGAAAGTTTGTCGCCGCGATTGACGTTCGGGTCGGCGACTTCGAACATGCCGACGAGGAAATCGCGCACCTGATTCGCGCGCGCGGCTTCCTGCCGGGCCTGAGCTGCCGCCATGCGCGCCTGATCGCGTTCGTTGGCCAGGCGCAAAGTGAACATTGTTGCCATTGCGACAAAAGCGATAATTGTCGCAAATGCGGCAAAACTGACCAGGCGGTGGCGACGCAGGAAGCACGCGCCGCGGTACCAGGCGCCGCCGTGGCGGGCGACGATTGGCCTGTGCGCCAAGTAGTTTTCGATGTCGCCGCTCAACTCGGCGACGGTTGCGTAGCGCGCCGCCGGTTCGGCTTGCATGGCTTTGCGGATGATCGCCGCCAGATCGCGCGGCGGTTCGGCAATTGCATCAACGGTGTGAGCGGCATCCAGCGGTTGCAGCAGGGTGGTGGCGGCGACAGAGTCTGTTTGCGTCAATGCGTCGGTTTCTGCTGGTGCGGGCTGCAACAGGCTTTGCAGCAGGCGACCGAGTTGGTAGATATCCGACGCGGTGGTCACCGCATTGCCGCCGAGTTGTTCCGGACTGGCGTAACCCGGCGTCAAGGCGTAGTTGCTCGGTGCTGCGCTGCTCGACGAATCGAGCACTTGCGCGATACCGAAATCCAGCAGCTTCACGTTGCCGTCGTAAGTGACCAGGATATTCGACGGCTTGATGTCGCGATGGACCAGCAGACGTCCGTGGGCAAACTGCATGGCCGCGCAAACCTGCAGAAAAAGCCGCAATCGGTTAGCGACGGGCAGACGCCGTTCACGGCAATAACGGTCTATGCGCGTGCCATGCACCAGTTCCAGCGCGAACCACAACTGGCCGTCTTCGCTGTGGCCGCCGTCGAGCAGGCGCGCAATACCCGGGTGCTGCAGGCCGGCAAGGATCTGGCGCTCCTGGCGTAACAACGCCTGGGCAAATTCGCTGTTGCCCTCCGGGCGCACCAGCTTTAGCGCGACGGCTTGTTCGAATTCACCATCGGTGCGATGAGCCAGGTATACCACCGCCATGCCGCCGCGTCCGAGTTCGCTTTCGATCTGGTACGGGCCGATCTGCGCGCCCAGTTCGGGTCCGCTGGCTTCTTCGCCCATGCGCCCCAGCGCGCGCCCCAGCAGGGGCGATTGCAGGGCGCCGCCGGGAGTCAGGAAGTTGGGATCGATCGGCATGCTGGGATTTCTTGCGCGCGCTCAGGCCGGCACGTAGTTGCGCGTCAGCCAGGCGCGTGCCGCATCCCAATCGCGCGCAACGGTGCGCAGCGATATGCCGAGGGCGTCGGCAGTTTCCGCGTCGGTCATGCCGGCGAAAAAACGGCACTCGACGACGCGCGCCTGGCGCTCGTCGTGCCGCGCCAGTTCGGTCAGCGCGGTATCGAGTTCGACGAACTGCTCCACGTGCGCCTGTTCCTGCGCAGTAAAGCTTTCCAGTGATAGCGGGGCAACGCCGCCGCCGCGACGTTCCGCCAGGCGCTCGCGTGCGTAGTCGCAGATGACCTGGCGCATCACGCGTGCAGCCAGACAGAAAAGATGATTGCGATCGTTCGGCACGATCGCGCCGGATCGGGAAAGGCGCAAATAGCATTCGTGAACTAGGGCGCCGGTATTGAGCGTCTGATCGCGGCGCGAGCCGCCGAGCACGCGCCGCGCGAGTTGTCGCAAGTCGGTGTAGATCAGACGTACCAGGCGTTCCCAGGCAACCTTGTCGCCAGCACGGGCCGCCGCCAGCATCTGGGTTATTTCTCCGGATTGCGTCATGCGCATGCGCCCACTTGCCGCGTAGACGCAGTCTCCGGGATAGCTTGCGGCCTGTCAAAGCAGGCCTTGGAAACCGCCAAATCAGGCCGTCGCCCACGCAGATGGCAAAGAGTGGCACGCCTTTGCGTTTCAATAGCCAACAGACGCTATGGGAAATTCAATGGACGGCTGCGGTTTGCGTATGTCTTGCCGGGCGCCCGGCCGCGCTGGTCGATTTTTGCGCAAGTTCGCTCAAGTCGCTGCCGGCATTGCGCTGTTCAACTTCGGAGCGCAGGCGGCAGTTAGCATCCAGGTTACGACCACGACCGACGAATACGGCACCAACCTGTTTGGTTGTTCGTTGCGCGAGGCGCTGCACGCAATGGCGCTGCAGGCCAATTTCGGAGGATGCGGCCTGATCAGCGGAGCGCTGGTGAATTCAATCAACCTGCCTGCCGGCGTGTACCCGATAACGCTGCCGCGCGTGCTGGGCAATCCTCCAGTTGGCGGCGCGTTTTACGTGAGTACCGGCGTGTCCATCAACGGCGCCGGGCCGGGACAGACGATTGTGGATGCCAGCGGCATCGACCGTGGTTTCGACGTCGAGCCGGCCGGCGGAAGCACCACGACGTTGCGCGGCCTGAGCATACGCAACGGCACGCCGTCGCTGGGCGACCCCAACAGCTTTTTCGGCGCCGGTATCTTTGTGGTTTCGTCCGGAACCTTCAACGCGACCAATGTCGTCGTCACCAGCAGCGGCTATACCAACGGAAGTTCGTCCGCCGTTTACATTCAATCGGCAGCCGCGAATCTGCTGAACACGACGATTGCAGCGAACCCCGCGATCGGCTTGCAGCTGTATCAGACGCAGGCAAGTTCGCTGCAAAACGTGACGATCAGCGGAAATGCCGCCCAAGGCCCCGTTGGGGGAATCCAGGCGAAGCAGCTCAGCGGAACTCTACTGATAAACAATTCCACAATTGCCTACAACCATGCGGCGAACGCCAACGCCGATCCCATTCGCGCCGGCGGCATATTTACGCAGCAGGCGACAGTGCAGATCGCCAATAGCATCGTCGCACGCAATTCCGTCGGTGATCGCAGCAGCGGCGCGGATTGTCAGGGATTTGTCACCTCGCTCGGCTACAACCTGATCGAAGACACGCAGAACTGTTTCATCGGCGGAGTCACCACCGGAAACCTGAGCGGCGTCGATCCGAAACTGGCACCCTTGTTCGACTATGGCAGCGGCGCGCTCACGCACCTGCTGCTTCCCGGAAGTGCGGCGCTGGATGCCGGCAATCCGGCGCCGCCGGGATCCGGTGGCAGCGCTTGCGTGGCGACCGACGCGCGCGGCGTCAATCGAACTGCAGCGATACGCTGCGACATCGGGCCCTACGAATATTTTGCCGATTTCACCGTCAATTCCACGCTCGACGCTGCTGACGCGAATCCGGGCGACGGGTTGTGCGCGGCTGCTCTTGCTGGCTCTCCGTGTACATTGCGCGCTGCCATCGATGAAGCCAACGCCGGCAGCTTTTACCGCACCATCCGCGTGCCGGCGGGACGTTACACATTGGCCGCCAATGGGACACCCCTGACCTTCAACTCCACGCATGCCATAGCCCTGATCGGCGATGGCGCCAACCGCACGGTGATCGATCAGACCGCAATAAACAATCCCGTGCAAGTCATGCAGCGCGGCGTTTCCCTGCATGCAATCACGCTCACCGGAGGAACTGGCGGGATGATTGCGAACGCGGCCGGATTCTTGCTCGACGCCGTTCGCGTCACCCAGAATTCCGGAGGATTGCCCGCCATTTTGCTCCTGGAATGCTGTGCATCGGATCTGCTGATGGTGGATTCCACTGTCGACCACAATGTCGCGAACGTGGTGTTCGGCGGTGGCGGCATGTACGTCGGCAGCGGCAGTAGCGCGACGATCCTGAATTCCACTTTCTTCGCCAATGCCACCGATCACGATGGCGGCGGAATTTACAATCACGGTGGCTCGGTCTCGATGGCGTTCTCGACCATCGCCGGCAATATCGCCCACGCCTCATCGCCCGGGGACGTCGGCGGCGGCGGCATCGCCCGCGGCGGCAGCGGCAGCTATTTCATCGCCAGTTCCATTCTCACCAACAATATCGACAGCAGCGGGCAGGGGCCGGATTGTGCAGGTGCCGTCCAGATCACCAACTGGACCTTGTTGCGCGATCCGACCGGGTGCGCAGCCGGCGGGCAGCCCGCCGAGTTGATCAGTGGTGTGAACCCGCAACTTTCTTCGTTGGCCTTGCAGGGCGGACACACACCGACACTGGGACTTTCAGCTGCAAGCCCCGCTCACGGCGTGCTCGTGAATCCGGACCAATGCGTCGACACCACAGGGCGCCCGGTACTGACGGATCAGCGTGGTCTTGCGCGGCCGACCTCCGGCTACGGAGCCGGCGCCGCCAGCATGTGCGACCTCGGCGCGTTTCAAGGTGTGAGCGACGTGATCTTTGCCGACGGCTTCCAGTAGCGCGGTTGCATGCCGACGCGAGCGCAAAACGCGCTCGCGTTGTCGTGATCGCGTGGGATTGAACAGTGCCTGTCGGCGCATGGCAGAACGCTGCCGCAAACCCCGTTTCCATAGTCAGAGCTACAGGCGAAGACGCCGGAGAAGGGAAATGGAACGTTACACAGCGAATCATTGTTCTGCCAACAAGCCGCACAATAGCTGGAGGGGTTCATGGGTTGCGAAGCTGGGCGTCGTTGCGACGATTCTGATCAGTGGAGCGGCGTACGCGGGCGTCAAGGTAAATGTCACCACGACAGCCGACGAGTTCGGAACCGGTGCCGGTTGTTCGCTGCGCGAGGCGCTGTACACGATTCATCACACCGCTGCGTATGGCGGCTGCACGCGGGTCAGCGGATTCCTGTTCGACTACATCAGCATCTCGGCCGGAACCTACGCAATCACGCGAGCGCCGGTGATGGGCAGCAATTACGAATCGGGCGGCTCGTTCTTTGTTGGTTCTGATGTCTCGATTCAGGGGGCAGGTGCGGATCAGACGATCGTGGACGGCGCCAGTATCGACGCCGTTTTTTACGTGTCGCCCGGTACGGGTCATGCGGTCTACCTGTCGGGCATGACGATCCGCGGCGGCTTCAGTGCTGCCAACAACGGTGCCGGCATTGCGCACTCCAGCGGATCGTTGACGCTGCAGCAAAGTGTGGTCACCGAGAATTTGCAGGGCTATGGCATCGGCTCGGGTATGTATAGCGGTGCCACGGATGGCGTGACCTTGCGCCAGGTTACCGTAAGCAACCATCACAACACGGGAGTTTCGATCTCTGAAAATATCGGTGCCGTGAGCGTGTCGAGCGTGCTGATCGAGAACACGACGATCAGCGGCAACGTGGCGCAAAACGGCGTCGGCGCGCTGTATATCTACGGCGGCAACACCAATACCGTCAATGTGACGATCAATAATTCGACGATCGCCT
Organism: Lysobacterales bacterium; assembly: GCA_038244165.1. Lineage (GTDB taxonomy): Bacteria > Pseudomonadota > Gammaproteobacteria > Xanthomonadales > Rhodanobacteraceae > Rudaea. The sequence goes on along the minus strand of JBBRTT010000006.1, from coordinate 13,903 downwards.
ACAACACCGGCCAGGCAGATGGCCAGAACTTCGCCAGTACGGGCGGTATGCTGGTGGGCGGGCAAGGGCCAGTCGTATACCTGCGCAACAGTATTCTGGCCAGGAACGGCATCGGCAACCGCTCGCTGAACTACGACTGCATCCTGGGCAACAACGGCAGCATCGTCTCGCAGGGCAACAACCTGATCCAGGGCACCTGCCCGCGCACCGGCAACACCGCCGCGGACATCACCGGCCTCGATCCGCTGCTGGCCCCACTGTTCGACTACGGCGGCGGTGTGCCAACCCACGCCGCGTTTCCGGGTAGTCCGGCATTGAATGCGGGCAACTTGTCGCAACCGGGTTCCGGAGGCAATGCCTGCGCCGGCACCGATGCTCGCGGCACCGATCGCACGCAATCGACGCCCTGCGACATCGGCGCCTACGAATACCATGCCGATTTTTCCGTCCAGTCGACCCAGGATGCGAGCGACGACAACCCGGGCAACGGCGTATGCCATACCGCCGTACAAAATTTCCCTTGTACCTTGCGCGCCGCAATCGATGAAGCAAACGCAGCCACCGGACCGACGACGATCTACGTTCCCGCCGGGCACTACACGATAAGCAAGCCCGCGTCGGGCTTCCTCGACAACGCCAACGGCGATTTCGTGTTCAACGGCAATTACCCGGTCACCATCGTCGGCGCCGGCGCGGACAAGACCATCCTTGACGGCGGCCAGCTCGATCGGGTGTTGTCCAGCTACACCGCGCTTGCGTTGCACGGTCTCACCATTACCAATGGCAAGACCGGATTTGGTGCCGGCATCTACGCCGACGCCGGTGGCCTGCTGGTCGATCGCGCCCGCATCACGGCCAACCTCGGCGCGCAGGGCAACGGGATTCTCATCCGCGCCGGCAACAACGTGAGCGTCGTCGACTCATCGATCGACGGCAACACGTCCAATGGCACCGGCGGTGAAGGTGGTGGCGCCGGCATTTTCGCCTCAATCGGATCCGCGCTGAGCGTGTTCAACTCCACGATCAGCGGCAACTACAGCCATGCGGCAGCGGGCGGGATATTCAACGATGGCGGCACGGTGTCGATCGCATTTTCCACCATCGCGAATAACACGCAGTATTTCAGCGCCATCAACGGCGCCGGAGTTGCGAGCGGTGTGAACGGTGGCACCTGGCAGATCACCAATTCGATCATCGCCAACAACAAAGTCGCGCAAGGCGCCAATCTGCTGGATTCGGATTGCGCAACGACTTTGCAGATCGCTGGTCACACCTTGGTGCGCGATGCGAGCGGTTGCACTTTCGGCGGTCAGGCCAACAAGGCGCATACGGCAGTCGATCCATTGCTCACGCAATTGCTGATGCAGGGCGGCACGACACCGACGCAGGCGCCGTTCCCGGCAAGTCCGGTGCACTACTACATCAGCCAGCCTGCCGATTGCGTTGACGTGCAAGGCCATCAAATCCTGGTCGACCAACGCGACATGCCGCGGCCAACGTTCGGCTATGGCAATCCCTTGAATGGCGGCTACTGCGACATCGGCGCGTTCCAGGGCATTTCCGACGTCATCTTCGCCAACGGCTTCGAGTGACAGCAAAATGTATACTCTGATTGAAAAATTGCTGCTTGCCAGCATTGCATTGACCGGTTCCATGTCCGTCAGCGCGGCGACGATCACGGTCACCGGCAACGGCGACACCAGCGCGGTCGATGGCGTGGTCACGTTGCGCGAGGCGATCAACTCGATCAACACTGGCGCCAACGTCAACGCCGATGTAGCTGCCGTCGGCAGCTACGGCAGCAGCGATACGATCGCGTTCACCATTGCGGGTGCCGGCGTGCACACGATCGCGGTTGCCGCGCTGCCTGGGATCACCAAGCCGGTGAAAATCGACGGCTACACCCAGCCCGGTGCGCAGCCCAACAGCAACGGTCCCACGCAGGGCACGAATGCACTGCTGAAAATCGAACTGACGATGAGCTCCGGCAGCCTGGCGCTCGCCGCAGGCAACAGCACGGTGCAAGGTCTCGTAATCAACGGCGTCGCAGGCACCATTTATCTTCTCAACGGCGGCGGCAATACGATTGCTGGCAACTTCCTCGGCACGAATGCGGTAGGCACGACGGCCACGCCTCACGCTGGCATCAATGTCGACGACATCATCGCCGCCTCGTCGTCGCCAAACAATACGATAGGCGGCAGCGCACCGGCGGCGCGCAATCTTGTTTCCGGCACCAGCGACCTCGCGTTCCAGAATGTGGGGATACTGCTCGTCTCAACCGGGAATGTGGTGCAGGGCAATCTGATCGGTACGAATGCGGCCGGTAGCGCGGCAATTCCCAACGATATCGGCATCGAAATCTTTGCAGACAACAATGTGATCGGCGGCACGACCACGGCGGTACGCAACGTCATTTCCGGAAATCGCCTGCAAGGGCTTGAGGTCGATTCGCTGAACAATCAGATCGAAGGCAATTACGTCGGCACGGATGCAAGCGGCGCGCAGGCGCTGGCGAACGGCAATTTCGGCATCGCCGTCGGCGGTGCGAACAACACGATCGGCGGCACCGCGGCCGGCGCGGGCAACCTCATATCTGGCAATGGCACGGTGGGCGTGGCCGTCACGTCCGGTTCCACCGGCAACAAGGTGCAAGGCAATCGCATCGGTACCGATGCCAGCGGCACCCAGGCCATCTGCGGCCACAGCATGGCTGGCGTCGAAGTCGGCGGCGGCGGCAATGTGATCGGCGGCGCGCAGGCTGGCGCGGCCAATATCATCGCATTCAACAAGAACGACGGCGTGCGCGTCGATGGCGGCACGGGCAGCAGCATTATGCGCAATTCCATTTTTTCCAATAGTGGCGGTGGCATCCGGCTTGGATCCTCCGGCGTGCCCACCCCCAACGACCCCGGCGATACAGATACCGGCCCGAACAATTTGCAGAACTATCCCGTGCTCAATGCCAGCGCCGTCGGCGGCATCGGCTTCGATATCGGCGCCACACTCAACAGCATGGTCGGCGTTTTCCATCTGGAATTTTTTTCCGGCACATCCTGCGGCCGGTTCGCGCACGGGGAGGGGCGGACGTTGACTGGCTCCGCGGACGTGGCCACCGACAACAACGGCAACGCGAACTTTGCGCCGCAATTGTTCCTTACATCGCCGGGACAGACCGCACTCACGGCTACGGCGACCGATGCCGCAGGCAACACCTCGGAATTCTCCCTGTGCCTGGACGACCGCATCTTTGCCAATGCGTTCGAGCCGCTGCCCGTAGTCTGCCAGTGATGATCCTGGCGCCGACGACATCAAGAATCGAAACCGACTACCACCGGAGAGCACTGTGTTCAAGTCATTGTTGATCGCCAGCTGCCTGTGTCTGCCGGCATCGCTGGCCTGGGCCGAAGCAAGCGTGCCGACGAAGGATATTGCGGCAGCGCAGGACAGCGCGCTGCTCAAGCGCTACGAAGGCGCATTTATCGTTGAGTACGCCAGCAAGGCCTACGATGAATTCGCGCTGCCTTTGTCGCCCCTGGAAAAAGTCGGCGACGATGTGCGCGATGCACGCAACAATCTCCGGTTTTCGCCGAAGCAAAAGCTCGATCTGGAAGGCAAGGTCACGCGTCTGGCCTATGTGCTCCCGGCCGGACGCAGTCCGCTGGAAGTGCTGCGCAACTATCAGGACGAGATCAAGGCAAACGCGGGCAGCGTGCTTTTTGAGTGCAAGGGCGATGAGTGCGGCGGCGATGCCGAATCCGGCAGCGACCACGGTGGCGGACACAGCGGCCTGCTGGAAATGATTTTTCCACGCGAAGCCATCGTGTCGCCCGACTTCAGCAACGGCAATTGCGCCGTCAATTCGCATCATGCCGACCAACGATTTATTGCTGCGAAGCTCGGCGACGCGCAGATCGCGGTCATGACCTATACGCTTAAGGACACGCTGTACTGCAAGGCGCTGAACGACCGCACCATTGCCATTGTCGTGCTCATCGAGTCCAAGTCGCGCGAACAGAAAATGGTGACGGTCGCTGCCAGCGAAATGGCGAAGGCGATCGATCAGACCGGCAAGGTTGCGCTGTACGGCATCCTGTTCGACTTCGACAAAGCCGACATCAGGCCTGAGTCAAAGCCGCAACTGGACGAAATCGCCGCCTTGCTGAAGAACGACGCGAATCTCAAATTGCTTGTCGTCGGCCACACCGACGACAAGGGCGGCATGGCCTACAACCTGGAACTTTCCAAGCGTCGCGCCGACGCCGTCGTCGCCGCGCTTGAGCAAGAGTACGCCGTCAGCGCAATGCGTCTGGTGGCGCAGGGCATGGGCAGCTCGATACCGGTGGCTTCGAACGACAGCGACGCCGGCCGCGCAAAAAATCGGCGCGTGGAACTGGTCAAGCAGTAACCAGCATTCGCGTCAGCAGGAGTCAGCGCATTCAGCGAGGCGGACGCGATCCGCGCCTATGCCGGCGCGAATCCCACATGGTCACGTGCACAGCTGGTGAAATTGCTTTACGCGTCCCACGAGCTGGGTTCGAAGCATGAATCCAGTCTCAAGTGCGTGCAGGCGATCGCGCACCAAATGACGCAACGCGAGAACATCCTCTAGGCGCGGAAAGTGGAAATCGTCAATGCCGGCCGCACGCTGCAAGTGTGTTTCGCAACCCTCTTTGGCCATAGCGCGAGGACGGATATTTTCATGCTGGATGAACCGATTCCGTATGGTTAGGTGCCGTCGGCAGAAATGAAGTCCGCCTGACTTGAATTTGAAACAGCTATTTCCCACGTGGGCGCGACGCGACAGTTTGGGTGTGTTCGCCCTTGCGCCTGATCGTGCACTCGTCTGCTCCCCGAGTCGAAAGAAAAGTTGGCAGAGCCCACGCCGACATTCCGTTTCAAACAGGTAACGGCGCACGTGGCGCCGACAGCGGAGGCAACATGAGCGTGAATCGAGTGCGGCGCCACCGGGCAAGCGTACGGGCGATGTTCGCCCTGCTCGCACTGACGGCTTGCCAGTGCGCAACGGCAGCACTGATTTTCGTGAATACCACGACGGACGAATTCGGCGAGAACCTTTTTGCCTGCGGTTTGCGCGAAGCCATCCAGGCCAGCAACACCCACGCGGCGTTCGGCGGTTGCGTCGCCGGCGATATCAACGGCAATTCGATCGTCTTGCAAGCAGGTACGTATTCGCTGACGCGCAGTGGCAATCTTGAAGACGCCAACAGCACCGGCGATCTAGACATCACCAGCGACATCACGATGGGGCCGTTCACCGGCGGCCCGGACAAGGTGACGATCAATGGCCGCGGCCAGGATCGCCTGTTCCACATCCGCAATGCGACGGTCGCGTTCTATTCGATGACGCTGACCAATGGCGATCCGCATTTTGGCCGGCCTGCCAACGAAAACCAAAACGGCGGCGCCGTAGCAATCGACAATTCGGCAGTCGATTTCAACGACTGCGTCTTGCGTGACAATAAGGCGACGTTTGGCGGCGCGGTGCAGGCGTTCAATAGTGGTTCGCAAGTGACTTTTAACCGGAGTTCACTTATCCACAATTATTCAACTCAACGAGGCGGAGCGGCAGTGCTTGGCTTCAACGCGCTGAGCATGAAGTTTCTTTCAAGTACGGTCAGCGGCAACAAAGCTGGCAGTGGCGGCGGCGGCATCGACGTCGAGGACGGAACACTGACGCTCAACAATGCGACGATCGCCTACAACGAAGCCAATTATCAGAACAACGCGGCTACGGGCGGCGGCGGTGGCATCCTAGCCAATGGCGGCACGGTCAAGGTCAGCAACAGCATCATTGCCGACAATCGTTCGCACGCGTTCGTGCGACCGGATTGCGAGGGCGGACTGGATACCTTCGACTACAGTTTGATCTCGAATTCGTCGGGCTGCTCATTTGTCGGCTCGATGACTTCGAGCCTGTTCGATGTTGAGCCCGGACTCGCACCGCTGTTCGACTATGGCGGTCACAAGCCCGCGCATCATCCGCGCTATTTCTCGCCGGTCATCAATACGGCAAGCTTTGCCGCCCAAGGCAGCGCCGGTGCGTGCGAAGCTGCCGACCAGCGCGGAATGGCCAGGCAGGGACGCTGCGACATGGGCGCGATCCAGTGGAACATGAATTTTGTCGTCGATCGATTCGACGACGCGCCAAAAGACCCGAACAGCGCAATCACGGTTTGCGGTGCGGTAGGCGGCGGTTGCACGCTGCGCGCGGCGATCATGGCGGCAAACGCGCAGGCTGGGGTGGATGCGTTCAGTTCGATCTTGTTGCCTGCGCATACGCTTGATCTGAGTATTCTCGGCACGCACGAAGATCAGTCCGCGACCGGAGATCTGGACATCCACAGCCAGGTCAATATTTTCGGACCGGCGGCAGGCGGCAACGTGCTCGTGCTCGGGCGCGCTGCGGTCAATGCGCACCAGATCGATCGCGCTTTCGATATCGAAGCCACCGCGGCGCTCGTGGATTTCGACGTCACGGGCGGTGATGCAGACAACAACGGCGGCGCGATGTGGGTGCAGATTCCGGGTAACGTGCTGTTCTATAACGGCGGCTTGAGCGGCAATGTTGCGGCAACCAACGGCGGTGGCCTGTATCTGGCTCAGGGCGTATTCAACGGCGACCACTGCTACATCGGCAACAATTTCGCCGGCAACAAAGGTGCGGGCATTTTCGAGGATACCGACGGCCTGGACAGCTACCCGCTGAATCTGCAGAACTGTACGGTCCTGAACAACACTACGCCGGGAGCCGGCGGCGGAATTTACGTAAATCAGTCACAGGCGTATCTTGATTTCGTAACCATTGCGTTCAACAGCGCCAACACCAATCACGACAATTTCGGCAATTCCGGCGGCATAGCCAATGGCGGTACGGTGATCCTGACCAATACGCTGATATCGAACAACCGTGCAGGCGTCAACGGAACGGCGGGGTATGTACCCAATGACTGCACCGGAAACACCTTTGGGCAGTTTGGTCAAAACCTGGTGCAGACCCAGGGCGGCTGCACGTTCACCGGCCCGGCACCTATCGCGGCGGACCCATTCCTGGTCGGCAATCGCTACTACAGCTATCTTCCGCTGATTCCAGCCAGCCTGGCATATCACGCCGTGCCGCAGAATCAGTGCCGTGATCTGTTTGGCATCCTGGAGCAAACTGATCAGCGCGGCGCCCCGCGCCCCGCCGGAGGATTGTTGCCGACGGCCTGCTCGATCGGCGCTTACGAAGGCTTTGAAGACAGGATCTTCGCCAACGACTTCGAGTTGTTGTTGTGATTGATCGGCCGCTGATGCGCTTCACTTCCAACAGGGGAACGGCATGAAGGACGAACAAGGAATATTGCACGTCGGCAGCACAACTATGCGCACATTACTATTTTGTATACTTCTGCCGGCGCTGCCTGCCGCGCACGCGCACCTGCTTGCTTCCGACAGCATCGCCTGCGGCGGCACGACGCAAGTCGGGCAGGCCGGCGGAGTCGGCTGGAGTGGAGGTTGGATCGCCGACGTCGGACAGAACGCGGTGTTCGTTCCGGGGTCGAGTTCGCTGGTGGGTCCACTGGGCCTGGCAACGCTCGGCGGCTCGCTGAACTACATCGGCACGGGGTTGAACGGAAACGGTGCGCGCATCTACCGTCCTCTGGATGTCGCGGCGGGCAGCGCCGCCGAATTACTCGGACTGACCAATCCGCACACGACGTTTTTCGGCGATCAGCAGTACGGCTACGGCATGCCCGGAACGACGATATGGTTGGGCTTCCTGTTGCACGGAGGCACGGCTGGCAACGGTCTGCCCGGCGCGACGTATGAAGCACAAGTGCATTTGTACGATGGCATGGACCAAACCCAGTTGCCCCAGCGCGACAACAACAAGAATGGCGAAGTGATGGCGATCGGCCGCGGCGCCGGCAACTTTCAGTGGAATTTCGAGCGCACCTGCGCGCATTCGCCTTGCGGCGGCAACACCAATTCAGTGAATGCCTTGAGCACGCTGTCGATGGACAGTCAGACCCATTGGGTCGTGCTCAAATTTGATTTCATCAGCACCAGCGTGGCATTCGGTGCCTCGGGCGGCACGGCGATCACATTTTGGCTCGATCCCGTGCCCGGTGCGATCGACCCGAACCCGGCGACGGCGCTGACCCTCAGTGGCAACAGCCAGAGCAACAAGCAGACCATTGCCATGCCTGCGCTGCATTTCAACTGGATTGAATTCGGCGGCCAGCAGGCGACGTTCGCCATGGATGAGATGCGTGTCGCTGACAGCTTCGCCGATCTCAGCAGTGGTGCCAGCAGTCTGGGTTGCGACGAAATCTTCTACGACGGTTTTCAATAGCGGGCGCGCAATGAAGCCTTGCAGAATAGGCATTCTTATACTAGTCGCCGCGCAGGCTCACGCTCACGTGTTTTGCGTGGGCAATGCTTCGGACCTCAGCGTTGCCCTCGCGACCGCGGCCAGCAATGGCGAAGCGGACAGCATCCGTTTGATGCGCGGCGTCTACGCTGCAGGCGGATTTTCGTTCAATTCTGCCGAGACCTTCGGCCTGGACATCGGTGGCGGATACGACGCGGGATGCCCAACGATGAAAGCGGATGCGCGTCTGAGCGTGCTTGATGGCGGCGGACAGCGGCAGGTTCTGCAAGTCAATAGTCCGGGTGCGATGTCGATAAGTTATCTCACCGTCCAGAACGGCATGCGAAGCGGTTCCTCAGGCGGCGGCTTGCAGATCAGTGGGGCAGGCGCGACCAGCTCGGCTACGCTGACGAATCTGATCCTGCGCAACAACATGTCCGACTATGCCGTCGGCGGCGCGATCATCAATGTTCAAGGTGACGTGCGCGTCGAGAACAATCTCATCGTCAACAATTCTGCGCCTGCGACTGCGGCCATATACATCTCCGTGGGGCTGCCCGGCAGCGCGCATCTCACGAACAATACGATTGCCGGCAATTTCAATACAAGCCCGGACAATACGGTCTTCTATCTGAGCATGGGTTCGGTGGCGGCGAGTGCTTACGTAAGCAACAATATTTTCTGGGGCAACACCAGCGTTTCCGACGTAAGCTTTTTCGGCAACGTGCAATTGAACAACAACGACTATGGCGTGCTCGACGGTTCGCCTGCGGCGGGCAGCAGCGGCAACCTCAGTGTCGATCCGCATTTTGCCGCCGCCGGCGACTGGCACCTGCGCTCCGACTCGCCAGCGCTGATGACGGCTTTGGTCAATCCACCAGGCGGCTTGCCGCAAGTCGACATCGAGGGCCACGCACGCAGCTACAACGGTAGCGTGGACATGGGCGCGTACGAACGCGGCGACGCGATTTTCGCGGACGCGTTCGGCGACTGACGCTTCAGCTCACCAGCGTACCGATCTGCTCGCCACGCAGGATGCGCATCAGATTGCCCTCGAGGGTCATGTCGAAGATGCGCAGCGGGATCTTGTGGTCGCGGCACAGGGCGATCGCGGCCGTGTCCATGACCGCGAGCTTGCGTTCGATCACCTGATCGTAGGTCAGTTGTTCGAAGCGCTGCGCATTGCTGTCTTTTTTCGGATCGGCACTGTAGACGCCGTCGACCTTGGTTGCCTTGAGCAGCAGATCGGCGCCGATCTCGATTGCGCGCAGCGCGGCGGCCGAATCGGTGGTGAAGAACGGATTGCCGGTGCCGGCGGCGAAAATCGCGATGCGGCCTTTTTCCAGATGACGGATCGCGCGGCGGCGGATGAAATCCTCGCACACCTCGTTGATCTTGATCGCGCTCATGACGCGCACGCGCGCGCCGACTTTTTCCAAGGCATCCTGCATCGCCAGCGCATTGATCACTGTCGCCAACATGCCCATGTGGTCACCGGTGACGCGGTCCATGCCGGCCGCCGCCAGGCCTTCGCCACGAAAGATGTTGCCGCCCCCGATCACCAGGCCGACCTCGATGCCGGCGCGCTGCACTTCCTGGGTCTCGCGCGCGAGCCGGTTGAGCACTTTCGGGTCAATGCCGTAGTTGGCCTCGCCCAACAACGCCTCGCCGCTGAGTTTCAAAAGGATACGTTTATACTTTGGCTCGGCGGGCATGCGACAAGTCTCCGGCAGGCGAGGGCGGCGGGCAAACAGGCCTATTGTAGCCGCAGATCGACTTGCGGCGCTCGCCCGCCGCTACCAGATCTCGGCGTTTGCCTGCCGTTGCGACGCGGTCTATTGTGAGCGATTGCAGGCGGAGGGCCGTGCGATGAGTGGGTTGATCGGAATTTCAGGCAGTTTGCGTCAGGGATCGTTCAATACGGCGCTGCTCAAAGCGGCGGCGGAACTGATGCCAGAAGGCGAGCCGCTGACGATTGCGAGCATCCGCGGCATTCCGCTCTACGACGGCGACGTCGAAGCCCAGGGAATTCCGGAGCCGGTCAAACAGCTCAAGGATGCAGTGGCGGCAGCGTCCGGTTTGTTGCTGGTCACGCCGGAATACAACAACTCGATTCCCGGCGTATTCAAGAACGCGATCGACTGGATGTCGCGCCCCGCCGCCGACGCATCCCGGGTTTTTGGCCGCCAGCCGGTCGCGCTGATTGGTGCGTCTCCGGGCGGATTCGGCACGATCCTGAGCCAAAACGCGTGGCTGCCGGTGCTGCGCACGCTGGGCTGCGAGTTGTGGACGCAAGGCCGGTTGATGATATCGCGCGCGCCTTCCGTGTTTGGTGCCGACGGGTCGCTTGCAGATCCGAAGATCCGCGAACAACTGCGCGCATATCTGGAAGGGTTTGTCGCCTTCACCCGGGCGCTCAAGCGCAACTGACTGCCAGCGGCAAGGCAACAAAAAAACCCGCGGTTTCCCGCGGGTTCGAGTGCGACTGACTCCGTCCGAGCTTAAGCTAGACCGGCCTGCTTCATCACTTCAGCAGCGTAGTCTTCGACCACTTTCTCGATGCCTTCGCCGACGGCGATGCGCTTGAAACCGATAACGTCCGCGCCGGCGGCCTTGGCCGCAGCTTCCACGCTCTGATCGGTGTTCAGTACATAAGGCTGTCCGTACAGTGTGTTCTCGTTGACGATCTTGGCAATCTTGCCGCCGATGATCTTCTCCAGAATCTGTGCTGGTTTAGCCTTGTCCTTTTCCGACATCTTCGCCAGCTCGATTTCCTTTTCCTTCTCGACAAACGCGGTCGGCACATCGGCCGCCTTGTTGTAGGGCGGATTCATTGCGGCAACGTGCATCGCAATGCCGCGGGCGAAGTCCGCGTTGCCGCCCTTGGCCTCCACGAGCACACCGATGCGGCCGCCATGCAGATACGCGGCAACCTGATTCGAGCTACTGTCGATGCGCACCATGCGGCGCACCTGGACGTTTTCACCGACCTTGGCCACGACCGCGGCGCGCGTCTCTTCGATCGTTTCGCCGGAGGGCAGCTTGACCGCTTTCAACGCTTCGACATCGCTCACACCGGAAGCCAGTGCCGCCTTGGCAACGCTCTCGGCGAAGCCGAGGAAGTTGCTGTCCTTGGCAACGAAATCGGTCTCCGAGTTGATCTCGACCAGCACGGCCTTGCCGTTTTCCTGAGCCATGGCGATGCGCCCTTCAGCGGCGATGCGGCTGGCTTTCTTGTCGGCCTTGGCCAAGCCCTGCTTGCGCAACCATTCGATCGATGTTTCCAGGTTGCCCTGGTTTTCGGTGAGCGCTTTCTTGCACTCCATCATGCCGGCGCCGGAACGCTCGCGCAGTTCCTTGACCATGCTTGCAGTGATATCCATTGTGAACCTCAAAGTATTGGATGCCCGGCCGTCAGGCCGGGTTGAATCAGGATCGTCGCGCTGTCAGGCGACACGCCAATGACGGCGCAAATCGCCGCGGCAAGTTTGCCTGCGACGATTATTCCGCCGGCTTGGTTTCTTCAGCCTTGACCTCGGGCTTGCGCGGAGCCGGTGCACGGCGGGCAGCCGGCGCCTTCTTCGCGGCAGGTTTGCGCGCGCCGGGCTTGTTGTCGCGGCGATCGCCACGATCACGATCACGGTCGCGATCGCGGTTGTCGTGCGCCTTCTTGGGAATCGGATTGCCTTCGGCGTCGGTTTCCACGAACTCGTCTTTCGCCGCCGCAGCGAATTGCGGCGCGGCTGCCTTGCCTTCGAGCACGGCGTCGGCCGCGGCACGTGTATACAATTGCACCGCACGGATTGCGTCGTCGTTGCCGGGTATGGCGTAGTCGACCAGGGTTGGATCGTAGTTCGTATCGACCACCGCAATCACCGGAATGCCGAGCTTCTTGGCTTCCTTGACCGCGATGTCTTCATGGCCGATGTCGATGACGAACAGCGCGTCCGGCAGGCCATTCATGTTCTTGATGCCGCCGAGCGAGCGATCGAGCTTTTCCTTCTCGCGGCTGAGGGCCAGCACTTCGTGCTTGACCAGCTTCTCGAAGCTGCCGTCGACGGACATGGCTTCGATTTCCTTCAGGCGCGTGATCGAGGCCTTGACCGTGCGGAAATTGGTCAACATGCCGCCGAGCCAGCGCTGCGAGACGTAAGGCATGCCGCAACGCACGGCTTCTTCCTTCACCGAATCGCGCGCCGAACGCTTGGTGCCGACGAACAGCACGCTGCCGCGCTTCTGCGCCAGGCCGGAAAGGAAATTCATCGCGTCCGTGAACAACGGCAGCGTCTTTTCCAGGTTGATGATGTGGATCTTGCCGCGCGCGCCGAAAATGTACGGTGCCATGCGGGGATTCCAGTAACGGGTCTGATGACCAAAATGTACGCCGGCTTCGAGCATCTGGCGCATGGTGACTTGAGGCATGATGAACTCCGTGCAACAGTGAGCGGGCCACAGTGGGTGAGTGGCGGCGCTCGGGGTTTGACCTCCACGTATCCCCGTCTTCGACCTAAACTGTTCGCGTGGGAACAGCTTCGGCACCCCGACGACGGTGACGATACGTGTGCGGATTTGGGCGGAATGCCCATGGCGGACGTGGAATTGAATCACTTGGGATTAACCCACTTGGGATCAAACCAGACGCCCGCATCTTGTTCAGCTTGGCCGCCCCTTACGAAGAGACCGCGCGAAACCGTAGAATTGTACCTTGTCCACCCCGTAACGGACAAGCCGGCGGTACTCAAGACCGGCAAACTAGGCGGAGCCCAGGAAAAAACATGTCTGTCAGCATTAAAACTTCCGAACAGATCGAAAACATGCGCGTCGCCGGCCGTCTGGCCGCCGAAGTGCTTGAGATGATCGTTCCGCACGTCAAAGCCGGTGTGACCACCGAGGAACTGGACCAGCGGTGCTACGACCATATCGTCGGTGTGCAGAAGGCGATCCCGGCCAACGTCGGTTACAAGGGGTTCCCGAAGACGGTCTGTACCTCGGTCAACAACGTGATCTGCCACGGTATCCCGAGCCACGCCAAGACCCTCAAGGATGGCGACATCGTCAATATCGATGTCACGGTGATCAAGGATGGCTGGCACGGCGACACCAGCCGCATGTATTACGTCGGCGAGCCGTCGGTGCTGGCAAAGCGCCTGTGCACGGTCACGTTCGAGGCGATGATGAAAGGTATCCAGGTGGTGCGTCCGGGGGCGACCCTGGGCGACATCGGCCACGCGATCCAGCAGCACGTCGAGGCCGAGCGTTTTTCCGTCGTGCGTGAATATTGCGGCCACGGCATCGGCACGATTTATCACGAAGAACTGCAGGTGCTGCATTACGGTCATCGCGGCGTCGGCCTGCGCCTGGAAAAAGGCATGACGTTTACGGTCGAGCCGATGGTGAATGCCGGCAAGCCGCAGACGCGCCTGTTGCCCGACGGATGGACCGTGGTGACCCGCGACCATTCGCTGTCGGCGCAGTGGGAGCACACCATCGCGGTCACTGACGATGGGTTTGAAATTCTCACTCCCT
>JBBRTT010000005.1:0-124068 GCA_038244165.1 Lysobacterales bacterium | reverse complement strand
TGAATACTTTCACGCCGGTCGGCACCGCGATCAGCATCGTCGCGTACATGAAGTACAGCTCGCCGCCGAGCGGCATGCCGACGGTGAACATGTGGTGACCCCAGACGATAAACGACAGGAATGCGATCGACGCGATCGCAAACACCATCGCCTGATAGCCGAACAGCGGCTTGCGGCTGAACGTCGGAATGATTTCCGACACGATGCCGAACGCCGGCAGGATCATGATATAGACCTCGGGGTGACCGAAGAACCAGAAGATGTGCTGGAACATCACTGGATCGCCACCGCCCGCGGCGTTGAAGAAACTGGTGCCGAAATACTTGTCGGTCAGGAGCATGGTCACGGCGCCGGCGAGGACCGGCATCACCGCAATCAGCAGGAACGCTGTGATCAGCCAGCTCCATACGAATATCGGCATCTTCAGCAGATCCATGCCGGGCGCGCGCATGTTCAGGATCGTGGCGATGATGTTGATCGCGCCCATGATCGATGAGATACCCATGAGGTGCACCGAGAACACCAGGAACGCGACGCCGTCGCCACCCTGAATTGCCAGCGGCGGATACATCGTCCAGCCGCCGGCAGGTGCGCCACCGGGCATAAACAGCGTCGACAGCAAAATGGTGAACGCGAACGGCAGGATCCAGAACGACCAGTTGTTCATGCGCGGCAGCGCCATGTCCGGCGCGCCGAGCTGCAGCGGGATCATCCAGTTTGCCAGGCCCACGAACGCCGGCATGATCGCGCCGAAGATCATCACCAGCGCATGCATCGTCGTCATCTGGTTGAAGAAGTACGGCTGCACGAATTGCAGGCCGGGTTTCATCAGCTCGGTGCGGATGACGCCGGAGAACGCTGCGCCGACACAGGCCATGATGAACGCGAACACCAGGTACAGCGTGCCGATATCCTTGTGATTGGTCGAGAACACCCAGCGATTGATAAAGCCGTGCGGCTTGTGATCGTGATGATCGTCGTGCGCATGACCTTGATGAGAGTCAGCTGGATGATGTTCTGCGGCGTGAGTGGCCATGGTGTACCTCGTTAATTATTGCGATCATCCTTGATCGCTAGAGTCACGAAGCAGTCATCCGTGACTGCACTTCTCAATTTATTTTTCGATCAGCCTTGATCGCGAAATTGTTTCTAACTGTTAGCAGGCGTCGGGTTCGCCGGCGCGGGCGCCGGTTGCGCAACCGGCGTTGCTGCAGGGGCTGCTGCCGGAGCCGCCGGCGCGTGCGCTCGCTGGTAGGCCGCTTCCTGCTCGTCCAGCCATTTCTGGAAATCCGCCATCGGCACTGCCTTGACCACGATCGGCATGAAGCCGTGATCCTGGCCGCACAGCTCGGCGCACTGGCCGCGATAGGTGCCGGGGTCGTGAATGTTCGTCCACCCGTCGTTGATGATTCCGGGGATAGCGTCCTGCTTCCAGCCCAGGTCAGGAACCCACCAGGCATGGATCACGTCGTCGCCGGTGACCACGAAACGCACCTTGGTATCGGTCGGCAGCATCAGCGGATGATCGACATCGAGCAGGTAGGTCAACTCTTCGCCCTGCTTGACGGCGAACGGATCGAGTCCCGACTTGAGCTGGCGCGTCTTGTCGCTCTGCGGATCCAGACGCGATATGAAATGCACGTGGTAGGGCTTGTCGCCGACGTTGATGTAGTCGTAGCCCCACTTCCACTGATAGCCGGTGATTTTCACCGTCATCTGCGATTCTTCGGTGTGGGCCATGTTGATCATGACCTTCGTCGCCGGCGCTGCCATGGCGATCAGGATAACGATCGGCACCACAGTCCAGATGATTTCGGCAATTGTATTGTGCGACCAGGTCGCAGGCTTGACGCCCTTGGAGTGGCGAAACTTGAACATCGCGAAAATCATCGCGCCAAACACGAGGATGCCGATCGCGACACACAAATAGAACGCCAGCATATGGATGTCGTACACCGTGCGCGAGGTCTCAGTCACGCCTTGCCGCATGTTCAGCTGCCACGGCTGCACGACCGCGTGGGCCGCGCCCGCGTAACTCATCATGACCGCAGCCATCGGCACAGCGGTGCCCAACGCGCGATCAAATCCGCCCAATTTGCTACGCATCAAGCCGGCAGCCTTCATTCGTTTTCACCCTGAATCGAAATTTCCGTTGCCCCGCCGCGATCCTGCATATTCCGCAGCAGTTGCGTTAATCGTTGCGCCAGAACGCGGCGCTCCGCTTCGTTCAAAAACTGACCCACTTCCCGTCCATGCGATCCGAGCAACAACCGGCTCGGCCAACCGCGCCAGCGCCCCGCCTCCAGCCACCCGCACCGAATGTCCCGGCGGCCAGGCTGTGCGCAAGCAGAAACCCGATCAGCCCCGAGCGCGACAACGATCGGTGAGGAAACACCATCACCATCACCGACACCGTTTCGCCCGGGATCGAACCTGAACCCTGCTCGCTCATGCAAGACACGGCGCGCATACAACCTGCCAATGATAGTGAGCGCGCCAACGGCGGGCAAGCTTGCGTTTTGCGCCAAGCGCGGCAGCCGGGTGCCGTGGTGGCGCGCAGGACTGCTAAACTATGCGGCCTTGTGCCGTTGCCGTGCGTCAATGGCCTTTCCGCGACTCGACGAACGATGACCGCCGCCATTCTCAGCCCCGAACTCCCCAGCGCACCGGATGCCGCCCGCGCGCGCATGACTGCGGCATACAGCCGCGACGAAACCCAGGCCATGGACGAACTGCTCGCGCAGGCCGCCCTGCCGCCGGCCGAACGCGACCTGGTGCTGGCGCGCGCGACCGAACTGGTCGCCCGAGTCCGCGCCAAGGCCAGCCAGCAATCGGCGGTCGAGTCGTTCATGCGCGAATACGACCTGTCCAGCGAGGAAGGCGTCCTGCTCATGTGCGTGGCCGAGGCGCTGCTGCGGATTCCGGACAAGGACACTGCCGACAAGCTGATCTCGGACAAACTCGGCGAAGCGAACTGGGAATCGCACGTCGGCAAGAGCGACTCCGTGCTGGTCAATGCGGGCACCTGGGGATTGATGCTCACGGGAAAACTCGTGACCCTGGCCGACGAAACACAACGCAACTTCACCGGCGCGCTCAAGCGCCTGATCGGCCGCGCCGGCGAACCGGTCATCCGCCTGGCCGTGCGCCAGGCCATGCGCATCATGGGCCACCAGTTCGTGATGGGACGCACCATCAAAGAGGCTCTCGACCGCGCCGTCGAAAAAGAAAATCGCGCGTATCGCTATTCCTACGACATGCTCGGCGAAGCCGCACTCACCCAGCCCGACGCCGAGCGTTATCACAAGGCCTACAAGGACGCGATTTCCGCACTCGGGGCGCGCGACAAGTATAAAAATGTACTCGACGCGCCGAGCATTTCGATCAAGCTGTCCGCACTGCACCCGCGCTACGAAGTCGCCAAACGTGCGCGCGCGCATGCCGAGTTGACGCCGAAGCTGCTCGAACTGGCACAACTGGCGAAAAAGAACGGCATCGGCCTGACCGTCGACGCCGAAGAAGCCGATCGCCTGGAACTATCTCTTGAAATAATCGCTGCCGTGCACGCGGATGCCTCGTTGGCCGGCTGGGACGGCTACGGACTGGCCGTGCAGGCGTACCAGAAGCGCGCGCCGTTCGTGATCGACTGGCTCGCCGAACACGCGAAGAAAACCGGACGCCGCTATTGCGTGCGCCTGGTCAAGGGCGCGTACTGGGATTCGGAGGTCAAGCGTGCGCAGGAAGGCGGCCACGCCGGCTATCCGGTGTATACGCGCAAGCCGAATACCGATGTGTCGTACCTGGCCTGCGCGCGGCGCCTGTTCGATCACGGCGATGCGTTCTATCCCGCATTCGCCACGCACAACGCACACACGATCGCCGCGATTCATCATCTGGCCAAGGGGCGTCCTTTCGAATTTCAGCGCCTGCATGGCATGGGTGCAGATCTTTACGCCGAAGTGATCGGTGACAAGAACATGAACGTTCCTTGCCGCGTCTACGCGCCCGTCGGCAGTCATGAAGACCTGCTGCCGTACCTGGTGCGCCGGCTGTTGGAAAATGGCGCGAACACCTCGTTCGTGAACCGCATCGTCGACGAATCGCTGCCGATCAGGGATCTGGTCGCCGATCCAATCGATGTCGTGCGCGCGTTCCCGAGCAAACCGCATCCGCGCATCCCGCAACCTCGCGCTTTATTCGAGCAGGACCTGTTTGGCGAGAATTCTGCGACCTCGCAGAATTCGTCGTCGATACGAAGGAAGAATTCCATGGGCGTGAATTTCGGCAACGACAATGAATTGAAAGCGCTCGCCGATGCGGTAGCAAAGGCGCCAACCAATTGGAATGCGACACCGCTGGTGCCGGGCGCGACGCTGACCGGCGAAAAGCAGATCGTCACCGATCCATCGGATCGCCGCCGCCAGATCGGTACGAAGCAGCAGGCGGATGCCGCAACCGTTCAACTGGCTTTGACCAACGCCGTCGCCGCGCAGCCGGCGTGGGATCGCCTGCCGGCCGCATCGCGCGCGAAGATTCTCGAATACGCCGCGGACCTCATGGAACAACGCCGCGCCGATTTCGTTGCCCTGCTCGTGCGCGAAGCGGGCAAGACCCTGCCCGCAGCGGTTTCCGAAGTGCGCGAGGCGGCCGACATGTGCCGCTACTACGCGGCGATGGCGCGCAAACTGATGGGTCATCCGGAATCCCTGCCCGGACCCACCGGCGAATCCAACGAATTGTCACTGCATGGCCGCGGCGTATTCGTCTGCATCAGTCCGTGGAATTTCCCGCTGGCGATTTTCACCGGCCAGGTCGCCGCTGCGCTTGCCGCCGGCAACGCTGTGATCGCCAAGCCCGCCGACCAAACCGTGCTGATCGGCCACGCCGCGGTGAAACTGCTGCACGAAGCCGGCGTGCCGGAAAACGTGCTGCAGTTCGTGCCCGGAAAAGGCTCGATGATCGGCAACACTTTATTGACTCAGGCCGATGTCGCCGGCGTGTGCATGACCGGCTCCACCGAAACCGCATGGACGATCAACCGCACCCTGGCCGCGCGCAACGCGCCGATCGCAGCGCTGATCGCCGAGACCGGCGGCCAGAATGCCTTCATCGCCGATTCGTCGGCCTTGCCGGAACAACTGGTCAAGGACGCGATCGCCTCCGCATTCGATTCCGCCGGCCAGCGCTGCTCCGCCGCGCGCGTGCTGTTCGTGCAAGACGACATCGCCGACAAGGTGATCGAAATGTTGTCTGGTGCCATGGACGAATTGAAAGTCGGCGATCCGGGCCTGCTGTCGACCGACGTCGGCCCGGTGATCGACGAACCTTCGCGCAAGTCGCTGGTCGACCATGCCGCACGCATGGATACCGAAGCCACGCTGATCAAGCAGGTAACCCTCAGTCCAGAATGCGCGGACGGCACTTTCTTCGCGCCGCGCGCCTATGCGCTGAAGTCTCTGTCGCAACTCACCCACGAAGTGTTCGGCCCAATCCTGCACGTGATCCGCTGGAAATCGAACGAACTTGACGCCGTAATCGACGCAATCAACGCGACCGGCTTCGGATTGACCTTGGGCATCCACAGCCGCATCGATTCCACAATTGCGCATATTTCACAACGCGCCAAAGTAGGCAATTGCTACGTCAACCGCAACCAGATCGGCGCCGTCGTCGGCGTTCAGCCGTTCGGCGGCGAGAATTTATCGGGCACCGGACCGAAGGCTGGCGGGCCGCATTATTTGTTGCGCTTCATTACGGAGCGGACGTTGACGGTGAATACGACCGCGGCGGGTGGTAATGCTTCACTGCTGACGCTGGGCGAGTAACGTTCACTCCCTCTCCCCCAACGCCGTTGGGGGAGAGGGCTGGGGTGAGGGGGCAGCGCGAACGTTTCTGTACTGTTTGCCTTTGCGCTGCGCTCCAACAAGCGCTGTCGAATGTGCTCATCGGAGTGGCGCTTTGCTGATCGGTCACGCTGGCGTCTCCGTGCGAGGCTTCACTCTATTCTCGCATTGCTTCGGGATTGCGGCGATCCATCAATCCATGAATCCGTCCGTCCATGGACTGCGCTTTGGCTATCGCTGCCCTTTTAGATGTCGCCAGGCTTGCGGTCGTCAGGAATATGTTCTCAAGAGAACGGTTTTCCGTCCCCTGCAATCTAAGCATTGGCTATCCATCAGGAGAACACTATGGAAACGCAAATTCCATTGGAAAAACTTGGGCCGCCGGGCATTGGGGGCGAACTTATTATTGTTCATACTTTCGCAGGTGACACTCGCAGCGATGAAGACCGTCGAAAAGACCCCACGAAACGCCCCTTCACTGTGCGTGCGCGACTTTCGAAGCAAGCACAGGCCGATGATGGCGTTACGTCAGTTGTATCGTCAGATTTTGGTGGCTCGTACTTCCTTGCGCACCCTGACTCTGTTGTCACCGAGTTGCACTCGTCAGCGGGCCCGTTCAAGATTTATCACAACAAGAATCGCGAATTCTCTACCGTAGAATTTTCTTGCGTGGCTGCGTCAGTGAGCGAGGCTAGAGGACAATTTCTTACGGGTGTGATGCCGTTTTTCGATTATCTGTGTTTCACCGCAAGTGTTCCACTGCATGTACCGCTAGTCGTATGCGAGGACGTTCAAAATCAGGTCATTGAGTTTGCTTATGTCACTCCGTACCCAAAGACCACAATCAACCCGCACGAGGGGCAGTTCATCACGGCACTTGTCCCGATGTATGCGCTATATCGTGAAGCAAGGAACGCTTCTAGCCCTTTCTATGCGTTCCTTTGCTATTTCAAAATACTTGAGGGTATATATCGGCACATTCGCGCACAGACGTTCAAGCTGGCGCGCGAAAAGTGCGTCTTGATTGCAACTCGAGAGGAGAAAGTTCCATCCGGCTCAAATATCAACGCGGGATTCGCGGGCAAGCCGATTGGACCACTATTTGAGAGTCGCTTTCAAAAGATATTCCGGGACAGGGTTGCGCACTACATATTGGATTCGAGCACCCCGCTGAACGTCAGTGATGACGCCGCAACAACCGAGTTTCGCGACGAATTGTTCCTAATTGAGCAATGTGCTCGAGTTGTGCTAAGCGTCCAAGCTGAATACTGTAAATCCGTAGCTTGAGAAAAGTGACCCGCTCGCCTGCAAGGCGAGTGGAAGCTCTGTTTTCAACCGAAGGGCAAAAGAAAGAACTGGATGCCAGCCTTCGCTGGCATGACGAGCGCTAGGAGCGAAAAATCCAGGGACTCGATAACCAGCTCCTTCGCGGGAATGACGGGCTGACGATTTGTCGCCCCCCCCTCACCCCAACCCTCTCCCCCAACGGTGTTGGGGGAGAGGGGGCAAAAGCAAAAAGGCCCCCGTTCAGGTTGCCTGCGTCATTGTATGTCTCCACAAATCCCATCAACAGAAGGGGGACACATCATGCCGATCGCACGCACAGTGTTGTTTACGGCTCTGGCGCTCGCCACAGCCAACGTCATGGCCAAGCATCATGCGCAGCCATCACCGCCCGCAGCCAAAGTCAGCGTCACCCTCAATCAGGGCGAGGTTGCGCGCTGGCCGGGAGTCGCCGCTAAAAGCTGCGTGCTTATGGCGAAGAAGTATCCCGCAGTGGATTCGGTCTGCTACTACCCGTTCGACGTTGAGGCCAAGCCCGGCCGCTACGCGATCGCAGTGATCGATCAGGATGGCCACAAGCACAGCGCGGTCGCCATCGTGGAGAAGACCGAGCGGCCCAAGGTCGATATCACCTTGCCCGACGACAGCTACATCAACGTTTCGCCGGCAAACGCGAAGCGCTCTCTGCATGAGCGCGAACTGGTGCTCAAACTGTTTTCCGGGAAAATCGAACCGGCGCGGTTTTCGCTGCCGTTCGGCGCACCGGCTTCGCCGTTGCCGAAGAACGAGAATGACTTCGGCAGCCTGCGCACGTTCAACGGCAAACTCGAGAGCGTGCACACGGGGCGCGACTATCCGGTCAACGAGGGCAGCCCGATCAAGGCGATTGCCGACGGCACCGTCGTGCTCGCCGATGAGCACTTTGTCACTGGCAACAGCGTGTATATCAATCACGGCGACGGCATGGTCAGCGCGAGTTTTCATATGTCCGCAATGACCGTGAAGACCGGCGACGAGGTCA
The DNA here is from genome assembly GCA_038244165.1 of Lysobacterales bacterium. Taxonomy (GTDB): domain Bacteria; phylum Pseudomonadota; class Gammaproteobacteria; order Xanthomonadales; family Rhodanobacteraceae; genus Rudaea. The sequence continues at coordinate 115,920 of JBBRTT010000005.1, read as the reverse complement.
AACGCGGCCAGGTGATCGGCAAGGTCGGCGCCACCGGGCGCGCGAGCGGCGCGCATTTGCACTTGGGCATCCGCTGGTTAGGCGCCCGCGTCGACGCGCAACCGCTGCTGGAAACTCCGTTGCAACTGCATGGCGTCGGCGATCCGCCGGCGGTAGTTGAGCGCAAGGAAGAAAAAGCGGCAGCCGAGCCGAAGGAATCCAACCAGTCGATCAAGCGCGATGACGAAGGCTAGACGCTGACCGCTGAGCGTCGACGCTCAGCGGTCTGAGCGCGGCGCGATATTCCCCTCACCCCAGCCCTCTCCCGCAGGCGGGAGAGGGGGAACTACGAACTTTTGCCCCGGTCCGGGGTAAAGTATCGGCATGTACCTTGAGTTCTACGGCCTCAAAGAGCCGCCCTTTTCGATTACCCCCGACCCGCGCTACGTGTTCCTTTCCGAGCGCCACCGGGATGCGCTTGCGCATCTGCTGTATGGCGTGGGCAAGGGCGGCAGCGGCGGTTTCGTGCAGCTGACCGGCGAAGTCGGCACCGGCAAGACTACGTTGTGCCGGTTGCTGCTGGAGCAGTTGCCCGAGCACACGCGCGTCGCTCTGCTGCTCAATCCGAAGCTGTCGCCGGTCGAACTGGTGGAAACGATCTGCGAGGAGTTGCGCCTGGATATCGCCGATCGGCGCAACAGCCTCAAGGCCCTGGTCGATACGCTCAACAGCTATCTGCTGGATGCCTACGCCCAGGGATTGCGCGTGGTGCTGATCGCGGACGAGGCGCAGAACCTGTCGACCGAAGCGCTGGAACAGGTGCGGCTGCTGACCAATCTGGAAACGCCGACGCAGAAATTGCTGCAAATTATACTTTTGGGTCAACCAGAATTGCGCGACCAGCTCAATCAGCCGGAACTGCGCCAGCTCGCCCAGCGCATTACCGCGCGCTATCACCTGACACCGCTGGACCGCGACGAGACCGAGGCCTACGTGCGCCATCGCCTCGCGGTGGCTGGCGCTGCGCGCGTGCCATTTTCGCGGCTTGGCTTGCGTGCGCTGTATCAGCGCTCCGGCGGCATTCCACGCCTGATCAATATCATCGCCGATCGTGCGCTGATGGCCGGCTACGCGCGCGAGCAGGAATCGATCGGCGAGCGCCTCGTCGATCGCGCTGCGGACGAAACACTGCCGGGTCATGCGCGCTACTGGCTGCGTCGCTATGGGCGCTGGGCTGCGGCAGCGCTGGCGGTGATCGCCATTGGCGGCGCCTTGCCCTACTGGCTGAAACGCGCGCCGCAGGCGCCAGTGCAAGCCGCGACCCTCGCGCCGACGCCACCGCCGGCGCTGGAAGACCCACTCGCGCAGCTGCGCACGGCGATCGCGCACAATCCGGATTCAGAACTCACTGCGTGGACGCAACTCCTGGCGCGTTGGCAGGTCAATTCCGCTGATGTATCGGTGCGCGAGGCAGCCCGTTGTCAGAATGTCATCTTTTCCGGCCTGGATTGCCTGCACGCTTCCGGCACGATCGAGCAGCTGGCGCGCTTCGACCGGCCGCTGATTCTGTTGCTGCATCAGGGCGACGCGCATGCCAGCGCACTGCTGCAGGGAGTCGACGCGCAGCATGTGCGCCTGGACTTGGGCGGGCAGAGCCGGACGATCGACAAGAGCGCGCTGCACGACCTGTGGAAGGGCGAGTTCGTCGCCGTGTGGCGGCTGCCGGCGGGAATACCGGCAACGCTGCATCTGGGCGACGCCGGTCCAGGTGTCGCCTGGATCAAGACGCAGCTGGCGCGCATGGACGCGGGCAAAGCGGCGGACACCGGCCCGGCCTATTTCGATGCGGCCCTGGAAGAACGCGTGCGCAAGTTGCAGGTGGCCTATGGGATCAAGCCCGATGGCATCGTCGGACCGGAAACGCTATTTGCCTTGTCTGCGCTGGACGAAACCGGGCCACATCTTTTCCACAATGTAGAATGATCGATCCCGAGCAAAATGATTTCGGAGCCAATCATCGAACCTGTTGTGCAATATCTTCCGTGCGCCGCCTCCGGGTCGTGCCCTGAACCGCTTGCCAACGCGTTCGCAGGTTCAACCAATGTGAACAATGCCCCATGTCGCTGATTCTTGAAGCTCTGAAAAAATCCGAAGCCAAACGCCGTCTCGGCGAAGCGCCCGATCTGGAAACGCCATTCGCGGCGCAACACCGGCGGAGCAGTCCACTGCCATTGATCGTTGCCGCGATCCTGATTGCAGCTGGCGCTGGCTGGTGGTTGCTGCGCACTCCGGCGGCACCAACCGGAGCTGCATCGACACCCGCACCGGCACGGGAAAAACCCCTGGCGGCCAGCGCGCCGCCAGCGCCGGTGAAGCAGCCCGCGGCAAATCCACCGGCCGCTCCCTCGCTGCCACAGGTTGCACCGGGTACGAAGACGGCTGCGGAAATGTCGCAAATTTCCCAATGGGTACCAGTGGGTCAGGGCTCGATGCGGACGGTGGGAGGGGACAGAAAGCGAGCGGCGGCTGCGGCTGCGATGGCCAATCCTGCAAGCGCGCTGCCTGCGGCCCCGGTGACACCGAAGCCACTTGTCGTGACGACTCCCATGAATGCGCCGACCCCGGTCGCAGCAGTCACCCCGCCGACCGGCGTGAAAAAACCTGAGCCGGCGCCCGAACCAGCGCTCGTCGTCGTGACGAAAAAACCCGAATTGCCCACCGTGACGGCTGCGGGCACGGGAACGAAAAAACCGGAGCCCCCTACTGTTGCTATCGCAGACGCTGGCATGAAAAAACCGGAGCCCCCGACGGAAGCGGCAGCGGGAATGAAAAAACCCGAGCCGGCGCCCGTGGCAGGATCCGATTCCGGCGCACAGCCTTATTACGAATTGCCTTTCAGCGTGCGCAAGGATCTGCCCTCACTCAAGCTGAGCATGCATGTCTACGCGGCCGAGCCGGCGCAGCGCTTCATCATTCTCAACGATTCGCGCATGGTCGAAGGCAACTCGCAGGAAGAACTTGCCCTGCGCGAGATCCGACCCGACGGTGCCGTGTTCGAGTTCAAGGGCCAGCGCTTTTTCTATCCGCGCGACGGCTTGTAGCTCACGGCGCGCCGCATGTTCGTCAGCGTCGAACAGCGGCACCGGCAACACCTGCCGTGGGTGACGATCGCGATTATCGCGATCTGTGTCGGCATGTTCCTGTGGCTGGCCAGCATTCCGCTGGAGGAGCATATTCTGGTGTTGCGGCGCTGGGGCACGGTGCCGGCGACGCTGTTCGACAGCAACGCGCTGCTTGTACCGCAATGGCCCCCGCTGCGCGCCGCGCGTTTGATCACCGCCCTGTTCATTCATATCGACTGGCTGCATCTCACCGGCAATCTGCTGTTCCTGATGATTTTCGGGGTATCTGCAGAACGTGCACTCGGTGCGGGCCGATTCCTGACGTTGTTCCTGCTCGGCGGCGCGCTCGCCAACCTGGTGGGCGCAATCACCCTGGCCAGCGCCAATGCGCCGATCGTCGGTTCCAGCGGTGCGGTATCGGCCGTCGTCGGTGCCTATTTCGCGTTATTTCCGCGCGCCCGCCTGGGGCTGGTCTTGCCACTTGGCCTGTTCCTGGAATTCGTGCGCATTCCGGCGCCGGCGTTGATCGGATTCTGGATCCTGCTGCAGCTCTTGTTTACCTTCGTCGGCCCGGCGTTCGGCGCCGTGGTGTGGTGGACACATATTGCCGGTTTCGCGATCGGCATTCTTTTTGCGCTGATTTCGCGGCCGGCGATCGCGCGCCGGCTGCGACGCTAGGCAAGCCCCATTGCCTGACGATTGCGGCAACACATCGCGCGAACCTTGTAGGTATCATGCCGCCTACGTTGAATTGATCAGAGCATCCCTACGGAGTTCGACCATGTTGCGCAAGCATCTTCGCGTCACTGTCTTCGTCGCATTCGCTGCCCTACTCGCTGCGTGCGCGCCCCGACCGCAGGCGCCAGCAGGACCGCAACCTCCAATCGCAGCATTGCATGCCTACGAAGTGCAGTCGCCGAACGGGGTGCGCGTCGACAACTATTACTGGCTGCGCGACGACAGCCGCACCCGGCCTGAAGTACTCGACTATCTGAAGGCGGAGAATGCCTACTACGCTGCGATGACGGCGCATACCAAGGCGCTGGAAGATACGCTGTACAGCGAGATCATTGGCCGCATCAAGCAGGATGACTCCACCGTCCCGGCAAAAAGTAAACATTTTTACTATTACACACGCTACGAGGAAGGCCGCGAATATCCCGTCTACGCGCGCCGCAGCGGCAATGAGACCGGGCCGGAGCAGGTCATGCTCGACGGCAATGCGCTGGCACAGGGCCACGATTTCTTCCAGGTCGCAAACCAGGACGTGAGCCCCAACGAGCAGTTGCTGGCCTACGCGGACGATACCGTGGGCCGGCGCCAGTTCACGATCCATTTTAAGGATCTGGGCACGGGCAAGAACCTTCCCGATGAAATCAAGAACACTTCGGCATCCACGGCGTGGGCCGACGACAACAAGACCCTGTTCTACGTCGAGAACGATCCAGTCACGTTGCTGACGGTGCGGGTCAAAAAGCATGTGCTCGGCACCGACGCCACAAAAGACCCCGTCGTCTACGAGGAGCGCGATCACAGCTTCTACATGGGAGTGACGCGCACCGGCGACGAAAAGTTCGTCGCGATCGAGGAACACAGCACGCTGTCCAGCGAGATCCGCTTCATTCCGGCGAACCAGCCGAAGGCGAAGTTCAAGGTCCTGGCGCCGCGTGAACACGAATTCGAATACCACGCCGACCACATCGGTCATCGCTGGATTGTGCGCACGAACTGGAATGCGAAGAATTTCCGCGTGCTCGAAGCCGACGATGCGCACACTGGTGACAAGAAGCGCTGGCACGAACTCATGCCCGGCCGCGACAATGTTTACATCAGCGACGTCGCCCTGTTCAAGGACTATCTCGTCGTCGGCGAGCGCAGCGACGGCCTGCAGCGCATCCTGATCAAGCCATGGAACGGGGGCCAGGATTATTTCGTCAAGGCCGACGATGCCGACTACACCGCCACGATCGGCGACAACCGCGAGCAGGACACCGCCACCCTGCGCTACGATTTTTCCTCGCTGGTCACGCCGAACACGGTGTACGACCTGGACCTTAAAACCGGTGAGCGCAAATTGCGTAAACGCGATCCTGTGCTCGGCGGCTACGACCCGGCGAACTATGTCGCCGAGCGCGTATGGGCAACTGCGCGCGACGGCACCAAGGTTCCGGTGTCACTCGCCTATCGCAAAGGCTTCAAGAAGGACGGCACGGCACCGCTGTATCAGTACGGTTACGGCTCGTACGGATTTTCCGCCGATCCGCGTTTTTCATCGCCGCGGTTTTCGCTGATCGATCGCGGCTTCGTTTATGCGGTCGCGCATGTGCGCGGCGGCCAGGAGATGGGTCGCGCCTGGTACGAAAACGGCAAGCTGTTGAACAAGACCAACACGTTCACCGATTTCATCGACGTGACGGAATATCTGACTGCGCAAGGTTACGCAGCCAAGGACAAGGTGTTCGCCGAAGGCGGCAGCGCCGGCGGCCTGCTGATGGGCGCAATCGCCAACATGGCGCCGCAGGACTACCGCGGCATCGCCGCGCATGTGCCATTCGTGGATGCGGTGACCACGATGCTCGACGAGAGCATTCCACTGACGACGAACGAATTCGACGAATGGGGCAATCCCAAAGTCACCGCGTACTACAACTACATGATGACTTACTCGCCGTACGATAACGTCAAGGCCCAGGCGTATCCGGCCCTGCTGGTCACGACTGGCCTGTGGGATTCGCAGGTGCAGTACTACGAGCCGGCCAAATGGGTGGCGAAACTGCGCGCGACGAAAACCGATAAAAATCCACTTTTACTCAAAGTGAACATGGAAGCCGGACACGGCGGCAAGTCCGGACGCTTCCAGCGTTACCGCGAAGTGGCGGAGGAGTTCGCGTTTGTGATTGATCAGCTGCCCAAGACGCAAGCCGCCACGAAACACTGACGCTTCGACCGGCGGCGGGATGTTCGCCGCCATTGCCTGGCATCGTTTGACTATGTGAGGACCGTCGCGTTAGGCGGGCGCCACCCGGAACTTGAATCATGCGGACAAAATTTGCGGCCGTATTCGTGTACATGCTCTGCGCCAGCGCGACTGCTGCCGAACAAAAAATTGCGGCGCCGTGCACGCCCGGCATCAGCTTCTGGAGCCTGCTCGGCGCACTGGATGTCGGCTATGCCGATGGTCGCCTGCGCATCAACAAGCTCTACGCGGTGTGCCTGCCGGAACCGAAAACGCCGAGCGATTCGAACTATGCGTACAACCCCGACTCGGGTGGCAAACTCACGACCGTGGTCAAGAATGCGCAGAACGAGATGGTGAATACCTTCGTGTGGCGCGCGGAAAGTATCAGCGGCCTGTGGGAGCTGAGCGAATACAAAGTGCTGGGCGGTGTTGTCAAACAACTCGACGCCGGGAAATACACGCTGGAGTTCCTCGCCGATGGCACTCTGTTCGGGCGCTTCGGCTTTTCGGTCGCGACGGCAACGAGCGACGATCCGTATCAGCCGGCCGGCACGCGCTATTTCATCGATGGGCCGTGGAGCGAATACGGAAATATTTTCTATCAGCGCAATGATCCGCAATCCGCACTGCGCTTCACCACGTGGGTACAGGAACGCGCAACGCAGTCGCAAAAGAAATTGGTGGCGTACGAAATGCAACTCGTGCGTACGCGCGATGGCAAGGTTCTAGGGCGCGACAAAGGCGAGCTGCACGCCGACCCGAAATGGAAGCCGCTGGAAGTATACTTTCATGCAGGCGACGGCGACGCCTCGCCTGAAGTGAAAGCGGCCGACCTGCTCGGCGAAGACGGCGCATACCGCATCCGCTTCGATATGAACGGCAAACCCTACGCAACGTATCCCTTCAGCGTGAGTGGGGGCAAAATCCAGTTGCAGGGACGCCAGCTTGAATCGACCGAACCTGCGAACCACATCGTGGACTATCTTTCTGGCGGACGTTATCGCTCGTGGTGGATTCCGCGCAGCGACGGCGACGCGAAAATAGCCCATTAGGATCCAATCATGCACGCCAAACTGCTTTTCACCGCGTTCACACTGCTGCTTGCGCAATCGGCATGGGCGGCAAATCCGTCACGCGCCGCGCAGAAGGGATGCGCTTGGGAAAAAATATCCGATGCGACGCTCGGGTTGGAAGCCTGGGTGCAGCGCTGCGATTTCGGCTATCGCAAGATCAATCTGTTTGCAAAGGATCACGCGCTGATGAGCAAGTTTTCCGACGGCGGTGATGCGGATGCGCTGATCGAGGTATTCGATCTGACTGCAAACGAAAAGCCGGAAGACGGCATCAAGCGCATTTTTGCCGAACACACGAAAGACAAGACACTCGTCGCGAGTTGCGTGCTCAAACCGTATAAGGGCGATCCGGCGCCTGCGGGCGTCAAGCGCTTCACGTTCCTGCCCAACGCCCAGTTGCAGAAGGAACTGGACAAGACAAATGATCCGGGCGACATCCCAGAACCGCCCTGCGGCGACTGGGGCGACGCGCCAGACGGCATTCAATACTTCGAGGCGCAGCCAGCAAGCGGCGCGCAGCGCGTGATGTTCGTGCGTGCCGGCCAGGACGAACCGCTGTTCGATGAGAAGACCTTGCGTCTGCTGCCGCCGGCACACTGAGCGGCTTGCTGGAGAAAACGCTGGGGCCCGCTTTCAACCCGTAGTGGTTGGCGCGAGGATCAATTTCAGCAGCGCCTGCACGCCGGGATCGTCTTGCCATTCGGTGCGTACATACAGACCCGTCTCGATCGGCCGGATCGGATCGGAAATGGGCACGATGACGACGTCCAGCCCGCGCAGCGGTGCGGGCGATGAAGGCGTCGGGATGATGGACACACCCAGGCCCGCGTTGATCGCGCTGAGGATCAGCGGCGTGGATGTCGCCTCCATGCAAATTGTGGGCTCCAGCCCCAGCGCGAAAAAAGTCTCCAGCACATGCAGGCGTCCTGCCGAGGCGCGCTCGAAAACAATCAGCGGCTCGGCGGCAATTTCCGCCAACGACACCGACGTCGCCGTCGCCCAACGGTGCCCGCTCGGCAGCGCGAGACTCCAGCCCACGGCGCGCCAAGGGTGGTAGTGCAGGCTGCGCGGAAACTCGGTCGGTGTGCATGCACCGATCGCGCACTGGCCTTCGCTGAGCAGCAGGCCGAGCACCTGCGACTCGGCACGCGTGGACAAGCGCAACACATAGTCGGGATGCTTCTGGCGAAACTCGCGCACGGCGTCCACCAGCACATAGGCCATCAGATAGTGGCTGCCGATGAGCTGGATTTCCTTGGCCTCCGCGCGCGGCTCGAACAACCGCGTCAACTCGTGTGCCTGATCGAGAAAACGCACCGCCTTCTGCAGAAACCTGCGGCCGGACGCGGTGAGATTGACGTCGCCACGGCGTCCGCGGGCCTTCTCGTACAAACTCGTGCCGAGCAAATTTTCCAGCGCCACAATGCGCCCGCGCAAACCCTCGGCGGACAGGTGCAGGCTTTGCGCCGCCAGTTGCAGGCTGCCCAGTCGCGCCAGCTCGACGAACGCGGCGATTTGCTCCGTGGATAGCGGTGGCACTCTGCGTGTCATATCGCTTGGGTTGCGCGTGAAGACCAGGTGAATCCACAGTACCCGGAAAATCCGGTTAGTTGCAAAGTATTCGCCGCTTGATTCTGCGCGGCTGCAAGCCTAGCTTGTACGCGAGCATGCGTTTGCTCGATTCAGCAAGGTGAACCATGTCATACCGTTCTTTCCTACGTTGCGTTCTCGCGGCCGCCCTGCTTCCTGCTCTGGCGTCAGCGACCACCCGCACCTGGCCCGGCGCGGCGCCGTGCGCCAGCACTTTGCAAGCCTGTGTCGACGGCGCGACCAACGGCGATCGCATTGAGATCGCTACCGCTGTACCCATCGCCGAGGACATCAGCCTGTACAACCGCAGCCTCACAGTGACCGCTGCCGATGGCTACGCGCCGGCGTTCGGACCCAATCACTGGATGAGCATCACCAGCGCTCCCATCGCCGGCGACCTGCAAGTCAGCGTCAGCCGCCTGAGTTTCAGCGACGGCTACGTGTTTGCCAACTACAACGGCACCGGTACGGCCACTTACGATTTGCGCGAACTCACATTGACCCGCGCCAGCAACGACCTGGCCAACTACATCGAAATCGACGCGAACCACGGCACGACCAATGCGACGCTGTACGCCAATCGCCTGACCGGCGTGCCGCGCTCGCTCAACGATGGCCTGATCCAGCTCAACAGCAGCGGCGCGACGCTCAATGCGAACGCGTACTACAACCATGTGACCAACTCGTCGGCAACGGCCGTGACCGGCGCCGGCATCTTCGTCGACGTGCATGCCAGCGGCAGCGCGGGCGGCGGCACGTTCAAGCTGCATGGCAACGAGATCCGCGGCGGATTCTTCCGCTCCGGCATTTTCGTCTCCGAAGGCTTGTTCAGCAGCACGGCGAGCAGCGTCACCGCACGCGTCTACAACAATGTGGCAATCTGCGCCGACGCGAGCAGTGCAGGCACCGGCGGCAGCGGCATCGGCTTCGTCGCCAACAACGGCAACATCGATGCACAGGCGATCAACAACACCGTTTCGCGCTGCTACTACGGCATCAGCGCATCGCAATGGTCCGGTGGTGGCGCGGGCGCGAGCATCGCGGGGACCTTCAACAACAACGTGCTCGTCGCCTACAACGGCCTGGCGTCTTCGCCGGTGCCGGGTACGCGCAACAACGACTACAACCTGATCAATGCGACCACCAGCAGCGTGGCCTACGGCGCGCACACGCTGACCGCACCGGCCAGGCTGGTGCTGGATACACAACCGCGGCTGCGCGCGGACTCCCCGGCAATCGATGCGGCGGACAACGTCACCCTGGGTTTTGGTCTGCTGTTCAACGGATTGCCGACTGACGACGCCGACGGCCTGCGCCGCTTCAAGGGGGCCACGGCCGACATCGGCGCCTACGAATCCGGTGACGTGAATTTCACTCACGTTGCTCGGAGCAACACGATCATCAGCAACGAGAGCGGCATCGACAATGCCGCCTTGAACGCGAACTCCAGTGCGATCCCGATCGCGACGCCGAATTACAACATCGGCTTGCCCAGTGGCGGCATCGACTACAACCATCCGTTCGGCACCTACTACCCAACGCCGCGATGGTCGTTGTTCAATCAGGATAGCGCCACCGCAATGCCCCTGGGCGCACGCTTCGACGTCTTCGTGCCAGCCAGCGGCGGCGGCTCGTTCATCCATACGAGCAGCGCATCGAGCATCGGCGGAAATGCAACGACGCTGAACGATACGAGTACCGATGGCTTGCCCGACCGCATCGTGCTGGTCACGCAGAACTGGACAGCCGGCGGGTCGGGGCTCTACAACCCGCACCCGATCGGCGTGTACTACGGCGGCGACACGAAGTGGCATATAGCCAATATCGACGGCACGGCAATGTCGCAACCACTGGGATTCAACGTCTACGCACAGGAGCCCAGTCCGAATGCGTTCCGCGTCACAGCCAGCGCTGGAAATCTGTCTGGCCCGTCATTGCGCCTGGATCACCCCTTGCTCGACGGCATCGCCTGCGCGCGGCCGCAGGTCACGCGCTTGTTCGGCAGCGGATTCGTGAGCGCAAACTTCGATGTCGAGTACGGCGCAGGCAAGTGGTATATCTACGGCTACAGCGGGATTTCCGCGAGCGAGCAATTCCACGTGCTGATCGATCCGGCGCAGGTTTTCAACTGCACCGATCGCATTTTTGCCGACGGCTTGCAGTAGGCGCTTCGAACCTTAGGTCAGGACGTCCGGCCGCTTGGCGCCGGCGAAACGCCGCACCCAATAGGCCTTGCCGAGCTCGTCGACACGTACGCGTTCGCCGGTGGTGGGCGAATGGATGAAGCGGCCTTCACCCAGATAAATGCCGACATGCGAGATGCGCTTGCCGTGCATGTGGAAGAACACCAGGTCGCCGGCCTGCATGTCGCTGCGCGCAATCTTGATGCCGCTGCGGAACTGGCTGGCCGAATCCGTCGGCAGGTCGATGTTCAGCGCGTGGGCGAAAACGTAGTGTACGAAACCGCTGCAATCAAAACCCGTGGACGGCACGCGGCCACCGCGGCGATAGCGGATGTCGCGCAGGTTCATGGCGAACGCGGCGAGCAGCTTGCGTGGATCTTCGTTGACGACGGCTGTGGCCAGCGTGGCGTCCGTGGCGGCAGCGATCGTCGGATCATCGACGGTCGACAGCGGGAAGCTCGCAGAATTGTCCATCAACGGCGATGCAACGAGCGCCTGCAGCACATCGGCAACGCAGGCAATCGAAGCCTGTGGTGACGGCGCCGCTGCGAACGCGCTGGCGTTGATCAAGAGCGCGGCAAAAAAACCGGTCGCGGCTGTGAGTCGCTGAAGAGACATTGCTGGTGAATCCCCGTGTGCCAAAAACGGCCGTTCTTGTGCTGGCGGCCTTCAGGAAGCGCGACCGTATCAAAGCATTCGTTGGATTCTTGTTAACCGTACCTGAAGCGTAGAATTGCCAGTCTTGGGGTCGATTTTCCGGGGTCATTCATGCGTATTTGCGTCTATGCCGCCTCCAGCCAGCAGTGCGACGAGGCCCATCGCGAGGCGGCGTTTCAGCTTGGCGCATTGCTGGCAGGCGCGGGCTGCCGCGTGGTCTATGGCGGGGGCTCGGTGGGCTCGATGGGCGCGGTTGCCAATGGCGCGTTGTCCGCTGGTGGCGAGGTCATCGGCATCATTCCGCGTTTCATGGCCGATCTTGAATGGGGCCATGCCGGCCTGACCAAGCTGGAACTGGTCGAAGACATGCGCGAACGCAAGCATCGACTGCTGACCGATTCGGATGCAGTGGTCGCGCTGCCCGGCGGCTGCGGCACGCTGGAAGAATTGTTCGAAGCGATCACGCTCAAGCGGCTGGGGCTGTACTTCAATCCGATCGTGCTCTTGAACACGCGCGATTTCTATACGCCATTGCAGGCCTTCATGAACCAGGTGATCGGCGAGCGCTTCATGAATGCCGAACATGCCGCGATGTGGTCGCTGGTAAATACGCCGGACCAGGTGCTGCCCGAGATCAGAAAAACGCCGAAGTGGGACGAGAACGCGCGCGACTACGCCGTGGTGCGTTGATGATGAGACAACTCACGCGGCCGGCGGTATCAGCGGGTGTCTTGTCTGCCCTGTCCCGCGCACAACAAAGCGCTCCACCGTAAGCGATTCGGCACCCATCGGACCATAGGCATGCAGGCGTGTGGTGGAGATGCCGATTTCCGCACCGAGACCCAGCTCGCCGCCATCGGAAAACCGCGACGACGCATTGACCATCACCACCGCCGATCGCAGCGCGTGCACGAAGCGCTGCGCGGTGGCCTCGTCGCCAGTGGCAATTACTTCGGTGTGATCCGAACCGTGCCGACGTATGTGCGCAATCGCCGCGTCGAGATCGTCGACGACGCGCACGGCCAGGATCAGATCAAGAAACTCAGCAGCGTAGTCTTCTTCGCTTGCGGCACGGATCGTGGGCAGCAGCGCGCGACTGCGCGTGCACCCACGCAGCTCCACGCCGCGTCGTTGCAGCGCCGCTGCGGCGACAGGCAGAAACTCGTCGGCAACATCGCCATGCACGAGCAATGTCTCCAGCGCATTGCACACGCCAGGGCGCGAGGTCTTGCCGTCGATCAACAGGTTCAGCGCCAGCGCGAGGTCGGCAGCACGATCAACGTAGAGATGACAGACGCCCTTGTAATGCTTGATCACGGGAACACGCGCGTGCTCGGCAACGAAGCGGATCAGCCCTTCGCCACCGCGCGGTATCGCCAGATCAACGATGTCGCTGAGCTGGAGCAGCTCGATCATCGCGGCGCGACTCAAATCCTCGACCAGCGTCAGCGCCGCGGCCGGCACCCCGTGCGCCTGCAGCGCCTCGCGCAATACGGCGGCAATCGCCGTGTTGGAATGCAGCGCCTCGGAACCGCCGCGCAGAATCACGCCGTTGCCGGCCATCAGGCATAGCGCGGCGGCATCGGCGGTGACATTGGGGCGCGCCTCATAGATCATCGCCACCACACCCAGCGGCACCCGCACGCGTTGTACCGAGAGGCCGTTTGGGCGCGCTTCGTGACGGGTTACTGCGCCGACCGGGTCGGGCAGCCGCGCCACGTCGCGCAACGACTGCGCAATTGCAGCGACGCGGTCGGCATCCAGCCGCAGGCGATCAAGCTGCGCTGTCTGCAGACCTGTCGCTGCGGCCTTGTGCATATCCTGCGCGTTCGCGGCAAGGATCATTTCGCTCTGCGCCGCCAGCCGAGTCGCCATGTCCAGCAGCAATGCGCGCTTGCTCGCGGTATCCAGTTCCGCGACGCGTTGGGCCGCATCGCGACAAGCCAGCGCCTGGGTTCTGATCGCGCTCACGCACCGCTCTCCACTTCAGTCAATAGCACCATGTCATCGCGATGGATGACTTCGTCGCCGTAACTGTAGCCGAGCCGTGCTTGGATCTCGCGGCTGTGTCCACCGGCCAGGCGACGCACTTCGGCGGCGCTATATTCGCTGATGCCACGGGCGATCGCGGTGGCGTCGACGCCGACGATCTCGACCATGTCGCCACGGTTGAATTCGCCTGACGCATCGCGGATGCCGCCGGGCAGCAGCGACGCGCGTCCGCCGGCCAGTGCCCTGGCCGCGCCTGCGTCGACGCAGATGCAGCCCGGCGCCGCGGGGGTGTGGCGCAGCCAGTATTTGCGCGCCTGCATGCGAGAACGTCCGGCGTGTATCAGGGTGCCGCGCAAGCGTCCCTGCTCCAGCGCCTGCACCGCCGCTTCATTGCGACCGTTGAACAGCACAGTAGGGATGCCCGCTGCCGCGGCCTTGGCAGCGGCTTCGAGTTTTGTGCGCATACCACCGGTGCCAATCGCACTACCGCTGCCGCCGGCCATCGCCATGATCTGCGGGGTCAGCTCGCGCACCTCAGCGAGCGCCTGCGCGGCGGGATTGCGGCGCGGATCGGCGGTGTACAGCGCGTCGACGTCAGAAGCGATCAGCAGCAGATCGGCATCGACCAAGGCTGCGACGATCGCTGCGAGATTGTCGTTGTCGCCCAGTTTCAGTTCGTCCACTGCGACCGTGTCGTTCTCATTGATCACCGGCAGCACGTCGAGCGCGAGCAGCTCGCGCAGAGTGGCACGGGCATTGAGATAGCGGCGTCGGTTGCGCAGATCGTCGTGGGTGAGCAGCACTTGCGCGACAGGCCGTGCGCTCAGGGATTGCCAGAGCGCAATCATCGGCGTCTGACCGAGCGCAGCCAGCGCCTGTCGCGCTGCCAGATCGCTGCCGGGCAAGGTGCGGGCACGCAGCAACGCGCGTCCGGCCGCGACCGCACCAGACGACACCAGCACCACCTGGCGTCCGGTGGCCTGACTGGCTGCTACAAATGCGGCAAGTCGCGTTGCGTACTGCGGCGTCAAGCCACCGCCATCGGCCGCAAGCAGATTGCTGCCCACCTTGAGCACAGCGCGACGCCAAACGGGCAACCCCTGTTCGGGCACATGTCGTATGGGCGTCTGGACGTCCATTCAAACTATCTCCCCGCAGCGCGTGGTCTTGACGCGAACAGTATCACGAGCCGACGCGACCAGAGCCCTGCGCCGGATTGATGCGCCCGACCAGGTGATCAGGAAAACGCCGAAGTGGGACGAGAACGCGGGTGACTACTCTGTGCTGCGCTGAGGTTTATTCCTCATGGCTGGCTTCGCTGCCAGCATCGGGATCATCGAGAAAGCCATCGCCCGCTGGCTCCGCGTCGTCGCTGGTTTCGCGATTCGGCTCGCCGCCCCGCTCGCTGCGCTCGACTTGTTTCTGCCAGCGGGTCTTGATTGGATTTGCCGTTTCCGCGGACGCGGCAGCCGCGACGAGCTCTGCCTTGCGCTCATCCGGCAGGTCGGCCCAGTGGCAGTTCTCGATCGCGCCGGCGAGGGAGTACAGCAAATTCAAACTTGGCCGGAAGCCGGCGCGCTTGACCTTCATGAACGCATCGACCGGACCGAGCTTGAGCAGATCCTCCTGCGTGCGCACACCGACTTGGCGCAGCCACGCAGCGGATTTGGGGCCGACATTGCGGATCTTGTTGCTGTCGTCTTTAGCCGCCATCTGAAATTCCCGGTATTTGGCGACTCACGCCGCGCGCAACGAATCCATGAAGATGCCCGCGAGTTGTTCCATGCCGTCGCGATCGGCCGCGTCGAAGCGGGCGAGCTTGGGACTGTCCACGTCCCACACGCCGACCAGACGCTCGCCGTCGACCAGCGGGACCACGATTTCCGATCGCGACGCTGAATCGCAGGCGATGTGTCCGGGAAACGCATCGACGTCGCGCACCAGTTGCGTCTGCCTGGTCGCCGCTGCCGTGCCGCACACGCCTTTGCCGAGCGCAATGCGTACGCACGCGGGTTGGCCCTGGAACGGCCCGACCACCAGTTCGCTGCCATCGAAGAAATAAAACCCCGCCCAGTTCAGATCCGGCAGCGCGTTGTAAACCAGCGCAGCGAAGTTGGCGGCGTTGGCGATGCGGTCGCGCTCGCCGTGCAGCAAGCCGCGCGCCTGCTCGGCCAGTTCGCGGTATTGCTCGACCTTGTCCTCGGACTTGAGCGATGCAGCTTGAAACATGGCTATCTCTATGGTCTGGCGAAGCCATTGTAGCGGTTCGCCGACATGCGCGCTTTGCCGCGGCGTCCGCTCTTGCTTATGCTGCGGCGATATCCGGAGACAGTTCGATGGCTTCCACGCTCATCATTGACGACATGCTGCGCATCCGCCGCCACCAGCCGACGCGGCTGGAAGGCTTCGTCGATGCCGCGTTCGCGTTCGCCGTAACCCTGCTGGTGATCTCCTTCGGACACACGCCAAGCACGGTGCCGGAAATGCTGCATGTACTGCGCGGCATACCGGCGTTCGCGCTGTGTTTCTTTCTCGTTGCGCGCCTGTGGAAATCGCATCGTGACTGGAGCCGCTACTACGATCTGGATGATCGCACCAGCATCGTCTTGAGTCTGGCCCTGGTGTTCCTGGTCATGGTCTTCGTTCATCCACTGCGCCTGCTGTTCGCCTTGCTGTTTGCGTGGATCAGCTCGGGCTATCTCGTCGATCAGCCGGTCGGGTTGCACGACATCGAGGAACTGCGCTGGGCGTTCGAGGTGTATGGTCTGGGCTTCGCCACGATCGCGGGTCTGTTCGCCCTGCTCTATCGTCATGCACTGCGGCGAGGTTCCTCCATTGGACTGGACGCGCGCGAGTTGCTCGCAACCCAGATGCACGTTGCGATGTGGTCGTCGATGGCCGCTCTGGCGGGATTGTCGACACTCGTCGCGGCACTCCTGCCATTCCATCTGGATCAGCCGTTCGTGTTCACGCTGCCGGGCGTTCTCTATTCGCTGACGGGCATCCTGGCGCCACTCATCCGGCGCCACTACACGAAACGCATCGCGTTGCTGCCAACATGAGCGGCGGAGTCTTCATCACCGGCACCGACACCGGCGTTGGCAAGACCCTGGTGTCGGCCACACTGTTGGCGGCATTGAATGCGACAGGCTGCCGCGCCGTCGGCATGAAGCCGGTCGCGAGTGGCTGCAGCGAAACAGCGGACGGTTTACGCAACGACGACGCCGAGCGTCTTATCGCCCACAGTGCCAGCTCGCCTGACTATCGCTTGGTGAATTCCTACGCGCTGGCCACACCGATCGCGCCGCATCTGGCGGCAGCCGACGCCGGAACGCAAATCCGGCTCGACCCGATCGTTGCTGCATTTGCTACATTATCCACAAATTCCGATTGCGTCGTGGTCGAGGGCGTTGGCGGCTGGGCGGTGCCCTTGTCGCCGACATTGATGCAGGCCGACCTGGTGCGGGCGTTGCAGCTGCCGGTGGTTCTGGTCGTCGGTCTGCGCTTGGGCTGCATCAACCATGCGCTGCTCAGCGCGCGCGCGATCCAGAACGACGGCTGTGCCTTGCTCGGCTGGATCGGCAACGGAATCGATCCGGCCATGGCGCGCGTCGACGACAATATAGCGACCTTGCGCACACGCCTGCCTGTACCTTGCCTGGGCGTGGTGCCGGCCAGCGCGCACGAACCCGACCCGTGCGCGCTGATCGCCTATCTTAGCGAGGCGGTTTCCGTTATTGCTTCGGCCGCATGTCGACGGGCGCCTTGACCGGATCGGCCTGGTGCTGCGGCAAGCTCAGCGGATTGACCCGAATCTTCGCCATCACTTCGGCGATACCGCGATCCAGCTGCGGGTCCTTGTCGTGTATTGTGGAAAACACATCATTGTCCACTTCGATGTCGGGACTCACGCCTTCGCCTTCGACATGGTAATTGCCGTCCAGGTCTGCGATGGCGACAAATTCCGGCGCTTCGACCTGGCCGCCGTCGATCAGCGGACCCCAGTCGTTGATGCCGACGACGCCGCCCCAGGTGCTCTTGCCGATGGTCGGACCGAGCTTGGCCTGCTTGAACATGTAGGCGAAGATGTCGCCGTCCGAAGCCGTGGATTCGCTGATCAACGCCGCCATGTAGCCATGGAAAACCTGCTGCGGATAAGTCCCGGTCGCGCTCGCGTTGCGACCGTAGTTCAGGCCCAGCAACTTGCGCGTTAGGCGCTCGATGATCATCGCCGAAACATTGCCGCCGCCGTTGTCGCGCACGTCGATGATCAGGCCCTGCTTGCGGATCTGCGGGTAGAACCACTTGATGAATTCGCGGATGCCGTCGCCGCCCATATCGGGGATGTAGACGTAGCCGATCTTGCCGCCGGACTTTTCGTCGACGTAGCGGCGATTTTTTTCGACCCAGGCGTGGTATTTCAGATCGCCCTCGCTGGAGATGGGTTTCACCAGCACCGTGCGCGCGCCTTCGTTGGTGGGCCGTGAATTGACGCGCAACTCGATTGGCTGCCCTGAAGCGATCTGCAACAGGTGATACGGATTGTCGTGCACGCCCAGCTCCTGGCCATTGATCGCCAGGATGTAGTCGCCGACGTGGACATTGATGCCGACCTCAGTCAGCGGCGAACGGTAGCGTTCCTCGTCGTTCTCGCCGGCCATGATGCTCTTGATGCGGTAGCGTCCAGAAGCTTTGTCCAGCTCGAAGCGTGCGCCAAGCAGACCCACGTCGGGCTTCTTTGGCAACTTCAGGTCGCCGCCGCTGACATAGGAATGCGAGTTGCTCAGCTCACCGACCATCTGGCCGAGCAGGTAGTTCAGGTCGGAACGGTCGCCGACGTACTGCAGCAGCGGCTCGTACTTGGTGCGCAGCGCTTTCCAGTCGTAGCCGTTCATGTTTGCCGCGTAGAAATAGTCGCGATAGCGGCGCCAGACTTCGCGGAAGATTTCGGCGAATTCAGCGCGCGGTTCGCGCGTCAGCGCCAGGCCCGCCGTGCTGATGCCCTTGGCATCCTTGGCGTCGCCATTGACGGCGTAGACCTTGTAGCTCTTCTCGCTCTGCACCAGCAACTTTTCGCCGTCGTCGGACAATGCCGCATTGTCCACATTTTCCGCCACGGTCTTGTCTTTGCGCTCCTTGATGTCGAACGCATGAATCTGCGTCTTGAAGCGTCCGTCGCGTCCGTAGTAGAAACCGTCGCTGACAGAATAAATGATGCGCGTCGCAGTCACGGCAAGCGACTGGATGTTGTCCGCATCGATCGGCGCGCGGGTCAGGCGCGAAGCCAGGCCATCGAAATCGATGTGCTCGGGCCCGGCCTTTTCGTCCTTCTTGTCCTTCTTGTCCTTTTCACCACTCTTGTCCTCGTCAGCATCGGCCTTCTTCGACTTCGGTTCGTCGTTCTGCACCGGGAACGGACTCGGTCCGTCCTTGCGCAAGGTCAGCGCATAGATGCCGACGTTGCGATTGGCGGCGAAATTCCATTCGATGTTGCTGATCTGCGGCGCCCACTCACGCGCGCCGAGGAAATACAGAAACTTGCCGTCCGGCGAAAACGCCGGCGTGGATTCGCCGAACAGCGCATCGGTGACGCGCTCGGTCTTGGCGCCTGCCACGCTCCAGACGAAGATCGAAGGCTGCGCGTTGTCCTCGTTGAGCGAATACGCCAGATAGCCGCTCTTGGGCGACCAGACGTAGTCGCGCGCAAGGCCGAATGGATCGGTAGCAATCTTGCTTACTTTCCCGTCGCCCACCACGACAACTTCGATGCGATTGGCGCTGTCGCTGAAGGCGATATGTTTGCCGTCGGGCGACCAGCGCGGCGCATACAAACGACCGTAGACTTCGTGGGTCAGCTGTTTCGGCGACCCATCGCCATCGGCGTCGCGCACCCATACTGCCTCGTCACCACTGGCATCGGACACATAGGCGATGCGCTTGCCGTCCGGCGACCACGCCGCTTCGCGCTCGTGCGCGTCGGCGCTGTGCGACAAGTTGCGAGTGATCCCATTTTCCACCGGCACGCTGAACAGGTCGCCATGCGCGACGATGAAGGCGCGCTCGCCGTGCGGACTCAAGCCGAACTGCTCGATGCGGTCGGCAACCGCCAGGTGTTCGGCGCGGGTGTGGGCGCCGTCGGTCGGCACGGCGATGCTGATCGCGGCATCCGAATTCGTCGCTGTGTTGTAGACGCGCAGCTCGCCGCCAAGTTCGTAGACGATATGCCCGGCGCGATCGCCGCTGGCCCAGCGCACGTCGAAGTTGCGATGCTTGGTCAGTTGCGTGATTTGGCCGCTACCGACGTCGTAACGATGCAAGTTCAGCACGTCTTCGCGATCGGAGACGAAATAAATCGCGTTGCCTATCCACATCGGATCGCGGTCGGTGCGCGGGTGGTTGGTGATGTTGCGGCCCTGCTGCGTGGCCATATCGAAAATGTATAGATCCTGCGCCCAGCCGCCGGCGTAGCGGTTCCAGGTGCGGAAATCGCGGAACAGCGGCGAGTAGACCAGCTGCTTGCCGTCGGGCGAGAACGCCCCTACCCCGGAGATCGGCATCGGCAGCGCTTCAGGCAAGCCGCCATCGCGGCCGATCGTGTACACCCGTGGCTGCGCCAGCGCAAAGCTGTCGATGTACGAGCGGAACAGGACGCGTGCACCATCCGGCGTCCATCCGTAGACCTGGTTGTCGAAACCCCAGCGCTGCGGCAGCGGGCCCAGCGCCGGGTAGTAGGTCAACTGCGTTGGCACGCCGCCGTTGGCGGGCATCGTATAGACCTGATCCTCGCCGCTGTATTGGCCGGTGAATGCGATCTGCGCGCAGTCCGGCGAGAACTTGGCCGATTCCTGCAAGCCGGGACCCGCCGTCAGCCGGATCGCCGTGCCGCCCTGCGCGGGCACCGTCCACAAATCGCCACCGTAGGTGAACACGATGCGGTCGTTGCAGATGTCAGGAAAGCGCAGCAGCTTGGTCTGCGCGGAAGCGAATGACGCAATACCGAACAGGGCGAGCGCAGCGCACAGGCGCAATGAACGGCGGACACTTCTCATTGATATTCCCCAGGCGGCATGCAGTCGGACGCGCATTCTAGTCGGGGACCTGAACAGGCGGCAGGGGCGAAAGTCATGTGTGCTGCGCTGCTGGTAGAATCGGCGCACCACTGATTAGGGAACAATCTTATGGCCGCCGGAGCACAGCGTTACTACCTTTCCATTGACGACCTGGCGCGCGCGCGCGGCTCGATCGACGAGTTGTCGTTTCAAGGCGGCTCGCCGGAGCATTTCGCGGCGCAACTGCAGGCGGCGTTGCGCGAACCTTCGCTATGGCAGCGCTGGCGGGCGATGCAGGCGGATCCGGAAGCGATTGATCCGGGGCTGGGCCAGAGCGATCCGGCAGCAACCGTGATTGCCACGCAAGCGGACCTGCACTGCGACGCGCAGGTCACCACAACGTTGCCGCACGCGCTGCTCAAACATCGCCTTGGCTTGCTGATCGGCCCACACTGGAAACTGCGCGACGTCAAGGCGGCCTGAGCGGCTGCAAGCGCGACGTTTTACAAAAAGTATGTTTTGTCGCGTGCTCAGCCGGTGTTTTGCAGACCCGCGGCGATACCGTTGATTGTGGCCATCAGCGCGTGCAGCAGCGCGTCGTCTGTGCGATCGGTCTGGCGCCAGCGCGCGAGCAGGTCGACCTGCAGCAGACTGATCGGATCGACATAAGGATTGCGCAGGCGGATCGACAGGCGCAAACGCCGGTCGCTGGCCAGCAGCGAATCCGCACCGCGGATCGCAAGTACCGCGGCGCGTGTGCTCGCGAACTCGGCGCTGATCCAGGCAAAGAAGCGTTCGTGCAGCGCAGCGGCCAGGCGCGAATAGCATTCGAAGATCGCCAGATCCGACTTGGCCAACACCATCTCGACATCCTCGACCAGGGTGCCGAAGAATGGCCAGTCGCGTGCCATCTCGTGCATCGCTTCCAGACCGTAACGCTCGATGCCGGCGTTCAGCGCCGAGCCGACGCCAAACCACGCGGTGAGCCCAGCGCGGTTCTGAGACCATGCAAATACCCAGGGAATCGCCCGCAGCCGCTCGATGCCCGCGCTCTGAGCCCCGGCGCGGCGCGACGGACGCGAGCCGATGCGCAGACGTTCGATCACATCGATCGGCGTCGCGTCGCGAAAATACGTCGGGAAATCTTCGTCCTCATGCACCAGCGCGGCATAGACCGCACGTGATTGCGCCGCCATCTGCGTCACCATTTCGCGCCAGCGCGCTTCGCGTGGCTCCGCCGGCCGCGGCCGCAACGATGCGCGCAGCACGGCGCCGGTGGTCTGTTCCAGGTTGCGCAGCGCTATCGCGCGAATGCCGTACTTGCGATGGATCACTTCGCCCTGCTCGGTCAGGCGCAACCAGCCATCGACCGACCCGCGCGGCGCCGCGATGACCGCGCGTTCGGTCTTGCCACCACCGCGGCTGATCGAGCCACCACGACCGTGAAAGAATGCGATGCGGATGCCGCAGGCGTGCGCGAGCTCGGTGAGCACGACCTGGCTGCGCTGCAATGCCCAGCGCGACGCGAACAAGCCGCCATCCTTGGCGCTGTCCGAATAGCCAAGCATCACGATCTGACGGTCGCCGCGCGTGGCTAGGTGCGCGCGATAGGTTGGCTCGGCAAACAGCGCACGCAGGATATGCGGCGCGGCCTGCAGATCGTCGACAGTCTCAAATAGCGGCGCGACGTCGAGTGGAACGGCGCTATCGGCATCCACGCAACCGGCGATGCGCGCCAGCACCAGCACGGCGAGTACATCCGCCGCACTGTGGCTCATGCTGACGATATAGGGCCCGAGTGCGCGCGCGCCGTAGCGCCCGCGACTGGCATGCGCAGTGCGAAAAACATCCAACACGGAACGCGCATCTTCGGCGTCGTGCGCTGCCGGCACTTGTCCACTAATCAGCATTGTGCACAATCGCGCTGCACGCTCCGGCGCCGGCCGTTGCGGCCACGTCGCGTCCGCGAGTAAGGCAGTGAGCGCTTGGTCGTGCGCGGCCGAATCCTGACGCAGATCCAGCCCCGCCAGGTGGAAACCGAACGCGTCGATGCGTCGCAACAGCCGGCGCACTGCAAACCAGCCGGCGTGTTCGCCGTGGTGCTCACGCAGGCTGCTGCCGATGAGATCGATGTCGGCGCGGAATTCCCCGGCATCGGCATAGGCGCCTGACTGTTCGCGCGCTGTGGCGGCCAGTCGCGCCGCGATCAGCGTCAGCAGTTGCCGGTACGGCATGTCGTCGTAGCGCGCCTTCAGTTTCGCGGCTGGGAAGCGTGCGCGGTACACACTCACGCGTTCACGCACCGCCGGCGCAATGGTGATCTCCGACAACGACTGCGTCAGCAATCCGCCGAGTTGGCGCAGCTCGCGCCGATAGGCCGTGAGCACCAGCGCGCGCTGGGCAGCGAGCGTGGTCGCAATCGTTGCGGCGCCCACGTTGGGGTTGCCGTCCATGTCGCCACCCACCCAGGTACCGAAATGCAATAGGTCCGGGGCCGTGACACCGCTGATGCCGGCATGCTCCAGCGCATCTTCCAGCACTTCGTAGAATGCCGGCAACACCGAGTACAACACATCGATCAGAAAGTAACCGACGTGTTCCATCTCGTCGGCGACTTGCGGGCGTTCGTGCGCCGCCTCGGCGGTCTGCCAGCCGGCAGTCAGTGCCGTGCGCATGCGTTCGGTATCGGTTCGCCGCTCGCCCGGTGTTTGCGCGCGATCAAGATCGGCGAGCAGGCCGCGCACCAGCGCCTGTTCCTTGTCGAGCAGGGAACGCCGCACTGCTTCGGTAGGATGCGCGGTGAACACCGGCTCGATATGCAGACGCGCGAACAGCGCGCTCAATTCAGCGGTGTCGACACCGGAGTGCACGAGCGTGCTGATCGCGTCGCGCAGTCCGCCGGGCTGCGGAGCCGCGCCGCTGCGCTCGTAGTCGCGCCGGCGGCGGATGCGATGCACGCGTTCGGCGACGTTCACGGCTTGAAAATAAGTGGCGAACGCTCGCACCAATGCGCCGGCGCGGGTCGGCTCCACTTCGCTCAGCTGCGCCTTCAGCGCATCGATGGATGCGGCGTTTTCGCGGCGTTGAATGGCCGCCGAGCGCACGCGTTCGACATCAGCGAGAAACTCCGCGCCGAGCTGATCGGCCAGAATCTCGCCGACCAGGCTGCCGAGACGCTTGACGTCTTCGCGCAGTGGCTGATCGGCAGCCGCGAATTCGATATAACGCAAATCTTCGGTGCCGTTGGGCAGAGTCATTGTCCTAGGCTACCGTAGCGGTTTGTGCATCGCAACAAAAGCCTCCAACCAATGGCCTATGGTGCAAATCCGCCGGTGACGCTATGGTGCGCCTCCCCTTTTTCCTTTGCGGGTAGCTTGCTCCCGCGAGTCGTACCATTGTGAGGAGACCGTTGCGATGTTTCGTCCACGCCCCCTGTTGATCGCCATGACCATTGTTCTGACCGCCTGTGCCCAGTCTCCGCAAAAATCAGCGTCGGACAAACACGCCGCCGCTGCCGCCGCGGCCAATCCGTTCTTCGCCGCCAGCACGCTGCAGTATCAGGCGCCGCCGTTCGACAGGATCAAGGACAGTGACTACCAGCCTGCGATCGAAGAGGGCATGAAGCAGCAGATTGCGGAAATCGAAAAGATTGCGAACAACAAGGCCGCGGCAACGTTCGACAACACCATCGTCGCGATGGAACGCAGCGGCGCGCTGCTGACCCGCGCGGGCAAGGTGTTCGGCGCGATCGTTCAGGCCAACACGAACGATACGCTGCAGAAGATCCAGGAAGAAGAGGCGCCCAAGCTCGCCGCGCACACGGATGCGATCTTCCTCAATCCGAAACTCTTTGCGCGCGTGAAGCATCTGTACGATCACCGCGATGGCCAGGATGCCGAATCCAAATATCTCACCGAGCGCTACTACCGAAACTTCGTGCGCGCCGGTGCGCAATTGTCCGAGACCGACCAGGCTGCATTGCGCGAGTTGAACAAGGAAGAATCCACCCTGGCAACGGATTTCCAGAACAAACTGCTCGCCGCGACCAAGGCCGGCGCGCTGGTCACCAAGGACAAGGCGGACCTCGCCGGACTTTCCAGCGGCGAGATCGACGCTGCCGCCGCCGCAGCGAAAGATCGCAAGCTCGAGGGCAGCTGGGTGCTGTCATTGCAGAACACGACCCAGCAACCCGCACAGGTTGAGCTGACCAACCGCGCCACGCGCGAGAAACTGTTCAAGGCCTCGACCCAGCGCACCGAGCACGGCGACGCAAACGACACGCGCGCCCTGATCCAGCGACTGGCGCAACTGCGCGCGCAGAAGGCCAAGCTGCTGGGTTTTCCCACCTACGCCGCCTACAGCCTGCAGGACCAGATGGCGAAAGTGCCCGAGCACGCAATCAAGCTGATGACCGACATGTCAGCCGCAGCCGTCGGCAAGGCCAAGGGCGAAGCGGCCAAGATGCAGGCGCTGGCGAACAAGCAGAAGGCCAAGATCAAGCTCGCGCCGTGGGATTGGCAGTTCTATGCCGAACAGGTGCGCAAGGCCGAATTCGATCTGGACGAATCCAAGGTCAAGCCCTATCTGGAGCTCGACCGCGTGCTGCAGGACGGCGTGTTTTTCGCCGCGAACAAACTCTATGGCCTGACCTTCAAGGAACGCCACGACGTGCCGGTGTATCAGCCGGACGTGCGCGTGTTCGAGGTCTTCGATACCGACGGCAAATCGATGGCGCTGTGGTATGCGGACTATTTCAAGCGCGACAACAAGGCCGGTGGCGCCTGGGAAGATACCTTCGTCGACCAGAGCGGCCTGTTCGACGCGCGTCCGGTCGTGTTCAACGTCTGCAACTTCACCAAGCCCGCCGCGGGCCAACCGGCACTGATCAGTTTCGACGACGTGACCGCGATGTTTCACGAGTTCGGCCATGCGCTGCACGCCTTGTTGTCGAACGTGAAATATCCGCTGATGGCCGGCACCAACACCACGCGCGACTTCGTCGAGTTCCCGTCGCAGTTCAACGAACACTGGGCCAGCGAGCCCAGCGTATTCGCCAACTTCGCCAAGCATCATAAAACCGGCGAGCCGATGCCGGCCGAGCTCGTTGCGAAACTGAAAAAGGCCAAGACCTTCAACCAGGGTTTTGCGACGACCGAATATCTTGCCGCTGCCTTGCTCGACCAGGCTTGGCATACGCTGCCGGCCGACGCGCCGAAGCAGGACGTGGACACGTTCGAAACCGAAGCGCTCAAGCGTTACAACGTCGACTACGCCCTGGTGCCGCCGCGCTATCGCACCAGTTACTTCGCCCACATCTGGGGCGGCGGCTACTCGGCCGGCTACTACGCCTACCTGTGGAGCGAAGTGCTCGACGACGATGCGTACTACTGGTTCAGGGAACACGGCGGCATGACCCGCGAAAACGGCCAGCGCTTCCGCGACATGATCCTGTCGCGCGGCAGCACCCAGGATATGGATGTGCTGTATCGCGCCTTCCGCGGCCGTGATCCAAGCGTGGAACCGTTGCTGGAACAGCGCGGGCTGAAGGCCGACAAGAAGGCCGCCACCAAGTCCAAGTAACGCACGCTTCAACGCTACGCAGTTCTGATCGGGCCGGCCTTGGCAAATGCAAAGGCCGGTTTTTTTTTGCGACGTTTCGAGGAGTTCCATCCATGTTTCGCACCCGTTCTGTGAGTCTGGGATTGGCGGTCGGCATCTGTCTGGCAGCGTGCGCAGCAACGCCGCAAAAAGGCGAAGTCGAAAAAGTCGCGCCGGCGCCTGCCGCCGCGGTAAATCCGTTTTCCTCGGCAAGCACGCTGCCGTTTCAGGCGCCGCCATTTGACAAGTTCAAGGACAGCGATTTCCAGCCGGCGATTGACGAAGGCATGCGACAGCAGATCGTGGAAATCGAAAAGATCGCCGATCAAAGCGATCCGCCAAGCTTCGACAACACGATCGTTGCGATGGAACGCACCGGCCGGGTGCTGACGCGCGTGAGCAAGGTGTTCTCCGCGCTCACCCAGTCAAACACGAACGACACACTGCAGAAGATCCAGCAGGAAGAAGCGCCCAAACTTGCTGCGCACCGCGATGCGATCTTTCTCAACCCAGGACTTTTCGCGCGGGTAAAAAGTTTGTACGCGCAGCGCGATAGTCTTGGGCTCGACGCCGAATCGCGGCGTCTGCTCGAACGCTACTATCGCGCCTTCGTGCGTTCGGGCGCGGTGTTGTCTGCCGCCGATCAAGCCAGCTTGCGCGAGCTGAACAAGGAGCAATCCAAACTCAGCACCACATTCCGCGACAAGCTTCTTGCCGGCACCAAGGCAGGCGCTCTGGTCGTCGACGATGCGGCCGACCTCGGGGGCTTCAGCCAAGCAGATCTGGCCGCGGCGGCGGAAGCGGCGAAAACTCGCAAGCCCGATGGCAAGTTTGTAGTCGCCTTGCAAAACACGACGCAGCAACCGGCGCAGGAATCCCTCAGCAACCGCGCGACGCGCGAAATACTGTTCAAGGCATCGATCGAGCGATCTGAACACGGCGACGCGAACGATACCCGCGCCATCGTCGCGCGCCTGGCCGAACTGCGCGCGCAACGGGCCAAGCTCCTCGGTTATGCGACGTTCGCCAAATACAACCTCGAAGACCAGATGGCGCAGACACCAGAGCATGCGATCAAGCTGATGACCGACATGGCGCCGGCCGCGCTCGCGAAAGCCAAGGGTGAAGCCGCGAAAATGCAGAAGCTGGCCGACAGGCAGCATGCCGGCATCAAGCTCGCGCCGTGGGACTGGCAGTACTACTCGGTGCAGGTAAAAAAAGACGAGTTTCAGCTCGATGAAAACGCGATCAAGGAATATTTCGAACTGGACCGCGTGCTGCAGGATGGCGTGTTCTTCGCTGCCAACAAACTCTATGGCGTGACCTTCCAGGAACGCCACGACATTCCTGTCTACCAGCCCGACGTCCGCGTTTTCGAAATGTTCGATGCCGACGGCACGTCAATGGCATTGTGGTACGCCGACTATTTCAAGCGCGACAACAAGGCCGGCGGCGCCTGGATGAGCACGTTCGTCGATCAATCCGGTTTGCTCGGCACAAAACCCGTTGCCTTCAACGTCTGCAATTTCACCAAACCGGCGCCGGGCCAGGCGGCGCTCATCAGCCGCGACGATGTCATCACGATGTTCCACGAGTTCGGCCACGCCTTGCACGGCATGTTCTCGAACGTGAAATATCCGTATCTCACCGGCACCGCCGTGCCGCGCGATTTTGTCGAGTTTCCGTCGCAGTTCAACGAACACTGGGCCGACGAGCCCAGCGTGTTCGCCAACTACGCCAAGCACTACAAAACTGGCGCACCGATGCCGGCGGAGCTGGTGCAAAAGATCAAAAATGCCGGTACTTACGGCCAGGGTTTCGACACCACGGAATATCTGGCTGCCGCCTTGCTCGACCAGGCATGGCATACGTTGCCGGCTGATGCGCCCAAGCAGGACGTCGACGCGTTCGAGGCCAAGGCGCTCAAGCAGTATCACCTTGACTATGCGCTGGTGCCGCCGCGTTATCGCTCAAGTTACTTCGCACACATCTGGGGCGGCGGCTACGCAGCCGGCTATTACGCATACCTGTGGACGGCGGTGCTGCGCGACGACGCGTTCTACTGGTTCAAGGAACACGGCGGCATGACCCGCCAAAACGGCCAGCGCTTCCGCGACATGGTGCTCGCGCGTGGCAACACGCAAGACACCGATGCAATGTACCGCGCGTTTCGCGGACGCGATCCGAGTGTTGAGCCGCTGTTGATCGAGCGCGGATTGAAGACCGCGAAGAAGGAAAAGAAACCCAAGTAGTTGCAGGCGAAAGGGAACGGGTTACAGGCAAACCCGTTCTCAATACGCAAATTCCTTGAACACCGGATCGATGTTTCCCTTCCACGCATTGTGGAAAAGTTCCAATTTGCGCTCGGCCGGGGTCTGATTGGCCTGGGCGAATTCGATCAGCGGTTCAAGGAACACCGCTTCGCTGGCACCGTTGGAGTTGAGTTTTGCGCGGCGCGCCAGCCCATGCCCGGCGATTTCGAGCGCGCTCAAGGCCAGATCCCGCACCGTGCCGTTGCGGAAGGGAAGTTTTAGGGCGTGCCTTGGAACGCCATCACGCAATGCATGTCGTTCGGCCATGCTGAAGTCCTTGACCAGATCCCATGCCGCATCCAGCGCAGTCTGGTCGTAGAGCAGCCCGACCCAGAACGCCGGCAGTGCGCACAGACGATTCCACGGCCCGCCGTCGGCGCCGCGCATTTCCAGATATTTCTTCAGGCGCACTTCGGGAAAAGCCGTGGTCATATGATCGGCCCAGTCCTTCATGTTCGGGTGCGCACCCGGCAGTTCCGGCAGCTTGCCGGCGAGAAAATCCTTGAACGACCGGCCGGCCAGATCGAGGTACTTGCCGTCGCGATAGCTGAAATACATCGGCACATCGAGCAGGTAATCCACATAGCGTTCGAAGCCGAAGCCGTCTTCGAACACGAAGTCGAGCATGCCGGTGCGATCCGGGTCGGTATCGGTCCAGATTTGCGAGCGGTAGCTCAGATAGCCGTTTGGACGTCCTTCGGTGAACGGCGAATCGGCGAACAACGCCGTCGCAATCGGTTGCAGCGCGAGCGAGACGCGGAATTTCTTCACCATGTCCGCTTCGTCGGCAAAGTCCAGATTCACTTGCACCGTACAGGTACGCGTCATCATGTCCAGGCCCAACTGGCCCTTCAGCGGCATGTAGCGGCGCATGATTGCGTAGCGGCCTTTCGGCATCCACGGCATTTCCTCGCGCTTGAATTTCGGCTGGAAACCCATGCCGAGAAAGCCGAGCTGCAATTCGTCGGCGACGGTCTGGACTTCCTTCAGGTGACAGGTGACTTCGCAACAGGTGTCGTGCACGGTATCGACCTGGCCACCGGACAATTCCAGTTGACCAGCCGGTTCAAGCGTGATCGAGCCGTCGCCGCGCGTGAGCGCGATGACGTTGCCGTTTTCGCTCACGGGAGCCCAGCCGAAACGCGTCAACCCGTTGAGCATCGCACCGATGCCGCGCTCGCCTTCATAGGTCGGCGGGCGCAGATCGTCGAGGCGAAAGCCGAACTTCTCGTGTTCGGTGCCGATTTTCCACTTCTCCGGTGGGCGCGCGCCCGAGGCCATGAACTCCACGAGTTCCTCGCGGCGCGTGATCGGGGTTTCCTTTACTGCGCTGGGTCCGGACATGGGTGAGGCTCGATGGGTTGTTACGCTACGAATCTTCGCGATTCAAGATGACCGCAAGACCATGTGGGGACGGTCAGCGCGCAAGCAAGGCAGCCAGGGTGCTACGTGCTTCGTCCAGCCCGGTTTTTGCCATTGCCGAAAAGGACTGCACGGTTGCTGGCCAGCCTCGCGCAGCGCACTCCTTGCGCACGGCGGCCAGCGTGCTCGCCGCGTCGCTGCGGCCAAGCTTGTCTGATTTGGTGAGAAGAATGTGGCAGGCCAAGTCGATGTCGCGGCAGAATCCGAGCATCTGCTGATCGAATTCCTTCAGCGGATGGCGGCTGTCGATGATCAGGACCACGCCGCGCAGCGATTCGCGTTCACGCAGATAGGTGTCGATCGCATGACGCCAGTGCTCGCGCATTTTCTCCGGCACCTTGGCGTAGCCGTAGCCGGGCAGATCGATCAGGCGCCGCGCCTCGTCGAGTATGAAGACGTTAAGCAATTGCGTGCGACCCGGCGTTTTCGAGGTGCGCGCCAGGCCAGTCTGATCGCAAATGGCGTTGAGTGCACTGGATTTGCCCGCATTCGAGCGCCCGGCGAAGGCGATTTCAGCGCCCGTATCGGCCGGCAGCTGCCGCGGTTCGTGGGCGCTGGTCAGGAAGGTTGCGATGCGGAACGGGTTATTCTTCATTTGATGCTGTTTGACCGTCCCCAGAACGACTGGGATAATTCCGCAATTGTATAGGTATGATGTGCCCGGGTTGCGCCTTCTGGTTGCGCCGGGTTTCTTGCGGACTGGCGTTTCGGAGTGAAATTTATGAGTTTTTCGCATGTGATCGCGTTTGCGGCACTCGTCGCAGCGGGTCTGGGAAGCAACGGCCTGGCATGGGCAGCTGACCCACCGACGCCTGCCGCTGCCGCAACTCCCGCCCCGGCCGCGGTTGCCACAACGGCGGAGACTCCGGCGGCGGCGCTCAAGCCCGGCGACGCCATCGCCGGCCAGGCCAAGTCGGCCACATGCGCGGCCTGTCACGGTATGGATGGCAATCCGGCGTCGTCGCAGTATCCGAAACTGGCCGGTCAACACGAGGACTACATCACGCGTCAGGTCGAGATGTTCAAGTCGCACAAACGCGATAGCGCGGTGATGATGGGCTTCGTGATGAGCCTCTCCGCGCAGGACATGCATGACATCGGCGCGTATTTCGCCAGCAAGGCTTCGTTGCCCGGCGTGGCGGATGCAAAGCTCGTCCAGCGTGGCGAGGCGATCTACCGCGGCGGCGACAAGAACACGAACGCGCCGGCGTGCATGGCTTGCCATGGCCCGGATGGTCGCGGCAATCCTGGCGCGGGCTACCCGCAACTGGCCGGACAGTACGCCGACTATGTCACCCTGAAACTGAAGGAATGGCATGACGGCAAGACCTGGGGCGACGACGATCGCGCCAAGATCATGCCGGTTGTCGCCAAGGGCCTGAGCGATGCGGACATCGCGGCGCTGGCCTCGTACATCGAGGGCCTGCATGGCGCAGACGCCACCAGCACGGCGGCCAAGTAACCCAGCATTTATAATTTTATACTTTGCAACTTTTCTTCTTTCCTGCGCGGCACCGAAACTGCCGCGCGTGACCCCGAGGAATAACTGATGCTTCCGAATTCGTTTCGTATTGCCGCCGCCAGCGTTGTCCTGGGTGCATTCGCGCTCGCTCGCGCGCACGCGCAGGTGCCGGGGTCATGGGAAGCCGGCAAGCAGTATTTCCTGATCGATCCGCCAGTGGCGACCAGCAGCCCCGGGAAAATCGAGGTGACCGAGGTATTTTCCTACGGTTGCCCGGCGTGCAACTTTTCCCTGCCATCTGTCGACAAGCTGGCCAAGAGCCTGCCGCCGAACGCGGTGATGAATTACGTGCCGGCAGCGTTCAATCCGGCTGAGGACTGGCCGCTGTTCCAGCGCACGTTCTTCACTGCCCAGGCGCTCGGTTTGCCTCTGGAGAAAACCCATCACGCCATGTTCGATGCCGTGTGGAAGACGCATGAATTGACCACCATGAACGCCGATGGGCGCTCGCTGAAGAATCCACAGCCCTCGCTCGAGGAAGTTGCCAAGTTCTTCGTTGGCTTGGGGATCAAGGCGGACGATTTCACCGCTACGGCCAGCTCGTTCACGATCAATACCAGGATGAAACAGGCCGATGCCTATATCAAGGCGACCGGCGTCGACCTCACCCCGACCATCATCGTCAACGGCAAGTATCGCCTGACCACGACCTCGGCCGGCGGCGATTGGGACAAGGCCTCACAGCTGGTTCTGTTCCTGGTCAACAAGGAATCCAGCGCCAAATAGCGGAACTTGCGCTGTCCGGCGCAAGTCCGATGTGTCGCGCACGCTTTGCTTAGGAGAGATTCAATGTTGCAGTACCTGCGAAACAGGGTTGTGTTGGTCTTGGTCGCCTCGCTCTTTGCTGTTGGCGCCTGCAGCGCCGACGAAACTGCCGCCAAGAGCGCGCCGCGCGAATGGGTGGCTGGACAGGACTATTTCCTGATCGAGCCGGCGCAGGCGGTGATGACCGGCAACAAGATCGAAGTCATCGAGGTCTTTTCCTACGCCTGTCCGCATTG
Organism: Lysobacterales bacterium; assembly: GCA_038244165.1. Taxonomy (GTDB): domain Bacteria; phylum Pseudomonadota; class Gammaproteobacteria; order Xanthomonadales; family Rhodanobacteraceae; genus Rudaea. The sequence goes on along the minus strand of JBBRTT010000005.1, from coordinate 83,461 downwards.
CGCGCACTTTCAACCGTACGCCGAAGAACTCAAGACCAAACTGCCGGCGAACGCCCAGTTCGGGCTGCTCCCAGCGGTATTCCAGCCGATGTGGGAACCATTTGCGCGCGGGTTCTACGCGGCAAAGTCGCTTGGCCTCATCGACAAGACCCATCAGGCTTTGTTCGATGCGCTGCATCGCGATCACCAGCCGCTGCACACGCTCGAGGATCTGGCGAATCTGTTCTACGCCAAATACGGCGCCAATTCCGGCAGTTTCCTCTCCACGGCGACGTCGTTCGTAGTTGAAGGCGAACTGCAGCGCGGCAACGATCTGGTGCGCGCTTACCATATCGATGGCACGCCGAGCCTGGTCATCAATGGCAAATACCGTGTCACCGCGATTCCAGATCGAGGCATCGCGTTCCCCGAGATGGTGCAGATCACTCTGGACCTGGTGAAACAGGAAGCCGCCGCGAAAAAGGCCCACAAGTAAAGTTGTGGCCGGGCGTTGGCAAGTAAACCGATGGCGCTTGCGGTGATGCCCGGGTCGCCCTAGGCTCGGGCGCATGGGCTCGAGCACGCAATCCCGTTCAACAGCATCCGCCAGCGAGCCAGCGGCGGCGCGTTTGCAACTGCTCAGCTGCAATATCCTGGCTGGCGGCAGCATGAGCCGCTACCGCGATTATTTCACTCAGAGTTGGAAACAGGTGCTGCCGACGCGCAGCAAACGCGGCAATCTAGACAACTTCGCAAAACTGCTGGCCGACTTCGATCTGGTCGGCTTGCAGGAAGCCGACGCCGGCTCCCTGCGCTCGGGGTTTCTCAACCAGACCCAGTATCTGGCCGAAGCGGCCGGATTTGGCTACTGGAGTCACCAGCCCAATCGCAAGGTCGCGCAGTTTGCCGCATCCAGCAACGGCTTGTTGACGCGGATCGAACCCAGCGAAGTCTTGGATTATCCGCTGCCCGGACGCATACCCGGTCGCGGCGCGTTGTGGGTGCGCTTTGGAACGGGCGAGCATTCCCTGATCGTTGTCATCGCACACCTGTCGCTGGGACCAACCGCGCGCAAACGCCAGTTCGAATTCATTGCCGAGCTCATCGGCAAGAACGAACACGTTGTGCTGATGGGCGACCTCAACTGCGGCACGCACAGCGAGGAGTTGAAGATGCTGTTCCGCCACACCTCGCTCACGCCACCCACTGAGGCGTCGCCGAACACGTTTCCGAGCTGGCGTCCTCGGCGTGCGATCGACCACATCCTGACTTCGCCGCGGCTGCACCTCGAACGCTTGTGGACGCTGCCGCATCCGGTTTCGGATCATCTGCCGCTGGCTGCGAGCATTCGGCTGCCGGCGACATTGAAGTTGAAGGCGCAAGCGAGCGGTTAGGAGGCGGGCTGGCCGAAAATTGCTCCTGCATTTTCGGCATTCACGCCATCCATGGCGATCAGAAATTGCTCCTGCGTTTGGCGCTTGCTGGCCAAATACCGGAAATCGCGATCCTTCGCGATACCGGCAATTGCTCCCGCATTGCCGGTATACAGACCATCCCTGGCCATCGCCGAAAAATGCTCCTGCATTTTCGGCATACAGACCATCCCTGGTCATCGCCGAAAAATGCTCCTGCATTTTCGGCATACAGACCATCCCTGGTCATAAAAAAGGGCCGCACTAGGCGGCCCTTGAATTTCTTTGCAAAGCTTTTCTTGTCGATTAGAACTTGATGCTTGCCTCGACGTACCAGAAACGTCCCGGCAGATCGTAGTTCGACGCGTCGTAGCCGTTGAGCGAGCACGACAGGCAGACCGGCGGATCGTGCGCGAACACGTTGTTGATACCACCGGCGACCGTGAACGGCAGTTCGGTCGGCACCTTCCATGACACGCGCACATCGTCGTACGTGGTTCCGCCGAGCTTGTGGCTGCCATCCGGGAACTGGGCAGATGAGGCCTGATTGGTGCAAATCGGGAATCCGCCAGCGCCGGCGCAATCCTCGGTCAGACCCGACAGATAGCGGAACGCCCACGAAGCCGTCCAGTCTCCCCAAGCCCAACCCAGACGCGCGGTGGAGCGGATGCGCGGAATGCCGCTGTCATTGACTTCTCTTCCGACGCCCTGCGGTTCGGCCAACCCGGTCTCGATCGAAACCGCGCTGTACTTGTTGACATAGGTACTCTGCCAGCTTGCGCTCGGCTTGCCCCAAGCAAATTCCGGCCCCTGCCAGGTGACGCCGAAATCAAAGCCATTGGTCTGCACGCGGCCCAGGTTGCCCAGGGTGTCGTTGAGGAACGCGACGTAGCCGGCGCCGTTGCGCGCCTGCAGGCTGCAGAACGCGGGGTCGAGCGTCTGCGCGCAACGATTGAGCAGACTCTGCGCATCCTTGGCCTGGATCGCGTTCTTGACCGTGATGCGGTAGTAGGTCAGTTCAAAATCCAGCTTCTGCGCCCACGAGACGTTCTCGGCCCAGGACGGGCTGTACACCGCACCCAGCGTCGTATTCTTGGACTTTTCCGGCTGCAGCAGCTTGTTGCCGCCCGTGAGCACGGAAATCTGCGAATTGCTCTGCTGGAACGTAGCCGGGTTCGGCACGCCGAGCGTGCGGCAGTTGGCCGCCACCTGCGCACTGGTGATGGGGCTGTCGAAATTGCAAGGATCGGTCAGCGTTGCATCGAAACGTGCCGCCGTGCCAAACAGTTCACCTATCGACGGTGCGCGGAAACCTTGTGCATAGGTGCCACGCAAGGTGATGTCGTCATTGAGCTGCCAGCGCAGGCCGATCTTGCTGTTGGTGGTGTTACCGAACGTCGAATAGTCCGAATAGCGTGTGGCCAGGCTCAGATCGAAATGCTTGGCGAACGGCGCATCCACGACCAGCGGTGCGTTCAACTCGACGTAAACTTCGCCGACATTGTAGCTGCCGGCTGTCGGTTTGGATGGCACGCCATTGGAATCACCGGCCACGACAACTGCATCGGGCTGATAGGTGCCGGTCAGGTCGCGGTATTCATAACCGGCGGCGAAATCCAGCGAGCCGGCCGGCAGCTGGAACAAGTCGCCGGAAATGTTTGCGGTGAAAACGCCGAGCGACTGGTGACTCGTATCATGCTCGTGATACAGGATGTAGTTGAGCATCGCCGGCGTGAGCGAGCCGGGGCCACCGAACAGGTTGACAGGTACGCAGTTCGGGTCGGCCTGGCAGTTGGCAAGCGGGCCCAGGCCTTCCTGGATGTGCGCGATATTGTAGGTGCCGGTGACGTCCTGGGTGGCGTCGTTGTCGGCACGCACCACGTTCACATCCCAGTTGAAGTTGCGATCCCAGGCGGCGAAGTTGCCGGTGAGGCCCGTGGCGAAATAGCGCGTGTTCACGGTCTGGCTGAAGATGCGCGGGCCGCCTTCGATCGGACGCCGGCCGAGGCCAAAATCCGGACTATTCGAGTCCAGCGTGAAGCCGAACGGATTGTACGGGTTGGTCGCGTCGACGCCGACGCCGTAGCAACGGTCGGCGGCGAAACAGAACGCCTGGCCGAGGAAAATCGGCTCTGGCCCGGCCTGGTTGGTCGACTTGCGCGTGTTGTACAGGCCCTTCATGTACCAATTGATGTTGTCGGTGACCTTGTATTCGGTTTGCGCAAAAAAGCCCGTGCGCTCCGACGGTGTCAGCAAAAGATTGTACGGCGCGAAGTTGAAACGATCGGCGCGGGTGAAATGATGATACCCGCTGGGGAAAGTCTGCACGCCATTGGAAGGCGCGACGCCATTGGCGGTGATGCTGCAGAAACCGCCGGGACACAGGCCGCCGAAATCGACGCCTCCGGGAGTATCGAACAGCACGCGCGTGAATGGCGTGGCGGAACTGCAGTTCGCCAGGCCCGTGCCCGGTACGCATTCCGCGCTGCCCTGGGCAAAGTCGGCGGAACTGATGCGATTTTGCTTGTAGTGACTGATGTCGACGAAGAAGCTGTAACGGTCTGACTTGCCGCCGAAAGAAATATCGCCTGAAAAAGTCTTGCCGTCGCCGACGGAATAGTCGCCGTAGTAGACGTGCAGCGCAGCGCCGTCCTGGCCCTTCTTGGTGATGATGTTGACGACGCCCGCGATCGCGTCGGAGCCGTACAGCGAGGATGCGCCGTCGGTCAGGATTTCGATGCGCTCGACCACGCCAGCCGGTATGGTGTTCAGGTCGACGGCGGCCGATACACCGGATGCAGAGGATTCGTTGATCCAGCGCAGGCCGTCCACGAGGATCAGGGTGCGCTTGGGATTGAGGTTGCGCAGAGAGATAGTGGTGGAGCCGGAGCCCACACCCGAACCATCAGGCGCAAAACCGAAGTTGCCGGCCGAATTGAATTTGGTGTTGAGCGACGAGCCGCTGACCGACAGTTGCTGGATCACATCGCCAATCGAGGCCAGGCCGGTCTGTTCGATGTCCTTTGCAGTGATGGTAACCACGGGGGTTTGGCCTTCGACCTCGGCCTTCTTGATGCGTGAGCCGGTGACCTGGATCGCTTCGAGTTTTTGTGCGTCATCGCCAGTCTTGTTCTGGGCGAACACGGGAGTGGTGACTGATCCAAGGATCAATCCGCCAACGGCCGCCGAAATGCTGGCGGCGAGTAAACTGCGGCGTACATGGGTCATGCGAATACCTCCTCGGGTGAAGTGTCAGGTGAAAATCCGGAGTTGAATCTCGGCTTGCGCTCCCCGCTGCCGTTTTTATGTAAAGATTTTGTAAAACGTGCCGGATAATGGCACAGCCATCCGCCGTTGGCTAGGGTGCCAACAGGCACACGTGCACGCACACAGAATGGTGTCGCCGCCGCCTTTGTCTGACCACAGTCGGCTACACTTCGCGACTGTTTTTCGATGCACGAAGCCTATGTTTTTTCGCCCAATCCTTCTCATGCTTAGCCTCTGCGGCCCACTTGCCTGCGTGGGCGTGGCAGCGGCCTTCCCGGCGCCCGAGGAACTCAAGCTTCAACGTGAACGCTTTCCGCTGGTCTGGGAAACGGCCAAGCACGGCCCCGCCGATGCGTGGCGCAAATTGGCGATGGGCTTGGAAAGCTACCCGCTATACGCGTACCTGGAACTGGCAACCCTGCAGAAGCAACTGCCGCAACTCAAGCCGGCGCAGGTTGCCGAATACGTCGCCGCCTGGCCGGACAGCTTGCCGGCGCAAACGTTGCGCGATGCGTTTCTGCTGGAATTGGCCAAGCGCGGCGACTGGAAGAATTTCCTGGCGCTCTATACAGATTCGGTCCGTGGCAAGGAACTGCAATGCGAGGCGCAACAAGCCCACATCGCGCTCGGCCAGACGCCGGATTTTCAGCGCGACATTGCACCGCTGTGGTTATCCGCCAATCAACTACCCGCCGCCTGCGACCCCGTCGTTGCCTGGTCAACACAACAGGGCAAATTGACGCAGGCATTGATCTGGCAGCGCATCGATCTGGCCGCTAATGCGGCGCACGCAGATGTGGTCACTGGCCTGGCCGCGATGCTCGACGACGACGAACGCACGGCGGCCGAACGCATTGCCTTGGCGCTGCGCGATCCGGCAGCGGCAATGACGCAATCCCTGGCCTGGCCGGACAAACCACGCTCGCGCGACGCGCTGGTTCTGGCATTCGAACGGCTTTCGCGCCGCGACAGCGACACCGCCGAAACGCAGTGGGCGAAACTCGCAACGCATTTCCATTTCGATCCGGATCAACGCGGACGCATCCTGCGTACGATCGCCGTGTATCGCGCATCCAGCTATGCGCCGGACGCCTTGGCGCGCTTGAACGCGCTGCCCGCCGACGCGGCCGACGATACGGCGCGAGAGTGGCATGTGCGTCTGGCGCTGGCGGCGCAGGATTGGAAAACCGCACTCGCCGCACTGGAAAACATGGCGCCGGCGCAGAAAGCCGACGCGCGCTGGCGCTACCTGCGTGCGCGCGTGCTGGTAAAACTCGACCGCGGCGACGAAGCCGCGGCCATATTCGCGACGGTGGCACAGGAAGCAAACTTCCACGGCTTTCTCGCCGCCGACTGGCTTAAGCAGGCGTACGCGATTTGTCCATCGCAGGTGGACACCGACAAAGCGCAGGAAGATTCGCTGCGTCAGCGTCCGGGACTGGCGCGTGCATTCGAGTTTTTTGCGCTCAATCGACTTTCCGAGGCGCGGCGCGAATGGGATTTCGCGCTGGCCCAGTTGCAGCCACGCGACCGGCGTGTGGCCGTCGACATCGCCTCGCGTCTGGGCTGGTACGACCGCGCCGTCTATGCCCTCAACCAGGGCGACGACTTGCATCTGTACGAACTGCGCTTTCCGCTGGCACGGCGCGCACAGATCGAGCGCGATGCGAAGGCTGCCGAGATTGACCCGGCCTGGGCCTACGCCATCATCCGTGCCGAAAGCGCATGGACCAGTGATGCGCGCTCCGGCGCCGATGCCTGGGGCCTGATGCAACTGTTGCCGGGCACCGCAAGACAATTGGCAAAAGTGGAAAAAGTATCATTTTCCGGCGCCGCCGACTTGTTCGATCCGGATCTGAATATCCGTCTGGGCACGCGCTATCTGGGCAACATGGCGCTGCACTTCGACGGCAGTCCGTGGCTGGCGAGCGCCGCTTACAACGCCGGCGCTGATCCAGTCGGGCGCTGGATCAGCGCACGCGACACGCTGGAACCGGACTTCTTCATTGAAACGATTCCGTACAAGGAAACACGCGAATACGTCGCCCGCGTGCTCGCGTTCAGCGTGATTTACGACTGGCGCATGCATGGCACCGCGCAATCCCTTGCATCACGCCTGCCGCGCGTCGGCCAGGCGTATGTTCCACCGGGCGACGATGTGGCACGCAAAGCGGTGATCTGCCCGGCAGCGCAGCCGACACCGCCAGCGCCCGACACCGAGGCAACGACGGCGGCACCGATTGCCGACCCGCCGCACGCGGCGGCAGCCAGCGCGCAGCACTGATTATTGTCCGACGATTTGCGGTTTCATCGGCGCCAGCAGCGCCAGCAATTTCTTCTGGGCGGATTTTGGCACCTTGCGCTGATCCATCGCAGCGATCAGGTCTTCGACGAAGGCGTTGAAATCCGCGTCGGTCAGGTTCAAACCGCTGTGCGCTTCTTCCATGCTGCGTCCGCTGTAAGTGCAGGGTCCGCCGGTCGCGGCGCACAACTGCTCTATCACCAGACGACGCAGATCGTCGTGATCGACATCGTGGAACAACGTATTGATGCGCGCATCGCCGTTGATGCGCGGCAGAAATACGTCGACGACGCTGGTGATGCCTGGCGTGCCGCCGAGCTCGCGATACAGCGCGTCCTTGCCGGCGGGCGCCGGCGTGGGCTTTTCCATGGTCCCGGCGCAACCGAACAGCGCCAACAAGGCAAAAACAGCGATCAGGTTTTTCACTGAATAACCCCTGCGGCAGCGTCAAGGCGCGGGACATTATGCGCGCAAGCATGCAGAAAACGTGAAGCCGAATCACAGATTGGCGTCGCCACGAGCATCACCGCCCGCGCATAATGGGCAAATGAAGGCCTATTGCGAATGAAAACGTATCTGGTCGGCGGCGCAGTACGTGATCGCCTTATCGGCATGCCGGTCACCGATCGCGACTATGTCGTGGTTGGCGCAACTCCCGAAGATTTGCTGGGCTTGGACTACAAGCCGGTAGGCAAGGATTTCCCCGTGTTTCTGCATCCGCAGACACGCGAGGAATACGCGCTGGCGCGCACCGAGCGCAAGACCGGCCGCGGCTATCACGCTTTTGCTTTCGACACGGACGCGAACGTAACGCTCGAAAATGATCTGCGCCGGCGCGATCTGACCATCAATGCCATTGCCGAAGACGAAAACGGCGCCTTGATCGATCCGTTCGGCGGCGCCCAGGACTTGCGCAATAAGATATTGCGTCATGTTTCGCCCGCGTTCGCCGAGGACCCGGTGCGTGTCCTGCGCGTGGCGCGTTTTGCCGCGCGCTATACCGCGCAGGGTTTTCGCGTGGCCGCCGAAACAATGGCCTTGATGCGCGCCATGGTAGCGAGCGGCGAAACAGATCATCTGGTGGCGGAGCGCGTCTGGGCGGAAACACGCAAGGCACTTGGCGAGCCGACGCCGAGCGCATTTCTGGCGACGTTGCGCGACTGTGGCGCGCTGGCCGTGCTGATGCCGGAAGTCGACGCGTTGTACGGCGTGCCGCAACGTGCCGAATATCATCCGGAAATCGATACCGGCGTGCACATCGGCCTGGTGCTCGACAGCGCTGCGCGTTTGGCGCCGGGCGATGCGCTGATCGGCTGGTGCGCACTGACCCACGACTTGGGCAAGGCGCTGACGCCGAAAGACGAACTGCCCAGCCACCGCGGTCATGAACATTCCGGAATCACTCCGCTGCGCGCACTGTCGGCGCGACTGAAGGTACCGGTGGAATATGCTGCGCTCGCCGAACTCGTCTGTCGCCTGCACCTGCTCGCGCACACGGCGTTCGATCTGCGCGCCAATACTGTGTTGGAACTATTCGAAAAACTCGACGCGTTCCGCAAACCCGAACGCCTGTCGCCATTTCTTCTGGCCTGTGAGGCCGACAAGCGCGGCCGTCAGGGCATGGCCGACGCCGACTATCCGCAGGCGAAGTATCTTTTGCAACTATTCCACAAAGCGACTGAGTCCAAGGCTCAGGCCCTGCTGGATGCCGGCCTGAGCGGACCCGAACTCGGCGCCGCCTTGCGCGAGGCGCGCCGGCGCGCAATCGCCACTGCGATGCAAGGCGCCAATCCGACGGCATGAAGCCGCGATTGCGTGCTCACAGGCGGCAGCCGTCGAAGCTGTCGGCAAATATCAAATCGCTGCTGACCACGCTGAAACTCGCGCTGGTGCCGCTCAAGGGGCCCGTCGTTGCGTTGATCTTCAGACCGCTGCCCAGGGTGTAGAAAGCCTGGCTACTTACCAAGGTGGCCACGCCGTTGTTCATTGTGGCGCTACCCAGATCGAATGTGCCGCACGCCGTCGTGATGGTGAAATCCGCGCTGCTCGCGCTGTCGGGGATCACGTTGCCAGCCCCGTCGTCTTCGGTAACCGCCACCGTGCCCAATGCATTTCCCCGCGCCACGTTGGCGGGTTCAGTCGTGAAGATCAGCCGCGGTGCACCGGGGATGATGTTGAATGGACTGCTTGGCGCCGAAGTGAGAGTGTCGCCGGCGTCCGCTGCACTCAGCGTATATCCGGTTCCGGCCACGTCGAAGACCAGATTGTTGAACGTGGCCACGCCGCTGCCGAAGGCCACCGTCCGTGTCGCGCCGGGATCGAAACCGCCGGGTCCGGACGCCACCGTCAACGTGACACTGTGGGTGTCGGCGCTGACCACATTGCCTTTCGAATCCAGCACGCGCACGGTCACTGCCGGGCTGAGCGCGACGCCGGCCGCGCCGTTCGTCGGCTGCTGCAGGAATGCCAGCTGCGTCGGCGCACCGGCAACGATGTTGAATGCGTTGCTGGTCGCCGGCGTTGCCGTGGGCAAGGTGTTGTCCATCGCCACAAGCGTATCGCCGTTGCCGACCCTGTTCAGCGAGACGCTGGCAAATACCGCATCGCCGCCTGCGTTTGTCGCCACCGGGTTGGTCGTCACGGTCAAGGTCGAACCGCCGACATTGTTGCCGAACGAGAGCGCCACGTTGTGATTGGCCACCGCATTGCCGTCGATGTCTGCCACATGCGCGACCAGCGGGATCGTGGCGCCGGCAACGATATTGCTGTTCAGCGCCGGCTGGGTCGTAAACGTGACAGTCTTTGCGGCGCTGGCCACGATGTTGAAGGCATTGCTCGTCGCCGCTGTCGCCGCCGGCGTGCTGTTGTCTGTAGCTTTGAGCGTGTATCCCGTGCCGGCCTTGTTCAGCGACACCGACGAAAACGTCGCATCGCCGCTCGCATTTGTCCCCACCGGATTTGTCGTAACCGATAGTGTCGATGTACCTGGATTGTTCAGGATCGAAAGCGCGATGTTTTGGCCAAGTATCGGATTGCCGCCAGCATCGACGACATGCGCAACGAGCGGGATTCCTACCCCGGCGCCGATGTTCGCGTTCACCGCAGGCTGGGTCGTGAACGTCACCGTGTTGGCGACGCCCACCGTGATGTTGAAGGGCGTGCTTGCAGCGCCGGTCAAACTCGCATCCGTCGCGTTGAGCACATAGCTCGAACCAATCTTATCGACCGACAGGGTCGAGAACGTCGCCACTCCCGCCACCGCGTTCACCGTTTTCGTTCCGCTCAATACGGCACCGGCGGTGCCGCCGCTGAGCGCCAGCGTGACCGCTGACGTATCCGTGGTCACGACATTGCCGCCGGCATTTTCGATGCTGACTTTCACCGTGATCGTTGCACCCGATGCATAGGTGGAACTGGGCTGCGTGGTAACGACCAGCTTGCTCGCCGGCGGGACGCAACTCGGAAACTTGAACGAGCCGATGCGCGTCTGCCAGGTGCCGCTGGCGCCGTGCGCGATCGTGTCGTAGTACTCGCTGGTGAACCAGAACGTGCAATCGTCCGCGGGATCGATCGTCATCGCCGAATAATCGCCCCACCGGGCGCAGGCACCAGGGCCACAGATATTCGACTGCGCGCCGCCGCCCGCGACCATCACGGTTTCGGTCTGCGGCAGTTGATTAAGGGTGTCGCCAACCAGCCGGCCGGAGTACGCAAGCGTCGGGTAGTTTCCTGCAGTCGCATTCGAGCGGCTGTAGCCGATCGCCATGTTGCCCTGGCCATCCACGGCCAGGCTCGGCAACCAACGGTAGAACGTCGCATCCGGTGCGTAGATCTGCTGCTGCACCGGTGTAGTGGCAATGGTGCCGCCGGTGACGTTGATCTGCGACCACTGCACTTTTGTTGGGTTGGTATCGGCACTGCACGTGCCGTTGGGGCTGATGCCGGTGCCGCAGGTCGTGTGCGTGACCCAGAGCGACTCCGTACCGCCGATGTTGCGGTAAACGACGCGCTGCATGATTTCATCGCCGAGCGAATCGAGCTTGTTGCCGGGGCTCGGTTGCGGAACGATGTCGCTGGTCGCGCCAGAGACGGTCGCTGGATAACCGTACGCTGCTTCGTTGACGGTGGTGACAGCGCTGAGCGAGCCGCCCGAGCCGCAGACATTTGCGCCCTGCACATATTTGCGAATGTCGTAGCCGTAGACGCTGGGAGAGGTAACAACGAAATATTCCGAACGGCCCGCGGGCGGCGACGTACCATTTCCGGACAGGGTCGCGGGGAACATACCGAAGATATTCGCGTTGGCTGTATACGCAACCGAACTGTTGTTCGCGCCAAGCGCCGTGCCGGCGAACAGCGCAGTGCGACTGAACGTCGCGAACGCGCCGCCCCCGTAGGTGGTGGCGTTGGTGAACACGTTGCCGCCCATGTACAGGCAATCGGTCCACACGCCAAATTTCGGGTAGTCGAGCAGACTGTTGGCTGGCGGGCCGCTGCCGCCGATATCGGTGCGCACCGCGTACAACCACCAGCCGCCCGCAACAGGATCGCTGGTCTTGGACACGGCAATGCACTGGTAATGTGCACCGGAGAACGAACTGGTGAACGCGAAATTCGAGAGGATCCAGCGATCAGCGGCGCCGTCGTGGATGACGACCGGGTCGCCCTGATTGTGAGTATCGCAAGCCGTGCCCGTGCTTGCGCCTGACCATAGCTGGTTTTCGGTGAACGCCGAGACCAACGCGCCGGTGGATTTGTTGAAGATGCCCCAGGCGTCATTCACTGATTCGATGTAGTAGACCGGGCCGACGTCGCCGTTGGTATCGGGAGGAAACCCGAAGCCGGCCGTGCCGCCGGTTACTGGAGTGTTGAGGGCCAGACCCGCAAAGCTCGTCGACGACGGCATCGGCGCGTTCATCACCGGCGCGGTGACAGGCAGGTTTGTCGACGGCGGAATGGTGCGCTGTGGCAACGGCCGTCCGAATTCGTTCCAGTGGTGTAAATAGTCGCGCGGGGTAAAGTCAGCGGGCAAATCACGCACGTCGCCGTTGTACTGCGCCGGCTCGATCGGCTCGTTCGAAAACGGCACGGTCTGAATGCCTGCGGCCTGCGCCAGATCGCTCGGTAGCGCGGCAAACTGCACACTATTCTCGTCGTCGTCTTCGGCCCGCGCGGAAACCGCCGCACTCAACAGCGCGCACACGAACATCACCGCACTCAGCCATGCGCGATTGCCAAAACTCATTGGAATCCCCACCCGGAAACCGAGGCACCCGCGACACAGGGGCCGAAGAAAATATTCATGCAGAGCTCGCAAAGTGGCTACCGCGAAGGCGTAAGGGAAGGTCGCCTTCCTGGCTTACCATCCTGTCCAGCAAGAACGCTGCCAAGTAATGGGGTCGACTACTGTCAGAGCCAAGTGGACCGCGAAGCTGAACGGATGCGCCCGGGCCGGTCAAAGAATCCCGCGGCCGAAAAAGCCGCGGGATTCGGGGGTGATTTACAACCGGCAACCCTCGTAGCCATCGGCGAACACATAATTCGCGTCGGCCAGCACGTTGAACGTCTGGCTGGTGCCGTTGAGCATTCCAGTACCGGCATTAATCTGCAAACCGCTCGCAATCGTATAGAAACGCTGATTGCTGGCGAGCGTTGCCACGCCATTGACCATGGTGATGCTGCCCAGGGTGATCGGCCCGCCGCAGGCAGTGATGGTGAAGGTCACGCTGCTGCTGTTGTCCAGCACCGTATTGCCGCTGCCATCCTGCTCGGTTACGACGACCGTCCCCAACTTCTGACCGCGCGTGACGTTGGATGGTTGCGTGGTGAACACGAGCACGTTCAAGGCGAAGTTGGCGATCACCGTGCAATTGGCCGTCACCGCGGCTGTCGTAAACGTGTTGCCGACGAGCGCGCCGCCGCACGTGCCGGTGACGTTGACAATGTGGTTGCTCGCATTCGGCGTCAGTGTGAAGGCCGTCGTCGAACCGCTATTCACCGTCTGCGGCGTATTGGGACTGATCGATCCGTTGCCCGTTACGCTCGGCGTCACCGTGAACGTGTCGATCGCGAAGTTGGCAATCACCGTGCAGTTGGCCGTCACCGCCGCTGTCGTAAACGTGTTGCCGACCAGCGTTCCGCCGCAGGTTCCAGTGACGTTGACGATGTGGTTGCTCGCGTTCGGGGTCAGCGTAAAGGCGGTTGTCGCACCGCTATTCACTGTCTGCGGCGTGTTCGGAGAGATTGAGCCGCTGCCAGTCACACTTGGCGTTACCGTAAATGTGTCGATTGCGAAGTTGGCGATCACCGTGCAGTTGGCCGTCACCGCGGCTGTCGTAAACGTGTTGCCGACGAGCGCGCCGCCGCACGTGCCGGTGACGTTGACAATGTGGTTGCTCGCATTCGGTGTCAGTGTGAAGGCAGTCGTCGCCCCGCTATTCACCGTCTGCGGCGTATTGGGACTGATCGATCCGTTGCCCGTTACGCTCGGCGTGACCGTGAACGTGTCGATCGCGAAGTTGGCAATCACGGTGCAATTGGCCGTTATGGCGGCTGTGGTGAACGTATTGCCGACGAGTGTTCCGCCGCACGTGCCGGTCACATTGACAATATGATTGCTCGCGTTCGGGGTCAGCGTAAAGGCGGTTGTCGCACCGCTATTCACTGTCTGCGGCGTGTTCGGGCTGATCGATCCGTTGCCCGTTACGCTCGGCGTGACCGTGAAGGTGTCGATAGCGAAGTTGGCGATCACTGTGCAATTGGCCGTTATGGCGGCTGTGGTGAACGTATTGCCGACCAGCGTTCCGCCGCACGTGCCGGTGACATTGACGATGTGATTGTTGGCGTTTGGGGTCAGCGTGAATGCTGTGGTCGCACCGGAGTTCACGGTCTGCGGAGTGTTCGGCGAGATCGAGCCGCTGCCAGTCACACTTGGCGTTACCGTGAACGTGTCGATCGCAAAGTTGGCGATCACCGTGCAGTTGGCCGTTACTGCTGCGGTAGTGAACGTACTGCCGACGAGCGAACCACCGCACGTACCGGTCACATTGACGATGTGATTGTTGGCGTTCGGGGTCAGCGTGAATGCTGTGGTCGCACCGGAGTTCACTGTCTGCGGCGTGTTCGGCGAGATCGAGCCGCTACCCGTCACGCTTGGCGTGACCGTGAACGTGTCGATCGCAAAGTTCGCAATCACCGTGCAGTTGGCCGTTATGGCGGCTGTGGTGAACGTATTGCCGACCAGCGTTCCGCCGCACGTGCCGGTGACGTTGACGATGTGGTTGCTCGCGTTCGGGGTTACGGTGAAAGCGGTTGTCGAGCCATGGTTCACTGTTTGCGGTGTGTTCGGCGTGATGGTGCCGTTGCCGGTCACGCTCGGCGTTACCGTATGCGTGTCAATCGCAAAGTTGGCGATCACGGTGCAATCAGCCGTAATAGCGTTCGTGGTGTAGGTGTTGGCCACGAGAGTGCCGCCACAAGTGCCAGTCACGTTGACAATGTGATTGTTCGCATTCGGGGTGACAGTGAAAGCGGTCGTCGCGCCATCGTTCACCGTTTGCGGCGTATTCGGTGCAATCGTGCCGCTGCCCGTTACGCTGGGTGTCACGGTGTGCGTAACGACTGCGCCGCACGTCGGATACTTGAACGAGGCGATACGGGTATGCCAGTTGCCGGACGCACCGCTGGCTGCACTGTCATAATATTCGTTGATGTACCAGAACGTGCAATCGTCAGAGGGATCGACGCTCATCGCCGTATAGTCGCCCCAGCGCGTGCACGGGTTGCCACCGCAAAGGAGCGTTTGCGCGCCGTTGCCGGTCATAATCGCAACTTCGGTTTGCGGGAGTGTGTTTACCGGATCGCCGACCAAGCGGCCCGCGTAGTAGATACTGGCGAAGTTGGGCGACGTGCCGTTCCCGCGGCTGTAACCCATTGCCATGTTGCCCTGCCCGTCGACGGCCACGCTCGCCATCCAGCGATGCAAGGTAGTGTCGGGAGCAAATATTTGCTGCTGTACTGCTGTCGTCGTGACAGTTCCACCGGTCACGTTGATCTGCGCCCACTGCGGACGGTTGGTCGCGCCGGTGGCCTGCGAGTCGTGCACTACCCACAGCGATTCGGCGCTGCCGATCTTGCGATACTGCACCTTCTGCATCAGGCGATCGAACAACGTGTCCAGGGTGGTGGTCGTGCCCGGTTGCGGAACGCCTGTACCGCTGCCGCTGTAGCTGGTCTGGCCCACGGTTACTGCTGCCCCGAGCGTGCCGCCGCTGCCGCAACCGGCTCCCGGCGTGAACTTGCGGACTTCGAATCCGAAAACACTCTGCGACTCGGAAACGAAATAGTTTAGCGTTCCGGCTGGAGGTAACGAGGCCGCGGAGGTGCCGAGCAGATTGCTCGGTATCATCGTGAATGGACTGGATGCAGCGGCAATGTAGCCAAGCGAGCTATTCGACGCGCTGAGCGCCGTTCCTGCAAACATTGCCGTGCGGCTGAACGAGCCAAACGCGGTGCCGGCAAAGGTGCCGCCAGGAAAGGTAAATTCATTGGCTGACATGTACAGGCAGTCTGTCCACAAACCAAATTTGCCGTAGTCGTTCAACGTACCGCTCGGCGGCAGGCCGGCGCCGCCCGGATCCATGCGAACTGCGTAGAGCCACCAGCCACCGGCGACCGGATCGGCGGTTTTTGAGACGGCGAAGCATTGATAGAAAGGAGCAACCGGCACACCGCCGCTTGTGCTGAAAGCGAAATTGGTCAGAATCCAGCGATCGGCCAGACCATCATGCAGCACGACAGGGTCACCCTGATTGTGCAAGTCACACTGGGTGCCGGTGCCAGCACCGCTCCACAGCGAATTCTCGGTAAACGCGGCCAATTTAGTGCCGGTCTTGTTGAAAATCGCAAACGAATCGTTGACCGATTCGATGTAGTGGTTCGGGCCGACGTCGCCATTCACATCCGGCGGAAAGCCTGAGCCGCCACTTCCGCCAGTTACAACATCATTGAGACTGATGCCGTCGAAATTCTGTGTCGTCGCAGGCATCGGTCCGAGCAGTACTGAGGGCACATCGGGTGCCGAGGGGCCCGACGGCACAATCCTGCGATTCGGCGGACCTTCGTACTCATTCCAGTTGTGGTAGTACTCGGGAAGGATCAGCTGCGGCAGATCGCGCACGTCGCCGTTGTATTCAGCGGGCAAGACTTCTTCGGGGATTCCCGCCGACGTGAACGTGGCGTTCGTGCTCGACATGTTGGCTGCACCCAGGGGCAGCAACAACGCTGTCGCGTCACCGTCGTCGTTATCTTCGGCCCATGCCGGACTCGGTGACGCCGCGCTCAAGAGTGTGCATACGAATGCCAGCGCACCTGCAAGTGCGTGATTGCGGAATGTCATGGAAGCCCCAGCCCTGAAATCGAAGTACCCGCGTCGCGCGAGCAGACGTCGCCAGCCTGGCGTACGAAAGACCAGCTCCCGAAAAGCAATCCGAGAGTCCCCCTGTCTTACGGCTGACTATATGAGCAACGGCAGGCACAGGCAACCGGGCTTCAGGACGTAGACGCGACATCGGTGTGTGCGCCAGGCCATGGTCGCCCGTTGTTCGCGAATCACAAAACAGAATCCCGCGGCCGAAGCCGCGGGATTCTGGGGTCACTTACAACCGGCAACCTTCGTAGCCATCGGCGAACACATAGTTCGCGTCGGCCACCACATTGAACGCCTGGCTCGCGCCGCTGAACATTCCCGTGCTAGCGCTGATCTGCAGGCCGCTCGCCACGGTATAGAAACGCTGACTGCTTACCAGGGTTGCCACGCCATTGACCATGGCGACGCTGCCCAGATCGACCGATCCGCTGCAGGCAAGAATCGTGAAGTCCACGCTGCTGGTGTTGTCGATGATCGTGTTTCCACTGCCATCCTGTTCGGTGGCGACGATCGTCCCCAAGGCCTGACCCCGCGAAACGTCGGCCGGTTGCGTGGTGAACACGAGCACGTTCAGCGCAAAGTTCGCGATAACCGTGCAGTTGGCTGTTACGGCGGCCGTCGTGAACGTATTGCCGACTAGTGTTCCGCCGCAGGTGCCTGTCACGTTGACAATGTGGTTGCTCGCGTTTGGCGTCAATGTGAACGCCGTAGTCGTACCGCCGTTCACAATTTGTGGTGTATTCGGCGCGATTGCACCACTGCCGGTAACGCTTGGCGTTACGGTGAACGTGTCAATAGCGAACGTGGCTGTCACACTGATATTTGCCGCGACATTCGTGTCGGTGCGAGGGTTCTGCGTTGACGCATCGCTCCATTGCACGAAGTGATAGTTCGCGTTCGGGACTGCCGTCACCGGCGTACCGTTCGCGCCGGCATTGACCGTCTGCGGCGTCGTTCCCGTGATCGAGCCGTTTGCGCCAGCCGTATAGGTCAGCGTATAGGTAATACCGCCCGTCGTCGTCGGAACGAGGCACCATTGAGTAAGCGTGCCGGTATCGATGCCCGCGTTATCAGAGACATTCAGTGTCCATCCTCCCGCGAGGGCTTGGCCATTGAAAGGTGTGGCCAGCGGATTGTTCGGCTTGACCAGACCCGACAACGCCGGTGGCGTCGCATTGCACTGGTTCTCGACGAGGGTCGCTGCGGTGTCGTCAATCGTGACATCAATGTTGTCGCTGCTGCAGCCATTGGTTGATGCTGGAACGCCCGGACGATCGATGACAATCGTGCTGCCAACAGTTCTACTCAGCGTGTACTTCAGATCGCCGACCCAGGTATGCGTGGTCTTGATCGTCAGCTTCAGGTCGGTCAGCGTCGCCCCCGACGGATCGACCACGGTCAGCACGTCGTTGACGCCGGCGGGCACGTTGTCCGGAATCGCCAGCGCCGGGGAGCGGCAGATCAGGTTCGACGTGGTGAATGAGAAAGTCGCCGAGACCGCGCCCGCGCCGCAAGCATTGGTCGGCGTCACGCGCCAGAAGAATGTCGTGTTCGGAGCAAGATCGACGCTCGGCGTGAAGGTGGTGCCAGTCAGCGTCTGGGTCAGCACGATCGAAGCGAACGCGTTGTCGGTGGCGATGTCGATCTTGTAAGACTCGGTGTTGCTGCCGCTCCAGGTAAACGTCGGACGCAACGACTGGCCAGGCGCCGCATTTGCCGGCGTGATCAGTGTGGGTGCGCCCGGCACTGCCGCAAACACGTTCATGCCGATGCTCGCGGACTGGTTGGCGGCGCCAACGCCTGTGCCGTTGATCGACATCGTGTAGTTGCCGGTCGCAACGCCAACGGTCGCCACTGAAAGGTTGCTGCTGCCCGGCAAAGTCAATACCGGGTTCGGCAAGAACGTCCCCACGCTCGCGGCAGGATTGCCGCCTAACGCGAGCGTGACCGGGCTGTTATAACCGGACACTGAACCCACCGCCACCGTGTACAACGCGGGCGTGCCAGCGCAGACCGAGGTACTGCCTGGCGTTGGGCTCAGAGAGAAACCCGGAGCTTGGCTGCAACTAGGAAACTTGAAACTGCCGATACGTGTCTTCCAGCCAAAGCTTCCGGTAGTGGCGTAATACTCGCTAGTGAACCAGAACGTGCAATCGTCGACCGGATCGACGGTCAGATCGCTGTAGTCGCCCCAGCGGCTGCTGGTGCCGGTCTGATGACCGGCGCCATCGAGCAGATGCACTTCGGCCTGCGGCAGCGTGCTCAGCGGATCGCCAACCAGGCGGCCGGCGTAACGCAATTGCGGATTGATCGTCGGGCTGGACGCGCTATAGGCGATAGCAAGATTGCCGTTTGTATCCATTGCGGCACTACCCATCCAGCGCCAATCGGTATCGGGTTGGTAGGTGCTTTCCTGGAACACCGTCGGGGTTCCGCTGGTAGCGCTGCGCAACTCGAACCAGCGCAAGCCAGCCACGCTGGCTGCGCTGGCGGAGAAGTTTCCGACCAGCGCTTCGTGGTCGCCGAAATTGCGGTAGGCGAGGCGGAACATCAGGCGGTCGCCGATGCCATCCAGCCTGTCGGCGGCGACGTTGCCGATCTGCGGCACGCACTGGCGGGAGGCGCCACACAACACGGTGAAGCCGGCTGCGGCCGGGCTTCCTGCCAGCGTGAATGTCGAATTTGCCGGGGTGGCGAAATCGGCGTGGAAACGCCAGGTCTTGTAGGTGCCAGCGCCCGGGAATTCCACGAACGGATTCGGTGCTCCCACCGGCGGCAGCGCCGAGCCGTCCAGATCGGCGGGAAGGAAGCTATCTTCGGAGGCCCCGCCCGTGATGCCTGGCGTCACAAAAATCGCGCCGGGCGTGCCGGCGAGCATCGCAACGCGATCGAACGCGAATGCCTGAGGGCCGAGAAACGCGGTGCCCGCGGCGTTGAACACGTTCATGCTCATGTAGTAGCCGTCCGGCCACATGCCGAGGTGCGGGTAATCGAAAAAATTGGAACCGAGGTGGAAACCGTAGCGGTTGTAGGAGCCGGTTGCATCAGAGGTCGTTGATACCGCGATGCACTCGTCGGTGATATTGGATGTCGCACTGGCAAACTGGCTGATCAGCCAGCGTTTGGCGATCTGGTCGTAGAGCACGACCGGGTCACCATGGCCATTGGTTTCGCAGACGCCACCGAAGCCGGCCCAGATCGAGGAACTGGCAACCGGACCCAGCACCGAAGCGCCGGTCGCCTTGTTGAACACCTGGTAGCCGGCATTCGTCATTTGCACGTATTGCGTCTCGCCAACTTCGCCGTCGGTATCCGGCGGGGCGCAGCCGCAGCCGTTGGGCATGCCGTCGAAGTTGAGAATCGGCAGCGGCATCTGCGCGGCCGGCGACAAGACGGCGTGCTGCACCACCGGATCCACACTGTCGACATGGTGATTGGGAAGCTTCGGGTTTTCGGCAGCCTCGCGAGCGTCTTCGGACTCGCCGTCCTTCCATTCTGGCAGGTAGTAAATAGGCAACGAGGTGTCGTTCTGATACGAGACGCCAACCTGAATTTCGCCGGCGATCTGCTCTTGCTTCGTGTTCGCCAGAGCCGAGGCGGCGGATACGACGCTAAGCGCCAGGACTATCGCGCGCAATGGATTTGTCAGTCGTTTCACCACGTTGCCTCCCCAGATAATGATCAATCAAAAATTCCGCGAGCTCGATTGCTTCCCCAAAGCCGGGCCGCGGTCACGGAATGCCGCTCGCCGCCATTGCGATGTGGCAGCGAGCATGAAATTTTCACAAAGCGTCGGTTCGTAGTATTGGCTGCACAACTCGATGGCCATCCCGAAACTGCAAGCCAGTTACCCCCGATGCGCAAGCACGTCGTTGCTCCGGCGTGCGAACAACCAGTTCTCGTAAGTTGCGTGGAACTCCCCTTCTAGAGTTTGACTATAAGGGCAACGGTAGACTTATAGCAACTCGGCCTGGGAGCGCAGACACGCCTGATCACAGCGTGTGAGTGGCCGAACCATCCAGCATATGGCTATTTGCCTAGGGACCAGAAACAAAAATCCCGCGGTCGAAAACATCCGGCTGCAGCAGGAGTCAGTCAGTCAAATGGCTGAAAAATCTCTGGGCCTGCGACTTAACTGCAACACCTGAAATGCCTCGCCCATCTGGCCGGGAAGACTCAATCGCTTAACTTCCTGAGCGAGCGAGTAGCGCGCGGTCTGATTGACGGCGGTCGCATACGCGGAGGCAAAAACGTGTTCCAGATCATGAGCAAAGAGGAAGTCGGCCTGCGATCCCCGGGCGACAACATCGAACCCCCTGGCCACGGCGATTTCCGCCAACGTATCGAAATCGACCCAGGCGGTAATGTCCTGCAAACCGGGAAGAACCAACGGATCGTCATGTGCGCGATGCCGGTAGTGGCAGCGCAGCGTGCCTTCGCTCCGTTGCGGGGCGTAATAGCCGGCGCGGGAATAGCCGTAGTCGATGAAGATGGCCGCGCCTTGTTGCAGTTGCCCCGCCACTTCCGCAAACCACGGCGCGAGCATGGGGCGCACTTCGGAAAAATAAGGCCGCGGAAGTGAATCGGCGGTTTTTACGACATCGGCAACCGCTCTGGTCAATGCAGCATCGGCACCGCGTTCACGCCAGACGAAACAGTCTTGAGCGTCCAGCCCCACCGCGCGCTCGAACAGGCCTTCCTCGCGCAGCGCAAACAGACGCACCGGCAGGGCATCGATCACTTCATTCGCGATCAGGCATCCATGCCAGGGCTGCGTCGGCGGCACATCCAGCCATTCGACGAGTTTGTCCAAATGTGCACAATGTTGCAAAACCGCGGCACGCTGACGCTCGCGCAGATCTGCGCTGCGTTCCAGCATGCGGTAGCGCACGGGCAACGCATCCAGCTGCTCGAGCTCGAGCAACAATTGCACTGCCATTGCACCGCTGCCGGGACCGAGCTCCAGGATGTCGCCGCGGGTCTGGCGCAGCGCCGGGGCCAGCGCGCGCGCCAGGCAGCGCGCGAACACGAATCCGAGCTCCGGTGCGGTAACGAAATCGCCGGCGGCTCCGAACTTGATGGCCCCGGCGCTGTAGTAGCCCAGGCCCGGCGCGTACAAGGCCAGCTCCATGTAGCGAGCGAAATCCAGCGCGCCGCCGGTCGCTTGGATTTCCGTGCGGATCAAGGCCGCGAGGCGCTCGCTATGCCGCCGCTCGTCGGGACAGGGTTCTGGCAAAACTATCTGCATAGTGTCGGCATGCTGGCATTTTCTGTGTAAATGGGCTGCAATCGCCGCATGAATATCTCAAACCAAGCGCGCCCGGTTGCACTCGTCACCGGTGCCGCGAAACGCATCGGCGCGTCGATCGCGCGCGCGCTGCACGCGGCCGGTTACGATCTGGCCCTGCATTATCGCCATTCGCGTGCGGAAATGGACGCGCTGTGCGCCGAACTGGAATCCGCGCGCGCCGGCAGCACCTGCCCCATCCAGGCGGACCTCGCCGATGTCGCACGCATTCAGGGTGTCGTGGAAACATGCATTTCGCGCTATGGCCGGCTTGATGCGCTCGTCAACAACGCGTCTGCGTTTTATCCGACACCGGTGGGTGCCGTCACCGCGGCCCAGTGGAACGAGATTTTCGCCAGCAACGCACAAGCGCCGTTCTTTCTCGCGCAGGCAACTGCGCCGCATCTGCAAGCTTCGCTCGGCGCGATCGTCAATATTGTGGACATCTACGCCGAGCGCCCGCTGGCCGGACATGCGGTCTACAGCATGGCCAAGGCCGCACTGTCCATGATGACGCTGGCATTGGCGCAGGAGCTGGGTCCGCACGTGCGCGTCAATGCGGTGGCCCCGGGCGCGGTGCTGTGGCCGGACGCGGGTAAAGACTATGCCGACCGCGAGGAACTTGTGGCGCGCACACCGCTCCGGCGTACCGGCGCGCCGGAAGACGTGGCCGCCGCCGTGCTGTTCCTGCTGCGCGACGCAAAGTTCACCACCGGGCAAATTATCAAAGTGGACGGCGGCCGATCGCTTGCGTTCTAAGCCTTGATCTTGAACGCGTCCGCGACCAGCGCCTTATCGAACCCCGCGCCAGCTTCACCTTCCTCGGCATAGCGATACAGCGCCGCTGCATAGATTCCGTGCAGCGCACTCTGGATCACGGCCAGCACAAGCATGACCAGGACGCAAAGGGCAACGACGACGGCGATTGCGACGGTGGAGTGCGTCGAGACGGCAAGGAACACCAGGGCAAGTCCGGCCAGAACGACAAGCATGCTCACCAATCCGAAGGCCAGGCCGATACCGGCGTTGCCGATGAGGTTTTCGCCCCAGGTTCGCTTGAGCAATTCCGCGCTGCGCTTGACGGCATCGAAAGGACCGATTTCCTGATTGACCATCACCGGCACGACAAGGAACGTCGCCAGCGTCCAGGCGACGCCGAGCAGTCCCACGACCCAGCGGCCGATGAATCCGGCGCGTTCCTGGATCGCGCGCAAGACCATGCCGACCGTCGCCGAAATCACGGCGTAACCGAGGATCGCCGGCAACTTCGACATCGCGATACCGAACCCATCGCTTACGGTCGGATTGCCGCCGCGCAGATGAATCGAAGCGGCGCCGACCAGGGCCGAGTTGAAGAAAATGATGACGAAGTACTGCACGAGGTAAAACAGGAACAGCAAGACCGCCATGCCCGGCGTCATATGCCCGCGATCCATATGCGTTAGCAGGCCACTGGTGAAAGCCGGCACCAGAAAGCTCGCAGCCACGATCAGTGTGCAGATGCTCGACAGCACCGGGAACACCATCAAGCGCTTGTTCGCGCCGAGTACGGCGCTACTCGCCTTGACCAGACTCCAGCTACGGGAAAAACGCTCGAACATGGCCTGTCTCGCAAAGAAGTTTAATGCGTTGTAACTTTTATCATCGCTGGCGCGACTGGTAAAGCGCTGAAAGTACTAGACGCGCACTACCTGCACAGCGTCGTGATATTCCGCCGATTCCCGCCAGAGTTCGAGCAGGGTCTTGCGCAAGACCGGATGGACAACAGCTGCCGCAATATCAGTCAGCGGCTTGAGGACGAATGCGTACTTCAATTCGGGGCGCGGGATTTGCAGGTTGTTTTCGCCGGTCAGGACCTCGTCGCCGTACAACACGATATCCGCGTCCAACGTGCGGCTGGAAAACCGTGGCACGTCGCGGCGCCGGCCATGGCGATCTTCCAGCGCGTGCAGCCAGTCATTGAGCGCCTGCGGCTCAAGATCCGTATTCAGACCCACGGCAAGATTCAAGAAATTCGGCCCGTCGAATCCGACGGCGGCATAGCGGTACGTGGGCGAGACGGAGATGTCGCCGAATCTGGTGCGCAATTCGGCCAGCGCAGTGCGCAAATTTTTCTCCGGCTCCACGTTGGAGCCGAGGCTGAGATAAACGCGCGTCATTGCGCCGGCTTGAGCCCGCGCTCGATGATCACGCCGACGGCCTTGGAGCCGGTCACCGCGCCGGGCTTGCTCAACTTCAGCCGCAGCCAGGCGACGCCGAATTCGCTGAGCACGATTTCCGCGCAGCGCTCGGCGAGAGTTTCCACAAGTTCAAAATGGGAAGATTCCACAAATCCGATCAGGCGTTTGCTCACCGCCTTGTAGTCGAGCGTGTCGACGATGCGGTCGCTTACTGCAGGCTTTCGGTTGTCGAAGGCCATCTCGATATCGAACGCCACAACCTGGCGGATCTTGCGCTCCCAGTCGTAGATGCCGATAACGGTCTCGATGCGCAGGTCTTCGATGAAAACGCAATCCATGGACGCTCGATCTGGAAACCGGCTTTCGAGGCCGCACAAGGTAGCGCATGCAGCGCTGCTTGGCGAGGCTGCAAGGCGACCAAATCCTTGTGTATCATGCTGCGGCCTGCCGGACCGCTTATGCCAATCCTTGCATGCGCTGCATGGCGCGCATGGACAGTCTTGCACTCCACCACCACCGGGGAGCCATGAAATGAAACTTTGTGCGCTGAGATCGCTGTTTGCCGCCGCCGCTCTGCTGCTGCTTTCCGCATGCACGATAACGGCGCCCAAGTACACGTTTTCGCCGGACGGGGTGCAGACGTTGCGCGGCGCCGGCGCGGTACCGGTGAAGCTCGGCACGGTCTCGGCGCAAGGCGCCGATGCGCACAACGATTCGATCTCGCTGCGCGGTTCCGGCATGCATTCCCCTTACGGCAGCTACGCCGAGTACCTGCAGGAAGCGCTGACCCAGGACCTGCGCGAGGCAAGATTGCTCGATGCGCAGTCGTCGATCGAGATATCCGCGCTGCTGCTCAAGAACGACATTGACGCAAAGGGCTTCGTCACGGCCTCCGCAGACATCGAAGCGCGTTTCACGGTAAAGCACGCCGGCCAGACTGCCTACGAGAAGAACAAGGCGGCGCATATCGAATGGGGTTCCAACGTGATCGGTGCGATCGCGATCCCGCGCGCGCAGGAGCACTACCCCGCACTGGTTGCGGCCTTGCTCAAAGAGTTGTACGCGGATGCCGACTTCCTCAAGGCGCTGCATCCATGATCAAGCTTGCCCGGTTGCGCGGCGCATGTCTGGTCGCATTGCTTGCACTGGGCGGCGGTTGCGCGCACACCATCGTGATCGGCCCCGATGTCAGCCGCCTGCCGGCCGACAATCCGGCAGCTTCGACCGGGGCTGTCGGCTACTACATCAGCGCCGAGGACCGTGCGCGCGCAGTGACCAGCGGCGGTGGCGGCGGCGACTCGGTGAAATACACGCCCTACAAGGATCTGGAAGCGGCTCTGTTTCGCGTGCTCTCCAACCATTTCGCGCAGGTCTACTCGATCAAGTCGGCACAGGACCGCGCGTTCATCCAGGAAAAAGGCATCCGCTTCGTGTTCACGCCGAAGTTTTCAACCACGTCCGCGTCCAGCAGCCTGATCACCTGGCCGCCCACGGAGTTCACCCTGACGATCCGGATCGACGCCATCGATCGCGAACAGAAATCCGTCTGGCAAACCGAGGTGACTGGCAAGGGGCAAGCCACGTTCGACGAATTCAAGCGCGATTACGCGCTGGCCGCAGGGCGCGCGGGGCTAGACGCTTTTCTCCAGCTTCAAGCCAAGCTGGCGGAATTTCCCGCCAGCCGATAGGGGTTACACGGCAGCCAGATCCTGCAGATCCCAGCGCGGCGCGACCTTGATTTCCGGCCCATCGTGCAACCCGGCGCGCAAACGCAGCGCGCCGGCAAGCGCAATCATCGCGCCATTGTCGGTGCAGAATTCCAGCCGTGGAAAATACACGCGGAACCCTTCATTCTGTGCCGCCGAAGCAAGCTGCGCGCGCAGGGTGCGGTTGGCACCGACGCCGCCGGCGATGACGAGACGCTTGTTGCCGGTAGCCTTCAGCGCGCGCCGGCACTTGATCACGAGCGTATCGACGATCGCATCTTCGAACGCGCGCGCGATGTCGGCCTTGGCTGTCGGATCCTGCTTATTTGCCTGGTAGGCAAGCAGCACCTGGGTTTTCAAACCGCTGAAACTGAAATCCAGGCCCGGCCGATCCGTCATCGGGCGCGAAAACTTGAATCTTCCGGGCACGCCGGATTCAGCCAACTTCGCCAGCGCCGGGCCACCTGGATAGGCCAGGCCCATCAGCTTGGCGGTCTTGTCGAACGCCTCACCCGCGGCGTCGTCCAGCGTATCCCCGAGCAGGCGATAGCGGCCGATTGCGGCCACTTCGACCAGCATCGAGTGACCGCCGGAAACCAGCAGGGCTACAAAAGGAGGCTCGGGCGGATCGGGTTCGAGTAGGGGCGCCAGAAGGTGCCCCTCCATGTGGTGCACGCCGATCGCTGGGATATCCAGCGACCAAGCCAGCGCGCGCGCTGCCGAAGCTCCGACCAACAGGGCGCCGACCAAGCCGGGACCTGCGGTGTAGGCAACGCCGCGCAGATCGCCCATGGCCAGGCCCGCATCGGACAGGGTCTGCCGGATCAACGGCGTGAGCTTGCGCACATGGTCGCGCGAGGCCAGTTCCGGCACAACGCCGCCGTATTCGGCATGCATGGCGATCTGGCTATACAGGGTATGGGCGAGCAGGCCCGCCACGGGATCGGCGCATCCCGAATCGAAGATGGCCACCCCGGTTTCATCGCAGGAAGTCTCGATGCCCAGCACCGGACCTGCGACTTTTGCGGGATCTTTTGCAATTTGCTGGTTCTGCACGGTAAAATACGCGGCTCGGCCCCTCGGTGGGCATCAAGTGTATCAGTGGAGCACACATGCCAAACGTCAAAGTTCGCGAGAACGAACCCTTCGAGTTCGCCCTGCGCCGCTTCAAACGCACCTGCGAAAAGGCCGGTGTGCTGGCTGAAACGCGCAAACGCGAGTTTTACGAAAAGCCGACCCAGGAACGCAAGCGCAAGGCGGCTGCCGCGGTGAAGCGTCATTTGCGCCGTGTTTCGCGCGACGTGACCAAGCGCCAGCGGTTGTACTAGCCCGCACGATTCATTTGCTTTCATCGGCCGGCTGCGCGCAAGCGACGCCGGCCGTTTGCATTTCTGGATCACGAAAATTCATGCAGGAAGATTGATGCCATGAACCTGAAAGACAAGCTCATCGACGACATGAAAACCGCCATGAAAAGCGGCGACAAGGAGCGCCTGGGCGTCATCCGCCTGATCAATGCCGCGATCAAGCAGCGCGAAGTCGATGAGCGCGTCATGCTGGACGACACGCAGGTGCTAGCCGTGCTCGAAAAAGCTCTGAAGCAGCGCCGCGACTCCGTCTCGCAATTTCAGGCCGCTGGCCGCACCGATCTGGCCGACAAGGAAACCTACGAAATCGGCGTGGTCCAGTCCTATCTGCCCGCGCAGCTAAGCGCAGATGAAGTCGATGCGATCATTGCAGCGGCGATTGCCGAATCCGGCGCGGCCGGTCCCAAGGACATGGGCAAGGTCATGGGCCTGGTCAAACCCAAAGTCTCCGGCCGCACCGATATGGGCAAGTTGTCCGAGTTGGTGAAGGCACGGCTCAATCCCTAGAGTCTTCCGGACCGCATCGCAAATGTCGATGCGGTCCTTCTATTGCCTGACTACCAAACCTCGCAGTGCTCCTTGCCCTGCCTCACCATCGGCGCATCAGCCTTACACTGAAACGCTGCCTGGAACGCCGGCAGGTTCGATAGCGGACCATTCACGCGATACTTCGCAATCGGATGCGGATCGCCCTGGACCATGGTGCGCTGCGTCTCCGGCCGGATCTGGTCGCCGCGCCACTGTCCCCATGCCAGGAAGAATTGCTGCTCCGGCGTGAATCCGTCGACGGTCGCTTCCGGGGCCTTGCCTTCGCGTGACTTCTTGTATGCGAGGTAGGCGAGCTTCGCGCCGCCGAGGTCGCCGATCGATTCGCCGAGTACCAGCTTGCCGTTGTGATGGATGCCGGGCTCGATGAAATAGCTCTCGAACTGGTCGACCACGCACTGGCCGCGCGTCTTGAATTTTTCCTTGTCTTCGGGCGTCCACCAGTTGCTCAGGCGGCCCTGCGCATCGAATTGCGCGCCCTGATCGTCGAAACCGTGGCTGATCTCGTGGCCGATGACGACGCCGATCGCGCCGTAGTTCACCGCGTCTGTCGCGGCCACGTCGAATGCGGGTGGTTGCAGGATGCCGGCGGGGAACACGATCTCGTTGAGGAACGGGTTGTAGTACGCATTCGAAGTCGGCGGCGTCATGCCCCAGCGGCCGCGATCGACAGGCTTGCCGATTTGCGTGCGGCCATCGGTCACGTTCCAGCGCGAAGCAGCGACGACATCATCCCAATACGAACCACGACCAATCGTTACGCCGGCGTAGTCCTTCCACTTGTCCGGATAGCCGATCTTGGGATTGAACGTGGACAATTTCTCCAGCGCCTTCTTCTTGGTTTCGTCGCCCATCCAGTCCAGACCCTGGATCGTGTCCTTCATCGCCAGCAGGATGTTCTTGACCATGTCCTGCATGCGCGCCTTGGCCTCGGGCGGGAAATATTTTTCCACGTACTTGCGCCCCAGAGCCTCACCGAGTTGAAGGTCGGTGGCTTCGGCGCAGCGTTTCCAGCGCGGCTTCATTTCGGTCGCACCAGTCAGCATTTTGTTGAACGCGAAGTTCTCTTCGACAAATTCCTTTGCCAGAGAATCGGCTGCCGCGTTCAGTACCTGCCATTCCAGGTACGTCTTCCATTGCGGAACTGGTGTGGATTTCAGTTCCTTCTCGACCGCCTGAAAAAACTTGGGCTGGGTCACGTTGACATCGCTGTGCGGCATCTTCGCTGTGTCGAAGTACGTGCCCCAGCCAAAGTCTGGAGTGAGTTTGGAAAGATCGGCGAATTTCGTCTTGTGATCCTGCTGGCTCGGGTCGCGCAGCGCCACGTTGTCGAGCGAGGCTTGGGCGAGGCGTTTCTCGAACGCGAACACGGTCGCTGCATTCTGCTTGGCCACTGCCGGCTTCACGCCGGAAAGTTCGAACATCCTGGCGACATGCTCGCCATATTTTTCGCGCGCCTCAACGAAGCGCTTTTCCGGCTTTAGGTAGTAGTCGCGGTCCGGCAGGCCCAGGCCACCGGCACTCAGATGCGCGATGACTTGTGTCGGGTCGTGCAGATCCTGCGCGGCAAACACACCGAAGGGCACGGCAACGCCCAGGTCATGCAAGTGAGCAATCGTGCGTTGCACGTCCGCCTTGATCTTGATGGCGCGCACTTCGTCCAGCAGCGGCTGCACAGGCTTGGCACCCAGCTCATTCACCTTGGTTTCGTCCATGCAGGCGGCGTAGAAATCGCCCGAAAGCTGCTCCGGGCTGCCGGCGCTCGAGTTTTTCACCGCTGCCATTTCGGTGAGGATGTCGCGCACATGCTCCTTGTTGATCTCGCCGGATTCCCAGCGCCTGCTCCAGCGATCCATGTAGTCCGGGATCGGATGATTTGCGCGCCAGGCGCCGTTGGCGAAATCGAAAAAATCCGTGCACGCCGCCGCGCTGCGGTTGATGTCGCTCGCGTCGATGCCGTGCGCGGCATACGCGGATCCGGTGATGCTAGCGGCGAGGACGGCTAGGGAGATGCGGGTGAGACGCATGGCAGTGCTCGGTTGATGGTTGAGAGGGGGATCATAGCGAAGGCGAATTTGCGAGGGTATGGGCCGAACGGCATGGGTGCGCATTCAGCCGGACTAACCCCGGCTCAACAAACTCTGACCCGGCTCAAACGATCGGCCGCTGGCTCAACTCGCGGCGCAGCAGTTTGTCGACGATCGAGCGCGGCAGCGCGTCCAGGAATTCGATACGCTTGGGCTGCTTGAAATGCGAAAGGCGCGACTGACACCAGGCGGCGACCGAGGCTTCATCAAGATTCGGATCGCGGCGTACGACGAACAGGCGCACACGCTCGCCGTCTTCGTCGTCGGGCATGGCCACTGCACACACGTCGGCGATACCGGGATGCGCGCCGACGGTGTCTTCGATCGCGGCCGGGTAGACGTTGTCGCCGTTGACGATGATGAGGTCCTTGATGCGGCCGAGCAGATACAGTGCACCGCTTTCGTTCATGCGACCCAGGTCGCCCGTGCGGAACCAGCCATCGGTTGTGAATACGCGTGCGGTTTCGTCAGGGCGCTCGTGATATGCGGACATCACAAACGGGCCGCGCAACCAGACTTCGCCGATGGTTCCCGGCGGCACAGCTGGAAATCCTGGAGCGTCCGGATCGCGCAGACTCAACTCAACGGACGCAAACGGAAAGCCGACGCTGCCGATGTGGCGCGCATGCGCCATCTCGCCGGCGATCGGCGTGGAGGTTTCGGTCAGGCCGTATCCCAGCAGCAGCGGTTTGCCGGTGCGCGCTTCCCAGCGCTCGCGGATATCAGGACGCAGCGGCATGCCGCCGGTTATCGCAGAACGCAACGCGGAAAAATCCAGCGCATCAAATCCTGGGGTCGCCATCCAGCGGCTGAAAAAAGCCGGACCAGCCAGGATCGATTGAATCGGCCGGGAGTTCCAGGCAGCGACCACACGTGGCGTATCGAACGGATTGGAAAAACACAATTGGGATACGCCGCGGCTGGCGTATTGCAAGAGATTGACCGACATTCCCGAGGCATGGGTGAAGGGTTGAACGCTGACGACCCAGCCACCTTCGGGTCCCACCTGGTCGAGCATGGCCGCACTCAACATGGCGATACCCGCGCACATGTTACCGTGGCTCGTGCGCACGGCTTTGGCGACACCGGTGGTGCCGCCGGTGTAAACCATCAGTAGGATTGAATCCGGCGAGACAACGCGATTGGCTGGCGGCAAATCCGCTCCACGCGCCAGCGCGTCTTCGAACGCGACGGCACTGGCTGGCTGCGGCAGTGCCGCGGGGAACAACGCAGGTGGCGCCGAGACGACAATCTCGCGCACAGCATCCGAGCCTCGCGCGGCGCGAAACGTCTGCATCAATCCATCCATCCCGACGATGGCTTTCGGCGCCATGCTCGCGAGCGAGCCTTCGATTTCCTGCGACGCGGCGCCGGCGAAGATCAGCACCAGGGTCAGATCGGCCATCCAGATCGCCAAGGCGGCAATAGGAAACTCCAACAGGTTGGGCAACAGGATCATCACGCGATCGCCCGGCTGCAACCGCCACTCGTGGACGAAGAAACGCGCCAGGCGCTCGGCCTGAAGACGCCATTGACGAAAGGTCACACGGCGACCATCCAATTCGAATGCCACACGATCAGGAAATTGATCGCAAGCGGCGAGCAACAACGACAAGACCGTTTCCTGCGGATCTACCGTCAGCGTCCGCGGCATGTTCTGCGGATAGTTCGCCATCCACGGACGCGATGCGTACCACGCGGCTGGATCGATGTTGCCGATCGTGTTCAAGACAGCGGCCGCTCGCTCAGCTCACGCCGCAACGTTTTGTCGACGGCCGATCGCGGCAACGCATCGATGAACTCGATGCGCTTGGGTTGCTTGAAGTGCGACAAGTGCGTGGCGCACCACGCCGCGACGGAAGCTTCATCCAGCGAAGGATCGCGGCGCACGACAAACAGACGTACGCGCTCGCCATCGTGCTCGTCGGGCATGCCCACTGCACACACGTCGGCAATGCCGGGGTGGGCACCGATGATGGCTTCCAGCGCTGCGGGGTAGACATTGGCGCCATCGACCAGGATCATGTCCTTAATCCGGCCGAGCAGATACAACGCGCCTTGCCGATTCATGCGGCCGAGGTCACCGGTGCGAAACCAGCCATCCGCCGTCATTGCACGCGACGTTTCATCGGGACGCTCGTGGTACCCGGACATCAGGAACGGACCGCGCACCCACACTTCGCCCATCGTGCCGGGTTCCACCGCTGCCAGGTCCGGTGCATCGGGATCGCGAATGGTGATCTGCACTGAGGGAAACGGAAAGCCGACGCTACCCACATGCCGGGCATGTCCGAACTCACCGGCGATCGGCGCGGAGGTTTCGGTCAATCCGTAACCTTGCAGCAATGGTACGCCGGTCATCGCTTCCCAGCGCTCGCGGATATCCGGCCGCAGCGGCATGCCGCCGACGAAGGCGGCGTTCAGCGCGGAGAAATCGAGCTGTGAGAAACCCGGCGTGGCCATCAGTTTGTTGAAGAAGGCCGGACCAGCGAAGATGCAATTGATCTGGCGCGTTTTCCACGCGGCGACCACAGCATCTGTGTCGAAGGGCTTGGGAAAACACAGCTGCGTTGCGCCCTTGCACGCAAACTGGAGCAACTGAACCGACATGCCCGCCGAATGCGCGAAGGGATGCACGCTGACCACAAGAGCGCCTTCGGGAGTTCCGATGGGAGCCATGCTCGCCAGCCCATAACGCAGCATTTGGATGCCGGCGCGCATGTTCGCGTGGGTGATGCGTACGGCTTTGGAGACACCGGTCGTGCCGCCGGTGTAGGCCATCAACGCCAGGTCACTGGAACGAAAACGCCGGCGCACCGGGGCAAACGTCGCACCTTTGGCCAGCGCCCCCGCCAAGGTGACAGCAGGTTCCAACGAATGGACGTTGGCCGCCGAAGCGCAGGGATCGGGCACCACCAGTTCACGCAGCGCTTCGGCGCCGCGCGCTGCGCGGTACGTTGGAATGAGTGAGTCGAGCGCAACAATCGCTTTGGGCGCGATCGCCGCGATGGGCCCTTCCAGCTCCGTCGAAGTCACGGCGGCATAAACGGCCATGACACCCAAACCGGCCATCCATGCGCCAAGAAGAGCAATCGGAAAAGCGGTCCCGTTCGTCATCATGAACAGCACGCGATCGCCGACTTGCAGATCCCAGGCATGGACGAAAAAACGGGCCAGCGCATCGGAGGCTTCCCGCCACTGGCGATAAGTCAGTTTGTGACCATCAATTTCGAATGCGACACGATCGGCATAGCGATCACAGGACGCCAGCAACAAATCCAGCATCATCTCTTGCGGATCCACGTCCAGATCCCGCGGCACAAAGCCGGGGTAGTTTGCAGCCCACGGACGTTGCGCGTACCAGGCTGCAGGATCGGCAAGACCTGCATGATCGGGGAAAAGTGTTCCCGATGGCTGGAGTGTGGAAGCAGGATCCATTGTAAAGCTCAACATCAGGCGACGACCCACACTAGTCGCCTATTTCTGCAGGGTCAACGCGAGATCACCCCGGACTTCCGCGTCGCTGCCGGCTAAAGCGATGAGGCGCGCTTTTCGCGAACTGGCAGCTTCCAGTTTGGACGCGGAAAGTGGCAGGTGTAGCCGTTGGGATAGTGCTGCAGATAGTCCTGATGCTCGGGTTCTGCCTCCCAGAAATCTCCGGCGGGAACCACTTCCGTTACCACTTTGCCGGGCCAAAGACCCGAGGCATTCACATCGTCGATTGTATCTTGTGCGATGCGCTCTTGTTCCGGCGACGTGTAGAAAATCGCCGAGCGGTAGCTTGCGCCCAGATCATTGCCCTGCCGATTCTGCGTCGTGGGGTCGTGGATCTGGAAGAAAAACTCGAGCAACTCACGGTAGCTGACCTGGTCCGGATCGAAACGAATTTCGATAGCTTCCGCATGCGTGCCGTGATTGCGGTATGTGGCGTTGCGAACGTCGCCGCCGGAATACCCCACCCGTGTGGAGACGACGCCGTCCCTGCGGCGAATCAAATCCTGCATGCCCCAAAAGCAGCCGCCAGCGAAAATCGCTCGCTCGGTTTTCATTGGACGTCCTCCACTTGATCGATGTATTCGCCGTATCCCTGCGCCTGCATGTCCTTGCGATGCACGAAGCGAAGCGATGCCGAGTTGATGCAATAGCGCAGCCCGCCACGGTCCCTGGGACCGTCATCGAAGACGTGTCCCAGATGGCTGTCACCGGATGCCGAGCGTACTTCGACGCGCAGCATGCCAAGCGTCGCATCGCGCACTTCGGTGACGTGCGCTTTTTCGATCGGTTTGGTGAAGCTCGGCCAGCCGCATCCGGACTCGAACTTGTCCGACGACGCAAACAGCGGTTCGCCGGAAACGATATCCACGTAAATGCCCGGTTCCTTGTTGTTCAGGTAGGCGCCGGTTCCAGGGCGCTCGGTCGCGCTCTCCTGGGTGACGCGATATTGCTCCGGGGTCAGCGCTGCGACGGCTTCTGCCGTCTTGCGATAGGTTGCCATGGTCGTCACCCTTCTTGCCGCATGTCTGAGGTTCTTGAAATTGGGCAGCACGAGCCGGTTCACAAGCTTGCCGGCGATTTTAATCTCAGCTCGCGAGCAAATCCTGAAACTCCGGATTCTTGCTGATGAACGCGGCGATGAAGGCGCATTGGGCGATGACCTTGTCGCCATTGGCGCGCGCGGCTTGTAGCACAGCCCGCGCGAACTGGGACCCGATGCCGTGTCCGCCCAGCGCGGACGGCACTTCCGCATGCACAAGCGTGATCACGCCCGGCGAGCGTCGATAGTCGATAAAGGCAATCGCACCGTCGATGTCCCACTCATATCGGTGCCGGGTCGGGTTGTCCACGATTTCTTGCGCCACTGCGGTTCTCCAAAACAATGATCGTTCGCTGCCGACAAGATACAAGCATCTGTCGGCACACGGCACTGAATCCGGAACGAGATCAGCGGTTGGTGATGCGCCTACCGCTGAGTGCGTACGTGCCAAGACACTTGGCCCATACCTCCTTCAGTACAGCATGGGAAGGCAGCTGCGGAAGGTTGTACCAAATCTCCACGCCGCCATCCGGCGCCCGAGCGCTCGCCGCAACCCAGCGCCCTTCAACCTGCTGCAGGATCGAACGCGAGAACGCTGCAACGTCCTGATCGATGTCCCCAGTCGGCATGGTTGCAGCCGCTTCGGCGTTGCGTGCGAATCGATAGACGAACCACATGATCGTCAGAGTCTCGGCGCCTTGCCACATTGCCACTGCGAAAGAGTGCACCCGTCGATCTAAAACCGCAATCGCCTGGCGTCACTTTTCGGTCATCTGGCCGCACTATCCTCGCCCCACCACGTCGGCTAGCTCTCTCGGGTGAGACAGCTGTTAGCCCGCTGCCCAGCAGCGGGCTTTTTTTATTCCGCACAGACAAGATCCGGGTTTTTCCCCGGCGAAATTCCTCCGCCGTCGAGTCACGATCGCCCCTGCAGCGGCGCATACGCATCGTTGTCATTCTGCGTGCACAAATCTCGTTGAAGATTGCGTGCTGGCCGCCGACTCATGCATATCGCCGTGCGGACGGCCTTACGCCACAGCTGCGCGACGATTTCACATGAGCACCCAACTACTCCGATCCCTCCCGGCAGAAGCCGCGTCCGCGACTGCTTCCTCCGCGTTCACTGCGAGCGACAGCGTCGGTGCGCTTGCTCAATGGGTTGATCCGATTGCATCGACGATGCCCGTGCTTGCGGTCGGAGAGCGTTTTCTCGATGCAGGCAGCGCGGCGTGGTTGTCGCTGCCGGTGGTGGAGGCCGGCCGCCCGGTGGGCAGCGTCAGCCGCTACGAACTGATGCAGCGCGTCTACATCAAACCATTCGGACGCGAGCTGCACGGGCGCCGTGCGGTCAGCCTGCTGATGCATACCGCGCCGCTGGTACTGGCCGCCGAGACCACCATCGAAATCGCCAGCCGCTATATCGGCACGCGGATCCGCCAGCCGATCATGGAGGATTTCATTGTCGTGGACGCAGACGGCATCTACGCCGGCGCGGGCAAGGTGCTCGACGTTCTGGCGGCGATGGAACGGCAAGTGGCGCAGCATTCGAGCGATCTTGGACTGGCCTACAACAAACTGAAGTCTTCGCAAAGCCAACTGATCCAGTCCGAAAAGATGGCCTCGCTCGGCCAGATGGTTGCCGGCCTTGCACACGAGATCAATACGCCGCTTGGCTACGTGCGCAACAACGTCGAGATGACGCACGCCGCACTTGGCGACGTGCGCGCACTCATCCAAAGCTATCAAGACGTCGTCGATGCGGTGCTGTCTGGCTCAGACCCTGCGGAATTCGAGCGGCGCGCGGTCGCTCTGGAACTGCGGCGTGCGAGCGTCGACGCTGCGGCGCTGGATGACCTGCGCGGCCTGCTTGACGACACCGTGTTCGGCGTCGGTCAAATCGCCGACCTGGTCGGCAACCTCAAGGACTTCAGCCGCCTGGATCAGGCGCGCATGGAAAGTGTCGATGTCCACAAGCTGATTGAAAGCGCACTGAAGATCGGCGGAAACCTGCTGCGCAAGAACAACGTCAGCATCGCGCGGCAATTCGGTGACGTACCGCCGATCGAATGTTCGCCAGCGCAGATCAATCAGGTCTTGCTCAATCTGATCACGAATGCCGCGCAGGCGATCGAGCACGCGCAAGGCCGCATCACGCTGCGCACCCACGCGGTCGGCCGCTACGTGCTCATTGCCGTGGAAGACAACGGCAAAGGCATTGCTGCGGACCACCTGGAACGCATCTTCGATCCGTTTTTCACCACCAAGGCGATCGGCCAAGGCACCGGCCTGGGTCTGTCGATCTGCTACCAGATTGTCGAGCAGCATCACGGACGCATCCGTGTCACCTCCACTGCCGACACAGGTACACGCTTTCTGGTCGTGCTTCCGTTGCGTGCCGAAGTTAAAGCCGAAGTCAAAGGAGACTCCCTCACATGAGCCCGAACAAGATCAGCGTGTTGTTCGTCGACGACGAGGAACGCATTCTGCGCTCTTTGCGCATGTTGTTTCGCGGACGCTACGAGATACTTGTAACGACATCGGCTCGCGAGGCGATCGAGATTGTGCGCGGCCAGCAAGTGCATGTCGTCGTCAGCGATCAGCGCATGCCGGAATTGACCGGTGTCGAGTTGTTGCGCGAGGTGCGCGAGGCATCACCCTCGACCATGCGTCTTTTGCTCACCGGGTATTCCGACTTGCAGGCGATTGTCGCATCGGTAAACGACGGCGAGATATTTCGCTTCCTCGAAAAACCATGGCAGGCGCCATACGTGCTCGATGCTGTGGATCAGGCGGTAAAAATTGCGTCGGCGGAATTCTCGGCGAAGGCAACGAAGGCGCCATCGATCGTGCCGGCGTCCGGGTTGAAATTGCTCGTGCTGGATGAGGACGGCGACACGGTGTGCATGACGCGCGAAATGGTCGCGGAGAAACACGAGGTGCGCCATGCGGATTCCGTCGAATCGGCGCTCGCGGTATTGAGCCAACAGAACGTCGCTATCGTCATCGCCGAACTCAAGCATCACCGCGACGACGTCGCCGGCGTGTTGAAAACGCTAAAGCGCTACAACCCGGCGACGCTGGCGATTGCCGTGTCAGACCTGGGCGACAGTCGCGGCCTCATCCAGCTGATCAATCAGGGCCAGGTCTACCGCTTTCTGCCGAAGCCGCTATCGCGGGAACTGCTTCGCCGCAGCGTGCAAGCGGCTTGTGATCACTACGCACGCACACGCGCGGCACCCATTTTGTTGCGCCGGCATGTGGTGGAAGAAGCGAAGTTCGAGCCAGTGTCCCTCTCGGCAAAATTGCTGGATTACTGGCGCCGGATCCGCGAAAACAGCCGGCTGCGGCAAGACATGTGATCCGCGCCGCGCGAATCCCGCAAGCTCAGCGCTGAGTGCTCCCGACCACAGACCACGACGGTAGCGCACCGTCGCGTTCTGCGCTGCGCAGGGTCGCCAGCGCCAGATCAAACAGATCGCCGTCGACTTCCGGCTCACTGACTCGGCCAGCGCTAAAAATATCGAAATGATGAGGCTCTGCGGCAGGTTTGGCGTGAAGGCCAAACGGGGAAACTAGCGCATCAACCGTGGCCTTGTTCGTGCGGCAGTGGATTGTTCCGAGGGAGCTCGAATAGCGGCGCATGATTCTCACCTGAGTCGGAAGCGGGGCGGTCAATAGTACGTGCGATACGTTGCAAATTCGTTAACGCAACAAGACCCATTGTCGACGTTGATTTGATGGAACGCGGCAACACTTTTCTGCAAATGCACGACACGCAATGAGATTACGCTCGGCCTATGACTCTTGACGTTTTTTGCGCTGCAAAAACTTCAAGGCCATCACTCGATCGGCGTCCTTGATTCCGGCGAAAGTTCGCAACGCCGCGCGCAAGATGCGCAAATCGTGTTCGAAAGCCAGGATATCTGTTTTGTAGTCCAGAGTATCAATCGTCGCGTGCACTCTGCGGTATGCTTCTGCCCGACGCGGCGACGATAATCGCCGGGTCCTTTTTTCATTCGACCAAAACGCATGGCCGATAGCGCATCGAGTTACGACCTGCTGATCGTCGGTGGTGGCATCAACGGCGCCGCCATCGCTCGCGACGCCAGCGGCCGCGGATTGTCGGTGCTGCTGTGCGAGCGCGACGATATCGCCGCGCACACCTCCAGCGCGAGCACCAAGCTCATCCATGGCGGCTTGCGCTATCTGGAGCAGTTCGAGTTCGCCCTGGTCGGCAAGTCGCTGGCTGAACGCAAGCTGTTGCTGCATATCGCCCCGCACATCATCTGGCCGCTGCGGTTCGTGTTGCCGCACCAGCCGCACTTGCGGCCGGCTTGGATGATCCGCATCGGCCTGTTTCTGTACGACCGTCTCGGCGGTCGGCGCGCGCGCGGCTTGCACGGTTCGCGCTCGATCAACCTGCGCAAGCACGTCGCGGGACGTCCGCTGCTCGCCGGATTCGGCCAGGGCTTCGTCTATTCGGACGCCTGGGTGCAGGACGCGCGCCTGTCCGTGCTAAACGTCGTTGATGCCGCCGAGCGCGGCGCGCGCGTACTCACACGCACTGACTGCGTGGCAGCGCGACGCGAAGGCGCGCACTGGATCGCCGATCTGCGCGGTGCCGACGGCGCCCTGCATCAAGTGCGGTCGCGCGCGCTCGTGAACGCCACCGGTCCCTGGGTGACACGTTTCCTCGACGAAGCCGTGAAGCTGCCGCATCAATACAAACTGCGACTGGTCAAAGGCAGCCATATTGTCGTACGCAGGCTGTTCAAACATCACTACGCCTACATTTTCCAGCAACCGGACCGGCGTATCGTGTTCGCCATTCCGTTCGAACGCGACTTCACCCTGATCGGCACCACCGACGTCGAGTACACCGGCGATCCGGCGCAAGTGCGCATCGGCGACGACGAGATCGCCTATCTGTGCAAGGCCGCCTCGCGCTATTTCAAACATCCCGTGCACACGGCGGACGTGATCTGGAGCTACAGCGGAGTGCGCCCGTTGCTCGAGGATGACAGCGACGAGGCTTCCGAGGTGACGCGCGATTATCTGCTTGCCTTCGACAACGACGGCGCGCCGCTGCTCAGCGTTTTCGGTGGCAAGATCACGACGGCGCGCAAGCTGGCCGAGGAAGCAGTCGACGCACTCGTAGAACAGTTGGGCGCGCCGCAAGCGGCGTGGACCGGCGAGGCACCGATGCCAGGAGGTGATCTGCCGGATGGCGATTTCGAATCCTTCCACGAGGAGTTCTCGCTGAGCCGGCCGTGGCTGCCGGACTCGCTGGCGCTGCGCCTGTGCCGCAACTACGGCACCCGCGCGATGCGTATCGTTGATGGCGCCTCGGCGCTAAACGAACTCGGCGCACACTTCGGCGCGGACCTGTACGCAGCGGAAGTGAACTACCTCATCGCTGCCGAATGGGCGCGCAACGCGGACGACATCCTCTGGCGGCGCACCAAGCTCGGCCTTCGCATCGACCAGGCCGGGCGCGCACGCTTGCAAGAGCATGTCAGGCAACAGCTCGTGCAGTATTCCTGATCTGTGTCGCCAGTCTTGTGGCGGAACCTGCCGCGCTTATCTACACTCGCAAGCACAGGCAGGACACACATACAGCTTCGCATCTGCACCATGCCCGATTTCCAAATCAGCCGCTTGCTGGATACGCAAACCGTTGCGGTAAGAAATGTCCGCTGTGGCGGTACGTGCCGCCATCGCAGCGCAGAAGAGTGTGCTTCCGCGACGCATCTGGTGTTCCCCTACCGCGGCGTCTACATGCGCCATGTGGGCAGCGATCAAGCCGTGGCAGATGCCAATCACGTACTTTTTTTCAATGCCGGTGAAGGCTACCAGGTCAGTCATCCGGTACAAGGAGGTGATGCCAGCCTGGTGCTCGCCTTGTCGGAACCTCTCTTGCGCGAACTGGCGCCCGGCAGCCTTCTGATCAATCGCGGCGCGCTCGGATTCCGCCTTCAGCATCAGCGCGTCGATCCACGCGCGCAGGCCCTGGTCGCCCTGCTTCGGCACAGTCTGGAAAACGGCACCATCGAGGCGCTGGAAGCGGAGAGTCTGCTGCTGACCTTGGTATGCCGCAGCCTGGGACCGCGAACGTCACATGAGGCAGCAGCGACGCGCGCGCGCCGGCGTCTGGCAGATCGCGTCAAGGTCCTGTTGGCCAGCGATTTTTCCAAGCGCTGGACGTTGGCAGAAATCGCTGCCCAGATTGGTGGCTCGCCGGTGTACCTGACCCAGGTATTCCAGCAGGTCGAAGGCATTCCCCTGTACCGCTATCATCTGCGCCTGCGCCTCGCGCGCGCCTTGGACTTGATCGGGCAGTACGACGATTTGTCCGCATTGGCTGCGGAGCTGGGGTTTTCCAGCCACAGCCATTTCAGCGCCGCTTTCGGACAGGCCTACGGCAGATCGCCAAAGGCGTTCAAGCAGTCCGCGCAGCGCGCATAAAATTAAACACGCGTAAAACCACTAAAGATTTCGACAGCGGCCACGCTGCCGAGATGGTCTCCTTTGCATGCCCGATCGTCGGGCTAACCACGGAGACATGTCATGAATGAGAAAACCTGCGCAGCTTGCGATTGCAAACTCGACGCTTCTGCCATCAAGGTAAAAATCGGCACACGTGTCGTCGAAGTCTGCTGCGACGAATGCGCGCAGAAGTTGCGCGAAGCCAACGCGAAGCTCAAATCATGAAGGGTCAGGATTTCTTCGCGCATCGGCGCCAGGTCGAAACTGCGTCAGGAACGATCAGCTACGTCGAGCAAGGCAGCGGTCCGGTAGCGTTGTTCGTACACGGCGTGTTGCTCAATGGTTACCTGTGGCGGCACCAGCTGGCGCAGCTGAGCGGTGCCAGACGTTGCATCGCCGTGGATTTGCTCGCGCACGGACATACGGAAATTCCTGCCACTCAGGATGTTTCGGTGACCGCCAACGCCCACATGCTGGCCCAGTTTCTGGATGCATTGAAAATCGACCAGGTGGACCTGGTCGGCAACGACAGCGGCGGCGGCATCTGCCAGATATTTGCTGCGCTTTACCCGAAGCGAATTCGCAGCCTCGTACTCACCAACTGCGATACGCATGACAACTGGCCGCCTGAGGCATTCAAGCCGTTCGTGGCGATGGTAGCCGCCGGTGGCTTGGCCGACACTTTGAATGCGATGCTCGCGGACAAGGACGTCTATCGGTCGCCCCAGGCGCTGGGTCCGGCATACGAACATCCGCAGGATGTCGCAGACGATACGATCGAAACCTACTTGCGTCCCCTCCTGCGCACGACGCAACGCACGCGCGATCTGGAACGCTTCGTCAATGCGTTTGATTGCCGGCATACCGTGCAAATCGAAATGCAGCTGAGGCAGGTGCAAGCGCCAACTCTGATTGCGTGGGGAACGGACGACATCTATTTTGATCTGAAGTGGTCGCGCTGGCTCGAAGATGCAATTCCCGGCACGCGCAAGCGTATGGAATTTACGTCCGCGCGGATCTTTTTCCCGGAAGAACGTCCGCGCGAATTCAACGAGGAACTGAATGCGCATTGGGCCGCCTGCTCTGTCTCATGACGCGCACACTCGTTGCAACGCAAAACCAAAGCGTCGCTGTGTTTGGCGCGTACGGCCACAGCGGACGCTTCGTTGTTGCGGAACTGTGCAGGCGCGGATGGACGCCGATTCTTTGCGGACGCGATGCGGACAAACTGGAGGCATTCGGCGTTTCTCATCCGGGTTTGCAGTCGCGGGTCGCCGCAATCGATGATCCTGCAGCGCTGGATCGTGCGTTGTCCGGGGTTGCGGCGGTGATCAATTGCGCCGGGCCATATCTTGATACCGGCGCCGCTCTCATCGACGCCGCCTTGCGTGCGCGTTTGCACTATTTCGATCTGGCGGCCGAACAGATGGCCGTGCTCGATGTGTTTCAGCGCTACTCAACGCGTGCGCGTGAGGCGGGTGTCGTGGTGATTCCCGCGATGGCGTTTTACGGCGGGCTGGCTGATCTTCTGGCTACGGCAGCGACGGCGGATTGGGCGGCTGTCGACGAAATCCAGATCGCAGTCGCACTCGACAGCTGGTTGCCGACGCGAGGCACTCGCTTGACAGGTCAGCGCAATACCGCGCGGCGACTGGTCGTGTCCAACAACAGATTGGAAGCCCTTGCCGATCCGCCGCCAACGCGGACGTGGAGTTATCCGGCACCGTTCGCGACGCAAAACGTTGTCGGCTTGCCGCTGTCCGAAATCATCACTATGTCGCACCATCTGCAGTCGCCCGAAATTCATGCCTGGATGAATCTTGAACCCCTCAACGACCTTCGCAATCCCGACACGCCCCCGCCATCGGCAGCCGATGCGAGTGGACGCTCCGCTCAAACATTCCTGGTCGAGGCCGTGGTGCGGCGGGGAACTCAGCAGCGTCGCGCGATTGCGCGTGGACGCGACATCTACGCGATCTCGGCTCCATTGGTTGTTGAAGCAGCAACGCGCGTGGTTGGCGCGCGTGACACGATGGCGGGTGTGTTCGCGCCGGGTGAAATATTCGATGCGCGCCAATTCCTGGAGTCACTCCACCCGGAGCATCTGCAATTGGAATATTGGTAGCGCCATTGAAGTGCACTAGGCGGAAACGGTGGACTGATTTATCGTCTTGGCCTGTTCATCTTTCTTTCCATCGTCGCGCCTTCTCCCCCGCTTGGATGAATCGCGGAGGCCCTTTCCTGCATCGCGCGGACGTGGAAACGATGCAGCGAGGTCGCCGGTGGCTTGAATGCGTTGCAGGACAAAATCGACAAACTCTTCCGGCGGAAGCGGCCGCGCAAACAGAAACCCCTGAACTTCGTTGCAGCCATACTCCTTCAAAATTTCTAGCTGCTCGGCAGTCTCTACGCCTTCGGCTACAACGCCAAGATGCAAACTGCGCCCGAGGTCGACGATGGCCTTGACGATTACCCGATCCCCGACGTCCCTGACCATGTTGCGAATGAAGGAAATGTCGACCTTGATCTCGGTAATGGGCAGATCCTTGAGATAGTTCAGGTTTGAATAGCCGGTCCCGAAATCGTCTATCGCCACGCCGACGCCGCTTGCGGCAAGGGACTGCAAAACGGGCAGCCCCGACTTCAGATTGTGCACAAAGTGACGCTCTGTGATTTCAAGCGTAAGTTTGTGAGGATCGATTACGCGCGCGATCGCTGCGGCACGAATCTTCTTCTCAATGGTCTCCAGCCGACGCACCTGGAAACCCGAGACATTGATTGCCAGTCCCAGTTTCGGCAAGCCGCGCGTCTCCCACATGGCGTAGTGCGCCAGGGCCTCATCCAGCACCCACTCACCGACCGCTTCGATCAACCCGGATTCCTCAGCCAGGGGGATGAACGTGGATGGCCCGATCGTGCCAAACCGGGGATGGTCCCAGTAAACGAGCGCCTCGGCGCCCACGACGCTGCCATTGGCAGTGTCCATGATTGGCTGGAAGCGCAACACAAACTCGTCGCGCTCGATGGCCGAACGCAAGGCGGCCAACAAGTCAAACCGGCGCGACAAGGCCACATCCATTTCCGGACTAAAAATGACGACAGTGTTCTTGCCGTTCGTCTTGGCATAGTAAAGCGCCGTGTC
Organism: Lysobacterales bacterium; assembly: GCA_038244165.1. Taxonomy (GTDB): domain Bacteria; phylum Pseudomonadota; class Gammaproteobacteria; order Xanthomonadales; family Rhodanobacteraceae; genus Rudaea. The sequence goes on along the minus strand of JBBRTT010000005.1, from coordinate 39,739 downwards.
GGCATACCGCATCAGGCTTTCCACGTCCGAACCGTCTTTGGGAAAGATGCAGATTCCGGCGCTGGCGGTGACGGCAATATCCCGACCCTCCATTGATACAGGTTGGCTTATACGCGTGAGCAGCTCGTGCATGAAGCGCGTCGCCTGCTCTTCATCGTGGTCCGCCAATATGAGAATAAATTCGTCGCCACCAAAGCGGCATACCAGAATATCGCTGGAGGCATCGGCACACATCCGCTGCGCCAGCTGGACAATCATCGTATCCCCAGCCGAATGACCAAAAGTGTCATTGACCTCTTTGAAACCATCCAGATCCAGGAATACCACGGCGACCTTGCGCCGCGTTGCGCCTGCGTCGGCTGTCAGACTTTCAAACCGCTTGATCAAATAGGCGCGATTTGGCAGTCCGGTCAATGAATCGAAAAACGCCATGTGCTGGATCCGCGCCGCTGCGTAGGCTCGCCCGGCGACATCAGCGCAGGTATAGGTGAAGAACGTCTCACCCGTGTGCCCGTCTCTGACGCTGACGATTGAAAGCTCGATTGGCTGATCTTCGCCGCTCTTCTTGCGGCACAGTGTTTCTCCGACCCATGGGTCATTGATTTGAACATCGGGCCAGGCCTTGGTGAATTTCTCCACATCCAAAGAGGCGGACCGCAGTGTATCCACGCTCATGCCCACCAACTCTGCGATGCTGTAGCCACTCAGTGTCGCAAATGCCTGATTCGCCGCCAGCACAATGCGCTCGGCGGAGGCAATGATGATGCCTTCCCGGCTGGACTCAAAAACACTGGCTTTCAAACGCAGGTCACGCGGCAGGCGCGTCGCTCCAGGCAGTACATTGAATTGGCCCATATCGGCTGACGCTCCGAACGTGCTTGTTGCAGGCACCCCGCCCTTTGCGTACACATTGGACCGGGCACGGGATGTGTTTCGGTGCGGCAGCGAACATATGGCTCATTGCCAGTACTGCGCCCGGCTGGTGCGCTTGACGAAGGCTTTAGCATCGACAGACGCTGATCCTTCACCGTTTTGTGGGATAAAGCGTGACGGGTGCCACTTTCACCCCGGAAATTCATACCGTTTTCTGCAGTCGCGCTGCGGCATGCGCGCTCGATCGCATCAGTTGTGGCGTTGACGCAGGCTGAGCCATCGGAAATCGCGGCTAGTTCACCCCCTACCACAACGTCGCGTAGAGTCCGATCAGCACGAGCACGATGACCACCGAGCCGATGTTGAATGTCATCGAGGTGCGGAAGCTGACGTCATCCGTGCGGATTGTGTCAACGTCTTTCGGCGCCGCGGTTATCAGCGACACGACAACGGCGAGCAGCATCGCGAGCAGGAACACCCAACCCACGCGATTCATGAACGGCACCGCCGGCAAGAGCAGCTTGATGGCGATCGACAGCACAACCGAACCGATCGCCGCGACCAGCGCACCAGCTTCGTTCGCGCGTCGCCAGAAAAGTCCCAGCAAGAAAATCACGGTGATACCGGGAGTGAAGTAGCCGGTGAAATCCTGGATGTACTGGAACGCCTGATCGAAACTGCCGAGCAGCGGCTTGGCGCTGAGTACGCCGATGACGACGGCGCCGCACGCGGCGATGCGGCCAGCCAGGACGGTCTTGGCTTCGCTCGTCTGCGGCCTGAACTTTGTATAGAAATCGAGCGTGAAGATTGTGGCGATGGAATTGATCTTCGACGCCAGCGATGCCATGACGGCTGCGATCAGCGCCGCGAAAACAAGGCCGAGGACGCCCGACGGCAGCTGACTCATCATTGTCGGATAGGCCTGATCCGGCGCGGCAAGATTTGGCGCGATGACGACGGCAGCGATGCCCGGCACCACCACGATCAGCGGTACCAGCAGTTTCAGGAACGCCGCGAGCAGCACGCCGCCCTGGGCGTGTTCGATACTTTTCGCCGCCAGTCCGCGCTGGATGATGTATTGGTTGAAACCCCAGTAGCTCAGGTTCATCACCCACAGTCCGCCGAACAGCACGCTCATGCCCGGCAGATCCTTGTAGAACGGATTGTCGGGGGTGAGGATCATGTGGAAGTGCTCCGGATGCGCGCTTTGCAATGCAGCGAATCCGCCGAGAATGCCGCCGTCGCCGCCGATACGTGCCAGGGTCAGCGCGGTGATCGCAAGACCACCGGCGATAAGCAAGCCGACCTGCACGAAATCGGTCAGCGCCACGGCCTTGAGGCCACCGTACAACTGGTACGACAACGAGAACACGCCGAGCAACACCAGCGCTGCGAACTGGTTGATACCGGTCACTTGACTGACGGCGATGGAGCCGAGCCACAGAATCGACGTCAGATTCACGAACACGTAGAGCACGAGCCAGAACACCGCCATCACCGTGCGGATGCGCGGACCGTAACGGTTCTCCAGGAACTGCGGCATCGTGTTGATGTTGTTGCGCAGGAACACGGGCAGGAAAAACTTGCCGACGATGAGCAAGGTCAGCGCCGCCATCCATTCGTAAGACGCGATGGCAATGCCCAGCGCATAGCCCGACCCCGACATGCCGATGATCTGCTCGGCCGAGATGTTCGCCGCGATCAGCGACGTGCCGATCGCCCACCACGGCAGCGTCTTGCCGGCGAGGAAATAATCCTTGCTGTCCTTCTCATGACCACGCTTTTCGCGCGACACCCACTGCGCCAGCGCAAAGATGCCGACAAGATAGATCAGGACGATGCAGACATCGGGCAAGGACAGTTTCATGGCGCGGTGGTCTCCGGAAGCGATTTCATTGGCGGCGGCGTGGCCGGACAGTACGTCGACAGATACGCCTGGTGCGTCGGCAGGCGGCTAACCGTCTGCTCGACGTTGCGGCGTATCGTTTCGAGAAATGCGGTCAACTCATCGTCGCCCATCAGATCTGCGGACGGATGATACTGGCGCGGCACGATGCCCTGGCCGAGCATGACCTGGATCCACGAGTTCTCGGCGAACAACTCGTTGGGAATGCGAAACACACGCGCGCTGTCGCGGAACAGTTCGATGCGATGGCGCAGCGATGGCGGAATACTCATCTCGCGACAGCTGCGCCAGAAATCGCTGTCGACGCGCTCGTTCACGTGATAGTGCAGGATGATGAAATCGCGGATGTGTTCGATTTCGGCGCGCGTCTGCTGGTTGTATTCAGCGATATCCGAGGCGTTGATTCCCGCGGCAGGAAACAGTTGCAGCAGACGGATAACGCCGCGCTGGATCAGGTGAATGCTGGTCGATTCGATCGGCTCGAGAAAACCGCTGGCGAGTCCCATCGCGACACAATTGCCGCGCCAGGTGTCGCGACGTTGGCCGGGGCGGAAACGGATCAGCCGCGGCTCGGTCAAGCGCTCGCCCTGCACGTTCTCCAGCAGTGTGCGCCGCGCCTGTTCCTCATCGATGAAGCGACTGCCGTAGACAATGCCGTTGCCGACGCGATGCTGCAGCGGGATACGCCACTGCCAACCCGCATCGCGCGCGATCGAGCGCGTATAAGGAATCGGATCGCCCGTCGACGCGGTCTGCAGCGCGATCGCGGTGTCGCAGTGCAGCCATTGCGACCAGTCTTCCCATTCCGCGCCGAGCGTCTGCGCGATCAGCATTCCGCGGAAGCCGGTGCAATCGATGAACAGGTCGCCTTCGATCAGCGCGCCCGAGTCCAGACGCAGTGCGTGGATTGTCTTGCGCTCCGCATTGGCGACCACCTCGACGATCTTGCCTTCGACGCGGCGTGCGCCGTAGGCTTCGCTGAAACGGCGCAGGAATTTTGCATACAGGCTGGCATCCATGTGGAACGCGTAGTTCATGCCGCCGCGTGGCAGGTGCGCGAAACGGTTCTCGAGCGACGCACGTAGTTCCAGGCAATAGTCGCCGTAGTCGCGCGCAAGCTTGCGTTCCCTGCCCTTCAACCAGAAATGCTGAAAGCCCGCAGTCCAGTGATCGGTGCCGGTGGTACCGAACGAATGGATGTACTGATGACCGAGCTGACGCCAGTTCTCGAAACTGATGCCGAGCTTGAACGTCGCCTGCGTCGCGGCCATGAATTCCTGTTCGTTGATCTCGAGCAGGCGATGAAATGTGACCAGTGTCGGTATCGTCGCTTCGCCAACGCCAACGGTGCCGATCTCGTCGGATTCGATCAGGGTGATTTCCAGGTTCTTGCCGAGCGTGCGCGACAGCGCCGCGGCAACCATCCAGCCGGCTGTGCCGCCGCCGGCGATGACGACGCGGCGAACGGGCGTGGGCGATGCGGCAGAATCAGCGTCTGACACGTTTACGTCTCCGGATCAACGGTTGATGCGCTTGAGCAGACGTACACGCAACTCACGTGCGCTGTCGGCGTCGAGCGGCGCGAGCACACGCCGCGCCACCTCGGGAATATGTGCCGACGTTTCATCGGAAGCTTCAAATACGTAGTGGCGAAAGATTTCCTGCCACGCTGCACGCTCGCCCGGCGGCAGATCGCGCACGGCGAGAATTGCCAGCATCAGCGCATTCATTGGTGTGTCCATGTACTCGGGCGACTGGCGCCACCAGTAGTTCAGCAACACGTTGAACGAATCGAGCGCCTCGATGTGGTGCCACCACAGACTCGGAATGAGCAGCGCGTCGCCGGCTTCGAGTTCCGCCACTTGCGCATGTCGCAAGGCTTCGCCGAAACGCGGAAATTTGTCGAAGTCTGGCGCTGCGAAATCGACGAGACTGATCGCCTGCCCCGCTGGCGTGAAATCGAGCGGGCCGATGTAGAGATTGGCGAGTTGATCCGGCGGAAACAACGTGAAGCGCCGACGCCCGACGGCAACGCAGGCGAGATTGTCCGGCAGATCCTGATGCGCAGCGATGCGTGTGCGGTTGCCGATCCAGATGCTATAGAGCGCGCCGCGTTCGCCGAGTTCGACGTGATTGTCGCCGTCGAGTCCCGGAAAGAATGTATCGACCGTCGTCGAACCGAGATAGAGCGCCGGCGGATCACTCGCCTGGAGTTGGGCCTGCAGCGCATTGAGTACTGCGCCGAGCCTTGGTCGCTCGGCGTGAAAGTTGAAACCGCTGATGTCCTGGTTGTAGAAGAAGCGTCCGCCGACCTGCGGCGGAGCGACCATCGCGACGACTTCCGCATCGCGCATGAATCGGCGCAGGTAGACGAGCCCCTGCTCTGCCGACGCCCTTCCGGCCTGCACCAGCGGCCAGTCGGCGACGAGGCCGCGCAAGACAATCGGTTCGCGCGCGCTCAGCAATGCGTCCGGCAGCGCACGCCAGTGGATGCCGGAAACTTCGCGCACCGTGCTATCGATCTGCAGCATCGAGGCCCTTCATCCATTCGATCAGTTGACGCAAGTTCGACAGCGAGGCAATCGCCATGTACGCCGCTTCGATATGGCCGGCGCGATGCATCTCGAGCAGCGCGTCGCCGCCGAGCGCGCGCAGGCGCTCCTCGTGGATCGTGTAGAAGCCGCTCAGACGATGCTGCGCACCATCGTCGAACTGCACATCGAGCACGAACGACTCGAGCAGGTTGTTTTTCAGCAACGCGTCGACGAACGCCGGCATCGCCGCGATGCCTTCGTGCAGCGTCTGCAGCACGGAACTCATGCGCTCGAGAAAATCGGTAGTGCCGCCGTGTTCGCGGAATAGCGTTTCGCCCATCGTCGAACTGATGCGCGGACTGTCCAGATCGATGTGGATCACCGGCTCGCCCGCGCCGTCGCGGCCGATGAGGAAGGGCTGGCGCTCAATCGATAGCGGAATGTAGTGCGCCCGCCAGCGCGAGCCTTGCAGGAAAAGGTTTTGGCGTTCACGGAAACCGAACAGCGCGACCGGCTGGAAGCGTCCGTCAGCGCCCTTGTGGAACACGATCGGATAGTGCGCCTGGACATTGCGGAATTCGCCGGGAAAAGTCAGCGCCATCATCAGATCGTCGCCGAGCGCAGCGCTGCGCGTGGTGATGACGCGCAGGTCGCGATGTTCACTATTGTTGAGCAGGACGTGGCGGGCCATGGGCATCAGATCGTCGGCAGGCCGTGCTGGCGGATGTGGTCGATGAGCGCGCGGTTGCCGGGAAGCGCATCGCGCAGCCGCGTCGTCATCCGTTCGGTCTCGGCAAAATAGTTGCGCGCGGCCGCGATGCAATCGCGGTGCGTACAAACGTTTTCGGATCTAAAACCCATGCCGTAGAGAATGTACTGCCAGCTTGCCGAGGGGAAGATCTCTTCGCCGCGCGGAAAGTCGCGGTGTGACGGCGCACGGTGACGCCACAACTGCAATAGTTCACGCAGCTCGTCCGGCACTGATGCATCAGCACGATGGTCGCGCCAGTACGCCGACTGATCGCGCGCCGAAAGCAGGTAGTGCAGCTTGAGAAATTCGATCACGCGTCGCCAGCGATAAGTGAATGCGTCGTTGAAACGGCGCGCGACGATGTCCATGTCTTGCCGGGTCGTCGGAAAGTCCTCGCTCAGCAGCGCGGCCGACAGTTCGATCATGACGATCGCCGACGCTTCGAGCGGCTCGATGAATCCGGCCGCCAGGCCTATCGCAAGACAGTTGCGCTGCCAGAACGTTTCGCGATAACCCGGATCGAAGCGGATCGGCCGCAGCGACGGCAGCGCCGAAGGGCCGCCGCTCGCGGCGACGTAATTGGCCAGCGCAGTTTCCGCTTCGGCGTCGCTGGTGTGCGCGCTGCAATACACGTGGCCGACGCCGCGACGGGTCGGCAATCCGATGTCCCAGATCCAGCCGTTGTCCTGCGCGGTTGAAATCGTTTGCGAGGCAATTTCCGTGTGCACGTCCGCGTAGGCCACTTGCGTGGCAAGCGCGCTGTCGTTGAACAGCACGTCGCGCCGGCTGATAAAGCGCACGCCGAAGTGTTCGCCGAGCAGCAGCGCGCGCAGGCCAGTGCAATCGACGAACAGGTCGCCGGCGAGGCGTCCGCGCTCGCGCAGGATGAGCGCGGCGATGTCGCCGTTCTCGCGCGACTCGACGCCGGTGATGTGATCGCTCACATGCTCGACGCCGAGCGTTCGCGTGCAGTGCTCGCGCAGCAGCTTGCCGAGCTTCACCGCGTCCAGGTGATAGGCGTAGTTCATCACCGCGGCATATTCCGGTGTCGCTGCCTGCTTCGGCGCCCGGTCGTGACGACACAGTTGCGCCTGCGCCGTCATCCTGTCGGCGAACGGGCTGCTCGCGCTGTCGCTGAACCAAGCGGCGGCGAGATCCGCTTCGAGATAGCCGTGCGGCAGCGAGAACGGATGAAAATAGCGATCGTCCGCCGCGCCGTTGCGCCAGCCGTCGAAGCGCGAGCCCTGCTTGAACGCGGCATCGCACTCGCGGAACAACGTCGCCTCGCTGATGCCGATGCGACGCAACGTGTCGCGCATGGTCGGCCATGTGCCCTCGCCCACGCCTATCGTTGCCACGTCGGGTGATTCGACGACGCGAACGCGCAGGCGCTTGCCATGGTCTGCGGCAAGCAGGCCCGCAGTCAGCCACCCGGCGGTGCCGCCACCGGCGATGACGATGTCCCTGACGAGGTCGTTCACCCTGTACCGCCCCCGATGTCGGACAACGCCGTCGTCGAACCCTGACGACGGCGACGACGTTGTTGCCGTTCGCAGCTAGAACTTGTAGCGCAATCCGAGCAGATAGCGCGTGCCCGTCTGCGTGGCGAACTCGAGCTCGTTCTGGGTCCGGCCGTGTGAGCGCATGGTTTCATTCGTCAGGTTGATGGCTTCGATTTGCGCCGAGAATTTCTTGCTGAACTGATACGTCACGCTGACGTCGACCTGACCGTACGGCTCCACATATACCGGATTTGGGCCGGTCCCATCGAATCGTGCCGACAGGTACTGGCCGCGCCAATTGTAGGCGAGACGAATCTGCCACGGACCCTTCTCGTAGAACGGCACGAAGTTGGCGGAGTTGCTCAAGCCCTCGAGCGCGAACTGCTCGCCGATCACGTAGTTGTTGTAGGTGAGCCCGGAGTGCACATAGGTGTAGTTCGCGGCGACGCCGAAGCCGGTCTCGCCGAACACGTGCTGCCATGCCAGTTCAAGTCCATCGAGCGAGGCCGAGCGCTGGTTCGCCGGCGTCGTGATGCGGAACTTGGCGACCGGGTCACCCGGTTGGCCGACGATGGTGCCGGTCTGATGACCTGTGGAATCGACGCCGGTTTTCGTTACGCCCGCTGTGCCGTCGTGATGCAGGAAAATGTAGTCGCGAATGCAGACGACATCGCTCTGCAGACATCCGCCCGCGCTGATCGCTTCGTTCCAGAATGCGCCGCCAACCGGCGTGTGCAGGTTGAATGGGGTCTGCACGAGCTGGGTCACGCCGATATAGTTGTCGATGTTCTTGCGGAACGCACCAAGTGACAAATAGCTCGAATGGTCGTAGTACCACTCGGCCGACACGTCGTAATTATTCGACACCAGCGGTTTCAGAGCCGGATTGCCTTGCGCGCCGGTGCCGCCATCGACGCGCACGAGCTGGTCGAGCGTCTGCCCTCCCTGGATGTCGCCCCAGCCCGGTCGTCCGATCGTGCGTCCGTAGCTCGCGCGCAGGATGACGTCGTCAGTCACGTCGAAACTCAAATCAGCGCTCGGCAGCCAGTATTTGTAGTTGCCACTGAGCGTTGTGAAACCGGGCGAACCCTGGACGATGTTGAGTTCGTTTGCCGACTGCCACTGAATCGCCGTCGCGATCGGTACCAACGCCTTCGAGGTGACGTCGGTATCTTCGTAGCGGATGCCGGCGCGGAAGTGCACGGGCACATGCCAGTCCCAGGTATCGGACCACTGCGCGAACGCGCTGTGCGATTGCTCGGTGACGCGCCGATCGGTGCCGAATGTCTGCGCAGCCAGATAGTCGGACGCGTTGTGCCCTGCTCTCACCCAGGCGTCGGACGCAAGTTGGCGCACCTGGCCGAAATTCCAGGTGAAGAAACTGTCGGTCCGATTGGTATTGTTGTGCCCGTCGAACTGGGAGAAGTACTGGCCGATTTGATTGTAGTGCCAGACGGAATCCGGATAGTCGGCTGCACTGGTCGCGCCGCCCCAGGTATCCAGCTGCACGTTGGAGAATGCCGAGCGATTCTTCACGTCGGTCGACGCCACGCCGAAGTCCAGACGCGATGCGTTGGCGAACGTGAAGTCGCCGCGCAGTTGCACCTGGTCGATGACATCGCGCATGAAACTGTTGCGGAACGAGGAGCCGGTGACGAGCATGCCGGCCGGATCGATCTGCGTCATGCCAGTTGGCAGCGCGACGTTGAGCACCGGCAAGTCGTGAGTGAAGTCCACCGTCGTCGTACCGCGGAAGAAGCCGGCTGTACCCAGCACATTGTTCGAGCCCCACGGACTGTCGGACCCGTCCTCGGCGGTCGAATGATGCGCGTCGAATTCGAGATTCAACGCGTCCGTGACTTTCCACTTCTGATTGAAGCCGAGCGATCCGTTCCGCGCGCGTGTGGCGAAATCGGCGCCGCCCATGGCCAGATCGCTGTTCGCCGGCACGATGGTCTCGGAGTAGATCCGCGGCCCGGCGACGGGACCGTTCGTCCACGAACTGACCGACGGACCGAAGTTGAACCACACCGACAATTCATTGCGCCGCGTGTGGATCTTGTTTTCCGAATAGGTGTAGTCGAGCGTCGACGTCAGGCTGTCGGTCGGCGCGAATTGCAGCACCAACTGACCGTTGGTGCGCTCGCGGGTGACGCCGTTGACGCTGTAGTTGAGGTTCTGCGGCACCGAATAGATGTCGTTCGGTCCGGGCCGGTTTGTGATGTTCTCCGAGCCCGGCGTACCCGGTTGCGCAATTGTTCCCCAGTTGTTCTCGTCGCCATGGAACGCACGCCAGCCGTTGGATACGCCGACCTGGGCGAAGCCGAGATCGCGCTTCTGATAGCTGCCGTTGAAGCCGATGCCGAACTTGCCGTCGGCGAACGTGTTGCTGAAGATGCCGGAGACTTCTGGCGTGAACGATGAGCTCTGCAGCGAATCCGGCAGGTTGTTGTTCGAGTCGTCGTACACGCCCTTCACGCCGAGGCTTGCGTGCAGACCCGGGTTGTCGAGCGGACGCGCCGTCTTCAGATTGATCGTCGCACCGATGCCGCCGGTCGGCACGCTGGCCTGACTGGTTTTGTATACCTGGATCTCCGCGATCGCTTCGGAGGCGAGATTGGCGAAGTCGAACGCGCGCGAATTCGATGCGGAAGTATCGTTGATGCTCGCACCGGGCATTTGCCGACCGTTGAGCAGCACGAGGTTGAAGTCGGGGCCGACGCCGCGCACGGTGACTTTCTGGCCCTCGCCCAGCGCCGAGCGATCGATCGATACGCCGCTGATGCGCTGCAGCGATTCGGCCAGATTCGTGTCGGGGAACTTGCCGATGTCTTCGGCGACGACGCCGTCGACCACACCTTGCGAGGTGCGCTTGATGTTCATCGACTCGGCGAGACTGTGGCGGATGCCGATGACTTCGATCGTGCCCAACTCATCGGGTGCATCCGCTGCCGGCGTGGCGTCCGCCGGTGATGCAGCCGATGGCGTTGCATTGACGTCCGCGACCGGCTCGACGGCGTGCGTATATGCGACCGGCGCGAGCGCGGCGAGCAGCGCAGTGACGAGCAGCTTTCTGCGGGGCGCCATTGTCTGTTGCTTCATTGTCGTATCTCCCCAGTTTGCATTCTTCATCTCGTCGATCGGCGTCTGCGTTGCGTGCGCCGTCGTCGACGAATCCCCAGCCTTACGACACTTTGTTCGCAGCGATTACCTTTGCGTACCAGTTCGCCGAATCCTTGGGCGTGCGTTTTTGTTCTTTTTCGAAATCGATGTGCACCAGACCGAAGCGCTGCGTGAAGCCTTCGGACCATTCGAAGTTGTCGAGCAGACTCCAGTGGTGATAGCCGCGCACCGGCGCGCCGTCGCGGATCGCGCGCGACAATTCGAGCAGATGCGCACGCGTGTAGGCGATGCGCTTGTCGTCGTGCACGTGGCCATCCGCGCCGACTCCCAAGTTGTATGCCGCGCCGTTCTCGGTGATCTCGATCGGCAGGCCGCCTGTGTGCCTGGCCATGTCCATGACGATTTCGTACATGCCGGGCGGATAGATGTCCCAGCCGAAATCGGTCTGTTCGTACTTGTCGAACGCCGGCCGCGGCGTCCACTCGGGGTTGAGTCCCGGCACGGCGTAACGCGCGTCTTCGCGCACATATCCGAACGAGTAGTAGTTGAGGCCGATGAAATCCAGCGCCGCACGCACGAGTTTTTCGTCGCCGTCGCGAAAGCCGAGCATCTGGTTCTGTTTCTCCGCCGGCAGCACGCCCTCGGGATAGTGCCCCTTGAGCGCCGGTTCGACGAACCAGAGGTTGCTGAACTTGTACTGGCGTTCCGCCGCACTGCGGTCGGCCGCTGAGTCGCTCGCCGGTCGCGTCGGCCCGACGCTGTATGCACTGCCCACCTTGATGCGCGGATTGACCGCCTTGATCGCGCGATACGCGAGACCTTGCGCCAGATTGGCGACATGCGTCGCGCGCAGGCACGCGGCAGGATCCTTGCGTCCCGGGGCATGTATTGCCACGCCATAGCCGAGCACGGTGAACACGTAGGGCTCGTTGAGGATCGCCCATTCCTTGACCCGATCGCCCAGCGCCGAAACGACGATCTGCGCATAGTCGGCGAGTCGCTGCGCGGTATCGCGATTCGGCCAGCCGCCGGCGTCTTCGAGCGCCTGCGGCAGATCCCAGTGGTACAGCGTCGGATACGGGCGAATGCCGGCTTCGAGCAACGCGTCGGTGTAGCGCTTGTAGAAGTCCAGTCCCTTGTCGTTCGCCGGGCCGCGCCCGCTCGGCTGGACCCGCGGCCAGGCGATGGAAAAGCGCAGCGATTTCATGCCCAGCTGCTTGGCCAGAGCAATGTCTTCGCGATAGCGGCGATAGCTGTCGCAAGCGATGTCGCCGGTGCCGCCCTGCTTCACCTTTCCCGGTGTATGCGCATAGCGGTCCCAGATCGATTCGCCGCGACCATCGACGTTCCACGCGCCTTCCACCTGGTAGGCGGACGTTGCCGCGCCCCAATAGAAGTTTGGCGGAAATTCGCCGGGGGCGAGCTTCGGCGCCGCTGTGGTTGTCGCGAAAGCACCGCGGCTCAGCATCGCTGCACCGCCGAGCGTGACACCGAGCTGCAGGATTTCTCGACGCTTCATCGCGCAGCCTCGTACGGCCGCGACATGGAGCTATCAAATCTTGCTGGGGCCGCGACACGCATCGTCGCGAAACTTGACGCCTGCAAGTTCGCACGAACGATCGCACGGCAGCCGCGACGGACACGCTGGTTGGTCGGCATATTCCCTCTCCCTCCCCGAGCGCCCAAGCCCACGGGTTCTGTTCTTGTGTGCGCAACATATGCAAATATACCAGCGCTGTCAACAGGAAAATACCAGCGCTGGTATATTTGCTTCCGGCGGCGCCAAACCGCCATCCGCGACATGCCGGCGATATAGCTGCGGCATGCGCGATTCGAGTACGATCGGACCTTCACGCAGCGAGTGTCGGAAAAGGGGATGCATGCCCGCAAGAATCGAAGATGTCGCCGCGCACGCCGGTGTATCCATCAAGACCGTTTCGCGCGTGCTCAACGGCCGACCGAGCGTGCGCGCGAATTTGCGCGCGCGCATCGAGGCGTCGATCGAGGCACTCAACTACGTACCCAATGCAGCGGCGCGTGGTCTGGCCGGCAACCGCTCGTATCTCATCGCGTTGCTCTACGACAACCCGACGGCAGGCTCGGCCTACATCATGGAGCTGATCGTCGGCGTGCTGCAGGCGTGCCGTGAAACGCCCTACACGGCCGAGCTCTACCCACTCGACGACTCCGACAAGGTGACAAACGCTATCGACGGCCTGCTCGCGCGCAATCGTCCCGATGGACTGATCCTGGTGCCGCCGCATGCGAACAACGTCAACCTGTTGCAGCACCTGCACGATCGCGGCGTACGCTACTCGACGATTTCGTCGAAGGCGCGCGAAACACGCAGCGATGTCGGCTTCGACGAGCGCAAGGCGGCAACCGAGATGGTCCGACATCTGATCGCGCTTGGTCATCGTCGCATCGGTCACATCACCGGGCTCAAAGGCCACGGCGCGCGCACGTGGCGGCTCGGCGGCTATCGCGATGCGTTGCGCAAGGCTGGCATCAAATACGACGAAACGCTCGTCGTCGAAGGCGACTTCATGTTCGAGTCCGGCGTGGAAGGCGCGCGCAGGCTGCTGGATCTGCGCCGTCCGCCGACGGCGATCTTTGCGGCGAACGATGACATGGCATTCGGCGTGATGCGCGAAGCGCATGCCCGGCGGATCGATGTGCCGGGCACGCTATCGATCTGCGGTTTCGACGACACGCCGACATCGCAACTGGTGTCGCCGGGATTGTCGACGGTGCACCAGCCGTGTCGCGAAATGGGCCGCATGGCGGCCGAGCACGTGTTGTTGTCGATGGAAGATGTCACGTTCAAGCGGCATACAACGATTGCGTTCCAGGTCGCGGTGCGCGATTCGACGGCAGCGCCGGAAAGCGCATGAAGCCGCTGCGTCAATGCCGCGGCGTCGATCTCGACTTGCGCGCGTCGCGGCACTGATGGACTAAGCGCATGTCCGACATCACAGTCCCGCCCGTAACAAGCAACCACGCGTCGGCATCGCCGAACACGGCACGCGTCAGCTGGAAATTTATCGTGATCTACGTCGCGGCGTGGACCGGCGTCTGGATGGCGTTGTTGCCGCCGGTGCTGGTCGGACTCGGACTGCGCGTGCGCGCAATTGATCCGGACAACGCCACCGCGGGCCTTTCGCTGGTGATGGGTGCCGGCGCGCTCGTCGCGATGTTCGCCAATCCGTTGTTCGGCCATCTGTCCGATCGCACGACGTCGCGCTTCGGCATGCGCCGGCCGTGGCTCATCTTCGGTGCAATTGCCGGCGCCGGCGGTCTGGCGATAATCGCGTGTGCAAATTCAGTCTGGCAATTACTGCTCGGCTGGTGCATCACCCAGCTTGCGTACAACGCCGAGCTCGCGGCACTGATGGCGATCCTGCCCGATCAGGTGCCCGAACGGCAGCGCGGTCTTGTCTCGGGCGCGGAGGGGATGGGCTTGCCCGTCGGAATGGTCAGCGGCACGTTTCTGGTCTGGGCGTTGGCGGATTCAACGCTTGCTGCGTTCCTCGTGCCCGCGGCGATCGCCATCGCGACGGCGATCTGGCTCGCGTGGGTGCTGCCCGATCGAAGGCTCGAACGCGTCGTCCTGACCGACGGCAGCAATCCTCGATCGCCGTCCGCAGCGCTCGCACGCAATCCGCTGCGCTATCCCGACTTCGCTTGGGCCTGGACCAGTCGGTTCCTGCTGTTCATGGGAATCGCGTGCGTGCTCACCTACCAGGGCTTCTACCTGATCCAGCAGCTGGGCGTGCCCGTCGCCGACGTGCCGCGATTGATCTTCATCTCCGCGCTGGTGCAGTGTGCCGCCCTGACAGCGGCGAGCTTCATTGGCGGCAGCAGCTCCGACGCACTGGGTCGGCGCAAGATCTTCCTGTTCGCCGCCGGACTGATCTATGCGCTGGCCCTCGTCGTAATCGCCGCGGCGCCGAGCTTCGGCTCGTTCCTTCTCGGCAGACTGCTCACCGGAATCGGCGAAGGCATGTATTCCGGCGCCGGCAATGCGCTCATCGCCGATGTCCTGCCCGCGCGCGAAAGCGACGCTGGACGCAATCTCGGCATCTTCAACATGGCCGCAGCGCTGCCGCAATCGTTGGCGCCGGCAATCGCGCCGTCGATCTTGCTGGTCGCCGGTGGTAGCTACGCCGTGCTGTTCTTCGCCGCGGCCGCATTCGCCGCGGCCGCGGCACTCGCGATCCTGCGCGTGCGCGGAGTGCGTTGAAGCGGCGGCGAAGCGCTGACGTCCGCGCGCCGTCGATCCATGCATACAAGAATTGTCGTAGCACCTTGCTGATCTTCGTCTTACGCATGAATCGTCTACAGGTAGAGACTTGCATGCGCATCCCTGGACAACTGTTCCGGATTCCGACCGTTGGATCGTGCCCTGGCGGCGAACGCCGCGGAGTCGGGAATCCGTCTATTGGATCAAGCATTAGACGAGATCGTGCGATCCGTTGGCCTCCATCCACGAAAATAGACTCAACTTCTCGGGGCAACAGCCGCTTGGCTCAGCGATTGGTCGCCGTACCCATTGGAAACAACCCATCCACCGGCCTCAGGCCATCACCCAAAAGGCATAACCATGAACGTGATTCTTCGCCTCAAATATCTACAGATCGCTTTGGTAGTGATCGGCATCACCTTCATCGTAGGAATTTATCTGCTGGGGATCGTCTGGCCATCCGGCTGGACGTGGCACACCGGTGGACATTCCAACTACCTCGACATGATCATCGGGGTTTACGCAACGCTTGGCGTATTTTTAATCAGAGCAGCACGCAATCCACTGGCTCACCTGAGCCTGATCTGGTTCACGGTCTGGTCCAGCGTGGTTCATGCCGGGATCATGATGGCTCAGTCGTTTATCAATCCCATGGATCACGGCCATCTCATGGGCGACGTACCAGCACTTTTCATCGTGGCAGCCGTGCTTGCAGTTTTGACTCCACGGCGCGCGAAGGCATTGCCCGCCATCTAACAAGTCATCCAAGCCGAGCCGCCCGGCGGCTCGGCTAAATTCAGGCGGTGGGCCGCTGTGTCGTTACATGCAATGGGGAGACCCGCAAGATAACGATCAACACGGACAACGACCGGATGCAGTACGGTTTGCGAGACAAGCTCGCTTCAGATACCGCTGGAACAGATGTCTTCGGTGAAGTTACGCAAGGTCAGTGCGGGAAAGCCCGCTGGCCCGACTGTCGGAGCGCTACCATCGACACCCAGCTCGCCGAGCGACAAACGTCGGCCATCCAGCCACACGGCGAGCACGTGGTTGTCGTTGGGAAGGATCCAGAGATTGGCCAGGTTGGGAAAGGTTGGCCCGTTGGCAAACAAGGTCCAGACCATGTCCAGATTATCGAACCAGTAAATCTGACCCTGGGGTGTATAGCTGTACATTGTTCCCGATGGCGATACCACCAATTTATGCAGCCAAGTATCCGACTCCGGCGGATTGACTGTTTTCGCCGTCGACCACTGCCCGAGATCCGCTTCGAAATAACTCGACCAATGGGCGGTTACGTGGGTGTTCGAGTCCTTGGTCAGAAACAGGATCATCGCATTTCCGCCGTCGTCGACGGCTGCACCGTCTACGCTGATCTGAGCCATTGAGGGTGTGCTCGGTGCACCGACTCCAACCTGCTGGCCATCGCGCCAGTGGCCCGTGCTTCGATCAACTACCATTTGAAACCGACCTTTCCATATACCAAGGCGCCGTTGAAACCAAACGGCGAATTGCGTGGATAAGGCAGCTGGCCGCCATTTGAAGTGGCGAAAATGAACTCATCCGGATACGCATTGAGAACATTGTCTCCGCCGACGGTGAAATTCCAGCGATCAAGCGTGTATGTGGCGGCAAGATCGAGAGTCCATTTCGCGTCGAAAGTCTGGTCCAGCGTTGGACTGGCATTGAGAATGCTGAATTTGCCGTAGCGCGTAGCGGTGCTGTCGAAACGCCAATTGCCGGTAGTCCATGTCCCACCCAGCAGAAACTTGTCGCGTGGCGCGCCGACCGTGATGCGGCCCTGTTCGACGCGGCCGATGCGCTGCAAATTGAGATTGCCCGCGGTCAGTTCCGGCGGGTTCGGCGCAATCTTCTCGATATCGGTTTTGTTGTAATTGTAGCCGAGGGTCAGATGAAGGCTGCCGCTGTCGAGTTTCCAGCGGTAGGTGCCGACCAGATCGCCGCCCGTAGTTTTGGTATCGACGGCATTGGTAAAGTAGCGCCCGCCAGTCACACCGAAGATTCCGCGTCCCTGCAGGAAAGCCGTAACTGGCGCGCCGATGAGATTTTCGGACAAGATGATGCGATCGCCAATGTCGATGCGATAGGCGTCGATCGTCAGATGCAATGCGTCGATCGGCTGCAGTACAAGACCCAGTCCATAGTTTGTGGATTTTTCCGGTTTCAGCGCCTCTGCGCCGAGTGCAATTGCGGTTGAATTGTTGACCGCAAAAGTACGCACATCGAATGGAACACCACCGATGAAATTCGTTGCCGTGGATTGGAAAAACTGCTGCTGCAGCGATGGCGCACGGAACCCGTTGGAAACGCTGCCGCGCAGCGCCACCGCGTCGGTAAAGGCATAACGCGCCGACAGCTTGCCGGATGTCGTGGAGCCGAAGTCGCTGTAGTCCTCGTAGCGCGCGGCGACGCCAGCCGACAGTTTCTCGGTCAAGTTGGCTTCCGCGTCAACATACAGCGCATGGCTGTCGCGGCTGTGCTTGCCGGCATCGTCGGGTTTGAATCCGGGAAATACCTGCGCGCCGGGCGGCGTGTTTATCAGGGGACCGTCGCCATCCACGAACGAAGCCAGCTCGCCCGGACTCTGGTTGAATTTGTCGCCACGCCATTCCGCACCAAATGCGAACGTGAGTGGAGATTTCAGCCAACTGATGTCGAACGGCTTGCTGACGTCCAGGTTCACCACGTTCTGAGTGACTTCCAGTGCGCCCGCGTAAAAGCTCGTTTGCGAAGTGGGGCCAAGACTGCGGTTCAGGCTGTTCTCGACATCGAAACTAAGATGGTCGTAGCCGTAGTCGTAGCTCAGATCGAGTTTCCAGTCGTTGATCTCGGTACGCACGCCGACAACGGCGGCGCGGTCCTTTGCGACATTGTGGATATTCGGCAAAAAACCGTCCGGATAGATCTGCGGAATATTGCGTGGATCGCCTGCGGGGCGAAAAAATCCGTTGGACAGCACATCGCGATTGCTGAATGTGCCGAATGAATAGAATGTGATGCCTTTGCCCGAAGGCGTGTATTCCGAGTTATACGAGATGCCCGCCTGGTCGATATCCGGATCGCCGTAACGCTGCACGACCTTGCCCAAGGGCGGCGTGCTCGCGGTAGGTGTGCCGATGAACGGCCGCGCGCGATCGCTCTGATCACTGTGTCCACCTTGCGCGGCCAGATGCAGGAAACCGTTTTCGCCCAGAGCGAATCCGCTGTCGCCGGACAGTTGGTACTGCGCACCGTCTCCGGCGCTGTACTGGCCACCACTGGCAGCGATGCTGCCACCGTGGTCGCTGCCCTTGAGCACGATATTGATCACGCCGGCAATGGCATCGGAACCGTACTGGGCCGATGCGCCATCGCGCAGTACCTCGACGCGATCGATCGAGGAAATCGGAATTGCGTTCAGATCGACCGGCGACGAGCCCCTGCCCTGCGTATCGTTGAGATTGATCAAGGCCGTGGTATTGCGACGCTTGCCGTTGACCAAGACCAGAACCTGATCCGGCGCCAGGCCACGCAGCTGCGCGGGACGCACCGCGTCGGTGCCATCCGAGATGGCCGGGCGCGGAAAGTTCAGCGAAGGAAGCACGCGCGATAGCGCCGTGGCCAGCTCAGTCGTGCCGCTTGCCTGGAGCATTTCCGGTGTGATGATGTCGATGGGCGATGTCGACGCCGCCTCGGTGCGATCGCTCGCACGAGTTCCGGTAACGATGACCACGTCCAGGGTGCTGGGATCTTCCACAGTTTGTTGCGCGCCGGCGGGCGACGTGGCGAGCGCCATTGCGATGGCCAGGAAAAAGGGATTGCGCTTCACAGTGACTCTCCACTATTGATAATATCCAGGAGCTGCCGGCACAGGTACTGACTTGGCGCGACAGCGATTTTATTTTTGGTTGCGCGATGGCCCCGACGCGACACAAGGGAACATGTATTTGCCGGATCGAGTCGACGTCTCGCCTTCGCGGAGTGACCCTGGACCTTCGAGCAAGCCCTCAGCTCGGCGTCAGGCACGCCTTGCCATCAGGCATGACGTGTATGCGAACGAAGGAGACCATGAATGCGCAAGACGAAGTGTTGGCCCTTGGTGCGACACGGCGCGGCTCAATCAAGTCCGGATTGCCGGGAGATCTCGCGCACGGATGAACGCGCGGGACACAAACTGTCATCTAGAGAACGATTATTGGTGCCGCTCAATTGAAGCCGTTGACGAAGATGATCCCAGAATTGGTCTGAAACGCGCCGATCTCGATCGGATCTGGCGCGGATACGCGCGGGAAGCCGACACCCCGCTGATCCCAGTCTGAAAGGACCACGTTGCTCCCACCGAACCTGTGCCATGGCCCCGGACTCGGTGCGTGCGTACGCGTAGGTCCGCCGTTGTCTTGCAACGAATGCAGCCCCGGATCCTCACTCGTGGTGTCGCCGGGACAGATGGTGTCGCAGAACATCACGTTGTTGTTTGCACCGGCGACGGCAGGCCCCGTCAAATCGACGGTGGGCAATGGCGCACCCGTATTTGTGTTATTCGAGACGATCGTGCTGCGCATATGCAACTGGCTCAAGACCGAGACGTGGACGCCCGCCGCAAAGTGTTGCCCGTTGTACCCGATGGTCCACACTCTGGCGGTGTTGAAGGCAATGGTACTGTTGTAGAGACTGAGGGTGGGAAGCGCGAACACACCGCCGACGATTGTCGTGGCTGTGTTGCCGGACACCGTGCTCTCTATGATGGACGCAGGGGTGCCGGCGTAGTCATTCAGATGCACGCCGCCGGCGACATCTGCATGATTTGATGAAATGGTCGATCCGATGATGCTCACTGAGCCGCGCGCGACCACGCCACCACCATAGCTCTTGACTGGTGATTGGCTGAAGGCGACATTGTCCGAAATCGTACTATCTTGCATGACAAGGCCTCCGAGCGCGTAGAGGCCACCACCGCGGGCATTGCCACTGCCGTTCGCAACGACCGAACTGGCCGAAATAGTGCTTCGGAATACCCCGGCGACTCCGTGTGTCCATACGGCGCCGCCATACGCAGAGCGGATACCGCCGCCTAGCGTGTTGCAGTGACTGACTGAGACGTCGTCCAGCAGAAGACTATTGTTGGCGTGAACGCAAGCGCCGGCGACGGCGACGTCGCTGCGGTACTTTTGGCCCTTGGTGATCGATATTCCCTGCACGGTCAGCAGACCGTTGCCAAGATGGTAAAGGACCGCGCTGGAATAGCGGCCGTCGATCGCAAGTTTGTTCTTGCCAGGCCCGTTTATCCGAAGGTTGGACTGCCCGAACACGAGTGCGCCGGTCGTCAGCGAAATCGTGCTGCAGGTAAGACGAGTCAGATCGACGAGGCCGTCGCTGGCAATGTTGTTGAGCGCCTCGCGCAAACTGCCGGCACCGCTGTCGTTGCAATTGGCAACCGAGATAAACGCGGAAGCTGGAGCTGTGGTGTGCGTGAGCGGCAACTCGCGTGCGGCGGTTGAAGCGGCACACAGCGTCGCAAGCGCGGCCGCCAACGGTCGCAACCTCAGTGCGAAAATCGACGCGTACATTTCCGTCATGATTTGTTCCAATACCTATCTGCAATCGCGAGAAATCCGAAGTTGCGCTGTTCTCCATCCGCGCAGTTCGAAAGACGAAGTACGGGATGCACTTGCGACACGGCGGCGGGAAAGAGAGTCCCGATTCCGACAGCTGTTCGATCGGTATTCGAACCTAGTGCAACTTGCGCACCGCCGTCACTTCGATCTCGACCAGCCAGCCGGGGTTGGCGAGCGCGGCCACCTTCATCGCCGATCGCGCTGGAAGATTCGGCTGTTCTGGGCTGCCGAAGAATTTTCGATAGCTGTCCATCATGCCGTCGAAATCCAGCCTCCCGCCGTGCGCGGGATCGCCTGCCAGGAAGACCTGCATCTTGACTACATCGTTCATGCGCAGGTCCATGGATTTGAGGATCGCCTCTATTTTTCGCAGCACGCTGAGCGTTTGCGTTTTCGTGTCGCCATAGGCGACTGCACTGTCCTTGGGAGCACTCTTGTCGGCGACGTCCGCGCCAACGCCGCTCAGGAATACAAGATTTTGTCCGGCCGGAATCTCCACCGCCTGTGCAATCGGAAAGTCCGAGTTTGGAATCTTGTGGCGGACAACGTCTGCGCCGAAGGCCAGACCGGAACAAAGCACGAGCACCAATCTCGCTATTGCGGCGAGCCGTTTCATTTGTCACCTCCGGATTTCATCGCCGTTCGCATGCGCTCAACGTCGTCAGCAGTCGAGCGATCGGCATAGTGATTGCCAAAGTTCGTGCGCACGTAGTTCACGACCTCCGAGATCTGCGCGTCGGACAGCATGTCGGCGAAACGCGGCATGCCGAGCCCGCCATTGAGCACTCGCGCTATCGGAAATGCCGCGCTTGTGAGCTTGGGGTTGGCAGCGAGTGCCGGATATTCGCCCGCGCCCTTCGCGCCGCGCGCGTCGGGCATGTGACAGCCTTGACAGACTGCCCGATAGAGCGTCGCGCCGCCTGAATGTATGAATGGCCCCGGCTTGGATGCGCTGGCCGGCGAGAACGGCGTGAACTGCGGCGGCTCTTCCGCTACCGCGGGTGCTGCGGTCAAGACAATCGCAAAGAGCGCGCAACGGACAATAAAGTCGCATTTGGTAATTAGTGGAAATATATACATTGGAAGACTCTATCCTTGTGAGACGACGCGCTGATGCAAGCGCTCGATGGCATTGAGCGACGACAGCACCGCACCTTCCTGCCACGCCGGCAGGTATGAGGCGTGCTCGCCGGCCAGAACGATGCGGCCGTCGATCCTGCACAGGTCTTCGTAGTGCCGCTCACGCATCGCATCGGTCCATAGGGCAGCGCAACCCTGCGCGAACGGAGCGCGGTGCCAGGCAACAGCCATGCCATTGTCAAATTCACGCGCGTACTGCGGATGAATCAGCGCACCGAGTTCGACGGCCTTGCGTACGCGGTCCTGCGGCGACATTGAGGAGAATTCGAACGCATTGGCACCCCACACATACGCGCCCAGCAGCACGCCCTTGCCCGGTTGATTCATCCCGTGATTCGGATAACCGATCTTCTGGATCGGAAGATCGGTATAGGTGATCCCACCGTAGATGCGCTCATCCTCCTCCCAGAATCGGCGCTTGAACTGCAGCCCGATCTTGACCGAGGCGCTATACGTAGGCGCCTGGATCGCGGCGAGCAACTTCGCGCCGACCTTGAGCTCGATGTTTGCGAGAATCGACAGCGGGATCGTGCACACACACCATGCCGCGCTGATCGTCTTCGGCGCGCCGCCGCGTTTTGCATTGACGTAGCGCACGCTCACACCGCGATCGTCCTGGTCGATAGCGGTCACTTTCGCATCGAATTGAACGCACGGTGCAATATCGCGATAAATCGCCTGGGCGATGCGATCCATTCCTCCGACCGGCTGGAACATGGATGGATTCACTTCGTAGTCAAGATCGCTTGCGAGGAATTTCCATAGATCCGAATGCAGCAGATCATTGAGTGCGATCGGCGTGGAATTGACGGGCGCAGGCATCAGTCCGCCGCCAGGATCGACATCGTAGCCGCGCGTGCGGCTCGCACGATTGGATGCGGCGTAGCGAAGATCCTTGTTCAACATGCCCCAGTGGCGCAGCGACTCAAGCAGCTTTTCCTTGTCCTCCATGGCGACTGCATCATCCAGGTGTCCCTTGCTCGCGGCCTTGCTGAGCAACTCGGCGACGTGTCCGGAATAATCGGCCTGGACGTGTCGAAAGTGTTGCGGTTTGCCCGCGAACGCTTTCTGCGAATGCAGGTACGCGTTGAAGTTGATCTGAGTGAACGGCTCAAGCGGCACGTTGAAGCGTTTCGCGTAGTCGAGCATCGCGTGATGATGGTATGGGATGCGCCACGGCCCTGGATTCAGGTATTGACCGGCATCAAATTCGCAATGCTGGCGGAATCCACCGAGTTCGGTATACTCATCACCACCACGCAGGGTCCATGATCGCCCACCGACGCGGTCGTTGTATTCGAGCACCTTCACCTTGTAACCCGCGCGGCGCAGTTCGTACGCGGCGACCAACCCTGCCAGCCCCGCGCCGAGAACCAGGACCTGGGTATTGGCTGGCGCAGCGCTTAGAGCGATGGGTCCTGCATACACCGATTCCTTCGCATGCCCCAATGCCGACATCGACTGATACATCATCGACGCTCCGGCAACGGCGCCGATCCGCACGAAAAGTTCGCGGCGGGTGATGCCGTTGCCTTGATCATTTTGCATCGTATGTTTCCTGTTTCAATTGCATCCCCAAACCGCCTTCAGCGCCGGCACCGAAACATCAGCGCCTCTTGACGCGCCATTCGAGCGTGTTGGGTGATGCACTTGGCCTACTCATTCGAGCGCTTAGCCCGTAGGACGAATTGAGGAAGACTTTTGCGACAAGGCAGCGCCGCAAGCTGCAGAGCGCTCGATCAGCGCATGCGGTGACCGGAGATGGCATGGCCTGGCAACGGCGATTTCTATGGTCCGGCGTCGATGGTAGATATTTTTAAATGTATACATCGATGCCGTGCGCGAAGGCACGGCGTCGACGCTCAGGTTTGCAACTGCCTGAATTTAGTCAGGGCATGTTGGCGCAAAACACGCGGCGAAGATGCGGTCGCTGGGCGGGACACTCACGTGGATATCGTCCAGCCAGTATCCAACCTTAGCTTCGAAGGCGTCGGTGCCCATGCGCCAGCGCAGCGCGATAGGTGAATTGCCGATCCCCGGCGGTAGATTGATGAGGACCGGCTGGTAGCCTGCGCTGGTTCCGCCCCACGCGCTTCGTCCCGCCAGAGGGTTACCGGATCCCGAAAAAACGTTATGGTCGTAAGCGCCGCTCACAAACCTGCCACCGGCTGCGAAGATGTCCTGGAAATCCGCGCCAGCGACCGAGATCTCAAGTACGACGCAATCGAATGTCACCCCCGACAGTGGAGACGACGCGTCCAGGTCGTACTTGTGGCGAAATCTCAGCTGGCTGTTTGCTGCCGGAACAAATGCGGGCGTTGTCAACCGCTTGTCCGTGACAACCGTAGTGTCGGGGACAAAGGCTGCGTTCGGTGAGCTCAAAGCATCGATTGTCGTGGTGAACCAGTCGGCGCCACCGCCCGTCGGCGTGCTGATCCAACCCAACGGCAATGCGGGTACCGTGACTTCATCGAACGTTTCGTCAGGCGGAAACACGGGCAGCGCCTGCAGCTCATACGCGCCGAGATCCAACGCACCGCCGCCGGGACGATTGGGTAGCGGCAGATCGATCGTGCGTGTGCGGCCTTCCAGGTCGGTACCGACCAATGCCGGAGCGAAATCGAGTGCCGGCGACGTCGAGAGCAGATGATAGTCGCCATTGTTCGGTGCGACGAACTGGGGATACAGCGCCAGGACGGTATTGCCGCCGCCGAGCGAGAAGATATCGCTGGCCAGCACGTTGTGCACGTTGCGCTGGCGGCCACTGTCTTGCTGGAGAATCGTCGTGCCGGATTGCCACACCAGCGATTCGGTCAACGTCAGGTCGCCCGTCAGCGATAGCACGTGCGATCCGCCGATGGCGTTGCCGCTCACTGTGCAATTGCTCAGCGCCAGCGTCCCCGATTCTTCCATGCGGATGAAATCGCTCGTCACCGTGTTGTCGGCCAGCAGACAGTTGGAGAACGAGGAAGGTAAATTAGTGAGCGTCTCGAAGCCGCGAACGATGTGGGAGCCCAGGTTGCGGCGCAACTCCGCACGCTCGGATTTGAAACTGGCCTGCGTCTGGATCAGGACTATTGAGCCATCCGTTGGATTGCCGTTGCTGTCTTCCGCGCGATTGTCGTTGATGTTATTGCATGGCACACCCACGGCGCAATCCAGTGCGCCGAGTGCAGCAGCCGGTTCGGCAGACTCACAAGGAAGTGCAGAGTTTAGAAATGCGGACGAAAGCTCCGCTTCGGCGCCTCCAGTGAACCCTATCGTCGCAGACGATGTATCAAGATAGAGCGCGGCCCCTTCTACAGCAGAATTGGAGCTGATACTGAAACCATAACCGCATGCAATGCCACGATTGTTGGAAGTCACACCTTGATCCGCACCCAGAAAAATGCCGCCGCCTGTATGTGAAGCCTTGTTGTATTCGATGCGCGTCGGCTGTCCTGGTTTGGTCGTGAAGAAACGCAGGATCCCACTGACATCTCCATTGCCGTTGACGGAAACTCCACCACCGTACTTGGCGCTGTTGCCCGAGATGATGCCGGATCCGATATCCGCACGCGCCGGTCCGACGATCTGCATTCCTCCGCCGGCACCATTACTATCATTGGGGTCCACGCTGTTGCCTGAAATCAATGCAGTGGTGCCTTCCAGCATGAATAGCCGCGTGCTGCCGGAGATGCGCGCGCCACCCCCGGCATGGTCGGCCTGATTGTTGAAGATGCTGGTGAACGCATGCAGGTTGATCGAAAGGCCACCTGACTGTCCGTTTGCGTAGAGTCCGGCGCCGCTCCCGGCGTGGTTGCCAAAGATCGCAACGTGGGCCACATCCAGCGTGCCCGTGCCGTCAAAGTCGATGCCGCCGCCGTTACCGAGCGTGTCCGCACCGGTGAGATTGAGTGAATTCAGGGACAGCGCGATGCCGCCGTTGACTGCCAGCACGCTGCCCGATCGATTGGCCGCACTGATGGTCGTTGTGCTGCCGGCCACGGGCCCATGACACCCGGAGTCGTAACCGCCGGTGATCGTCAGGACGCTGCCGCCAGCATTGATATGCAGCGCTTCGTTGAAGGATCCTCCGGCGATGACGATGAAGGGATCGTTGAAATCGCCGTGGCTCTCCCGCGCAATGATGCGGTCGATCGCCGCCTGAATCGTGCGCACTTCGCAGGAGGCATCCGGGCCGACGCCCACCCAGGCGAACGCTGATTCGGCCATCAGCAGCAGCGGTAGAGCAAGGCAGAGAAAACGCAGGAAGCAACGTGTTCGGGTCATTCGTTAACTCCGGCAAAAAGATGTTGCATGCGATAGCAAACAATTTGCTGATCGCCTGCCGATGGGCTATCTAAAAGCGACTCGCGTGCCACATCATCGTGCGCAACGTAATTCATCGGCATGTACGCAAGACGAGTTGTTGATACGCAGTGCGACATTGCGGACACGACGGCCGCGAAGTGCCTAAGAATTGCAGGGTCAGAAAGCGACGCCGTGCACGAAGGCGCGGCGTCGACTATCAGGCCTGCAACAGTCTGAATTTAGTCAGAGTGCTTTCTTTCGAATCACTTAAGATCGTCGGAAAACATCACATTTTTGATTAGTTCAAGTAGTTACTTCACATGGATATCGTCCAACCAATATCCGGCCTTTGCCTCGAAGCCATCGGTGCCCATGCGCCAGCGCAGCGCGATAGGTGAATTGCCGATCCCCGGCGGTAGATTGATGACGACAGTCTGGTAGCCCACGCTGGTTCCGCCCCATGCGCTTCGTCCCGCCAGAGGGTTACCGGATCCCGAAAAAACGTTATGGTCGTAAGCGCCGCTCACAAACCTGCCGCCGGCTGCAAAGATGTCTTGGAACTGTCCGCCAGCGACGCCAGCAATCGATATCTCAAGCACGACGCCATCGAATGTCGGCCCCGACAGGGGAGACGACGCGTCCAGATCGAACTTGTGGCGAAACCTCAGCTGTGCGTTTGCTCCAACAATGAACCCTGGCGTCGTCAACGACTTGTCCGAGACGGTCGGCGGGTCGTCGGTGAAGGCAGCGTTCGGGAAGCTCGAAGCACCCGTTGCCACAGTGAACCAGTCGGAGCCACCGCCCGTATGCGTGTTGATCCAGCCCGACGGCAACGCGGGTGCCGTGACTTCATCGAACGTTTCGTCCGGTGCAAATCCATTCAAGTCGACATGGACATCGTCCAGCCAGTAGCCGCCCCCGACTATCCCTCCAATGAAGTCGGTGCCCATGCGCCAACGCAACCTCACGAACTGCCCATTCGCCGCGGATGGCAGGTTTACGACGACGCTTTGATAGCCCGAACTCGTTCCACTCCAGACGGCGCGGCCATCCATGGCGCAGATGCTGCACCCGGATTTCGTATGGTCATACGCGCCGCTGACGAAACTGCCTCCAGCGGCGATGATGTCTGTAAATGCGCCGCCCGAGATGGATATCTCAAGAGCAACACCGTCGGCAGCGTTGCCATCGTTTCTCAGTTCCAGAATGACCTTGTGATGAAACGTAACTTGAGCATTCGATCCGACCTGGAATGCGGGCGTCTGCAAAGACTTGTCGGTCGAGAGATTCGTATCTTCGGTGAACGCGGCCTTCGGGAAACCGGAAGCGTCGCTTGCCACGGTGGTCCAGCCGATGTTGTTGCTGTTGTGCGTCGTGACCCAACCTGTCGGCAACGCGGGCAGCGTGACTTCGTCGAATTTTTCGTCGGGCGGAAACGCCGCCTGCAACTCGTAAGCGCCAAGATCAAGCGCTCCATCGCGATTGGGCACGTACGGCAGATCGACCGTGCGAGGGAAGCCATCCAGGTCGACGTCCGGCAGTGATCCTGAGTAGTCGAGCGCTGGCGAAAAGACTGTCAGATGGTAGTCGCCGCTGTTCGGTGCAGCGAACCGGGGGTCCGCATTGAGAATGCCATGCCAGCCACTTAAAGAAGCGGTCTCGGTGGTGATTACATCGCCGATGTTCAGCCCTCTTGTATCGCCGGAGATATGGCCAGCCAGTGTGGTTTTCTCGAATTGCCAGATGATCGAATCGAACAACGTGAAATTGCCGGGAACGGAAAAAATGCTGGAGCCGCCAATGGTGTTGTTCGCCACGGTCGTGCGCCGAACATCGGCTTCTCCGTTTTCATCCATCACAAACAAATTGTCTGAGACCTGATTTTCCGCGATGAGGATGTCCGCGAAAAACGCAGGCCCGTTTCCACTGGCACCGCCGGTAGCAAACCCGCGATAGACGTGCCCGCCGCTATTGCCGCGTACTTCAGTTTTGTAAATGCCAAATCCGGCGTTCGTTTGCGTCAGCAAGGCCGAACCGTTCGTGGCGTTGCCATTCAAGGTCCGTGCGACGTTGCCGTTGACGGTTCCCCTGTTTATCGCAAGGCCGCCACCGTTGACATCCACATACGTAGCCGCGCCTTCCTGCGCAGCGTTGCCGTTGATCTGGCATTTTCCGCAAAGGACGGCGGCGCCCTTGCTGACGAACAAGCCGCCGCCGGTATTGGCTGCCGTGTTGGAATAGATCCGCGTGGGAGGACCGCCAGGCCCGGTGCCGAAAATCACAGTCGCGAGACTGCCGTTGACCGATACACCGCCCCCGTACTTGGCACTGTTGTTCGATATGACGGCAGAATTGATATCTGCGCGCGCCGGTGAGAGCACCTGAAGTCCGCCGCCCGCGCCTTCAAGATCATTGACGTTTACGGAATTGTTGTGGATTTCGCTGCCATCCTGCATAACCAGTTGCGCCTGGCCCTGAATACGGATGCCGCCGCCGGCATGATCGGCAGAATTGTTGTAGATGAGTGTCGGCAAGTGCAGCGTAATTTCCAGGGGCGACTGACCGTTTGCAAAAATGCCGCCGCCGTATCCCGCGTGATTGCCGAAGATGGTAACGTTGGTCACGTTCAGCGTGCCGCCGCCGCCAAAGACTATACCGCCGCCGTTCTTGGTCGTGTTCGCGCCAGTGAGCTGAAGTGAATCCAGCGACAAATCGATGACACCGCTGATCGTCAGCTCGGCGGCCGAACGATTGGCCGCATTGATGGTCGTGGTGTTACCGAAGACCGGGGCATTGCAACCGGCATCGTAGCCGCCGATGATCGTCAAGACGGCGCGATTCGGTCCGGTTATGCCGGTGGCGTTGATCCGCAGCGCTTCGTTGAATTGTCCTCCCGCGACGACGATAAGAGGATCGACAAAATCGCCTTGGCCCTCCCGCGCGATGATGCGATCGATCGCTGCCTGGATCGTGCGGACTTCGCAAGAGGCATCCGGGCCCACGCCCACCCATGCGAACGCCGATTCGGCCACCAGCAGCAGCGGGAGAGCAAGTGAGAGAAAACAGAGAAAACGATGCGCCTTGAACATTTAGGGGCTCCGACAAGACCAAGGGGTGCGACTCACCACCGGATGCGGTCACGAAATCGAAGTCATCGACATCGATGGTCAATGCGCAGGACGTCTTCTGGTCGCCGAATGCGACATGGGTAGGGTCAAACCGGAGCCAAGCCTCGTCCAGCGCTCCGGTTTGACCCTGTGGGAGGCATCACGGCTCCGGCTGTTTCCGCGTCAGTCAATAAGAATTCCGCAACGCGTGCTATGCCGCAGTTGTGATCTGGCGGCGGCAAGCAAGGGATGTTGATTCAACGCGTTTTCGTGCAGCAACGCCGCAACCGTCATTGCATGGGAGTGGGCACGCACGCAGTCGCTCATCTCGTCCTCTGCGGCAATGAGCCAAAGCTGCGCTTCGAGCATATGAATCTGGCTGGCCTCGACCTCGGCCTGCGTATGCTCGATAGCATTGCGTAAGCGCTCGGCAGCAACGGCTGCATACCCACGTTGCAAGTCGACGCGAGCCAGCGCGATATGCGCCGGCAGCAGTCGCGGATGCCAACGCAAAGTTTGTGCGTCCAGTTCACTGCGCGCTGCCGCGTCGGCATCGTTCGGACAGGAGGTCGGTGGAAAACCCTGGTTTTGAGAGCAGACCAGCGCGCGCAAGGCCAGCGCATTCAGCCGCAGGTGCTCCGGATAGTAGTGGCCCAGATTGCGGATGGCGTAACTGAACTGCCGCGCCGAATTGGCTGCGTCGCCCTCAACCAGATCGAGCAGCGCAGAAAGATAGTCCTCCATGCCGATCAAGTTGGAATTTCCTGAAGCCTCAAGCAGCGCGCTGGCTTGCTGCACGCGCCGACGCGCCGCTTCGAAGTCACCTTGATCGATATCCCATTGTGTGCGAATCCGCAACGTGCTCACGTTCAATTCCACGTTGTCCGGCCTGACGATCTGCGTGGTCACACGCAAGACACGGTCGCACGCGTCGTCGCTCTTCCCGGCACCGATGTCAGTCGCCAGCTGACAGCGCCCCTGCCAGTAGAGCACGTTGGCGTCGCGCGTGTTGTTGGGCGGCGCCTGGACTATCGACTCCACGGCCACCAGATCAGCTTGCGCTGCCCGCAGCCGACCTGCGAGAAATTCGGCCAGACTCAGATTGCGGCGTGAAAAGGCGGTAAAAAAGGAATCGGGCCCTGACTGCGCGAGATGAATCTGGTAGGAGTGGCGGTAGGCGTCGATTGCTTCGTCGATGTGACCGCTACTGAAGTTCAGACTGGTCGCCAAATTGTTGTAGCCGGTTGCAGCTTTTGACGACTCGTTGCCGAAGAAGGCGATGCGCTCAGCCAATGCTTTTTTCTCGTAGGCAACCGCGATCTCATGCTTGCCCTGGCTGTCGGCGATCTCAGCCAACCCGTCATTTAGCCGCACTAACGGCCACCCGTGAATGATGCTTCTGCCATCAATGCGCGATTCCAGGGACTTGAGCAGCGGCTCTGCCTCGTTCTGCTTGCCGGATTCGGCCAGTACGTATGCGCGCGAGATTTCTGCATCAAGGCGCAGCGGTTCGTCCGGCGCAAGGTTCGATACGGCAAGGCCTGCTGCCTGATCGACCAACGCGTGCTCTTGATCGGAATCGTTCATTTGTCCGTGCAACCGCGAGAACAGAAGTTGCAAATCGATACGCGCCGCGTCACCCAGCGTGGCATTCCTGCCGAGATTGTCCGTGGCAATGGCAAGCAGGTCGCGCACGCTCGCCTGTTTGTCGTTGATCATGCCGTTGGCGATCGGCGCGAACATTTCTTCGAGAAAATCCCGAATGGTATTGGCGCGCTGCGCCTCGCGCTCGATGTTGCGCGCCTGCCATGTGACGACACCGAGGCTGCCGAGGATCGCGAACGCCAAGAACGCCGCGAGCGCCACGCCGATGCGATGGCGCAGCATGAATTTTTGGGTTCTGTACCAGCGCGACGGCGGATGCACACGCACCGGCTTGCCGGCCAGATAGCGCTCGACATCGTCGGCGAGCGCGCCGGCACTGCGGTAGCGCATGCGTGGCTCATCGGCGATCGCACTGGCCAGGATGGCGTCCAGGTCACCGCGCAGTTGACGGATCAGCACGGGGCGTGGCGGCAGTCCTGCTGGCAGGCGCGCAACTCCGGCGACGGTACCAACTGCGGTGCTGGCATTTTGGCTGCCCGTTAGTCGCCGACCGGTGAGCAACTCACCGAGCACGACGCCCAGTGCATACACATCAACCGCCGTAGTCAGGGGTACCGAACCAAATTGCTCGGGCGCCGCATACTCTGGCGTCAGGGCGATCGATTGCGTACGCGTTGCACCGTCATCCTCGTCATCGATCAGTTTGGCGATGCCGAAATCGAGCACCTTCAGATCGCCTTCGCGGGTGACGAACAGGTTCGATGGCTTGAGGTCACGATGAATGATCAGTGCGGTGTGAGCCGCTTCGATTGATCGACACAACGTGCAAAACCAGATCAAGCGTTGTTCGACATTCAATCCTCTTGCATCCGCTGCTTGGGTGATCGGCACACCATCGACCAACTCCATTGCGATGTACGGAATGCCTGCCGAGCTGACGCCACCTTCGATCAGGCTGGCGATATTCGGATGTGTCAGTTGCGCCAGGATCGCCTGCTCACGACGGAATCGACGCTGCGCATCCGCCGAGTAAAGACCGGTGCGCAGCAATTTCAGGGCGACGAACTGTGATCCGTCGCCGGCCTCGCGCACGGCGCGAAAAACGGACGACGAGCCGCCCTGGCCAATCAAGGCCAGCAAACGAAACGTACCGATGCAGGTGCCTACCAGCGACGGCCCGGCCATCTGGTCGTCGTCGCGAAGTCGGCTCACTATTTCGGCAACTCCCGCACGCAGCGAAACTGGTACGCGCGAATCTTTTTTCAGCATCGTGTGCAACAGGGTGCGCACGGCGTCGGGCAAATCCTGTGCAGCCATCCGCGCTTCGCGATCAGGCGGTGCAAGCGCGACCAATTCGTCGAACGCCAGCATCGCGTGTACGCGAACGCGAGCTTCAGTGGGTAAATTCAGCGCGGCAAGACGCGCAAGGCGCAGCTCGGGAGCCAGTTCGATCAGTTCCTCGAATGGTTTGCGCAGGGATGACTCATCGGATGGAATTGAGGACGTCATAGTGAATAAAAAGGAAAACTGACCATTTCAATTTTCTGCTCGCGGGCCACTTAGAAACCTACCAGGGCGGCCCTTACTCAAATTGTGATTGCAGACGATATCACTGGACTGGAGAGCAAGCAGCCAACCTGGTCTGCCGGAATGGAACTTTGTGTCCACGTGAGGTTGCAGGTTCCGGCACTTGGTCGCCGGGTTGTATGTGAGGACGCACTGAACCGCGCTGAACCAACGTGAGGGATGCTCGGCGACGAAGTGGGCCGGCGACGAGCGCCAACGGGCCCTGGGAGGTCGCACGTTGACACTCGCCTCCGGCTTGAACCAAAGATGTCGGCGCGCAGCGAGCCCCGCAAAGAGATCGGCGAAAATCAATGCCTCTTGCGTGGCACGGAACGGAGGACGTGTTTTCGACGCGAAGTGCGACATGCCGTTTCGCACGACCTCGAACAGCCTCGAAGTACATCATTCTCGAAGTACATCATCACGGAGTTGCTTCAGCGTTTTTCATGGCGTCTTGCCGATGGTTTTCTGAACCACGGCCCGCCCAGGTCAACGAATTGTTTTCGCCATCGGCGACTGCGCGAGTCGCAAGTCACTGCCGATCTTCGTCTCACGCCTGTTCCACCACCACCATTTGCAGTGCTGGATTTTCGCTGCCGGGCTAGCGGGCGAAGTGACATTGCGCATTTTACTGCGGCTCACGCCTGCTGACTGCAGTGCGATTCGTTCCGTATGGGATGGAGGCTGTTGTGATCGCGTCATTTTTTTAAAATATTGGAGTACCCCATGAAGAGAAATGCAAACACGCTACGATTACTGGCCACCATGATGCTGACGACATCCGCATCCGCGATAGCGTCTCCCATACACTTTCAAACGAACGAGCCCGATGGCCGCATGGCCATGGCGTCGCATCCACCCTCTGCCTCACTTGCAGAGAATGAATCGGCCGACGATTTCATACTCAACACGACCACGCGGATTTCCCACGCTCAATTCACCGGGCTATTGGCCAATAGCGCTATGTTAGGGTCGGTCAGCCAGGTTGTGGTCGAAATCTACCGCGTATTTCCGCTTGACTCGATCGACCCGCCATCGGGTGGAGTACCTACGCGCATCAATTCGCCTTCGGACAACGCATTCACTTTTCGCGACAGCGCGGGCGAGCCGGCGGGATTGCACTATTTGATGTCCGTGCTGAATAGCGGAAATCCCTTCACTGCGTCGAATTCCGTACGCGATACATTAGAACCTGCCGCGCGCGGAGACGGGCAAATCACCGGAACGGAAGTATCGTTCGACGTCGTATTCGATCAGCCGATCGTGTTGCCACCAGGGCATTACTTTTTTGTTCCCCAAGTCGCGGTTACCACCGGCGACGATTTCTACTGGCTTTCCACAGCCCGACCAATAACGCCCCCCCGGCACGCCTCTCACGCTGGACCTGCAGGCATGGACGCGCAATGCAATCCTGGCGCCTGATTGGCTGCGCGTGGGTAGCGACATCATCGCGGGCGTAACGCCACCCACGTTCAACGCGGCATTTGCGCTTGATGGCGAAGATGACATCGTCCATTTCGAAAACAGCGGCGCGGACGGACGTATGGCCATGGCAACACGCCCGCCCGGCGCTGCGACAATCGAAAACGAAGCCGCAGATGACTTCACTCTTGCCAGTCAGAGTCAGATTACACGCGCGACCTTTACCGGACTGATCCCCGTCTAGAGCTCGGTGACCGACGTCACTCAGGCGGTCGTCGAGATCTATCGCGTATTTCCTCTGGACTCGTCAAATCCGGATCCCGTCGTGGGCCACCAGGTGCCGACCCGGCTAAATTCGCCATCCGACAATGCGTTTGATAGCCGCGACAGCAGCGTAGGCGACGCACAATTTTCTGTCGCGTTTGTCAATGTCACCAACCCGGCTTTCAGCGCCGCCAATTCGGTGCTCGACGGAATTCATCCGAAGCCAGGCCAGACTACCGGTGGCGAAGGCGCTGTAGATGGCAAGGAAGTCGTCGTCAGTCTGACCTTCGATCCGCCGTTCGTACTTCCCGCGGGACACTACTTTTTCGTGCCTCAGGTGGCGCTGGCAAACGGAAACTTTTTTTGGCTTTCTGCTGCGACTCCCGGCGCTGGCGACCTGCAGAGCTGGATTCGCAACACGCCCCTGTCCCCGGATTGGTTGCGTGTAGGCACCGACATTGTTGGCGGTGGTGCAGCAGCGCCGAAATTCAACGGCACCTTCACTCTCGACGGCATTCAAGAGCGGGTTTTTCAGGACAACTTCGAAGTGATTGTTCCCTGACACAATCAATCATACTGTCGATCGATCGGAGGCGAGCACGACAGATCGAATGAGTAGCTTGCAAAACACATCTGGTGCCGGCGCGCAGCCCTGCCTCCAAGGAGATCTGGGCGAACGTCGGCACCTTTGCGATTGCCGACTCGACACGCTGAAGCTGGCGCCCACGTCCGCTGAGTAACGAATCGGGTGGCCGCGGCGATATATACGTCCGACTTAGTGTCGCGTGCATCATGCCATCAAAAAAAACGCGGCGCGCTGTCGCATTTGGCCAGCGTAGTACGTCATGCGCTCCATGCCAGTACCTCATTCCAAGATCATGGAAGCCGACCCTTTCCAGCAATCGACCGGATGGCTGATTGAATCGCCACCTGCCGGCGGCACGATATGTCAGCCGTCGCTGGAGAACTGGCCTAGTCTGGCCAGGGCAGGTGCTCGAACGGTGGAGGGAAACATCGTACAAGCGGCCGCCCATCGAAGCCTCGTGATCAATGAATCGTTGTACCCGCAACTTTTTTTTGACAAAACGTTTCTTGTGGTGCACGGACATTCAAGCGCCTCTTTGTCGGTTCAGGCAGGGGCTGCAGCGCTTTGGATTCCTGTCCTTGGCCGCACATTTCTTACGACAAACAATTCGTTTTTCGTCGCCACCAAGGGCGATGTCTATGCATCCGACTCGCAACGCGACCTGACGGTAGAGATCGGTCAAAAGGCAAGCTGCATCGCGGTCATCGCACATCAGAAAGTCTGGTCGGAGGTCCTGGATCGTGTTCAAGGTCTGTGCACACGTCCCTTTGCCGTAATGCCTGCTGTTCATCGCGCCCCGCAGTGCATTCGCCGACAACTTTTTCGGTTCGTGCGGGAAACAATCGTGCGTGGCGGCGGATGCGCCAGGAACTTGTCTTTATTGGCGTCTTCACTGTACGAGTTGCAAAGTGGATTTGATCCTCTGATCCAACGCTGCCCTGGCCCCTCGCAGGCGGCAAAAAGAACGGTTTTTTTGCGCCTGCAACGCTCGTTGAATCAGGTGCTGTTCAGTGGCAAGCAGTATCCAAAGGTGAGCGAAATGGCGCACTTGTCAAACTACTCGATCGACCAGTTCATCCGGGTATTTTCCAAAGTGTATGGAAAAACTCCTTACGCACACATGGCCAGCGTTCTCGCTGCCCGAGCCAAGGAATTGCTGACAAGCAGCGACCTGGCTATAGGCGACGTAGCGGCCGCAGTGGGAATACAGAGCCCCGCGACGTTTAAGCGGATCATGAAGAAGAACCTCGGCCAGTCGGCAACTCTCATTCGCCGCCAGGCACGCTCGCAATAGTGCGCAGCTCGACCTGCGATGCTGTCCGGCAGCCATGCGAAAACCGCCTGCGCTTCTTCAATCCGCCGCCGTGCCGACTCAGACGTCTGCAGTTATGCAAGCTCAACACGACCCATAGAAAGTGCCGACACGAGTGAGGGGTATACCCTTTGAGAAGGGTACACGCGCGCCGGCACCTTGGACGGGAAAAATATTGCTTTCGCGGTTTCGACACGCTGGCGCTACAACGACCTGGAAATGAGCCGCCGCAACTTGTCTCTATCCTTGAGCAGACGCTCAATCGCGGTGAGAAGCGAATCCGGAACGCCATCGTATGTGGACGTTATGTCTTCCAGGCTCTGAATGCTCATGCCGAATTCTATGGCCAGGTCTGCTCGATCTGCTCCATTACGTATTTTTCTGGCGGCACTCAAGCTGCGTAGATCCAGCGGCAGTTTCAGTCCCATCGACGTCACCTGACTTCCAATTGACTAGGAAGAACGTGAGCGGAAAAATCTGCATTGCTGCGCATTTTCCCATTGTTTCGGCTCTCAGATTCACGCCGCGGATTGACTGCAATGGAAGGCACGCGCAGGCCGCGGAAGAAATCAGACAAGCTGACGCCCTCGACGCTCTTGAATGATCTGCACAGAGAGGACTGCGACTCGAAGCCAACGGCAGTCGCTATGGTATCGAGCGGCTCCTGCATCGAACCCAATAGCTTCTTGGCGTGTCGTATGCGAACCGTCAACAAATAGCGATATGGCGAGACCCCGTATACGGTGGAGAATCGATTGATCAGATTGAATTTCGACATTCTCGCAATTCTGCCAAATTCGTCGCAAGTCAACTCCGTAAAGTATTCTGAATCAATTTTGTCGCGCACCGCTTGCAACCGGCTGCGAATGTCAACGCTGACCTTGTTGACGATATTATTCGCTGCCAGCTCGGCCATGGCGGAAAAAACGGGATCCGTCGTTTTTGCGCAGGTCCGAGAATTGAAGTAAAGGACATTGTCGCGTGGTGGTCGCCTTTCTTGCGGCGCAACGCCGGTGAGCTCAACGATCGCGCGCGAGGAAGTCAAAAGTGCCACGCGCTCTTTTACGCTGAAGCCGTGTGCCTCGCAGGCACGGACCATCTCTCGCAGCTGCGAATCCTGCGATGAGTACACGTTGGTGCGTTCGAGCAACGACCTTCTGCGATGAATTCCCAACCAACGATAAAGAGTACTCGGAGGAATGCCGAGTGTGGCTGAAACGTCACGCTTCTCGTACCGTTCTGACAAGAGGATTGCGAGTTGCATCAGTTCACATGGATAGCTGTATCGGACCTGGCGGAGTCTTGGCATAGTGAACACTTGCATTGCGATAGCAGATGAGTAGGAACAGCCGCGCTATTTCCCGCGCGGCTGTTGCAATCAAACGAGCTAAAACTTCACGGTCACGCGCGTCCAGTAGAACCGACCGATGGTGTCGAATGTATTCACGTCGACATTGCCGTTGACCGTGTTGTTGTTGAACAGAAGTGCAGGCTGTTTGTCGGACAGATTGTCGATGCCGACATCGATACGCGTGTTGATCGGCTCGATGTTGTAGCCGGCCGTAACGTTGTGGGTCACCGTGGCGCCGTACTTCAGTTCTATCCCTGGCAGAGCTTGGTCGGCGGACTGACCGTAGTTCAGATTGGCGTAGCCGACTGTGAATTTGCCGATGTACTTGCCTGTCCACGACGCGCTGAAGGCACCCATATTCCAGTTCACGCCAGCCAGCGCTTTCCAGCGCGAGAAGTTCGCGTTGGCGATGGCCGACGCACCGGTCGCGTAGTGACCGGCAAATTCCTGAACGAAATCTCCTGGGGCACCCGGCGATGGATCATCCGCAAAGCGATCCAGATAAGTGGTCTGGAAGTTGAAATTGAAATTGCCGAAAGCCGTCTCGGGCAGGCGGTAATGTGCCTGCACATCAAAGCCCTTCGCATCAAGCCGTCCGAGGTTGCCGAAAGGCTCTTGAACGATCGAAAGCTGCCCTGCTGACGGACCGGCAGTCTCACGGTGAATCAGACTGCAGGTCGGACCGCCGTTCTGGGCGAAGCACAGGTTCAACGCCGTCTGCGCAAAAATAACGCTGATCTCGTTGTTCAGGTACAAGCGCCAGATATCGGCGCTGACCGACAGGCCCGGCAGCCAATGCGGATCATAGACAAAGCCGTAGTCGAACGATTTGCCCTGCTCCGGCGTAAGGACGGTACCCGCAGCTTTTGAACCTTCTACGATGGCACTGATCTGACTGTTCTGACCCGGCAGCGGTTGGAAGCTGCCATCCCCCGGCACGCCGACGCAGGCAGCATTGGTGCCATGCAGGCCAAAACAGGGATCGACCGCCTGGGGTGCGGAGCTTGTCGCTCCCAGGAACAGGTTGGTGACCGTCGGTGCACGGAACACCTTCGATACCGTACCGCGCAACAGCAGGTCTTCAATCGGACGGTATTCGATGGCAACCTTGGTGTTGTTGGTGCCACCGAAGTTGTTGTAGCGGGAATAACGATCGCCCACAGTGAGGTTCAGCGCGTTCGCGAACGGCACGTCCTTCAGGATCGGAATCAGCAGCTCGGCGTAGATTTCCTTGACATTGAACGAGCCGCTCAGCGGCGACTGACAGCCGGTACCGATATCGCAAACACCTGCTGCGTTCGGGACCTCGGTGGCATCCGGAATCGACTGGCTGAAATCCTTGCGATGGCTGACGCCGGCGGCAAGCTGCACGGCGCCAGCGGGCAGATCCAAGACCGTGCCGTTGGCTTCGACCACTTCGGACTTTTCCCAGGTCACGGCTTGGGTAAACGTGTTGCCGGAGGCGTTGTCCAGCGCAGCAATCGTTGCCGGATCGGTGACATTGAAAAAATTGAAAGGTGTGCAGCTCGCCAACGCGATGGGAGCATTCGCCGTTCCGCACTGGACTACGCCTTGCGCGTTGAGGAACGACGGACCAATGCCGGGACCAATCTTGGATAGATTGACAAAGCCGCTAGTATGCGTCAGCAAACTGGAGTGACCATAGTTGAAATAGGCATTCCACTGGATGTCTCGGCCGAAGATTTCCAGATCACCCTTGAAGCCTGTCACGACTTGATCGGTCAGGGTGCTGTTGTTGGCGGTGCGATTTCCGTTCCCGATCGAGCGCGTCTTGTAGGTATTGGAGCCACCCTTGAAATCAACGCCGAATGGGTTGTAGTAGCTGTCCTTTGAAATAAACAGCGGGCTGCTTCCCAGGGTGTTAATGGGCTGAGGCGCGAGCGCCGAGGCCGACTGGGTCTTGTTGTGGTAGACCTCAAGGTACGTCTCGACGCTGTCGGTCAGCTTGTAGTTGCCGAGGATGAACGCGTTGGTGCGCTCCTGCGGTGTCAGAGCCACATTGCCGACGGCCTGGAAGTTGAAGTTGTCGCGGCCTGAGTTATAGCAACGATAGTCGGCGAGTGAACTACCGGCGCCCGTCAGCGAAGTCTTGCTAACTGCGGAGCAGCCGAACTGAGTCTTCAGGTTGGCCGGCAACTGCACCTGGCCCAATGGTGTATTGCTGGAGCCGCCAGACACGTGCCCTGCGCCGTAGTAGTAGTAAATCGCATTCTTGGAAAAGTCGCGACTTGCCGAAAGCACCTTGTCGAACTTGTTGTAGTCGACGCCGGCCATGATGCTGCCTTTGTCGGTGGTCTGGCCGAACACGAAGTGATAGCCCTGACGCTGGCCATCGTCACGATCCGAAATTCCGTAGTCGCTCGAGAACTCGGCACCCTGATAGTTGCTGCGCAGGATGAAGTTGACGACGCCGCCGACCGCATCGGAACCGTACACCGAGGACGCGCCATCGGTCAGGACTTCGATGCGTTCCACGGCATTGGCCGGAATCGAGTTGACGTCATTATTCTTTACGCGATGACCGT
>JBBRTT010000004.1:0-125120 GCA_038244165.1 Lysobacterales bacterium | reverse complement strand
GGTTACGCGTCTGGAACGCAACGATGCGCTGCCAGCCCATTTTCTCGAAGTGCTCGCGCAGATCGCGCGGCGTCGTGCGCAGGTGGCGAAAATCATAGTGCCGCGGCGCTTCCAGGCCGTGGATGCGGCCGCCGAGATAGACCGGATTTGTCTTGGTTAGCAGATGATTCGCACCGGCGTGCAGTTTGTCGGTGGTGCCGAATACTTCACGCGCTTCCGCCGCATGATCGGCGGGCCATTGATCTTCGACATCGAGCACAGCCAGGGCCACGCCTTCCGGATCGCGCAACGCAATCCGCTTGGCGCTGCCAAGCTTGTCGGCAAATTCCTGGGTCACATCCAGTGTGATCGGCATCGGCCACAGCACACCGGAGGCAAGACGCATGTCGCGGCAGACACCGGTGTAGTCCGCGCGGGTCATGAATCCTTCCAGCGGCGAGAACGCGCCGCTGAGCAGCATTTCCAGATCGCAGATCTGGCGCGGCGTCAGGTCCCATGCTGGCAATTGCGCAGCGTCGTGTTTGAGCGCAGCGCGTTCGGTATCAGGAATGATTTGCAAATTGACGAGACGGCCGCCATGCGGCGCGATCAGTTGGGACATCGGGGATTCCAGCGCAAGGGAAAAAGATTGAGTGGCGTGGTGCAACGCCGATTATATGTCAATGGGTAGGCGTAACGCCGCGTTGCACATGGCTTGCAGCCATATCGATATTCATCGCAGCGTTCACAGCGCGTTCGCCTGCTCGAGCTGGGCCTGGGCGTGCAACCATTGCGTTTCCAGCTCATCGAGCTCGGTGGCGAGCTTGCCTGTCAACCGCGTCAGCTCGCTCACCCGTGCTGTCTGGCTGGCATCGAGCATGCCGGGGTCGGCGAGTGCGGCATCGGTTTTGCGTTTGTTGGAGTCAAGCTCGGCCATGCGCTTTTCCAGGCGCTGCACTTCCTCGCGCAGGGGCGCCACCCGCGCACGTTGCTCGGCGCGCGCACGACGTTCATCGCGACGTGAGCCGCCGCCAGACGCAGGCGCCTGTGCTGCGGACGCATCGTCGTTGCGCATGACCAGGCGCGCGTAGTCGTCCAGATCGCCGTCATAAGGCACCACGCGCCCACCGCCGACATGCAGCAAGGTATCGCAGCACGTACGGATCAGCGCGCGATCATGCGCGACCAGCACCAGCGCACCGGTGAAATCGTTCAAGGCTTCAGTCAGCGCCTCGCGCATGTCCAGATCAAGGTGATTGGTCGGCTCATCGAGCAGCAGCAGGTTCGGGCGCAGATAGATCGTGAGCGCCAGACACAGTCGCGCTTTCTCACCACCGGAAAACGGCGCAACCGCAGTCAGCGCGCGTTCGCCGGAAAAACCAAAACCGCCGAGGAAATCGCGCGCGGCGCGCTCGCCCATTTTCGGGTCGAGTCGCAGCAGATGTTCGGCGGGCGTGGCTGCAGGATCGAGTTGTTCCAGCTGGTGCTGGGCGAAATAGCCGATTACCAGATCCTTCGACACCACGCGCTCGCCTGCGCGCGGCGCCAGCGTGCCGGCGAGCAACTTCACCAGTGTGGATTTGCCCGCGCCGTTCGCGCCGAGCAGGGCAATGCGATCGCCAGGCGACAGGATCAGCTTCAGCTCGTCGAGCACATGGCGCTCGCCATAGCCAGCGGCTGCATGGTCGAGCTTGAGCAGCGGGACCGGCAGCGAGACAGGATCACGAAATGTGAATTGAATCGTCGACGCTGCGCGCACCGGCGCGATTTCCACCATGCGCTCCAGCGCCTTGATGCGGCTTTGCGCCTGGCGTGCTTTGGTCGCCTGGGCGCGGAAACGATCGACGAATTGCTGCAAATGAGCGCGTTCGCGCTGCTGCTTGTCGTACTGACTTTGCTGCTGCACGAGGCGTTCGGAGCGCTTGCGCTCGTAGCCGGTCAAGTCGCCGGAAAAAAGCTCGGCGCTTTGATCGGCAATCGCCAACACATGGGTAACCACCGCATCGAGAAATTCGCGGTCATGCGAGATCAGCAACAATGTGCCGGGATAACGCTTGAGCCAGGTTTCCAGCCACAACACGGCGTCCAGGTCCAGATGGTTGGTCGGCTCGTCCAGCAACAGCAGATCAGATCGGCACATGAGTGCCTGGGCCAGATTCAGCCGCATCCGCCAGCCGCCGGAGAATTCCGCGACATTGCGATGCTCGGACCCCGGCGCAAAGCCCAAGCCATGCAGCAGCTCGGCGGCGCGCGCGCGCGCGGCGTAACCACCGATCGTGTGCAGGCGTTCGTGCAGCGATCCCAGCTTGACGCCATCGTGCGCGGCTTCGGCTTCGGCGAGCGCGCGTTCGATCTGGCGGAACTCGGTGTCGCCGTCCAGCGCATAGTCGAGCGCACTGATATTCAGGGCAGCCACTTCCTGGCGCACGTAGGCCAATGTCCAGTCGCGTGGTCGTTCGAAGTGACCCGCGTCGGGCGTGATTTCGCCGGCGACGAGCGCCAACAGGCTGGATTTGCCGGCGCCGTTGCGGCCGGTGATGCCTACGCGCCAGCCTGCATGCAGCGCAACGCTTACATCGTTGAGCAAAAGCAGGGGGCCGCGGCGCAGCGCGAGTTGATCGAGTCGTATCATCCGGGCATTTTAGCGTGTCGCGAAAGTAAACGCCCGCTAAAGGTACTGGGGAACCTCGTGCCCTGGGCATAGTCCAATCCCCGCCCAGTTTGCCTTCGGCGTTGCGGAACCGCACAATATGCG
Organism: Lysobacterales bacterium; assembly: GCA_038244165.1. Lineage (GTDB taxonomy): Bacteria > Pseudomonadota > Gammaproteobacteria > Xanthomonadales > Rhodanobacteraceae > Rudaea. The sequence continues at coordinate 122,386 of JBBRTT010000004.1, read as the reverse complement.
GCCCAAAGCAGTCTCTCGGGATTTGCCTGGCGCCGCTGGAAGCCGCATTGGCCGGCAAATAAAAATCAATCCTTCAGGAGTACACATGACTCAGTTTCTGCGCAAGACCCTGATCGCCGCTGCCGTAGCTGCAGCGATCACTGTCGTCGGTTCGGCCTCCGCTGCCGATCCCAAACCCGCCACTCCGCCTGCCGCCAAGCCTGCCGCTGTCGCAGCGCCTGCGGCAGCGCCGGCCAAGCCGGCAGTGGACATCGCCGCGATCGACGCCAAGTTCAAGGGCGACAAGAAAGCCGAATACAGCTACATGGTCGGTATGGACGTGGGCCGCGGCTTGGGTTCAATCAAGGAAGAGATCGACATGGCCGTCGTGATCCAGGCCTTGCAGGCCACGATCAAGGGCGACAAGACCACGCTGACCGAGCCCGAAGCGCTGAGCGTTCGCCAGGAATTCATGCAGAAATTGCAGGCGCGCCAGGCTGCCAAGACCAAGGAAGACGCCGAGAAGAACCAGAAGGAAGGCGACGACTTTTTGGCCAAGAACAAGTCCAAGTCCGGCGTGAAGGTCACGGCCTCGGGCTTGCAGTATGAAGTCGTCAAGGCAGGCAACGGCCCGAAGCCGAAGCCGACCGACACCGTGAAGGTGGACTACACCGGCACCAAGATCGACGGCACCAAGTTCGACAGTTCGGTCGATCGCGGCCAGCCAGCCACGTTCCCGCTGAACGGCGTAATCCCGGGCTGGACCGAAGGCATGCAGCTCATGCCCGTCGGTTCGGAATACAAGTTCTACATTCCTGCCAAGCTCGCTTACGGCGAGCGCGGCCCGGGTACGATCGGCCCGAATGCGACCTTGATCTTCGACGTGAAGCTGATCAGCATCGAGCCGCCGGCCGCGCCTCCTGCAGCTCCTGCAGCGGTCAAGCCAGCTGATGCCAAGCCGGCTGCCAAGAAAGACTAAGCAAGCTTTATTTGGCATGGCGAAGGCGCGGAATCCCGCGCCTTTCGCTTTTTTGCGGGCCCAGTAAACAACGACGCCCGTCCATTTCCCAGCACGTATTTGGTTTAAGGCGCGCTGGCTCACTACAATGCGCGTTCCGCACCCGAAGTGCCTCCCGCGCGATCGATTGGAATCTGCATGCGCATTACCATCTTTGGCACCGGCTATGTCGGCCTGGTCACCGGAACGTGTCTGGCCGACGTCGGCAACGACGTGGTCTGCATGGATGTCGATGCCGACAAGATCTCGCGCCTGGAGCGCGGCGAAATGCCGATCTTCGAGCCGGGACTTGCCGAGCTGGTCGCAGCCAACCGTGCGACCGGCCGATTGCGCTTCAGCACCGATGCACTCGGCGCGATCGCCCACGGGCAGATGCTGTTCATTGCGGTCGGCACGCCGCCAGACGAAGACGGCAGCGCGGATCTTTCGCATGTACTGAGCGTGGCCCGCGACATCGGCCGCCACCTTGATCAATATGCCGTCGTGGTCAACAAGTCGACTGTGCCGGTTGGCACTGCCGATCGCGTGCGTGAGGCGATCGCCGCCGAACTTTCGCACCGAAGTGTAAAAGTGGAATTCGACGTCGTGTCGAATCCGGAATTTCTCAAGGAAGGCGACGCGGTCAAGGACTGCCTGCGCCCCGACCGTATCGTGCTTGGCTCCGACAGCAGCCGCGCGATCGAATTGTTGAAGACCTTGTACGCCCCGTTCAACCGCAATCACGAACGCATCGTGCTGATGGATGTGCGTTCGGCCGAGCTGACCAAGTACGCCGCCAACGCGATGCTGGCGACCAAGATCAGCTTCATGAACGAAATGGCGAACATTGCCGAACGCGTTGGCGCCGATATCGAACTGGTGCGTCACGGCATCGGCTCGGATCCGCGCATCGGCTACTCCTTCATCTATCCCGGCGCCGGTTACGGCGGCTCGTGCTTTCCGAAAGACGTGCAGGCGCTGGAGCGCACGGCGCGCAGTCACGCTTATGAGGCGCGCCTGCTCACCGCGGTCGAGGCGGTCAATCGCGACCAGAAGGAAAAACTGTTCGAATTGATATCGCGGCATTTTTCCGCAAACCTTGCCGGTAAAACCATCGCCGTCTGGGGACTGGCCTTCAAACCCAATACGGACGACATGCGCGAAGCGCCGAGCCGGCGCTTGCTGGAACAACTCTTTGCCGCGGGTGCGACGGTGCGTGCTCACGACCCGGAAGCGCAGGGCGAAGCCAGCCGCCTGTATGCTGGGCGCGCGGAATTGACTTTGTGCGATGAGCCGTACGCGTCACTTGACGGCGCCGATGTTCTGGTCATTGTCACCGAGTGGAAGGCGTTCTGGAGCCCTGATTTTTCGCGCATCCGCAAGAGCCTGCGCTCACCGGCGATCTTCGATGGCCGCAACATCTATGAGCCGCGCGCCGTTGAAGCCGCGGGCATCGCTTACTACGGCATCGGTCGTGGCCGCAGCGTAAGGCAGCCGGATGCGACCTCATGAGCTTCGATCTGCGGCTGGAGCAGGCGAAGATCGCGGTTGTCGGTCTGGGCTACGTTGGCCTGCCGCTGGCGGTCGCGCTCGGGCGCGAATTTCCAACGTTGGGCTTCGACATCGATGAATCACGTGTTGCGGAACTCGTCAGCGGACGCGACGCGACCGGTGAAGTCGATGCGGCAGAGCTCAAGAGTGCGACAAAACTTCGATTTGGCGGAGATGCCGCATCGTTGAAGAATTGCAATGTATACATCGTCGCCGTACCGACGCCAGTCACAACCCACAAGTGGCCGGATCTCACGCCGCTGATTGGCGCAAGCGCAGCGGTCGGCAAGGCGCTTTCACGCGGCGCGATCGTGATCTACGAGTCCACGGTCTATCCCGGCGCCACCGAGGAAGTCTGCGTACCGGCATTGGAGCGGGCATCAGGGCTGCGCTTCAATGTGGATTTCTTCGTTGGCTACAGCCCGGAGCGGATCAATCCGGGCGACAAGTCGCGTCGATTGGCCGACATCGTCAAAGTCACATCGGGTTCTACGCCGCAAGCGGCGGAATTCGTCGACGCCCTGTATGCGCGTATCGTTCGGGCGGGCACATACCGCGCGCCGAGCATCCGCGTCGCCGAAGCGGCCAAGGCGATCGAGAATATCCAGCGCGACGTCAATATCGCCCTGGTCAACGAATTCGCGTTGATCTTCGGGCGCCTGGGAATAGATACCGAGGAAGTGCTCAAGGCGGCGGCGACGAAATGGAATTTCCTGAATTTTCGTCCCGGGCTGGTCGGCGGTCACTGCATTGGCGTGGATCCCTACTACCTCATCCACAAGGCAAATGAGGCCAGGTATCACGCGGAACTGATCAGCGCCGCGCGCCGCATCAACGAGGGTATGAGCGCGCACGTCAGTGCACAGGTGCTACGTTTGATGGCGCTCAAGCAGATCAATGTCGTCGGCAGCCGCGTGCTCGTGCTTGGCGTCACTTTCAAGGAAGACTGCCCGGACTTGCGCAACACGCGCGTGCGCGAGATCGTCGACGAATTGCGTGCCTGCCATGCCACGGTGGACGTCTATGATCCACACGCCGACAAGGACGAGTGCGAACGCGAATACGCTATCCGTCCGATCGAGCAACCGCAGGCCGGCAGCTACGACGCGATCGTGCTGGCCGTCGCGCATCGCGAATTCCGCGACCTGGGGGTTGCCGGCGTGCGCGCGTTCGCAAAAACCGGAGCGGTGATCTACGACGTCAAGTACCTGTTGCCCGCGCACGCGGTCGACGGCCGGCTGTGATCGCGCTACAGCACTACGTACCGCGAATTCGTAACTGAGGGCTGCATGGAGAATAAACGCGCGCTCATCACCGGTATCACTGGACAGGACGGCGCCTACCTGGCCGAATTGCTGTTGCACAAAGGCTACGAAGTGCACGGCATCAAGCGCCGTGCTTCGTCGTTCAATACCGAGCGCATCGACCATCTGTACCACGAACTGGATGAAGCAGTTCCGAAGGTTGCGCTGCATTACGGCGACATGACCGACTCGATGAGCCTGTTGCGCGTGATCCAGCAGGTGCAGCCGCACGAGATCTACAATCTTGCGGCGCAAAGCCACGTCGCGGTGTCATTCGAGGAACCGGAATACACTGCGAACGCCGATGGTCTGGGCGCTCTGCGCGTGCTCGAGGCGATGCGCGTACTGGGCTTGGGCAAGACCTGCCGGTTTTATCAGGCATCGACGTCGGAGCTTTATGGCGCCGTGAAACAGACGCCGCAGACCGAGCACACGCCGTTCCATCCGCGCTCGCCTTATGGGGTGGCCAAGCTGTATGCCTACTGGATCGCGGTGAACTACCGCGAAGCCTATGGCATGTATACCTGCAACGGTATCCTGTTCAATCACGAGTCGCCGATTCGCGGAGAGACCTTCGTTACCCGAAAGATAACCCGCGGTCTTGCCCGGATCCTGCATGGCCTGCAGCATTGCCTGTACCTGGGAAACCTGGATGCAAAACGCGACTGGGGCCACGCCCGCGATTATGTTGAAATGCAATGGCTGATGCTGCAACAGGATGAGCCACGCGACTACGTGATTGCCACCGGCATACAGCATTCGGTGCGCGAGTTTGTCACCGCAGCAGCGGACGAGATGGGCGTCGCCCTGGAGTTTCGCGGCAACGGTGCCGAGGAACACGCGGTGGTCGCGAGCGTCACCGCAGCGGATGCGAAGATCAAACCCGGCGATGTGATCGTGCGTATCCATCCGCAATACTATCGGCCGGCCGAAGTGGACACCTTGCTGGGCGATGCCCGGCTTGCGCGCGAGCAATTGGGCTGGGCACCGAAGATTTCTTTCGCCGAGTTGGTACGCGAGATGGCAGCAGCCGATTTCGCACTTGCCGGGCGTGAAGCCGGCGGCGCGATTGGTGCGCGCCACGGCCGCCATCTGATCGACTCGCTGTGAGCGGACAATGAACATGCCACTTGAGCAACGCTTGACCGAACTCGAAGTACGCATCGCGTTCATCGAAAGCACGCTGCAGTCGCTGGACACGACGGTCGCTGCGCAGGATCGCTTCATCACACAGTTCCAGCGCGAGTTCGAACTGTTGCGCGGCGAACTGGCCCAGGTCAGGAGTTCGCTGGCGGATGACTCGCGCGACGAACCACCTCCACCGCACTATTGATGCGTTCGTCCATGACCGCGAAGATCAAGCAGCGGCCGTCCGTGGCCGCACTTTCAAGGTAAAGCACCTCCATGGCTGAATCACTGCGCGACCAGTTGCTGAAAAGTGGACTTGCAAACAAATTCAAGTCCGAGAAGACCAAGTCCGAGGCGAAGCCGAGCCAGGACCGTGCGCCGCGTGCGCAGGACTCCAGCCCGGCGCCGAAGCAACAGCAGCGGCCGCCGCTACCGAAGAAGCCATCACCGTCAGAAGTCGATCTGGCCAGCGCCTATGCAAAGCGTGCTCAACTGGAAAAGCAGGAGCGCGAACACGCACAACGCGAAGCCGAAAAAGTGGCGCGCGAAAAAAGGGAGCGCAAGCAGAAGCTTTCCGTGTTGCTGGACGGCAAGTCCCTGAACCAGACCGATGCCGACGTGGCGCGACATTTTCCGCATGGCAACAAGATCCGCCGTGTCTACTGCACCCCGGAGCAACTCGTGCAGCTCAATCGTGGTGAGTTGGCCGTCGTACAACTGGCCGGCCGTTATCTGCTGGTCTTGCGCGATGTTGCATTGCAGGCGCAGGCGATTCAGCCGGAAACGTTGGTGCTGCTGTGCGATCCAGATGCGCCGGCGGAAGATGACGTGCCTGCCGATTTGGTGTGGTGAGTCACAGATCGCGCATCCGCGAGTGGAAGCGCCAGAACGGCGGCGTATGATACAAGCCTTGCTGGCCAGGGGCGCTGTGCTATGACAGGTCGTGTGTTGTTGCCAATCGCAATTCTCTTCGCGGCTTCTGTGTCGCAAGCCGCCGTCTTGCCGCGCTTCACCCAGAATGCAATCTGGAATGCGGACGTCACCAACGTGCCCGCGCGCACCAATTCGCTGATGATGATGCAGCGTCTGGAGGCGATTGCTGCTGCGACTGGGCCTGCGGGCAAGTACTGGGGCGATAGCGGCGGCAACGAGGATTTCCAGATTGATTTCTCGTTTTACGTCCTGCATGCGACCAATGCCACGCCGACCAAGCCGATCGTCGCCTGGCCAAATTTGGCCGGCTACTACACTGGAGAGTGCGAAAACCCCGGTTTGATTTTCCCAGTGCCTGTGGGCGGCGGTATCGAAGGCACGGGTCCGCCTCCAGCGTACACGTGCAACGCAAACGGCGAGGATTGCCACATGCTGGTGGTGAACGACACCAGCAACGTCATGTACGAAACCTACAACACCAATTCGGTCGACGGTACCGGCGTGCATGCGCGTTGCGGTCTGTACTGGGACCTGAAAAAGATTTACCCGCGCTATGGCCGCGGCGAGCATTGCACCAGCGCCGACGGCGCCGGGTTTCCTATCGCTCCGCTTCTGTTCAATGCCGACGAAGTCTGGGCCGCCGCACAGGTGCAGGGCGATATCGGTCACGCGATCCGCTTCATTCTCGGCAACGAGAGAATGCAGACCAACACGCATGTGCATCCTTCGTCGCATGGCACTTCGGCCACATCCGACAACAACGTCAATGCCGTGCCGTATGGATCGCGCCTACGGCTGAAATCCACATTCAACATCAATGCGTTCAGCACCAACGAATCCGTCCGCGTAATCTTGCGCAGCCTGGCCAAATACGGAATGTTCCTGTCCGACGGCGGCGGTATTCCGCTCACGGCGGAAGCGGACTACTTCACCACGCACAAGTGGGCCGATGCGGATGTGAACATCGACTCGCATTCGTTTTTCGGCATCAGGCCAATTAACTTCGACGTCATCGAAGCTGGCGGTCCGGTCATCAATGATGGCGCACCGAACAACGGCGACTGTGCGTTGACGCCGGCAGACTTTCTGTTTATCGACGGCTACGACTACTGAGAAGTCGTGCTGGTCTAGCGCGTCAACCATGGGCGCAGGATGCGTCTTGTCGGGTCCGCTACCGTCGATTTCGCATTGGGGTCGAGCAAGCGCCGGCGCTTCAGGTGCCGGATCGCACTCTGCACGCTAGATTTGGACAATCCGGTTTTCGTTGCGATGGTCTGCAGGCTAACTGCCAGGCTATCACGCCGCGTGCGTGAGCTCAGGCGCAGCAGAAAAAGATAGACGATGAACGCTGCCGGTTTCCGATCGTGACCAACCAGATCGGACATCAGCACATCGATGACGTAGGCGTCGAGCGCGATTCGTTCCATAGCAATTAATACTACAGCAACGATTGCTACAAGGCACGCGTGCCGCCGCGGCATAATTGCGCAATCTTCTCAAGGAGGCGGTCTCGTGATCACGCACGTGAAATTCGTTGGCATTCCGACCAGCGACCAGAGCCGAGCGCTCAAGTTCTATACGGAGCAAATGGGCTTCGAGATCGCAACCGATCAGCAATTCGATGAAAAGCAGCGATGGATCGAGCTGCGTATTGCGAACTCGGCCACGCGCATCGTCCTGTTCACGCCGGAAGGCCACGAAGATCGCATCGGCACGTTTTTCAATGGCTCACTGGCCTGCGACGATGTCGAGGCGACATACCGCCAACTGCGGCAGCGAGGCGTGGAATTCGTCAGTGAACCGCAGAAACAGCCATGGGGCACGTTCGCAAAGTTCAAGGATCCTGATGGCAACCAGTTCGTGTTGTCTTCAAGCTAGGTGACAACGAGCGACATACCGTCCATCAGAAATCCCCGCAGTCAAAAATCCATGAAGTAGCCGCCGTTCACCGGAATATTCGCGCCGGTGATAAAGCCGGATTCGTCGGCGCAGAGGAAATCCACGACGCGCGCGATTTCCGATGGCTCGCCCAGCCGGCCGACCGGAATGCCGGCAATGATCTGGCTGCGAACATTTTCCGGAATCGCGGCGACCATGGCCGTGCGGCAGTAGCCCGGCGACACGCTGTTGACGGTCACGCCCTTGCGCGCGACTTCACGTGCCAGCGCCATGGTGAACCCGTGCATGCCAGCCTTGGCCGCCGAGTAGTTGGTCTGCCCGAATTGACCGGTCTGGCCGTTGACGGATGAGATGTTGACGATGCGACCGAAGCCGCGGTCGCTCATGCCTTCGACCACGTTGCGGCAGGTGTTGAACACGCCGCTCAGATTGATGTCGAGCACGTCGGTCCATTGCTGCGGATTCATCTTGCGCAAGGTCGTATCGCGGGTGATGCCAGCCGCGTTGACAAGGATGTCAACAGGGCCGTACTTGGCTTCGATGGCCTTGACCGCTGTCGCGCAGGTATCGAAGTCGCCGACGTTGATTGGCTCAAAGAAAATCGAGTGCGCCCATTCTGCCGTTTCCTTGGCGAACTCGGCGACGCGCTCGGCGCGGCTGCCAAGATCGGTAGCGACGACGGTGTGCCCCGAACGCGCCAGGTACTTGCAGATTTCCGTTCCCAGGCCGCCAATGCCCCCAGTCACGAGCGCGACGCGCTTAGTCATCGAACTACTCCTGTGCTTTTGCAATCGTCCTTGATTGCGAAGATCACAAAGCGGGCGTCCTGCCCGCCACCAACGATGGCGCGGCGCAGCAAGCGCGCGATGGTAGAGAGCGGTGGCCGCAGTGTCAAACCGCGGCGGGCAGGCGCATCAAACTAGGACTTGGAGTCCTTGCCGGCATTGGCTTTGGCAGAACCCGCGGCGGCGGTGAGGAAACCTTCCTGTACCGATTTCCACAAATCCATGTTGCGCTCGGTCATGTCGTTGAGCATCGACCACGGCGTCTACCCGAGAATATTGTTGAGCTGACTGCGAAACTTGGTCTGCTGGTCGAGAAAGATCTGCAGGCTCTTTTCCAGATAGCTGCCCATGAAACCCTGCATCGAGTCGCCATAAAACCGGATCACTTGCGACAGCAGCTGGGTGGTAAACATCGGCTGCCCGGTCTGTTCGTGCTCGGCGATGATCTGCAGCAATACCGAACGGGTCAGGTCGTCGCCGGTCTTGGCGTCGCGCACCTCGAAATCTTCGCCGTCCAGCACCAGCTGACGCACCTCTTCGAGCGTGATATAGCTCGAAATCTCGGTGTCGTAGAGCCGGCGGTTCGGATATTTCTTGATTGTTCGGACTTGTGCCATGCGGCAAAGTTAGCAGATTGTGCGGCGGCGCACCAGCGGGTTGCTGCGCAGCATTTCTCGTTCAGGTACGACTCGGCACTCGCAGCTTCCCGCTATACGGACACTGTCAGCAACCATGCTTGGAGCATTGCCGTTTGGCTTCCGGGCTCACCTGAACTCAAGGTCCATGCGATGCGCTCGTTCGCGCCTTCCATGGCGCTCTCCCTGTGCGCCGGCTACGCCGTCGCGCGCGTTCCAGCGCGCGCAGTTAACGCATCGCATAAGCGCGATTCAGTTCTACCAACCCATGTATTGCCCGCCATTGATCGCCAGGTTCGCGCCCGTTATCCAGCGCGCTTCGTCATTGGCGAAAAATGAAACCGCATACGCTATCTCGTCGGGTTCGCCGAGCCGGCCGATCGGAATCTGCGCAGCGATCTTGTTGCGTACGTCCTCGGGCACGGCCATCACCATTTCCGTCGCCACGTAGCCGGGCGAAACGGTGTTGACCGTGATTCCGAACTTCGCGTTTTCCTGAGCCAGCGAAATAGTGAAGCCGTGCATGCCCGCTTTCGACGCAGCGTAATTGGCCTGACCATACTGGCCCTTCTGGCCATTGATCGAGCTGATCTGGATGATGCGGCCCCACTTGCGCGTGCGCATGCCGTCGATCACCGGACGCGTCATGTTGAAGCAGGAATTAAGATTCGTATTGATCACTTCCTGCCACTGCATCGCCGACATCTTGTGAAACGTGGTATCGCGGGTGATGCCCGCATTGTTCACAAGTATATCGATGGGTCCGAGTTGCTGTTCGACTGCCTTCACCATGCTCTCCGCGGCACCGACGTCGCCGACGTCGCCTGGCACGATGACTGCGTTGACGCCCTGGGCCTTCATCTGCGCGGCCCAGGCCTTGGCCTTGGCCTCGTCGCGATAATTGGTGGCGACTTTGTGCCCGAGCGACGCCAATCGCTTGACGATGGCCGAGCCAATACCGCCGGTGCCGCCGGTAACCAACGCTACTCGTGCTGTCATGACTCCCTCCTCAATTCTGCGAAAAAGTGACGGCTGCACGCGCAGGTCGTCGTTTGTTTGGACGTCAATTGTACACAAGGTTCAATCCCACTCGCGGCCTGCGGGGATTGATGAACCGGACGTGGGCAGCGCAGCGCGCATGAGCCGCGCGGGATCGAAATTCGCAATGCCTGCTGCCAGCAACGTGTCAATCTGTCGCGGAATGGGTTGGACGTGGACGCCGAGAAATTCCAGGGCGGCGTGCATGGCCGGCACGGGATCATTGCCATCCACCGGCCGCGCGCGATCCTGTTTGGAGAGTTTCTGTCCGCCGGCGTCCACGACCAGGGGCATATGCAGATAGGTCGGCGTCGGGGAGGCGAGCAGGCGTTGCAGGTAGATCTGGCGTGGCGTGGAATCGAGCAGGTCGGCGCCGCGGACTACTTCGGTGATGCCCTGGAAGGCGTCATCGACCACGACCGCGAGCTGATAGGCATACCAACCTTCGCTGCGCTTGATGACGAAATCGCCGATGTCTTGCCGCAGGTTTTGCGACTGCGGCCCGTTCGCCAAATCGTTGAAATCGATCGTCAGGTCAGGCGAGCGCAGGCGCCACGCTGGTGCACGCGCAGAATCAGCCGGCGCGATGCAGGCGTCTCGATGAAATCCTTTCTGCATCTCCAGATCACTGCGGCTGCAATTGCAGGCAAAGACCTGATTGGCGTCAAGCAGGCGCTGGAAGGCAGTGTCATAGGCCGGCACGCGCCGACTCTGGAACAACACCGGTTCATCGGATTGCATGCCGAATTTCGCCAGCGTTGCCAGGATGTCGGCGGCGGCGCCGGGAACCTCCCGCGGTGGATCGAGGTCTTCCATGCGCACTACCCAAATGCCATTTTGCGCGCGCGCCCGCAGCCAACTGCCGACAGCCGCGACCAGCGAACCGAAATGCAGCGGGCCGGTGGGCGAGGGTGCGAAGCGTCCGCGGTATGTCATTGGTAATGCGTTACCCGGCTTGAATTTGTGCGAGTTTACTCAACATTTGAATAGTCTGAAAAAGCCTGTACGAGGATCACCATGCTCCGCATCTTTCTGTTCCTGGGCACCAACCTGGCCATCATGCTGGTGCTTGGCATCGTAGTGTCGATTTTCGGCCTGGACCGCTGGGCATACAGCCACACGGGCATGAACCTGCAGGGCATGTTGATAATGTGCGCCGTGTTTGGCATGGGCGGTGCGTTCATTTCGCTGGCGTTGTCCAAGACCCTCGCGCGCTACTCGGTCGGCGCGCAAGTGATCACGCAGCCGCGTGGCGCGGATGAGCAGTGGCTGCTGGATACCGTCCGTCACCATGCGCAGAACGCCGGCATCGGCATGCCCGATGTGGCGCTGTACGACGCGCCGGAGATGAATGCATTTGCGACCGGCATGAGCAAGAATCATGCGCTCGTGGCAGTCAGCACGGGCCTGTTGCGCAGCATGAATCGCGATCAGATCTCGGCCGTGCTCGGCCACGAGATAACCCACGTGGCCAACGGCGACATGGTGACCATGGCTTTGATCCAGGGGGTGCTAAATACCTTTGTGATGTTCCTGGCGCGCGTCATCGGCGGGGTGATCGACAGCACCATGCAGGGCGATCGCGAAAGCAACCGCGGCGGCGGCATCGGCTATTTCGTCATCGTGGTGCTGTTGCAATTCGTGTTCGGAATCCTGGCGACGATGATCGTCATGGGGTTCTCGCGCTGGCGCGAATTCCGAGCGGATGCCGGCGGCGCCAGACTCGGCAGCCGCGCCAGCATGATTTCGGCACTACAGACGCTGGCAGGGAATCAAGAAGCAACCAGTTTGCCGAAAGCCGTGCAGGCGTTCGGTATTTCCGGTCAAAGCGGGGTGACGCGCTTGTTCATGAGCCATCCGCCGATCGAGGAACGTGTTGCGGCGTTGCGCAACGCGAGTTGACGGCCTGGCTTACTATGCTGTTTCGTACGTCATCACCTTCTCGGGCTCCTGCAGGAAGTTGCCCTGCACGAAGTTCACGCCGCACGAGAACAGGATCGACATGCTGGCCGCGTCTTCTACGAACTCAGCGACGGTCAGCTTGCCGGCGTGATGGGCCTGATCGCACAGATCCTTGACCTTTTCCTGGTTTTCCTTGTTCTTCGGCAGCTCGGCCATGAAGCTGCGGTCGATCTTCAGGTAGTTCGCATCGACATGCTTGAGCAACTGGAACGAATTCAGGCCCGAGCCGAATTGCTCCAGCGCAAAGCCGCAATGCAGCTGCTTGAGTCCGGTGACGAAAGCGCGCGCGGTCTTGAGGCTGGTGACGACCTTGCTCTCCGGCATCTCAAACACGAGCGCGTCGCCGCGCAGCCGTGAATTCTTCAATTGCTGCGAAATCCACGGCAGCAGGGTCTGGTCGTCGAGCGACTGCGGCGTGAGTTTGACGAAGAACGTGGTCTTGTGACCGGCCTTTTCGCGCTCGGCCAGGGCCTTCACGGCGCTTGAGATCACCCAGCGGTCGATGCTCGGCATCAGGCCATTCGTCTCGGCGATCGGCATGAAGAAATTCGGCGTGATCTCGCCTTTGGGACCCTGCATGCGCAACAGGATTTCGTAGAACTCGCCTTCGGCCCCATGCAGGCTGATGATCGGCTGGTAAAACAGTACAAACCCGTTATTTGCCAATGCGTCCTTGACCAGGGTCAGCCAGTGACGGGTCTTTTCCTCGTCAGCCTTGTCCTTGGCAGCCGGATCGAACACGTTGACGCGGTTGCCGCCTTCCGTCTGCGCGGTGCGCAGGGCGTTGCTCGCCTGGGTCAGCACGGACTGTGCATTCGCGTTCTTTTCGCCGATCAGGGCAGCGCCAATGCTGACGTTCGCGTTCACCGACTGCTTGCCGACTTCGAAAATCCGCTCATCGAACGCCTTGCGCAACACTTCACCCAGCTCGCGCACGCCCTCGACGTTGTATCCGCCCACGAGTACGCCGAAGGTATGTTCGCCAAAGCGTCCGGCGATATCGGATTCCTTGATGTGCCGGCGCATGAGGTTGGCCATGTCGCCCAACAGCAGGTCGGCATTGCCCAGGCCCACGGTGTCGAGCAGGCTCTTGAAGTTGTCCGGTTCGAGCAGCAGCAGCGACTGGTCGTGGCGGCCCTTGGCAGCTTCGCCGATCACCCGGTCCAGTTCGGCCAGGCAGTACTGGCGGTTGAAAAGATCGGTGACCAGATCTTTGGAGCGCAGAACGTCCAGTTCCTTGGCCAGCTCGACGCTCATGGTTTGCTGACGGAAACTTATCTGCTGGCAGGGTTCGCCTTCGTAACTGGCTTCGGCGAATTCCATGATCGCATCGAACGTGGTGCCGTCACCGCGTTGTGCCTTCAGGTTCAGCTTCTGCGGCGGTTTTTCGCCTTTGGACAATTTCTTCAGCAGGGTCTTGAAGTCGTCGGCGTCGTCCGGCGCGATCATGTCCAGGATCGACATGCCTTCGATTTCCTCGAACTCTTCATAACCGAAGATTTCCAGATACGCCTTGTTCGCACGCACGTGCATACCCTCGTGCACATAGGCGATCGGATCACGAGAAGAATCCAGCAAGCCGTCACAACGTTTCTCGGTCTCGCGCAACGACGCTTCCAGGCGGCGCACGCTGCGGCGCATGTTCAGGCCGTCAAATTCGCGGCGAACGATAGCCTGCACATGCTCGGCGCGATTGCGCAGAGCGAGCGCGCGTGCGCCATCCGTGAAAGCCGCGACGATGGCATTTTCGCTTATGTGCGAGGTCACGGCGATGATCGCGATATCCTTCCCGCCGCGGCTGGCCAGTGCAGCGGCGTCGGCCAGTTTCAGTCCTTTGGAATCAACGTTGACCAGAATCACATCCAGTGTCTGCGCATTGAGTTGCGCGGTAAGCTCGTCGATATTGCTGGCGCGGGTCGGTCGTAAGGCGATGCCGCCGTTGCGCAGCATGCTGATCAGTTGCTCGGCTTCCTCGACCGAGTCCTCGACCAGCAGTAGTTTTATGACGGAGTCTTGTTTGGTCATTGGCAGGGAAATCGCAGGCAGGAACAACTTTTACTCGATTCTGCCGAGCATTTCCAGCGGACCAACGGCATATATCGGCGCGTCAGCGGCTGTGCGCACCGAATTCAAGCCGCGTCATAGTGGTGTCTTGGCGGGCGCGCCGGCGATCTCTTGCACCAGCAGTGGCACGAGGTAGCCGGATAAACGTCCACGCAAGGCATCCATCAGGCCGCGCGCGCATGCATCGTCCACCGCAAAATGCGCGGCGCCGGCGACACGGTCAAGCTGATGCAGGTAGTAGGGGATTACCCCGCAATCGAACAAACTCTCCGACAAAGCCGCCAGTGCATCGACATTGTCGTTGACACCGCGCAGGAGCACCGACTGGTTGAGTACGGTCGCGCCGCTGCCTCGCAACTGCGCGCAGGCGTCGGCGACACTGGCGTCGATTTCGTTCGCGTGATTGACGTGCAACACCACAGCAACCGGCCAAGGCAGGCGCCGCAACCAGGCGCTGAGTTCCTCGTCCACGCGCTCCGGCAACACTACGGGCAGACGGGTATGAATACGTATGCGCTTGAGGTGGGTGATCGGCACAAGCGCTGCGGTCAATTCAGCGAGCTTCGCTGTGGACAGCGATAACGGGTCGCCGCCGGAAAGTATGACTTCATGGATGCTAGGGTCGGCGCGGATATGCTCGATGGCCTCCTGCCAGCCATTGGCCGCAGCGGTTTGCTCAGCGTAGGGGAAGTGTCTGCGGAAGCAGTACCGGCAGTGCACCGCGCACGAACCGGTAGCGATCAGCAAAGCGCGCCCCTCATACTTGTGCAGCATGCCAGTGGTCGTACGCGCGGCCAGATCGCCGACTGCATCATGAGTGAACCCGCTTGTTTCCAGCAGTTCTGCCGCTTGCGGCAGAACCTGCAGCAACAGCGGATCCGTGGCATCGCCCCGACGCATGCGCGCGATGAACCCTCGCGGCACGCGCATCGCGAAACCGGTGTCGCCATCGGGCAGGAGGGTATCGGCCAGGTGACTCAGGTCGAGCATGCGCAGCAGCTCGCGTGGATCGGTCACTGCCTCGCGCCACACTTGTTGCCAGGGTCGTCGAGGCTGCGCTCGATAGGGGCTTGCGGTTATCATTGGCATTGTTGCAGTCGGCACGCCCGGCTTTTCTCCCCCCATTTTAGCCGCTTTTAGCCGCGGCTCGTTGCGTAACGGAGCTTTTGGTATGTCCAGCTATGGCATGAATGACGTGAAGAACGGTATGAAGATCATCGTGGATGCCTACCCGTGCGTCATCATTGACACTGAATATGTCAAGCCGGGCAAGGGTCAGGCCTTCACTCGCGTCAAATACCGCAATATCAAGACCGGGCGCGTTGTCGAGTTGACGATGAAGTCCACCGATTCGCTGCAACCGGCCGACGTGCTCGATCAGGATATGGAATACCTGTACAGCGACGGTGAGTTCTGGCACTTCATGCATCAGGAAACGCACGAGCAGATCGCCGCTGACAAGAACGCGATGGTCGATGCCGAAAAGTGGCTGAAGGGCAATGAGATCTGCATCGTGACGCTGTGGAATGGCGCACCGCTTACGGTGAGCGCACCGAATTTCGTCGAATTGACCATCGTGGAGACCGATCCGGGAGTCAAGGGCGACACCGCCGGCAGCGGCGGCAAACCGGCAAAGCTCGAGACCGGCGCGACCGTACGCGTGCCGCTGTTCGTGCCGAACGGCGAAATCATCAAGGTCGATACGCGCACCGGCGAGTACGTCGGACGCGTGAAATAATGGAAGGAAGTCACCTCTCCCGCTGGCGGGAGAGGTCGCCGCGCGCAGCGCGGTGGGTGAGGGTGGCGCATGATGAAGGACGTGGCGAACTGATGCGCCACCCTCATCCGCCTTCGGTACCTTCTCCCGCCAGTGGGAGAAGGCAATGGGTGAACGGATTCTCATGAGCAGCAAGCAACCGGTAGATCAACTCCTTGAATGCCGCTGGGTGATCCCGGTCGAACCGCATGGCGTGATCCTGGAACATCACGCCGTGGCGCTTGCCGGCGATACCATCGCCGATGTGCTGCCGATTGCGGCCGCACGCGAAAAGTACACAAATGTACAACGCATTGATCTGGGCGAGCACGCGCTGATTCCGGGCCTCGTCAACGCGCACACGCATAACCCGATGACGTTGATGCGTGGGCTGGCTGACGATTTACCGCTGATGACCTGGCTCAACGAGCACATCTGGCCGGCGGAAGCACGCGTCATGGGCGCCGAATTCGTACGCGACGGCGTGGAACTTGCCATCGCGGAAATGCTTCGCGGCGGCACGACCTGCTGCAACGAGAACTATTTCTTCCCCGACGTGCAGGCGGCGACTTATCTGCGTCACGGCTTTCGCGCCGCGGTGGGCTTGCCGTTCATCGAGTTTCCCAGTGCCTGGGCGAAGAGTCGCGATGAGTACTTCGACAAGAATCTTGGCGTGCATGACGAGTTAAAGGGCGAAGCGCTGATCACGACCACGCTTGCTCCTCATGCGCCTTACACGGTCGCCGACGAGAGCTTCCAACGCATCCGCATGCTTTCAGATCAGCTGGATATTCCGGTGCACATCCACGTGCATGAAACCGCACAGGAAGTGGAAGATTCCAAGAAGCAGCACGGCATGCGGCCTTTCGCGCGCCTGCAATCGCTTGGCCTGGTCAACGATCACCTGATCGCCGTGCACATGACCCAGCTGACGGATGCTGAGATCGCTGCGTGCGCCGAAGCAGGCGTCTCGGTCGTGCATTGCCCGGAATCCAATCTCAAGCTCGCCAGCGGATTCTGTCCAGCGGAGAAATTGCGCCGTGCCGGGGTCAATCTCGCGCTCGGCACCGATGGCTGCGCCAGCAACAACGATCTGGACATGTTTGGCGAACTGCGCACGGCCGCGTTGCTCGCCAAGGGCGTCGCTGGCGACGCCAGCGCATTCGACGCTGCGTTCGCCCTGCAAACGGCGACCTTGAACGGCGCGAAGGCGCTCGGCCTTGACGAGCGCATCGGTTCGATCTTCTCTGGCAAGCAGGCGGATCTTGTCGCCGTGCGTCTGGACGCGCTGGAGACGCAACCCTTATACAATGCGATTTCGCAACTTGTATACGCCACCGGTCGGCATCAGGTCAGCGATGTGTGGATTGCCGGTGTGCGCAAGGTCGAGAATGGGGCATTGCTGGGAATCGACAGCGACGAATTGCGTGCCAGGGCGCGAGCCTGGCAGGCACGGATCGCGGGCTGAAGCGAAACGCATGAGCGCCAACGTCAATCCCGCGGAAACCGCGAAATTCGACCGCCTTGCCGCGCGCTGGTGGGACGTCAACGGCGAATCGCGGCCGCTGCATGACTTGAATCCGGTACGCCTGAACTATGTTGCCGGACGCATCGCACTCAAGGGCGCGCGCGTCCTCGACGTCGGTTGCGGCGGCGGCATCCTGAGCGAAGCCCTGGCCGCGGCCGGCGCCGATGTCGTCGGCATCGATCTGGCGCCGCAAGTGCTCGACGTTGCCCGGCTGCACCTGTTTGAGTCGAAACAGAAAGTCGACTATCGCGAAATGAGTGTCGAGGCCTTGGCGTTGGAATTGCCCGCTGCGTTCGATGCGATCACCTGCATGGAGATGCTCGAGCACGTGCCCGATCCAGGCAGTGTGATCACGGCTTGCACGGCATTGCTCAAGCCGGGTGGGCGTCTGTTCGTGTCGACATTGAATCGCACGCCGCTGGCGTTCGCTGCCGCCATCGTCGGCGCCGAGTACGCGCTGAAGCTGCTGCCGCGCGGCACCCACCACTATGCGCAGTTCATCCGCCCGTCGGAACTGGCGTCGGCGTTGCGCAGCGCAGGTCTTGAACTCGAGGACCTGAGTGGCCTGGCCTACAACCCGCTGACCCGGCGCGCGCGGATTGCGCAAAGTACACAAGTGAACTACCTCGCCTGCGCGCTCAAGCCCGCATGAAGTTGCGCGGCACGCAAATTCAGGCTGTGCTGTTTGACCTGGACGGCACTCTGGTTGATTCGGCGCCGGACCTGATCGTGGCGATGCAGCGTCTGCGCGCAGAGCAGGGCGAGCCGCACATGGACACCGCAAGTATCGGTGAGGTGGTTTCAAAAGGCGGCCGCGCGATGTTGCGACGCGGGTTTCCCGATGCTGACGAAGCACGCATCGAAACCCTGCTGCCGCGCTTTCTCGACGTGTATTTCGAAGCCATCGCCACACATACGAGCACCTATCCGGGTGTGGATGAAATCCTCGCAGCGCTGGAGGTTCAGGGTGTGCGCTGGGGCGTGGTGACGAACAAGCCGGGCTGGCTGGCGCGCGCGCTGCTCTCGGCTCTGGCGCTCGACACACGCTGCGCCGCGCTGGTCTGCGGTGACTGTCTGGCGCAAAAAAAACCCGACCCCGAGCCGATCCTGCACGCTTGTGCGTTGGCTGGCGTCAGCGCGACCCGCAGCGTTTATGTGGGCGACGATATGCGCGATATCGAAGCCGGCCGACGCGCGGGAACCATGACGATCGCTGCCGGCTGGGGCTATCTGAACGGTGAGGACCCGCAGGATTGGCAGGCCGATGCGGTCGTCGTTGCGCCGCGTGATCTGCTTCCTGTGCTGGGTCTGGGCTGAGCCTGGCGTGTCCGAGGCAAGCGCGGCGGCATTCGCAAGTTTTGAAAAAAAATGGCTCGACGCGCAGCCGGAGAACGCGCTGGTTGCGATCTTCCTGCCCGCCGACCAGCGCCAGCGTGCGAGCGCGTTCGGCAGCCTGGTGCACGAACTGGAACAAACCGCGTTGCATGCGCGCGAGCCGCACGTGGCAGCGACCAAGCTTGCCTGGTGGCGCCAGGAACTGGCTGACGCCGCCGCGGGAAACGCACGCCATCCCATCAGCAAAGTCTTGTTTGCCGATCGAGAGGCACAGGCAATTGATCCGAATCTCTGGCTCGCGATGGCCGCAGGCGCGTCGATGCAGATCGAGCCGACGACCGCTGCGTCGATGTCCGAACTGTTCGAGCAGCTTGCGCCGCTCTATGTTGCCGTCGCGCGGGTAGAGCACGCGCTATTTCCCGGCTTCAGCGAAGATTCCCGAAACAATGCCGCATTGTGGACAATTTCACAGCTGCTGCGCGAACTGGCCAATCCCTTGCAATGGGATTTGCGGCTACCGCTGGATCTGCTTGCGCGAAATGGCGCGACGCGTGCCGCTCTTGCCACAGCGACGATGCTGCGGAGCGCCGTCTTGCGTGATCATCTGGCGACACTCACGCAGCAAATCCAGGATAAACTGGCGCTCGCGTCGCCGCCGAGTTTGAGCCGTCGTGTGCGCACCCGGCTGGATCTTTCGCTGGCGGCTGGCGCGCAGCGAGCGACCGATCCGCTGGCGTATCTGACGGCGCACACGCAGGCAGGGCGCTGGCGCAGCCTGATGACGGCTTGGCGTGAAGCGCGTGCGTTGGCGCGCCGTTGATGGCTCGAAATCCAGGTTTGCCGGTACACTTGTTCAGAGCAACGTCTGCCCCCAGCTAGGCTACAAGCAATCCCTGGCGTCGCCGGTCAGGTTCTGGTTCTGAACAAGAAATTTTGCAAGGAAAGTCCATGCAGCACACTGAGAACGCGGTACGCGCCATGCCCGATGTCGCCAAGGAAGCCGAACCCGCGTTCGCCGGTGCGTTGGACTGGGTCGGCATGGGCGATATCGAAGTTCCGCTCATGCTCGCGCAAGCCGACGGCAGCAGCGTGCAATCCGCTGCGCGGGTCAGCGCCTACGTCAATCTGACCCAGCCCGACGTGCGTGGCATCCATATGTCTCGCCTTTATCTGCATGTGGACAAGGCCCTGTCCGCCGAGCCGCTGACACCCTGCACGATACGCCGCATGTTGCGCGATTTTCTGGATTCGCACGCCCAGTTGTCCGATCGCGCCATGGTGCGCATCGCGTTCGATCATCTGGTTCGCCGTCCGGCGCTGAAGAGCGACAACAGCGGCTGGAAATCCTATCCCTTGTCCATTACTGGAATAATGGATAAAGGCCAATTTACCTTGGAAGTCGGTTGCGAAGTGGTTTACGCCAGCACCTGTCCGTGCTCGGCGGCGCTGGCGCGGCAACTGATCCAGGAACGCTTCGGCGAAGACTTTGCCCGCGACAAGACACTGGATTTCAACGCCGTGATGCAGTGGCTCGGCAGCGAGCAGGGCATCTGCGCGACGCCACACAGCCAGCGCAGCTCCGCCGAAGTGCGGGTCAAGCTGACGCCGGGTTTTTCGTTTCCGATCATCGACCTGATCGACCGCATCGAAGACGCGTTGAAGACGCCGGTGCAGACCGCGGTCAAACGCGAAGACGAGCAGGCGTTCGCGTTGTTGAACGGTGAGAATCTCATGTTTTGCGAGGATGCAGCGCGGCGCATGCAGAGCGCGTTGAGCACGGACGAACGCATCACGGATTTCTGGATCCGTGCGTCGCACTACGAGAGCCTGCATCCGCACAACGCGGTGGCGGTCGCAACCAAAGGCGTGGCTGGCGGCTACGCTGCGGGCACAGACGATGTCGCGCCACTGCGCTTCAGCCGGAAATAGCGGCTACCGCGCGCGCAGTCGAAACCGTTCGCGATAGCTCGCCGGCGTCAGCGACGTCTCGCGCTTGAATAGTTTGCGGAAACTCGGCGCGTCGCTGTAGCCGCAGCGTTCGACCACTTCGTCGAAACTCAACTGCGTGGCTTCGAGCAAGGCCTTGGCGCGCTCGACGCGCAAATGCTGGATGTGGTTGAGCGCGCTGGTGCCGAAGTGCGTTCGGAAATGACGCAGCAGGCTGCGCTCGCTGGTGCCGCAGTGATCGGCGAGTTTTGCCACGCTGATGTCGCTGTGCAATTGCCTTTCGAGAAAACGCGAAATCTTTTCCGCGAGCGAATCGCGCGGGCGCTCGAGCAAGGCCTGGCTGACGTACGGTGCCTGGCTTTGTCGTTCAACATCTACCGCGAGCATGCGTGCGGTTTGTTGAGCCAGTTCGTCGCCTGCGGTCTGGGCGATGAGACGGACCACGAGCGAAAACACCGCCGTTGCCGCGCCCGTCGTCACCAGACTGCCGTCTTCGACCAACATGGATTGTTCTTCCAGCTGCACGGCCGGGAAGTGTTTGCGGAATGAATTTGCCAGCCACCAGCTGGTGGTGGCACGGTGTCCGTCCAGCAAGCCAGTCATCGCCAGGATGAACGTGCCGCTGCAGGTGGCGGCGAGCCGGGTGCCGCGCAGATGCAGCGCTCGCAACAATTCGAGTTCCGGCTTCAATTCCTCGCGACGGCTAAGCACGTCGCGCGGTTTGCGATGATCGATACCCGGCACCAGCACCAGATCGAATTGCGGGTTCTTGGCTAGCGGCGCGATACCGCAGATTTCGATACCCGATTCCGTGCGCACGCGCTCAGCGTTGCGCGCGCTGATCACCGTGCTGGTGAATCGCGGTCCGTCGATTGGCGAGCGGATATCGGCCAGCGCCTGGGCGACGCGCAGCGCATCGGCCGGTGCGGCCAGGCTCGACAGCATGCAGCCGTCGAGCGCCAGCAATCCCACGTCGAGGGTCTTTCTAGTCATCGATCATCACCGTGCCGGCATGTTCGCTGATCCATTCCAGGGCAACGGCTGGGACGAACAGCGCTGCATCCGTGTCGGTCGGTTCGCCACAGGCGCGCAGCGCGACCTGTTCCGGAAAGCCGGCCGGCAGGGGAGTAACCGATGGCGCTACCAGCAGTGGCCTGCCATTGTCATCCTGGGTGACGAACCACAGGCCGTGTGCAATCCTGACGCCGCTACCGCACTGTTTGGCCTTGTCGGTGACGTCGACTTCTTCGCCGCGCATCGGCAGCAGGCGCCACAGGTGCTCGCTCTGCTTCAACGCGGCTCCGTACTGTCCATCCGTGATGAAGATCGGATCGTAATTCGGGTGTCCCGCCGCTGATGCCCCTGTCGCCAGCATGGTGCACGCAATGATCGCAGTGAGTGAGTGCTTGAACATGACCTTTTTCCTCGCAACCGGGTCGACGGACCCGGAATGCGCACAGTCTGCGCGTGCAAGGATACTCCGCGCAGTGGCGGAAGTGCTACGTTTATGGCGAAAGCGGCCAAACACGACCCCCGACCCTCATTGGAACCCGTTCGCAAATATCCGCTCATGCGTCGACTCGTATGCACCCACATCGACCGTGCCCAAGTCGACGCGCGCATTTGCGTCCAGGTCGTAGGCGCTGGATCCGCCGAAAGGTGCGTTCAGGCCGCGATTCACCAGTGGCGAGCCGGCGGCCGGTCGAAAATTCAACCCACTTGTGAAGCGCGGATCCACGCCGGGGTCGTTGCCCACATCGGCCTGGACCAGGGGAGCAGTGACGATGCTGCTGTACCCCCATGAACCCAGATTGCTGTACAGCCAGATTCGAA
Source organism: Lysobacterales bacterium (assembly GCA_038244165.1). Taxonomy (GTDB): domain Bacteria; phylum Pseudomonadota; class Gammaproteobacteria; order Xanthomonadales; family Rhodanobacteraceae; genus Rudaea. The sequence continues at coordinate 99,712 of JBBRTT010000004.1, read as the reverse complement.
TCGGGTCGCCTGAGTTGCGGCTGTTGAAGTTGATCCCGCCGACGATGGCATTGTTGACAAGGCGGAATGCGGTGCCGCCATTGGAGTCGAGCAGGGCGCCGAATCCGGCACCGTTGATCGACAGTGTGTTGTTGTGCATGTAGACGGTTTCCGACGAATACTCGGCGAAAATCGCCAGATTTGCGTAGTTGCTGCTGCAATCGCCGATCACATTGTTGATGAAATAAACGTTGGCGAACGCGTTCAGAGTGACGACGTTGGTAAAGATATTCAGCGGTGGCACGGTCGTGTTGTGGCTGCTCAGGACAACGACATTCTGCATGCGCAAGTCTTGTCCCAGGGCGCCGAAAAGCGACAAGGCTGCGGCTTGGCCATTGGTGCTGGTCGCGCCGTTGCGCAAGGTGAGATTGCTGATCGACAGCCCCGTACCCGGCGCATTGCCGTTGTTGGTGACGCTCAGCACGGCAGTGACGTTTTGACCGTCCAGAATCGTGGCATCGGCGTGCTGATGCTGAAAGTCGCAGGGGTCATGATCCCAGTACCAGCCACCGGAAATGCTCAGATTGTGTGGAGTCGAAGTGTCGTAGCTGAAGAGCTGGCCGCCGGTGAAATAGGTTCCCTCCATCAGGCGGATTTCGTCGGTGAGGCCCGCTGCGGCGTCCGTCAAGGCTTGGCGCAGTTCCGCCTCATTGCTCACGCAGACCGGGTCACCAGCGTGACACCAGGTGCTGGTCAGGCCCAACGATGCGAGCAACAGCAACGCCACGCGACGCGGTTTCACTTGAGTTTCTCCGATGGTCGATATTTCCCTAATTACGCGGTCGGGCAGACAAAGCCATCACGAGCGCGGTTGCCAACGCCCCGACTTGCGCTACGCTTGTGCCTGGGTATCAACAGGATGGTTTTGGGTCATGTCCAGCAACAAGCCCTCGAGCGAGAACAAACTCGATCGCATCGTCGCCAACGCGCGCCGAGATGCCGAGCAGCGCGACCTGGGTTATCGCGAGCGTGCGCTGAAGATGTATCCGTGGATCTGTGGTCGCTGCGCGCGTGAATTCACCCGTGCGAACCTGCAGGAATTGACCGTGCATCACCGCAACCACGATCACGACTGCAACCCCCCGGACGGCAGCAACTGGGAACTGTTGTGCGTGTATTGCCACGACAACGAACACTCGCGCTACATCGATCACGCTGCGGGCGCGGTGGCCAGCGCTGACACGGCCGCGCCGGCGACGAGCAATCCGTTCGCGAACCTGAAGGACCTGCTCAAGCGCGGTTAGTGTTTTCCGTCACTGTCGTCATCGCGCCAAAGTGCATTCCAGCCATCGATACCTAGCTTGCGCAGGGTTTCCATGTTGCGCCGATAGATGCCGTCGGTATCAGTCATTGATGCCGAGGCCTGCGTAATGCTGGCCTCGCGCAACAGATGCAGGATGGGATAAGGCGAACGATTGCTGTAGTTTTCAATCGCATCGATAGCAGTATCGGCAAATCGATATTGCGGATGAAAACTGGCGATCTGAAATTCGCCCTGCATGCGGAGAGATCGCAGCGTGTTGTCGGCGACGCCGAGAAAATCGTTGTAGTCGGAGAAATCCGTCAATACAAACGGATGAATCAGTAACGTCGTCTCGCAGGCATGCGGATCGATTGCGCGCAGTTTTCGCAACTCGTCGCGCAAGTCGGCATCGAGCGCTTGCGCATCGCGCGCGTGGCTGACGCGGAACGCAATGCGCTCGCGGACAAACGGTGCGCGCGCAAACGGACACAGATTAAGTCCGATCACGGCACGCTCGATCCAGCGCTGCGTTGCCGCGACGATTGCAGCATCCGGCGCCGCCGGGTCTGCGGTGTTCAAACTCGCGGCGTTCAAATGCGGGTGACGCGAAGTTTGCGCCCCTTGATCTTGCCGGCACGCAGACGCGCCAGCGCCTTGTCGGCGACGGCGCGCGCGATGGCGACGTAGGACCGCGTAGCGAACACATCGATCTTGCCGACGGTATCGGCCGACAAGCCCGCGTCACCGGTCAATGCGCCGAGGATATCGCCAGGCCGCAATTTGTCGGTGCGGCCGGCGTCGATGCGCATCGTCACCATCGCCGCGGGAAGGGCATTGTCGGTTTTCGCGTCGAGTGGTTTTGCTTTTAACCAGCGCAGTGCGGCGCCTTGCTGTTTTTCCAATGCTAGCGCACGCGTCATCTCGCGCGGCGTGACCAGACTGAGCACGAGCCCGCCGCGACCGGCACGTCCAGTACGGCCGATGCGGTGCAGATACGTATCCAGGTCGTGCGGCAGCTCGTAGTTGATCACTGCCGCCAGATCCTTGATGTCGAGCCCGCGCGCTGCGACATCGCTCGCCACCAGCACGCTGCAACTGCGATTGGCGAAGCGCACCAGCACTTCGTCGCGATCGCGCTGCTCGATATCGCCGTGCAGGGCGAGAGCCGAAAAACCGAGCTCCGTAAGCGCGCCGACCACGTCATCAGCATCGCTGCGCGTATTGCAGAACACGACACTGGATTCGGGTTTGTATTGAAGCAGCAGCCCGGCGAGCAGCGCCGGCTTGTTCTTCAGATCGACTTCGAAAAAAAGTTGTTCGACCGTGACTTGCTCGGCCACGGCAGCCACGGTGACTTCCAACGGGTCGCGCAGCACGCTGCGGCTGATCTCTCGGATCGCTTCAGGATACGTCGCCGAAAACAACAAGGTCTGGCGCGTCGCCGGCGTCTTGCCGACGATCTCGCGGATCGGTTCCTCGAAGCCCATATCGAGCATTCGATCGGCTTCGTCGAGCACGAGTGTGCGCACGTGGGCGAAATGCAGCACCTTCTTGCGCAACATTTCCTGCACGCGACCAGGCGTGCCGACGATCACGTGCGAATCCTTGCGCAGCGATGCCAGCTGCGGCCCCAGTGCGACGCCGCCAGTCAGGATCAACACCTTCAGATTCGGAATCGCCGCGGCGAGACGGCGGATTTCCTTGGCGACCTGATCGGCCAGTTCACGCGTGGGGCACAGCACCAGCGCCTGGACGCGCAACAGGTCCGCATCGAGCCGATGCAGAAGCCCCAGGCCGAACGCGACGGTCTTGCCGCTGCCGGTGGGGGCCTGGCCGATCAGATCACGCCCGGCAAGAATCGCGGGCAGACCCTGGGCCTGCACCGGCGTCATTTGTCGATAGCTGAGTGCGTCGAGTGCCTTCAAAAGAGGCGGGGAAAGCGGCAACGCCGAGAATTCATTCATGCACTATGATCGCAGCAATGTCGCGCCGGCGACATCACCAGACTAAAATGCACACGCCAGGCGTTGCCGTTTACTTCGCCGGTTTCGCCAGCAGCGCCGGGTCCAGGCGCACGTCGAACCAGTTGAACCCCCAATGCACATGCGGGCCGGTCGCGCGTCCGGTCATGCCGGCGGCGCCGATCACCTGACCGGGCGCGATGTGGTCGCCGGCTTTCACATCGAGCCGGCTCATGTGCAGAAACGAGCTGCTCAGTCCGAAGCCATGATCAATCAGTACGGTGCCGCCCGTCAGGATCAGATCGGCTTGCGCAAACGAGACGATGCCCGCGGCGGGCGCGTGGATCGGCGTGCCTTCGGGCACTGCCATGTCCAAGCCCATGTGCGGCGCTTTGGGCGTGCCGTTGTCGATGCGCTGGCTGCCGTAGACGCCACTGATGCGCGCGCCCTCAACCGGAAGGGAAAACCCGTGCAGGAAGTCCTCACGCGCGTCGTCGCGCTTGCGAGCATCGGCGACGCGCGCCTGTTCACGCTCGATGCGTGCGGCAGTCGCGGGATCCGGCGTCACTGTTTTTTGCGGCAGGCCTTCGACGCGTTCGATGTGGTATTCGCGTTTCTGCACCGCCTGCGCCAGATCGCTCGCCTTGCCATTGCTGTAGCGCACGTGCAGACGCACGTGCGCAGGAGCATCGCGATCCAGCCCGAATACAAATGTGCCGTCGCTGCCCACGTGCAGGCGTCGACCGGCGAATTCCAGGATCGCGCCGGCGGGGGCGTGACCGATCACAAGTTGTCCCTGCTCCAGATGCTGCGGCAGTTGCAATTGGCGGTCGGCGGCGGCGAGCGGCAACGCGACGCCGATGTTCAGCGCTGATGCCGCAACCGCACGCTGCCAGGCTTTCACCGGTCAAATTCCACGCGGCGGCCCAGTTGGCTGTCGTCGAGCATGCCGTCGCGCCAGGCGAGATGGCCATTGACCCAGGTTGCGGCAACACTGGAGCGGAACGTCGTACCTTCGAACGGTGACCAGCCGCATTTGGAGATGACATCATCGCGGGTCACTGTGTGCGGCGCCGCCGGATCGATCAGGGTGAGGTCCGCCCAGTAGCCTTCACGGATGAATCCGCGGTCGCGCACATTGAACAGCTGCGCCGGCGCGTGTGCCGTTTTCTCCACGATCAATTCCAAGGGTAGTTGGCCGTCGAACCAGCGTTCCAGCGCGCATTGCAGTACGAACTGCACCAGCGGCAGACCCGACGGCGCCTTTTCGTACGACTGCTGTTTTTCCTCCAGCGTATGCGGCGCGTGGTCGGTGGCAAGAACGTCGATGCGGCCGTCGCGAAGCGCCGCGATGATCGCCTGGCGGTCACTTTCGGACTTGATCGCCGGATTGCATTTGATCAGGTTGCCTTTGGTCGCATAGTCCGCTTCGGAGAAATGCAGGAAGTGGACGCAGGTTTCTGCGGTGATGCGCTTGCCGGCCGATGGTCCTGGGGCGAACAGCGCAAGTTCTTCGGCAGTGGAAATATGCAATACGTGCAGGCGTGTGCCGTGGCGGCGCGCCAGTTCGATGGCCAGCCGCGTGGATTTGATGCAGGCTTCGCGCGAACGGATGTACGGATGCCGCTCGATCGGAATCGCATCGCCGTAGCGCCCGCGTTCCCGGGCGAGGTTGGCTTCGATCGTCGGCGTGTCTTCGCAGTGCGTCATCACCGGCACCGGCGCGTCGCGGAAAATCCCGTTCAGGGTTTCGGGATTGTCGACCAGCATGTTGCCGGTCGAGGCGCCCATGAAAATCTTGATCCCGCACGCACTGCGCGGGTCGAGGCCACGGATCGCGTCCAGGTTGTCGTTGGTCGCGCCGAAATAGAACGCGTGGTTTGCCAGCGACTTCTGCGCCGCGCGGGCGTACTTGTCGGCAAGGGCAGGGTAGTCCGTCGTGGTCGGCTTGGAATTGGGCATCTCGAAATAACTGGTCACGCCGCCGGCGACGGCGGCGCGCGATTCGGTATAAAAATCCCCTTTGTATTCCAGCCCCGGTTCGCGGAAATGCACCTGGTCGTCGATCATGCCTGGTAGCAGCAGACGACCGTGTGCTTCAAACACGCGTTCGTTCGGTCGCGCGGCCAGGGATGGCGCTATTGCATCGATGCGCCCTTCGCGCACACGCACATCGCCATGAAAACGATGGCCTTCATTGACGATTTCGGCGTTTACGATCAGCCAGTCGCTCATGCGGGTGGGTCCTCTGGTGGGTGGCGCGTGCGCGCAATCCGCGGGCGCGGTGCGCCGGCGCATGGTAAACGTTTCCGGTACCGGATCGAATCCGCCGGCGCAAAGCGGCTGGCAGCGTGCAATTCGCCACAGGGCGAGAAATCCGCCCCGCCATGCGCCAAAACGCGCTACGGCGACGCGCGCGTAGTCCGAGCAGCTCGGGTGAAAACGGCAGCGCGCTCCGAATAACGGACTCAGCAGGCGCTTATAAGCTGCCAGAAGGAATAGAATGGCCTGTTTCACGCGCCAGGTGGTTGCCGGGGGTGGGCACTTAGGCTATAACACGCGACCGCCGAGGGACAATGGTGAGGAAAATGGCCAATACAAAACACAAATCCGCCGCTGCGAGCAAGAAGCCGGCAGCGAAGAAAAAGCCCACGCCTGCGAAGAAACCGGCAGCGAAGGCCTCTGCTGCGCGCAAACCGACGAAGGCGCCCACGGCAAAGAAGTCCTTGGCGCGCGCACCCGTAAAAGCAGCAAAAGCGCAGCCGAAAAAGATGGCTACGTCAAAACCGGCCAAGAAGCCCGTTGCGGTTGCCAAGCCGGTCAAGGCCGCCAAGCTCGCTCCGGTGAAGACTGCGAAAGCGGTAGTGCCGGCGAAACCCGTTCCACAAAAGACCATCACGACAGCGAAAAAGGGAAAAATGCCAGCAGTAGCAAGCAAGGAAACCATCACGCGCGAAGACGGACGTTACGCACTGCCGAGCACAACCGTAGTCGATCTGCCCCCCAACTATCATCCGCTGGCCCGCGAGGAATACATGGGTCCGCGTCAGCTCGCGTACTTCCGCGTCAAGTTGCAGAAATGGCGCGACGACCTGGTCGAGGAATCCAAACAGACGATCGACAATTTGCGCGAAGAAGTGCGTGACGTCGGCGACGAAGCCGAACGCGCCACGCGCGAGACCGAAAATTCGCTGGAACTGCGTACCCGCGACCGTTACCGCAAGCTGATCGCCAAGATCGACAAGGCGCTCAAGCGCATCGAAGAAGGCCGTTACGGTTTCTGCGAGGAAACCGACGAGGAAATCGGCATCGAACGCCTGGAAGCGCGCCCGATCGCCACACTGTGCCTGGACGCGCAGGAACGCTGGGAGCATCGCCAGAAGCAGATGGGCGATTGATTGACGCCGCTAGCGCGCCGGCAAAGCTCGGCGCGCGTGTTCCTGCATGGTCTTGAGCATCGCCGCCAGACCGTTGCTGCGGGTCGGCGACAGATGTTTCGCTAGCCCGATCGCTTCGATAAAGCGCGGCTGGGTGTCGACAATCTCCCGAGCGGCGCGCCCCGAGTAGACGCGCAACAGCAGCGCGATCAGTCCGGAAACGATCGCAGAATCGCTGATCGCACTGAATTGCAAACGCTGCGCATCGCCGCTCGGCACCAGCCAGACTTGTGACTGGCAACCCAGCACTTTGTATTCCTCGGTCTTCGACGATTCAGGAAACGGCGGAAGTTTGCGTCCGAGGTCGATCAGGTATTGATAGCGCTCGGTCCAGTCGCTGAAGTAGGAAAATTCCTCGGCGATCGCGTTTTGCGCGTCTTCCGCGGATTCTTCGCGAGTGAGTTCAGACTGGGCATTCATCGCGGTTCGTTCCGGATTGCGCCAGCTTCCAGCGTGCACCCTGGGGTCCGTCTTCTATCACGATGCCCTTTGCCGCCAGTTCGTCGCGGTAGTTATCCGCGGCAGCAAAGTCGCGGCGCTTGCGTGCATCGTTGCGCGCCGCGAGCACTTGTTCGACCCAAGCTGCGTCGACTTGCGTTTCCGTGCTGGAGAGTTGGAACCAGGATTCCGGATCTTGCTGCAACAGCCCAAGCAACGCTCCCGCACGCAATAGTGCAATCTTTGCAGCTTTCTTGTGCTCGCCGGTTGCCGCTCGACGCGCTGTTGTCGCGAAGCGGGCGACTACTACAAATGCTTCCGGCGTATTGAGATCTTCGCTTAGTGCAGCAAGTAACTCGTTGTGTTCATCGCTAGTCTTGTCGCCGCTGACTTCTTCACTGGTGACAGCGATGTCAGCCAGGTCACGCAAAACTCCGTACCAGCCGTCGAGCGTCGCGCGAGCCTGTTCGAGTGCGCTGTCCGACCAATCCAGCGGCTGCCGGTAGTGCGCCTTCATCAGCATGTAGCGCAACAGATCAGGCGGATACTTGTGCAACAACTCGTGCAGTTGCAAGGTATTGCCGACCGACTTCGACATCTTTCTGCCGTCGAACGTGAGCATGCCGTTGTGCACCCACCAGCGCGCAAAAATCTTGCCGCCGTGAGCGCATGTCGACTGCGCAACTTCGTTCTCGTGATGCGGAAACATCAGGTCGTTGCCGCCAGCGTGGATGTCGATGGTATCGCCCAGATGCGCTTCGGCCATTGCCGAGCATTCGATATGCCAACCTGGGCGGCCGCGACCCCAGAGACTGTCCCAACCGGGCAGTTCTGGTGTGGAAGGTTTCCACAGGACGAAGTCCGCCGGGTTCTTCTTGTACGGCGCAATTTCGACACGCGCACCATCGATCATGTCTTCCGTGGAACGCCCCGACAGATGTCCATAATCGGCATACGAAGAAACGTCGAACAGTACGTGGCCTTCCGCAGCGTAGGCGTGCCCATCCCTGATTAGGCGTTCGCACATTTTAATGATTTGTGGAATATGTTGCGTCGCATGCGGAACCACGTCGGGGTCGTCGACGCCGAGCTTGGTCATGTCCTCGCGGTAGGCTAGCGCGTAACGCTGCGTGATCGTATCGATCGGCACGCCGGCTTCGGCGGCAGCCGCATTGATCTTGTCGTCGACGTCCGTGACGTTGCGCGCATACACAACGTGCTCGGGCCCGTAGATCTTCTTTAGCAATCGCACCAGCAAACCAAACACCACCGGACCGCGCGCGTTACCGATATGAACGTAGTTGTAGACCGTCGGGCCGCACAGGTACATGGTCACTCGCGACGGGTCTTGCGGTGCAAAATCCTCAGTGCGGCGGGTCAGGGAGTTATGCAGTCTCAAGCGCATGATCGATTCCGGTATAATGCGGCATTGTATAGCAAGCCGGCTGCGGGGCGCGCGCAGCACTGCGCAAATATCAAGGCGCGACAGGCATTTGGCCTTAGCCTACATTCAGCCTATGAATGTTCTAATCACCTCCAGAATTGACGACAGCTGCGCGCAGGGCCGACCGGATATGGCCCTCCGTCGGGAACCGGAAGCGCAACTATCGTATAGCCCCCTTGCGAGCGACGCGGTCGTCTGGCAAGCAGCGGATGGAGGAGTTATGAAGTCTATTGGAATGTTTGAAAAACTGGGCATCCTGCCGCAGTTTTCAAACAAGCGGTCGCGGCGAAGCCGCGCCGCGCTTGTCGAATCGGCCTGTGAAGCGGCCGATTCGTCAGCACATCCCTGTGCAGCAGTAGTTTCTCCAAAACTCCTTTTTGGCATCCTGATCACAGGCATGCTGTTTCTCGGACAAGCGCTGGCTCAGGATCACTCCGTGGTCGCTGATGCCACCCATTACGGTTGGGCGGATGTACTGCGTGTGGATCCGGTATACGACACGCATGTGCAAGCGCCTTCCTACGAGGAGTGCTACGAAGAGCAGGTGATCGAACCGGCATCGGCCGAGGCCGATAGCGGCAAGCGCGCCGGCGCCACCGTGCTCGGTGCAATCATTGGCGGCATCATCGGCAATCGCTTCGGCAAGGGCGATGGACGCAAGGCAGCTACCGCTGCGGGCGCGGTCGCTGGTGGGGTCGTGGGAAACAATCTGGGCAGCGGCCCGCCCGGCAATGCGCCAAAGTATACAACGCGGCGGCGTTGTCCCGGAGATGATCTGGCGAGCACGCCGCGCCGCGTGGTCGGCTACGACGTGGAATACCGCTACCGCGGCGAGATTTACAACTCGAGGATGTCTAGCGATCCGGGCGATCGCATGCGCGTCCGCGTCAGTGTCACGCCGGCTGAATAGTCGTTGAGTCGCATCCGGTAGAATCAGCGCTCGCGACCTCCAGGTCGCAGTTTGAGCGGGAGATTCATGAAGGCGCTGTGCTTCGACCATTTTGGTGGCCCCCAGGTTCTAAAGTATCGCGACGTTGCCGATCCCCTGCGGTCGCCGGGTTGCGTGCTCGTGCGCACCCGCGCGGTCGGACTGAATTTCGCCGACATCTATCGCCGCCGGGGAAACTACCATCTCACCGGGCAGGCGCCGTTTATCGCCGGCTACGAAGCCGCCGGCGAAGTGGTCGAAACCGATTCGACCAGCACGTTTCGGATTGGCCAGCGCGTCGCGTTTGCCGACAGCCCGCATGCCAACGCCGAACTCGTCGCAGTGCCGGAAGAAAAACTGATCCCCTTGCCCGACGGCATCGAATTCGAGGTCGCCGCCGCGCTGCTCCTGCAGGGCCTTACCGCGCAATATCTGTGTCGGGATAGTTACGCGCTGCGCGCTGGCGAAACGGTGCTGGTGCACGCCGCCGCTGGTGGAGTTGGACTGCTGCTGGTGCAAATGGCGAAATTGATTGGCGCGTGGGTAATCGGTGTGACTTCCTCCGCGCGCAAGTGCGATGCGGCGCTGAGTGCGGGTGCCGATGCGGTGGCCCTGTACGACGCGGACTGGCCCGCCGCGGCGCGGGACTTCGGTGGTGGGCGGGGCGTGGACGTGGCCTATGACTCGGTAGGCAGCAGCTTGCTACGCAGCTTCGATGCGGTGCGCATCGGCGGCCATGTAGTGTTCTATGGCATGGCCGGAGGCGACCCGCCGGCGATCGATCCGCGCATGCTGATGGATACCTCCAAGTCGCTCGGCGGCGGGGATTTGTGGAATGTGCTGACCAGTGCCGAAGCGCGCCGCACACGCAGCGCTGAATTGTTCGACTGGGTCCGCAGCGGCCGGCTGCAGGTCGCGATTGCGGCACGCTATCCGTTGGCGCAAGGCGCGGCGGCGCATGAATTCCTAGAAAGCCGCGGTGCGCTGGGCAAAGTCCTGCTGATTCCGTGAGGAGTATGTCCAAGGGGTTTATCGAGCTGACTTCGACAACAGGCGCCGCACTCCCACAACCCCAAACCCTTGCGTTGCAAGGGATTCGCCCCCTTAACTTAAGGGGGCTGAAAAGCGGATTCCAGCGTCGGCATGTTTTCGCAAACAAATTATTTTGTGTTGCGTCGCGCAAAATCTTCGTGCTAATGTCGGCGCCATGATTCGCACGATCGCCACGAACCACGTCCTGACCAGCGCCCGCATGGCAGCGGGCATGACTTCGCGTGCGCGCCGACCGGAAACTCATTCTGCAACCGGGTAGCTGTCGCGCAACATTGTTTTTTGCATCGACCAAACCCGGCCCCCGCGCCGGGTTTTTTGCTTTTTTAGTCCTTGAGAAATACTTCATGACCATCCGCCATTTTCTAAGCACGCAAGACTGGAGCCGCGCAGAACTCGATGCCTTGCTCATGCAAGCCGCTGCGTTCAAGCGCAACAAGCTGGGCCGTGAACTTGCGGGAAAATCCATTGCGCTGCTGTTCTTCAATCCGTCGATGCGCACGCGCACGAGTTTCGAGCTCGGCGCGTTCCAGCTCGGCGGCCACGCGATCGTGCTGCAGCCGGGCAAGGACGCGTGGCCGATCGAGTTCGACGTCGGCACGGTGATGGACGGCGAGGCGGAAGAACATATCGCTGAAGTTGCCCGCGTGCTTTCGCGCTATGTGGACCTCATCGGCGTGCGTGCATTTCCGAAGTTCCAGGACTGGGCCATCGACCGCCAGGATCGCGTCATGGCCGCATTCGCAAAGTACGCAAGCGTGCCGGTTATCAACATGGAAACGATCACGCATCCCTGCCAGGAGCTCGCCCACATCCTCGCGCTGCAGGAACACTTCGGTTCCACCGATTTGCGCGGCAAGAAATATGTGCTGACGTGGACCTACCATCCCAAACCGCTGAACACCGCCGTGGCCAATTCCGCGCTGCAGATCGCCACGCGTTTCGGCATGGATGTCACCTTGTTGTGTCCGACGCCGGACTACGTGCTCGATCAGCGCTACATGGATTTCGGCATACGCAATGCCGTGGAAAACGGCGGTAGCCTGCGCGTGTCGCACGATATCGGCGAGGCCTATTCCGGCGCGCATGTCGTCTATGCCAAGAGCTGGGGCGCGCTGCCATACTTCGGTCGCTGGGATCAGGAAAAGCCCATCCGCGAAAAGTACAAGAATTTCATTGTGGACGAAGCCAAGATGGCGACGACCGATCACGGCGTGTTCAGTCATTGCCTGCCGTTGCGGCGCAACGTCAAGGCGACCGATGCGGTGATGGATTCCGCGGCGTGCATTGCAATCGACGAAGCCGAGAATCGCTTGCATGTGCAGAAGGCGATCATGGCAACGCTGATTTCGCCATCGGAGACGCGGGCATGAAGAATATCGTGCTGGCTTTCTCGGGTGGTCTGGACACCAGTTTCTGCGTGCCTTACCTCAAGCAGCGTGGCTGGATGGTGCACACGGTATTCGCCGATACCGGCGGCGTCGATGCCGAGGAACGCGCCTACATCGAAGGGCGCGCGAAAGAACTGGGCGTCGCCAGTCACGTCACGGTTGATGCGGGCGCAGCGATATGGGACGGTTTCGTCAAACCCTTTGTGTGGGCCGGCGAGGGCTACCAGGGACAGTATCCGCTGCTGGTGTCGGATCGCTATTTGATCGTCGATGCCGCCATCGCGCGCGCCGCGCAACTGGACACGCGCGCGATCGCGCACGGTTGCACCGGCATGGGCAACGATCAGGTTCGGTTCGATCTTGCGGTGAAGGCGCTGGGCGACTACGAGATCGTCGCGCCGATCCGCGAGATTCAGAAAGAACACACGCAAGTGCGCGCCTACGAACGCAAGTATCTGGAAGACCATGGCTACGCGGTGCGGGCCAAACAAGCCAGCTACACGATCAACGAGAACCTGCTTGGGCTGACGATGTCGGGCGGCGAGATCGATCGCTGGGAAGCACCGGGCGACGGCGCCACCGGATGGTGCGCCGCTCGCGAGCAGTGGCCGACGCAGCCGCTGCAGGCAACACTTCGATTTGAACAGGGCGAAGCCGTCGCGTTGAACGGGCAGGTTTTGGCCGGCCACGAATTGCTGGCAAAGCTCAACACCGAATTCGCCAAGTACGGCGTCGGCCGCGGCATGTATACCGGCGACACCACGATCGGATTGAAGGGTCGCATTGTTTTCGAGGCGCCCGGTCTGGTCGCGCTGCTGACAGCGCATCGCGCACTGGAGGAGGCGGTGTTGTCCAAACAGCAGAATCGCTTCAAGCCGGACGTCGCGCGCAAGTGGGTGGAGCTGGTGTACGAAGGCTTCTACCACGATCCGCTGAAGACCGACCTGGAAGCTTTCCTGGCCTCGTCGCAACGCTGCGTCAACGGTGACGTAACGCTTGAGAGCCGCGGCGGCTCGGTGACGGCAGTGGCGATCAAGTCGGTAAATATTCTCAACGCGAAAGGCGCGACATATGCGCAGTCGGCGGATTGGGGCGTGGCCGAAGCGGAAGGCTTCATCAAGCTGTTCGGCATGAGCACTACGTTATGGGCACAAGTGAACCGGGACATATCGAAGTGACCACGTTGCTCGACAGCACGCTTGCGCATCTGCGTTGCCTTGTCGCGTTCGATACGCGCAACCCGCCGCGTGCGATTGAAACCGGCGGCATCTTCGACTATCTGCGCTCGCAACTGCCGGGGTTCGACTGCACGGTGACCGATCACGGCGCCGGCGCAGTGAGTTTTCTTGCAACGCGCGGCAAACCACGCGTCTTGTTCAATGTGCACTTGGATACCGTGCCGGCATCGCCGGACTGGACGCGCGATCCGCTGGACCTGCTGGTCACGGAACATAGCGCCATTGGCCTGGGTGCCTGCGACATCAAGGGCGCGGCTGCGGCGCTGATTGCTGCGGCGGCGACCACTGTGGGCGACGCCGCCTTCCTGTTTACGACCGACGAAGAAGCAAACGATGCGCGTTGCATCGCGGCGTTTCTTGCGCAGAAACGCGCGTTCGATGCGGTGATCGTCGCCGAGCCGACGCGTTGTGAGGCAGTGCTGGCGCATCGCGGGATCAGTTCGGTGGTGATGCGTTTTACCGGGCGCGCCGGTCACGCGTCGGGCGACATCGCGCTCGGCGCCAGTGCTCTGCATCAGGCGATGCGCTGGGGCGCGCGGGCGCTGGATTTTGTCGAAGGCCAGTCGCATCAGCGCTTCGGCGGACTGACCGGACTGCGTTTCAACATCGGCCGCGTCGAAGGCGGGATCAAGGCGAACATGATCGCGCCGAGCGCGGAAGTGCGTTTTGGATTGCGTCCGCTGCCATCGATGGATACCGACACCTTGCTCGAATCATTGCGCAATTGTGCAGAACTGGCGCCGGCGGAGTTCGTCGAAACGTTTCGCGGCGTGCCGCTGCCTTGTGGGGGTGTCGCCGAGGCCGAGATCAAGCGCCTGGCGGCACGCGACCTGGCCGACGAGATGGGCCTGCCAATCGGCAACGCGGTGGACTTCTGGACCGAAGCGGCGCTGTTCTCCGCTGCCGGCTATGCGACGTTCGTGTATGGCCCGGGCGACATTGGCCAGGCGCACAGCGCCGACGAATTTGTGGAACTTTCCCAATTGCAGAAAATTACCGAAAGCTACATCGGCATCATCGACCGTGGGATCATCGACCAATGAACGCACATACACAGACCCGGCAAACTATCGTGCGCCTGCTTTCGACGATGGCGAGTGCGAAGGAAATCTCGCAATACTTGAAGCGCTTCTCGCAGCTGGATGCGAAACGCTTCGCCGTCGTCAAGGTCGGCGGCGCAGTGCTGCGCGACGACCTGGATGCGTTGACCTCCTCGCTCGCGTTTCTGCAGCAGGTGGGACTGACGCCGATCATCGTCCACGGTGCCGGTCCGCAGCTGGATGAGGAATTGGCCGCCGCGGGCATCTCCAAGCAGACGGTCGACGGGTTGCGCGTGACATCGCCGCAAGCGCTCGCGGTGGTGCGCCGGGTGTTCCTCGCGCAGAACCTGAAACTGGTCGCGGCACTGCGTGACGCGGAGGTGCGCGCGACGTCGATCATCTCCGGCGTATTCGAAGCGGCCTTCATGGACCGCGACAAGCTTGGATTCGTCGGCAAGGTCGACAAGGTTCACCTTGCACCGATTGAGGAGAGCCTCAGCGCGGGCACGATTCCGGTGATTGCGAGCCTAGGCGAAACGGTCGACGGTCAGATCCTCAACGTCAACGCCGACTTTGCCGCGAACGAACTCGTGCACGCGTTGCAGCCATACAAGATTGTCTTTCTCACCGAAACCGGCGGGTTGCTCGATGGCCGCGGAAAGATCATCGACTCGATCAACCTGTCCAGCGAATACGATCACCTGATGACGCAGCCCTGGCTGCACTCAGGCATGCGCGTGAAACTTGAACAGATCAAGGCCTTGCTCGATCGTCTGCCGCTGACGTCGTCGGTGTCGATCACGCGGCCGGCGGAACTGGCCAAGGAACTGTTCACGCACAAGGGCTCGGGCACGCTGGTGCGGCGTGGGGAAATCGTGTCGCGCTATAGCTCGTGGGACGATCTGGATCGCGATCGCTTGCGCGAGTTGATCGAGTCGAGTTTTGGCCGAGCGCTGGCTCCGGACTACTTCGAGCGTACACGCCTGCATCGTGCCTACGTCAGCGAGAACTATCGTGCCGCGATCGTTCTGCTGGATATCGATGGCGACTTGTATCTGGACAAGTTCGCCGTGCTCGACGATGCGCAGGGCGAGGGCCTGGGGCGTGCCGTATGGCAGCTCATGCGCGAGGAAAATCCGCGCGTGTTCTGGAGATCGCGGCACGCCAATATCGTCAATGACTTTTATTTCAGCGAGTCCGATGGCAGCTACCGCTTGAACGGCTGGAAGGTCTTCTGGTACGGTTTTTCGGCCTTCGGCGACATCGCCCGCTGCGTCGAGCATTGCCGCACGCATGCGCCGACCCTGCTCGACAAGCTGGCGGCATCCGTCGAGATTGCGGCATGACACGCAAGTCGATCGGCATCGTCGGCGCGAGAGGCTTTGCCGGTGCGGAACTGATCCGCCTTGTCGCATGCCATCCGGGGCTGGAACTGGCTTTTGTCTCGTCACGCGAATTGTCCGGGCAACCAGTTGCCGAACACGTGGCCGAGTTCACCGGCGAACTGCGCTACGAAAATCTCGATGCCGCCTCTGTGGCGGCAAAACGCGCAGATGCCGTCGTGCTTGCGTTGCCGAACGGCATGGCGGCGCCGTATGTCGCGGCGATCGACATGCAGAATCCACAATGCGTTATTGTGGATTTGTCCGCCGACTACCGCTTCGACAGTGCCTGGTACTACGGATTGCCCGAATTGACCCGCGATCATCATGCTGGACGTCGCCGCATCAGCAATCCTGGCTGCTACGCCACCGCCATGCAGTTGGCGATCGCGCCGCTGAAGGATCTGCTGGCTGCGCCGCCAGCGTGTTTTGGCGTATCCGGCTATTCCGGGGCCGGCACGACGCCATCGGAGCGCAACGATCCGGAAAAATTGCGCGACAACCTGATGGCGTATGCGCTAGTCAATCACACCCACGAACGCGAAGTGACGAAGCATCTGGGCGTGCCCGTCGAATTCATGCCCCACGTCGCGCCACATTTTCGTGGCATCACGATGACGGTAAATCTGTGGCTGAACACGCCGCTGAGCGCCGATGCGATCAAGCAGCGCTATCGCGACCGCTATGCTGATGAGAAGCTCGTTCGAATCGTGGATGATGCCCCCTGGGTCAGCCGGATCGCGAACCGGCATGATGTCGAGATCGGCGGCTTCGCGGTTGCGCCGGGCGGCAAACGCGTCGTCGTAGTCGCGACGCTGGACAATCTTCTGAAGGGTGCGGCTACGCAAGCGATGCAGAACCTGAATCTTGCCCTGGGATTCGCGGAACTTGAGGCCATTCCCCATGAGTGACTTGCTCTGGCAAAAGCCCGGCGTGCAAGTAAACGCGCGGATCATGCAATTCCTTGCCGGCGACGACGTGCTGCTGGACCGTGAATTTTTCCTCCACGATATCGCGGCGAGCAAGGCGCACGTGGAAGGCCTGGCGCGAATCGGGTTGCTGGCGGATGCAGAATCCAAAGCGCTGTTGCGCGAGTTGGATTTGCTTGGCGAGGATTTCACGACAGGCGAGTTCGCCGTCGATCAGCGCTACGAAGACGGGCACTCAGCCATCGAGGCGCGTCTGGGCGAGCGCCTCGGCGACGTCGGACGCAAAGTGCACACGGGACGCAGCCGCAACGATCAGATCCTGGTGGCGACGCGGCTATGGCTGAAAGACAAACTCGGTGAACTCGCCGGAATGTGTGCGCAAAGCGCGCGCGTTTGCCTGGAGCGCGCTAGTGCCGAGTCCTTGCCGTTGCCGGGCTACACCCATTTGCAACATGCCGTGGTTTCGTCGACCTCGATGTGGTTCGCCGGGTTCGCAGAAAGCTTCGTTGACAATGCGCGGCGCGCGCAGCAGACGCTGGCCTGGATCAATGCCAATCCACTCGGCACGGCGGCAGGGTTCGGCGTGAACCTGAAGCTCGACCGCGAATTCACCACGCAAAAACTGGGTTTCGCGCGTCTGCAGGTTTCGCCCATCGCCGCTCAACTTTCGCGGGGGAAATTCGAAATGGCGGCGCTGGAGACCCTGGGCTCGGCCCTGCTCGACCTACGGCGCCTGGCATGGGACCTGAGCCTGTTCACGACCGCGGAATTCGGCTTTGTGTCGGTACCGGAGGAATACACAACCGGCTCGTCAATCATGCCGAACAAGCGCAATCCGGACGTCATCGAATTGCTGCGTGCCAGTTACGCGCGGGTCGCTGGCGCACGTAGCGAGATCGAGCACCTGCTCTCGCTACCATCCGGCTATCAGCGCGACCTGCAATTTTCCAAGGCGGCACTGGTGCGTGGATTTGCGCACGGCCTGGATGCCTTGACGTTGCTGCCGGACCTGCTTGCACGCATGCAGTGGAACGCCACCGCGATGCGCGCGGCAATCGAGCCGGCGATGTACGCGACAGATGCGGCGATCGAGCAGGCAGTTGCCGGCGTTCCGTTCCGAGACGCGTATCTTCGCGCCGCAGGTGCGAACCACGATGCAGGGCAGGGGCGCACGCCGGAGACGAGCCTGGCGGCGCGCGTTTCGCCCGGCGGTGCTGCCGATTTGCTGCTGGATGAATTGCGCCAGCGCCTGAAAAACCTCGCTGGCTGACGTTCCAACCCTGTTTCGTGGGAAATAACGCCCTGCCCGCTATACTGCGGCGCGCGAATCCCGCGTTGCCGACGTGTCGACAAAGCATCAATGCAAGCCCAAGCCGACGACCGGCGCGAACCGATCCCGAAGGACAGGCTTGAACTGGGTGCCCATGATCGCGTGCTGGTACTCGCGCCGCATCCGGACGATGAGTCGATTGCCTGCGGCGGCTTGTTGCAAATGGCACACGCCGCTGGTGCGGCAGTGCGTGTGGTCGTGCTCACCGATGGCGACAACAATCCCTGGCCGCAACGCTGGGTCGAGAAGCGCTGGAGCATTGGCGAGCGCGAGCGCGCGCGCTGGGGTGCGCGGCGCCGCGATGAAGCGCGCGAAGCGATGCGTGTGCTGAACCTTGCCGAAAGTGACGCATGCTTTCTCGGCTTGCCCGATCTGGGTCTGAGCGACCTGCTGATGCGGGGCGACGCGCAGGTTGTGCAATCCTTGCGCGCGCAGATCGAGCAGTTCGCGCCCACCTTACTGGTCTTGCCGGCGCTCTGGGATCGACATCCAGATCACAGCGCCACACATATTCTGTCGCGGCTGGCGCTCGCGCTCTGCTCGGTGGCGACACCACGTCTGCTGACGTTCGCCGTGCACGGCGCGAAGCCGACCGAAGACGGTCTGGCGATTTGCCTGAGTGAAACCCAGCGCGGCATCAAGCAGGCAGCGATCCTCGCGCACTCAAGCCAGATGCGTCTGAGTCAGCGACGTTTTCTGCGCTACGCGAGTTTGCGCGAATCCTACCGGGAGGTGGCGCAAGCGCCGGGCGACGATCCGCAGCATCCGCTGAACGCCCGCGTCGACCAGGAAGCAGTCTTGCGCGTGCGTGTCGATCTACGCCGATGGAACGCCGCATTGCGCGGTCATGCGTTGTTCGTGGCGATCCAGAGCGATAGTGGTGCACGCCTGCGGTGGCTGATTCGGCCGGAATCGCGCAACGGCCACGTCGAACTGCATGCAAGCAGTGCCGAAATGAAACCCGCCCAAACGAACGTGCAACAGACCGCGGACGAATTGTCTTTTTCAGTGCCGCTGACCGGACTTGGCGCGCTGCTCCAGGGCTATGTCAAGCTGGCGCGATCGCAGCCGGGATGGCGCGTTTTCGATCGCTTCGGCTGGCAGACGATCGTTTTCTGAGCGAGGTCCCGGCACCACCTGAACGCCAAGATTTCAATTGCGCCATCCACGATTGACACGCGGACGTTCTCTGGCATGCTGGGCGCCGCGCAGACAATGCGCATGACGCACAATAACGTGCATCTAAATTCCTGGAGGCATCGATGAAAAGTTTGCTAGTTTCGGTTGTGCTTGGAGCCGGCTTCCTGTTCTCCGTCGGCGCCTATGCGGACGCTCCCGCTGGAAGCACCGCGCAGTGCAAGGACGGCACGTACTATTCCGGCGCTTCGCACAAGGGTGCTTGCAGAGGGCACGATGGCGTAAAGGAGTGGTTGGACAAGACGGCCGCAACGCCGGCTGCCAAACCGGCGGCGGCTCCTGCCAAGAAATCCACCGCGGCCAAGTCTGAGGCTGCGCCGGCAGCGACGACGACTGCGGCAGCTACCCCGACCAAGAAGACCAAGAAAACGAAAGCCGCCGCCTCGGCTCCTGCCACAGCCACACCGACATCGCCAAGCGGAGCCACCGCACAGTGCAGGGACGGAACGTACTATTCCGGCGCTTCGCACAGGGGTGCTTGCAAAGGGCATCAGGGCGTGAAGGCATGGCTGGACAATACCGCGGCGACAGCAGCAGCCAAGCCTGTCGCACCGCCGCCAAAGGCAGCTCCAACGCCGACACCGACGCCGGCTCCAAAGACTCCCGCGGCAACCGCAACGGCTCCGGCAGCAGCAGCGCCTGCAGCACCTGCAGCGCCGGCCGCCACGGCACCGCGCACCCTACCGACGCCCGCTTCGCAGATTGAACAAAAAGCCGGTGGCGGCGCGGGTCTGGTATGGGTAAATTCGGCTTCCAAGGTTTATCACTGCCAGGGCGACGAGTGGTATGGCAAGACCAAGGAAGGCGCGTACATGAGCGAAGCTGCGGCGAGCGCTGGTGGTAATCGCGCCGCACGTGGCAAGGAATGCGGCAAGTAAGTATTTTGTAGACTCAGTCCGAACGGAAAACGCCCGGTTTGCCGGGCGTTTTTTCGGACTTGGGCAAAGGGGGGCGCCCGGTGGTTTTCTAAGTGCGCTAGCGCACAGACCCGATGACGCAAAAAAAGCATTTTCCCTTCGGGAATTTCGCTTGATCAAGGGTGATTTTGGTTGATCGCAAGCGCGCACCCGGCAAAGCGATTTTCACCGGGATCGAGTAATTTCGCTACAGCGATGCGCGTTGATTTGGGTGATCCCTAAAACGTACCAGGAAGATGAGATGTCCATGCTGGCTTGTGATGAAAGTAGCACCGTGACCGCCGACAGTTCGGTTTTCCGACGCAAGCTCGCCGAGTATTGCGCAGCCGATTCAGTGCGTGGCGTCTATGAACTTGCGATTACCGCGACGCCGTTTGCCGTTGCCTGGTACGTGATGTACTGGGCGTTGTCACACGGACAATTCTGGCTTTATGCGCTGCTGCTGCTGCCGACATCCGGACTGCTCGTGCGCCTGTTCCTGATCCAGCACGATTGCGGGCACCGCGCTTTCTTCGCGAACCGAAACGCCAATGACTGGGTTGGACGTTTCATCAGCGTGCTCACGCTCACGCCCTACGACCAATGGCGGCACGCTCACGCGATTCATCACGCGACGTCAGGCAACCTGGATCGCCGTGGAGTTGGTGACGTTGATACGATCACCGTTGCCGAGTATATGGCGCGCGCACCGTGGGAACGCTTGCGTTATCGCGCTTACCGGCATCCAGTCGTGATGTTCGGCATTGGGCCGGCCTATCTTTTTGTAATTCAAAACCGCTGGCCCGCGGGATTCACGCGCGATGGGTGGAAGCCCTGGGTGAGCACGATGGCGACGAACATTGCCTGCATCGCCGCGGCGACCTTGATCAGCTGGAACATCGGCTTTGGCTCATTCCTGCTGGTGCAGGCGCCGGTCTTGCTCGTGGGGGCGGTCTTCGGGGTATGGCTGTTCTATGTGCAGCATCAATTTGAAAGCACGTACTGGGAAAAAAGCGATTCGTGGAATGTGCATCAGGCTTCGCTTCACGGCAGCTCGCACTATGACCTGCCGCCGGTGCTGCGCTGGTTTACCGCCAACATCGGTGTGCATCACGTGCATCACCTGTCCAGCCGGATACCCTACTATCGCCTACCCGAAGTGCTGCGCGATTATCCGGAGATGCGCGCCCTTGGCCGCCTCGGCCTGTGGGAAAGTCTCAAATGCGTGCGCCTGGTGCTTTGGGACGAAGCCAGCCGGCGGCTCATCTCGTTCAAGGAATTGCGTAGCCGTCAACAGACTACGTGACGCGGTGGGCTCACGGCCAAGACAGCCACAAAAAAAACCGGCACGGGGCCGGTTTCATGCATTCAGTGGTCGGGGAGACAGGATTTGAACCTGCGACTTCTACGTCCCGAACGTAGCGCTCTACCAGGCTGAGCTACACCCCGACTGAAAATCGACTGCGACGCCAACGCAAAATAACTACTGAATTGGGTACAAGCGAGCCGCGCATGATAATAGGGCGCCGCCGAGGACGCAACTTTCATTAGCGCGGCGTGGGTGCGGGTCGAATTGCACCTGAGCGGTCACCGCGCGTCCGTCGCGGCTCTGGAGCATCGGTTGGCGGGGTTCGCATGGTAAATTACGCGGCCTAGGGGTACTCCCTAGCGACCTTTCCGTGGCCGCTTTCCGAGGAAATCCATGGCGTTTACCCAAGCCCGCACCATGCCCGGCGTGATGGAGCTATTGCCGCTCGATCAAATCGCGCTGCAGCAGATGCTCGACACCATCCGGCGCAATTTCGAGCGTTTCGGCTTCCTGCCGATCGAGACGCCTGTGATGGAATTTTCCGATGTCCTGTTGACCAAGCAGGGCGGTGAGACCGAGCGCCAAGTATACTTTGTGCAGTCGACCGGGGCTCTGGAACAAGGCACCAAGCCGGAACTTGCACTGCGCTTCGATCTGACCGTGCCGCTGGCGCGCTATGTCGCCGAACACGAGCACGACCTGAGTTTTCCGTTCCGGCGCTACCAGATCCAGCGCGTCTATCGCGGCGAGCGCGCCCAGCGCGGCCGCTTCCGCGAGTTCTATCAGGCCGATATCGACGTGATCGGCAAGGACACGTTATCGTTGCGCTACGACGCCGAAATACCCGCGGTGATCTACAGCGTTTTCCGCGACCTGAATATCGGACCGTTCACGATTCAGCTCAACAATCGCAAGATCATGCGTGGATTCTTCGAAGGATTGGGAATTGTCGATGGCGAGAAACAGGCATTGGCCTTGCGCGAAGTCGACAAGCTGGACAAGCGCGGCGCCGACTACGTGCGCGACACGCTGACTGGCGAAGCATTCGGGCTTTCGGCTGATGCGGCAAAGTCGATACTGGATTTCGTGCAAACGCGTTCGAGCGGTCACAACGATGCGCTCGCGAAACTCGACGCACTGGGCAAGGGCAGCGACACTTTCAATCAGGGTATTGCCGAACTACGCGAGACGCTGGAATTGATCAAGGCCTTCGGCGTGCCGGATACGCATTACGCGATCAACTTGTCGATCGCCCGCGGCCTGGACTACTACACCGGCACCGTCTACGAAACCACGCTCAACGAACATCCGCAGATCGGCTCGATTTGCTCCGGCGGGCGCTACGACAACCTTGCGGCAAATTATACAAAGTCGCAATTGCCCGGCGTCGGAATTTCCATCGGCGTCACGCGCCTGTTCTGGCAGTTGCGCGAGGCGAAATTGCTCGGCGCCGCACAGAGCACAGTCAAGGTGCTGGTCACGCAAATGGACGAGGCGCAGATGCCCGCGTATCTGGACCTCGCCAATCACTTGCGCAGCGCGGGCCTGCCCACCGAAGTGGTGATGGAACCGGGCAAGCTGGCCAGGCAGTTCAAGTACGCCGACCGCGCCGGCATCCGCTTTGTGCTCGTGCTCGGGCCGGATGAAATTGCCAAGGGTGTGATCTCGGTCAAGGACATGCGCAAGCAGGACCAGTTCGAAGTGGCGCGTGCGGAACTGGTCAAGGTGCTGCGAGTGGAGCTGGAACAGGCCCAGGTGATGAAGTCATGACACCAGCGGTCATCACCCTCGACGGCAACAGTCTTATCCGCGAGCACGTGGGTGCCATCGCGCGCGGTGCGCATATCGCACTGGATGCGCCGCAACTGGTGAAGGTGCAGCGCACCGCGGATTTTCTCGCGGCCCAGGTGCAACGTGGCGAACCGATCTACGGCGTCAATACGGGCTTTGGCAGCAACGCCGACAAATTGCTCGGCGCGCATCGCGCGCGCGATGAACTGCCCGGCGGCAACCCCGAGGCGCGCGACGGCACGCTGATGGAGGAGTTGCAGCACAACCTTGTGATCACGCACGCAGTGTGCGTTGGCAAACCGCTCGCTGTGGAAGTCGTGCGGGCGATGCTTGCGATCCGCGTCAACACGCTGATGCGCGGGCATTCCGGCATTCGCGTCAGTACCCTGCAGGCGCTGGCCGAGCTGCTCAATCACGATGTGATTCCGGTGATCCCGGAAAAGGGTTCGGTCGGCGCCAGCGGAGACTTGGCGCCGTTGTCGCACCTGGCCAACGTGCTGCTCGGTCAGGGCGAGGCATTTCATCAAGGCTCGCGCATGTCGGGCGCCGAGGCGCTGAAGCGCGCGGGACTGCAGCCGGTGCGTCTGTCGTTCAAGGAGGGCCTTGCGCTCAACAACGGCACGACGCAGATGCTGGCGACGGCAGTGCTGGCGCTGGACCGGCTGGAGTCGCTGCTTTCGACTGCTGATCTTGCCGCGGCGATGACGCTCGATGCGTTCGCCGGACGCACATCCGCATTCAAGGCCGAAGTGCACGCGCTGCGTCCGCATCCGGGACAGGTCGAAACCGCGGCAAATCTGCGGCGCCTGCTGCACGGGTCGAATCTCGCCGACATTCCCTATCACATGGTGCCGCGTTTTCGCACCTGGTTGGCCGATTCCTGGAGTGATCCCGTCGATCAGGCGCATCGCTTCGACATCGGCTGGGACTACGTGCCGCCGTCGCAGCGCCACGGCAGGCAGGCGTTCTATGCGCGTTTCCTGCCGTTCAAGGGCGGCAAGAAACATCAGCCGCAGGATTCGTACAGTTTGCGTTGTATTCCACAAGTACACGGCGCCGTGCGCGACGCCTTGATGCAGGCGCAGCGCGTGATCGACATCGAATTGAATGCTGTCACCGACAATCCGCTGATCTTTCCCGATGCACAGGGACGTGCGAGTGCTGCGGGCGCAGGAAGCGCAGGAGCAGCCGATGCACAGGGACGTGCGAGTGCTGCGGGCGCAGGAAGCGCAGGAGCAGCCGATGCACAGGGACGTGCGAGCGCTGCGGGCGCAGGAAGCGCAGGAGCAGCCGATGCGATCTTCATCGAAGATCAGGTTATCTCGGCCGGCCACTTCCACGGCATGCCGCTGGCGCTGGCGATGAGCTACGTCAAGGCGGCGATCCCCGTGCTCGCATCGATTTCCGAGCGACGCTTGAACAAGCTGGTCGATCCGGCGACGAATGACGGCTTGCCTGCGTTTCTGATCGGCAACGAGGACGCGACCGACTCGGGCTTCATGATCGTGCAGTACACGGCTGCGGCCCTGGTCAACGACCTGGCCACGCGTGCGCATCCGGCCTCGGTGTACTCGATTCCGACGAGCGCGAACGCGGAAGACCACGTATCGATGGGAGCGAACGAGGCACGCCACGTGTTGGACATGACCGAAGACCTGGCGCATGTGCTCGCGCTGGAGTTGTATACCGCGGCGCAGGCGCTGGAATATCGCCAGGACATGCTCAACGCCGCACGCACTCTGGCTTCACGCGGCGACTGGTCCGCGCTGGCGGGCAAGGTGTCGGGCGCGCCGGCGAGCGGACATGCGCACTATGCTCAATTCGAGAGCGAGACGAAAGCGTTGATGGCGGCGCTTGCCGCCGAAGGCGAATTTCACCCCGGTGCCGGCGTCCGTGCGGCATTTTCCACAATTCGCAAAACTATTAAGTTCATGTCGCGCGATCGCGCCATGGATCGCGACGTACAGCAGATATGCGAACTGGTGGCGAGCGGGGTCCTGCTGGAGGCAAACTGAGCTCGAACCGCGCGCTTCGGCTTGCCTCGCTCTCGGCTCAGCGCAAACGGAATTCGCAAACGTTTTCCATTCGGCTATTTTGCGCGGCAGGCGCCTTCCGCTTCCATCTGCCGGAGATTCTGTCGATGCGTCACTGGATATTCCTCGCAAGCCTGGCGCTGGCGCTGCACAACAGCGAATCCCGTTGCGAAGGCAAGCCTTCTGGAGGCGAGGTCTTCAAGCAACTCGGCACCCTGGTTGGAACCTGGACAGGCCCTGCTCACAACGGCGGCACACACACGGTCGCTTATCGATTCACGGCGGCGGGCTCGGTGCTGGTTGAAACCTGGACCCTGGGATCGGGGCGTGAGTCGATGACCCTGTACGCACTGGACGCCGATCGATTGCTTGCGACGCACTACTGCCCGCAGGGCAACCAGCCGCGGCTGCAATATTCCGGCGTCGACAAAGACGGTCGCTGGCAGTTTCGTTTTCTCGATGGAACCAACCTGCACGCGAAAGGACATTCGCATCAGCAGGCGTTCTGGATCAGGTTGCACGATGACAAGACGTTTGAACGTGGAGAGACCTACGTCGACAACGATGCTGCATCGTCGGAACCGACCGCTGAAAGCGAAGCGGTGAGCTACACGCGCGTCGCCGAAAAAGAGCACGCCCAATAGGGCGCCGCACGGTCTCTCACATCTGCCGGAACAAATGCAGGTAACTGCGGCTGACCGGCAGCACTTCCTTGCGGCCTTTCAGATGGATGTCGGCGGTTTCGTTGTCGCCACGGGTGACGTGGCTGACGGCGCGAAGGTTGACCACGACCGAGCGGTGGACCTGGGCGAACTGCGCGGGGTCGAGCTGGGCAACAAGGTCCTTCAGCGCGATGCGGACGAGCGCTTCGCCCGGTTGTCCGGCGTCGCCGCGCCATGCGATCAACGTGTACTTGGTGTCGGAACGCAAATAGTCGATCTCGTCGACTGGAATCAGGCGCAAGGTCTGTCCGACCTGGGCGCGAATCCAGCGCAGCGGAGCAGGGGCCGTGCCGCGTTGCAATTGCGCGGCGAGCTGTTGCAGCAGCGCTTCGGTATTCAATGCCGGTCGTGCCGTCTGCAGGCGATCCTTCAGGCGCGCAACCGTTTCCGCCAGACGCGCCGCCTCCACCGGCTTCACCAGATAGTCGAGCACGCCTTCGGCGAAGGCCTGCACGGCGTAGTCGTCGTAGGCGGTGACGAACACCAGATGCGCGCGGCGTCCGATCTGGTGCGCCGCTTCGATACCGGACACGCCCGGCATGTGCACGTCGAGAAAACAAATGTCGGGTCGGCGCGCCTCGAATTGCTTGATTGCCTCGCGGCCATTGCGCGCCTGCACAACCACTTCGAGTTCTGGCCAGACCTGGGCCAGCTGGCGCGTCAGCGCCTCGCGCAGCAGCGGCTCGTCATCGGCGATCAGAGCGGTCGGGCGTTCGCGCATCAGGTTGCCACTCTGCGTGCTGGAAAGTCCACTTCTGCACAAATCCCTTTTGGAGCACGCTCGCTCACGCGCAGCTGCGCATCGCCGCCAAAGGTCAGCTGCAGCCGTTCGCGCAGGGTCGAAAGGCCAGTGCCGAGGCCGTTGCCGGTCTGGCGCAGGCCCACGCCCGTGTCGCTGACTTGCACCAGGCAGCGATCGGCGCGCAATTGCACGTCAATGTCGATGCGGCCGCCTTCTTCGCTGGGATCGATGCCGTGGCGAACCGCGTTTTCGACCAGCGTCAACAATGTCATGGGTGGGCAGATCAGCGCCAACGCCGCTGCATCTGTGTGAATCGTGAACTGCAGGCGGTCGGGAATGCGCATGTGCATTACCTCCAGGTACGCACGCACAAGCTCGATCTCTTGTCCCATCGTGGTCGCCGGCTCGTGCAGACGCGGCACCGCGGCGCGCAGATAGGCGATCAGGCTGCCGAGCACTTTCGAGGCCTGCGGTGAACCCGACTCCACCAGCTCGCGCACATTGGCCAGCGTGTTGAACAGAAAATGCGGTTCGACCTGCGCCTGCAACAGACGCAGGCGCGCGTTGAGCGCGGTGCGTTCCAGTTCGCTGCGCTCCAGATCGAAAGCCAGCGCCTGGTTGCGCGCTTCGTCCTTGATCTGGCGCAGCAGCGCCGCGATCGCCATCCACGGTGCGATCAATAGGCCAAGGAAAGTCATCGTCCCGTAGCCGATCAAACGGTCCTTGTCGTGTATCCATGATGGATGCAGGCCGATCGTCGTCAGCGTGTAGGCCAGTGCCACGGTCCACGGCATCGCGAACGCGACGCCTGCAACCTGCAGAACCCAGCGAGCGAGCCAGCGCGGAAGACGCGCAGGCCAGCGCTCGAGCAGGCCGAAGACCAGTACCGCTACCAGCGCGATGAACAGCAAACGCAACAGCAGGACGACGCGCGACGCCTGCCAGCCAGGCGCCATAAGCAGGAATAGCAGCGCGCAGGCGATAAGCGGGAACTTCATGCGCCGCCAGTTCAGCATGACGGCCAGGCGACGGGGCGTTGCAGGGATAGCGGAATCAGACATGGCATGAGGATAATCCAATCAGGCCGCCGACTGCGCCGATGACGCGTCAACGGCGGAGGATTCTGACGAATTTCGCGCGCGCCGCCGCAAACGTCCGCCCGAATTCTCGTTGGGCATCATTCGGCAACGGCTGACGTCAGTGGCCCGCGTTGTTCAACGCGCTTTGTCGTTCGCCATGTGGCCAGCGGATGGCGCTTGAGGAAGACGCGTGCCAGCCAATACAGCACGACCGCCAAAACCAGCAAAACAGGAATTGCGCGCACACCGATGGCGTGACGCAGCGGCTCGGGAAATACCTTCGGCTGGCCAAGAAAAAACGACGCTGTGGCAATCCACATGGCCAGACCCATGCGCCACAGATGCCGCGCCAGCCGGTGCTTGCCTTCGATGCTGCCGGCCCACAGCATGCGCACATCCAGCAGCGCGCCAAGGATGCCGAAGGCGCCGAACGCGAAAATTGGCTGCACTGGAATTCCGTCGAGCATGCCGTTCGCGTTGCGCACGGCGTCAGACCCCACTGTGTACGCGAGCGCGCCGACGGCCAGTCCGATGAACAGCAATCCGGTCAGCAGCGCGCGCACCCTTGCGACCGAATGCGTCATGGTGAGCAGGCCCGTGCTGACCAGATAAAAAGTCAGCAAGCCGGCAATGACGTTGCCGATGTTTGGGCGCAGGAACGCGGCCATCGTCACGGCACTGGAGGTCATCGTCAGCATGGCGATGGCGAAGATCATCCCGCTGCGGCGATGCAGCGTTGATCCTTTCACTGCGTAGAGCGCAACCGCACCCGCTGCGATCGCCACCAGTCCCGCGATGATGTGCATTGGTTTCAGGATTGGCATATCACGAACTCCGAATTTTCAAGAAGACGCGTTCAAAAGCGGGCACCTCCGGTAGTTCCAGTTACCCGGGAACGGCCCAACTTAAAACTTCGGCGATGTGTTGCCGCGGAGTTTCTCCAATTGATGGGTAGGGCAGAAGGCGGGTTGCGACGAGTGACGAGATCGTGGGTCCGAACGCCGCCGGAGACCGACCGGTCGCGGCAGCACCACTGCCATTGGCGAACGAGTGCGGCCCTCAGCGCGCCGGCGCCAGCCCCATGGACCGCGGCGCCAGACCCATCGCCTTGCGGTAGCTCATGTACAACGCGCTAACCTTGGCGACATATTCACGCGTCTCCGCATACGGTGGCACGCCGCTGTACTGGGCGACGGCGCCGGGTCCGGCGTTGTAGGCGGCGGCGGTGAGGATGCGATCGCCTTCATAGCTTGCCTCGAGCGCCTTCAGATATTTTGCACCGGCGAGTATCGATTGTTTCGCCGAGAACGGATCAGCGACGCCGTAATCTCTGATCACATCCGGCATCAGTTGCATCACACCCTTCGCGCCCTTCGTCGACACGGCGTCGGCCGCGTAGTAACTCTCCGCATGTGCAATGGAGCGCAACCAGGCTTCGTCGATTCCGGTCTTGCTCGCCGCGCTGGCGAACTCGCGACGAAAGATGCCGAGTTGAGGCTTGCCGATCTTGCCGAAGCCCACGTGCGCCGGAGACTCGGCCGGTGTGGCGACGGTGAACTCCTGCATCTTCGTGGAACCAGGCAGGTTGCGCGTGCTGTAGACCAACTTGCCGTCTTGTTCGCGCTGGTAGAGCGTGCCGTGGATTACACCCATTGCGCCCCACAGGTTCGGCACCAGTGGTGAATTGTCGTCCAGCGTTTTCACCGTGCACTGCGAACCGGGCTCGGGCGCGGTTGCCACGCTGACGGTGCCGTCGCGCAGGCAGCGCCAGACGCTACGTGCGTGTATATCGATGCTGACGATCGCCAGCATAGATGACACCGCGAAAACACAGACACAGCGCATCTACGGCGGAACTTTTGCAAATTTCGCGCGCAACGATTTGGGCGCTTGTGTGTACCAGCCCTGGGTCAGCAGCTGGCGCAGCTCGGTGCGACCCATTTTTTTCAGACGCACCAGCACAGCAGGGAATCCTTCGTAGTGCGGCTCGTTGAAGAACTTTTCCCGATTCGCCATAAGCAGGATTTCTTTTGCGTCCAGGTTCTCGACTCGGATTGCCAGCACGCCGGGATTCGCTACGCGCGGCTTGCGCGGATCGATGCGCTCCATCCACACCCAGGCAAAGCCTTTGTATTTCCGGCCGTTCAAAACCTCAAACGCAAAGTGGCCGTCTTTCTCGCGCGTTTGCGCAAGCGAGAGGGCGATTCGACGCACGTCCGACTTGGTGGCCATCGCTGCAGAATAGACGAAGCTACCAAGGGCGGCCACACCAATGGCTGTCTCGCGAGCCAGTGATTCACAAAGTATTGTGTAAACTTCGTGCGGGCACCGCTCAATGGGGGTCAGCTTGAACGCCATCAAAGCTAGTGGGGAAAGGGACGGCGACAAGACTGCCACTGGCCACCCCGTCACCGATCACCCACGAGGTCTTTTCTACCTCGCCTTTACTGAAGCGTGGGAGCGATTCTCCTACTACGGAATGACGGCGCTGCTTGCCTTGTTCATGGTGAATCAGTTGTTGTTGCCGGGGCATGTCGAGAACATTGGCGGATTTTTGCAATTACGTGCTGTGCTGGAATCGCTTTTTGGTCCGCTCTCCACGCAGGCGCTTGCTTCGCAAATCTTCGGTCTGTATTCCGGATTTGTGTACTTCACGCCGCTCCTCGGCGGCATTGTTGCCGACCGCTGGATCGGACAACGCAATGCCGTTGTGATCGGTGCGCTGTCGATGAGCGCCGGTCATATCGCCATGGCCTTCGACGAATCTTTCCTGCTGGCTCTGCTGCTGCTCATCATCGGCTCCGGCTTCCTCAAGGGCAATATCGCGGCGCAGGTGGGAGCTCTGTATCCACGCGAGGACGAAACGCGGCGCACGCGCGGTTTCATCATCTTCAGTACGGCAATCAACGTCGGGGCGGTGGCTGGCCCGTTGCTCTGCGGTCTGCTCGCGCAGGTCTATGGCTGGCGCTACGGATTTGGTATTGCCGCGATCTTCATGCTCCTCGGCCTTGCCACGTATCTATATGGGTACCGTTATCTACCGGCAAGGGTGGAGCGACAAAGCTTCGAAGGCGTTCGACTCAGTGCAAGGGATTGGCGCATCGTGTATGTGCTCATCTTCGTGATGATCATCACGGTCTTCCAGTCGACCTCTTTCTATCAACTCTACAACGTGTTCCCGATCTGGATTCAACAGCATGTCTCGCCTGAAATTGGCGGACTCAAAATCCCGATCCCGTGGTACCTGTCGATCAACTCGGTTTTCAGCATAGTCGGCGTGCCGGTGCTGTTTTGGCTTTGGAATCGCCAGGCCAAACGCAATCGCGAACCTGACGAGCTCGCCAAGATCGGCATCGGCGCCTGGATAGCCGCTGCCAGCAATCTGTTACTGGTTGCCGCGATTGTTGCGTCCGACGGCGCGCCGATTCATCCGATCTGGCCATTTCTCTATAGCGCCGGACTGGGAATCTCGTTTCTCTACTACTGGCCGACGCTGCTTGCGCTGGTCTCGCGCACCGCAGCGGCCAAGGTGAACGCCACACTGATGGGTTTTGCATACATGAGCCTGTTCGTTTCGAACACGCTCATCGGCTGGATCGGCGGCTTCTACGAGAAGATGCAGCCCGCTGGTTTCTGGGCAATGCACGCGGCTATCGCCGTCGGCGGTGGGCTTATTGTCGTGTCATTTGGTCGTCGCCTGAGCAAACTGCTGCGACCCGGATGAACGCGCCATTCGATCTGGTGTGGCAGACATTCAAGCCGTCACTTTCGCCCGTGTCGCAGTCCCGTGCTGCGCAGGATGCGAGCGCCGCACCGCCGGAATGGCTTGCGCGAGAATTCCGCAGCCCGCCAGCGTCCACACGATCAACGCGCCGCTCGGCAACTCGAGCACGGCCGACAGGAAAAGGCCTGAGGCATAGCCGAGCGCACCAATCAGGTATGCCGTCAGCAATCGTTGCGCACCGCGCATTCCAGCGGTCGCCAGTGCCGGCACGATCAGGCTCGCGAATACCAGATACACGCCGACCAGTTGCACCGATGCGGTGATCGCCAGCGCAAACAATCCATAGAACAGCGGGCCGGAAAGAATCCCGCGACGCAGCCACAATGTCGCCAGGATCAGCGCCGAAAACAGCGCCGCGGGAATCAGCTGGGGGAAGGTCACGAAGAGGATTTGTCCGACCAGCAGATCCTTCAGATGTTCGCCGCCGTGCGGATTGTTGGCCAGCAACAGCAGGCTGCCGGTCGCGGCAAGCACGAACAACGTGCCGATCAAGGGCTCCTGGTACTGCGGCCAGCGCCGATCGGTGATCGTCAGAAGCGCACCACCGGCGAGCGCGGCGGCAGCTGCGGCGACCTGCACGCTGTAGCTGTGTTCGTCGATGCCGAAATACTGCGCGAGGATCACGCCGAGCCCCGCGATCTGTGCGATCGCCAGGTCGATGAAAATGATCCCACGTGAAAGCACTTGCTGCCCGAGGGGTACGTGCGTGGACAACACGAGCAGTCCTGCCAGACATGCCGGGCCGAGAATGCTGATATCCAGGCCGTCCCAGTTCACTTCAGCGCTCCGAGCAACTTGTCGATGGTGGAATCGAACAGGCCGAAAAGATCTTTCGCCTGCGCATCGCCGCCCACCGTGAATGGCAACGTGACTGCTGGTACACCGGTGCGCTCGGCGAGCCAGTCGCCCGCTTTGGGATCTTGATAAGCCGCACGCAGGATCGCGAACGCGCCCTGACTCTTGGTGATTTCAACCAGGCCGGAAAGATGCGCGCTGGTCGGCGGGATACCGGGCTTGGGTTCGAGCGCGCCGATCTGTTCGATGCCGAGCCATTGCAGCAGATAGATCCAGCTGCCGTGATGCACGACGACCTTCTTGCCCTTGAGCGGTGCGGCCTTGGCTTCCCAGCCCTTGATTGCAGCTTGCCAGCGCGTGCTGAAATCGGCGAGGTGTTGTTTGTATTCGGCGGCGTGCGCCGCATCGAGCTCAGCCAGACGCGCGTCGAGCGCATTGGCGATGGCGAGCACGCGATTGGGGTCCATCTGGAAATGCGGATTGCCCTGCGGATGCACATCGCCTGCAGCTCGATCGAGCTGGCTCGGTTTCTCCAGCGTGACGATCTGGTCGGCAGCCATGAAGTAGCCAGCGCCAGAGCCGGCGCGCGAATTCCCTGACTGCATGATCAACTGTGGCAGCCAGCCGATTTCCAGGTCCGCGCCGGAGCAGACGACGAGATCCGCGCGACGCATCTTCGCGATCAGGCTCGGCTTGGCTTCGATCTGGTGGACATCCTGCAATGCGGTCGTGGCGACATCGACTGTTGCGCTGTCGCCGGCCAGTTCATGCACCAGCGATCCCCATTCGGGTTCGCAGGCGAAGACGTTCAGGGCCTGCGCCGGTGAAACCATAGCGGCCAGCAGGATCACGACAAAGTATAGTTTGTTCATTTGTGCATTCCTAGAATTTGTGCGCGCCGTGCGCGCCGAGGCTGACTTGATACTGCAGATACAGCGCGTTGTCGGTTTCATTGGGACCGAGCTCGTCGTGGCTGTATTGCAGACGCAGCAGACTGAATTCGCTGTTGCGCCAGGTCAGCATCACGCTGTGGCGCATGGGATCGAACACGCTCGCGAACGGCCCGGTGCCCGATGCCCACAACTTGTCGAAGCGGTAGCCGGTATCCCAGGTGCGGTTGATGCGATAGATGCCCTCGATGTAAGCCCCGCGACGGGTACCGACCCAGGGCTGGCTCAACGCAGCAGAGTCGAGTCCGAACACATCGGTCGCGGCGGTGGAAACCGGCTGGGTCAGATCCACGACGCCATCGCGGCGGTCAACCAGATATTCGCTGCGCACCGTCACGCCACCATCCTTGGTGTTGCCCTGCGGCGCCCACTTCCAGGTGCCGTCGGCGATATACAAGGTTTCATCGCCGTCGAAACCGTCCGCACCGTTGCGCGTGCTGGCCTTGAGAACCGAAACTCCGGCAAGCCATGAATTCTCGGTGCCGACGTCGCCGCCGGCGTGCACGAACGCTGTCTTTGCGCCGACGCCGGCGTGCGTAGCGCCGCCGGTGGGGAAATTCTGTCCGCGGAAAAGTTCGCCACCCAGCGACAAGTAGAAATCCGTCGGCGCGAGCCAGTGCCCCTGGACGCCATCGTCGCCGTACTGACCGGCCAGCAATGCCTGGTAAGCCAGGGGACGATCGACGAAGTTGTCCGTGTGCGCGTGATGGCTGTTGAGATAGCCGATGTCGGAAAAGAAGCGCCCGGCGCGCAGTGTGAATCCGGCGGGCAGGGCAGTGGTATCGATATAGGCTTCTTCAATACTGGTGTGCGCTGAATCGCCCTGGTCGTCGTACGACAAGGTCAGCTGCCCGTAGAACTTGTCGTCGATATTTGCAGCGAACGACACCTCGCTTTCGCCAAGCGAAATCCCGCGGGGAATAGGCTCGGTGCCGGGAAATCCGGCGCGCACGCTGTTGTCGGGATTGCGCGAATGATAGGCGTACAGACCGTTCAGAATCACCGCGATGCCGGGATTGAACGCGTTGCCATTGGCGCCAGTCGGTGCTGCGGCTTGTGCCGGCGCTGACACAGCCGCAACATTGGCGTTGGCTTGCGCGGACTTCATCCTTTCCAGTTCGCGCTGTGCCGCCTGGGCAGCGGCAAGCGCAGCAGCGGCTTGGTCGCGTAGTTGCTGTGCGTTGGTTTCCAGTGCCTTGATGCGCGCGCTGAGGTCATCGAGTAGTTGTTGTTGCGTTGACGGTTGCGCGGCGAAACTCGTAACGGTTACCAGCAATAATGTAAGCGTAATCAATATTTTACGCATGAAAGTTCCAGCAGAAGAGCGCGGTTACGGAGATTACATCCGTCATGTTATAACGTTACAGCAGCAAACCGTCAATGCCCCGTTGGTCACGCTGGCGATAGTTGGCAAACAAGACCATTGCATGCATTGTGCGTGGAGCTCCGACTGGCGTCGCATCCAAGATGCGATGAATGGATCGCGTTGCCAGGGTGGTCTTAATGTAGTTGCTGATTCGCACGGAAGGTCGGGAGTGAGAATGTTCGTCAATGGACTTGGTATAGCCAATCCCCCACAGCGCTACACAAAAGCCGACTGCTGGAAATCCTTTCGCGATTCCGCCTGGTTCGAACGCCTGGATCGGCGTTCGCGCATGATCGCCGAGGCGATATTGACGCGCGACAACGGCATCGAAGCGCGCTGGCTCGCCGTCGATTCGTTGGATGATGCGTTCGTCATCTCGCCCGACGTTCTGCTCGCGCGATTCACCGAGAATGCGCCGCTGCTGGCGTCGGCCGCATGCCGGCGTGCGCTCGACGATGCGCAGATTTCAGCACCGGAGATCGATGCGGTCGTGGTCAGCACGTGCACCGGCTACTTGTGCCCGGCACTGTCGGGCTACGTGATCGAGCAACTTGGCTTGCGCGCCAACGTGCAGGCTTACGATCTGGTGGGTCAGGGCTGTGCCGCAGCTGTTCCGAACTGGCGCATCGCCGAAACCCTTATTGCTGCGAAGCGCGCGCAGCATGTGCTGTCAGTCTGTGTCGAAGTGAGCAGCGCGGCGATGTATCTGGACAACGATCCGGGCGTGCTGATCAGTGCGGCATTGTTTGGCGATGGCGCCGGCGCGACCGTGCTATCGGCAAACCCGCACCGGTCCAACCGCCGCATTGAGTGGAAAACCGCGGGTTCGCTCACGCTTCCGGCCGAGCGCGAAGCGCTGCGTTTTGAACATCGCGCAGGTTTGTTGCGCAACGTGTTGACGCGACGCGTGCCGCAGCTTGCGGCCAAGTCGGCGCAACGCGTGATGCAGGAAGTGTTGACCCCGCTGGGATTGAGCCAGGCCGATATCCAGACATGGATCTGGCACGCTGGCGGTCGCGATGTGCTGCTGGCCTTGAGTGAACAATTGGGTCTGTCTCCCGGCGATCTGACTCACAGCGCCGCGACACTGCGCGAATACGGCAATCTGAGCAGCGCGTTTCTGTGCTTCGTATTGCGCGCCGCGTTGGACGATGACGCACCTGGCGGGCTGTGGTGGATGTCATCGTTTGGCGCCGGCTTCAGTTGCCATGGAGCGCTGCTGGAGGTCGCGTGATGGCAGTGTCCGTTGCAACACGCCGCCAGGGTTTTCCGCGCGATGTCCAACCCGAATGGCTAGACACGCTGCCGCCCGACGATCCGCGCGCGCGCCGCTCGCGTGCGGACCTGCGCCGGATCAACTGGATCATGGGCGCCTTGGGCACGATGCGCAGCGCATTGGATGCTGTGCTTCGCAATCGCATTGGAGTGAATCTCGTCGAGCTCGGCGCAGGTGACGGTAGCCTGATGGCGCGGCTTGCACGCGATCGTGCGGCGCGTTGGCCGGACATGCGCGTTGGCTTGCTCGATCTGCAGCCGGTTGTCGCAGCTGAGACGCAAGCGGTGATCGAGCAAGTGGGCTGGTCCGTGGAAGTTGTGCGTGCCGATGCGTTTGCGTGGCTGGAGGAGGCGCCTCGAAGATCGAATGAGATCATCATCGCCAATCTGTTCGTACATCATTTCGACAGTGCGCAGATCAAGCGCTTGCTGGCGGCCATCGCCGCGCGTGCGAGCGCGTTCGTCTGTTGCGAGCCGCGCAGATCGCGCCTCGCCTTGCTCGGCAGCCGCTGCGTCGCCGCGTTGGGCTGCAACGACGTAACGCGTCATGATGCCGTTGCCAGCGTGCATGCCGGCTTTCGCGCTCAGGAGATTTCCGAACATTGGCCGCGCAATTCGGAATGGATTGCCGACGAAGCACCCGCCGGATTGTTCCTGCATCGATTTGTCGCGCAGCGTCGGGACAAGCGCTGATGTCTGCGCGATATGACGCAGTCATCGTTGGCGGCGGCGTGGCCGGTTCAAGCTGCGCGATCCTGCTGGCGAAAGCAGGGTGGTCGGTCGCGTTGGTGGAGAAACAGGATTTTCCGCGACGCAAAGTCTGCGGCGAGTGCATTGCGGCGAGCAATCTGGCGCTGCTCGATACGCTGGGCATCGGAGAAAAATTCCGCGCGCTCGCGGGACCTGAATTGCGCCGCGTCGCCTGGTGCAACGGCGACACGACAATTCAGGCTGCGCTACCGTCACTCGCACACGATGTCGGCGCTGAGTATCCGTGGGGCCGCGCGCTCGGACGCGAACATCTGGATACGCTGCTGCTGGATCGCGCGTGCGAACTCGGTGCGGTTGTCCTGCAGCCGTGCACAGTACGATCCGTCGAACATGTCGATGGTGTGCATCGATGCAGCGTGACTGATGCGGAGGGCGGGGCGCAATCGATCGACGCCAATGTTCTGATCGACGCGCACGGATCCTGGCAACACGGGCCGCTTGCCGATACTGGCCGACCGCGACGCACGCGCTCCTCGGATCTGTTTGCGTTCAAGGCGAATTTCTCTTCAGCGTCTCTTGAGGGCGGCATGCTGCCGGTGCTCGCGTTCGCCGGAGGCTATGGCGGCATGGTGCAAGGCGACCATGGACTGCTGACATTGGCCTGTTGCGTGCGCCGCGATCGCCTGCAGCGCTGGCGCGAGGAATATCGTGGAGTTACCGCGGGAGAAGTCGTGCAGACGATGCTTGAGCGCGAAATTCGTGCCGTGCGGGAGGCACTTTGCGGTGCGCACCGCGAGGGCGCCTGGCTGGCCGTGGGTCCGATCTGGCCGCGTATGGGCAATCCGCGGCGCACGAACGGGGCGCGCGAAAAAGGCGTTTACGCCGTGGGCAATGCCGCTGGCGAAGCGCATCCGATTCTCGGTGAAGGGATCAGCATGGCCATTCAGTCGGCCTTTCTCCTGTGCGAGCGGCTTGTTGATGGTGCCGACGACGCGACCAGTTATGCCTCGGCCTGGCGGCGTGCCTTCGCCTCGCGCATCCGTCTGGCGTCGATCTATGCCCACATCGCCATGAGTCCCGGGGCAAGCCGGGCGGCATTGCCGCTGTTGAAACGCTGGCCGCAGCTCATTTCGACCTGTGCGCGATGGGGCGGTAAGGCGCACAGCGCGATCCCCGTGCGCCCATTGGCATCCCTCGCAAAACACTAGCTGAATGCTGGCGGACCGAGCCGCGCCCTGGCGCTTTACAGCGCGGCGCGATGTCGCTATCCTTTGCACCAATGTACTAACGCGCTATTACACTATGAAGCACCGTTCGCTTGAACCGGAACCCACGTCGGAAGCGCCTGTCGACAGCCTGTGCCGAGCCTTGCTTGCGCTCGAAAGCGTCGCCGAGATGCGCGCCTTCCTGCGCGATCTGTGCACGCCAGCAGAGCTTGAGGCGCTGGTGGACCGCTGGCGAGTCGTGCCGTATCTGATGCAGGGCACGGCCTACCGGGAGATTCACGATCGAACCGCAGTCAGCGTCACTACCATTGGCCGTGTCGCACGCTTCCTGAGCCAGGGCAACGGCGGCTATCAGGCGGCCATCGCGCACCATGCAGTGCCGACCCTGCGTGCCGGCAAGAAGACGGCATCGAACCGGGTACCTTCCGGCCGCACTGCTCCTGCGCGGGCACGCCGATGAGCGCAGACACGCCACGCGAGCGCCTGCGCATCGCGGTACAGAAGTCCGGACGTCTCGCCGACGCCTCGCAAGACCTGCTGGCGCGGTGCGGACTCAAGTTTCGCCAGAGCCGTGACAAATTGTTCTGCTTCGGCGAGAACCACGCGGTGGATCTTCTGCTCGTGCGCGACGACGATATTCCGGGCCTCATCGCGCAGGGCGTATGCGATCTTGGAGTGGTCGGGCGCAATGTGCTGGCTGAGCAGATACTTGCTGCACCCGCGGCGAACGGGCCGCCTGCGCAAGAATTATACGCGCTCGGCTTCGGCCGCTGCCGGCTGGCCATCGCGGTTGGTCAGGACGCAGAATATACAAATCCACAAAGCCTTGCTGGCATGCGCATTGCGACCACGTACCCGGCGTTGCTGGGCGACTGGCTGCAACGTAACCGCGTGGATGCGCAAACCGTGGTGTTGTCCGGTTCCGTGGAAATCGCACCACGCCTCGGCACGGCGGACGCGATCTGCGACCTTGTCTCCAGCGGTGCCACCCTGGCGGCGAACCAGCTGCGCGAAGTGGCGATGGTGCTCGAAAGCGAGGCCGTGCTGATCGGAGCCGGGACGATTCCCGCCGACGAGCGTGGCGAATTGCGCGAACTGTTGCTGCGACGCATTGATGGCGTGATCCAGGTGCGCGAATCCAAATTGATCCTGCTGCATGCAGCGCGCAGCGCGTTGCCTGCGATCACGCGGCTGTTGCCGGTTGGCCAGGAGCCGACGATCACGTCGTTGGAAGGCAGCGCCGACAACGTCAGCCTGCAGGCACTGTGCTACGGCAGCATCACCTGGCAGCACCTGGAAGAAATGAAACGTGCCGGCGCCTCCCGCCTGCTGGTGCTGCCG
Organism: Lysobacterales bacterium; assembly: GCA_038244165.1. Lineage (GTDB taxonomy): Bacteria > Pseudomonadota > Gammaproteobacteria > Xanthomonadales > Rhodanobacteraceae > Rudaea. Next base: position 60,645 of record JBBRTT010000004.1, on the reverse strand, counting down.
GTCGAGAAGATGCTCGCATGAACGTCACCCTGGATATCATCGATTGGAGTTTGCTGGATGCGGACGCGCGTCAGGCACTCTTGCAGCGCCCGCCGCAGACACGCGACGAGAATCTTGTAACGACAGTAGCGCGGATCATCGCGCAGGTGCGTGCCGACGGCGACTCGGCGCTGCGTGCGTTGACGCGCCGTTTCGATGGCTGCGAATTGGCCGATTTCGCCGTGACAGCGGACGAATTTGCTGCGGCGCGGACGCAACTTGACCCTGCGGTGGCGCGGGCGATCGAGGAGGCAAGCGCGCGCATCGAGCTGTTTCACCGCGCCACCGCACCGCAAGCCCGGCGCGTGCAGACGGCGCCGGGTGTGGTCTGTGAGCGCGTGCTGCGGCCGATCACGCGGGTCGGGCTGTACGTCCCCGCTGGCAGCGCGCCGTTGCCGTCCACAGCGCTGATGCTGGGCGTACCGGCGCAGATCGCGCAATGTCCACAAGTTACTTTGTGTACTCCGCCCAACGCTGAAGGCCAGTGCGACCCGGGGGTGCTCTACGCGGCGGCGTTGTGCGGGATCACGCGTGTGCTCAAGCTCGGCGGTGCGCAGGCGATTGCCGCGCTGGCCTTCGGCACGGAGTCGGTTTCCAGGTGCGACAAGATTTTCGGCCCCGGCAATTCCTGGGTCGCCGAAGCAAAGCGTCAGGTCGCCCAAAGTATTGATGGACCTGCCATCGATCTACCGGCCGGACCTTCCGAAGTGCTGGTGATCGCCGATTCGGCAGCCGATGCGGAAATCGTCGCTGCGGATCTGCTGGCGCAAGCCGAACACGGCCCGGACTCACAGGCCGTGTTGATTTCCGATGACCGTCAATTGCTGGTTGCGGCATCCAATGCAGTGCGCGAACAGCTCGCTTCGCTGCCGCGCGCGGCCATTGCCGGCGCTGCGTTGCGGCACGGTCGGCTTATCCTTGCATCCTGCCTGGCTGAAGCGATCGCGATCAGCAACGACTACGCCCCCGAACATCTGATTCTGAATGTTGCTGCGCCGCAGCGCTGGCTGGAAAAGGTGGAAAATGCCGGCTCGGTATTTCTCGGTGCCTGGTCGCCGGAGACGGCTGGCGACTATTGCAGCGGTACGAATCACGTGCTGCCGACGTACGGTCACGCACGCGCCTGGAGCGGCGTCTCGGTTGCGAGTTTCCTCAAACAGATCACGGTGCAGGAATTAACCCCGGCCGGTCTCGCCGGCATCGGTCCTTGCGCGGCAACGCTAGCACGCGCCGAAGGCCTGCACGCACACGAGCGCGCGGTGACACTGCGGCTTGAAAGACTGAGACAAGTCGCATGAGCATCGTCTCGATAGCGCGGCCCGAAATCCGCGCGCTGCAACCGTATTCCTCCGCGCGGATGGAGGCGAGCGGCGGTGGCGTGCTGCTGAACGCAAACGAATCCCCGTGGCCGGCGACCGCGGCAGCAGGACTCAATCGCTATCCGGACCCGCAGCCCGCCGAGCTGGTCGCGCGCATGGCGCAACTGTATGGCGTCGATCCGGCCCAGCTGCTGGTCGCGCGGGGCAGCGACGAAGCGATCGACCTGCTGGTACGCGCGTTTTGCGCTGCCGGCAAAGACGCGATCGCGATCTGCCCGCCGACATTCGGCATGTACGCGGTGAGCGCGCGCATTCAGGGAGCCGGGGTGATCGAGGTGCCGTTGACGCACGAGTTTTGTCTGGACGCCGACGCGTTGCTCGCCGCTGTGACCCCGCAGACCCAGCTGGTGTTCCTGTGCTCCCCGAACAATCCGACCGGTGGCACGCTATCGCTCGACGTAGTGAAACGCATCGCCGCGGAACTGACTGGCCGCGCGCTCGTCGTCGTCGATGAGGCCTACGTGGAGTTCGCCGGCGACGTCAGCGTGACGTCGCTTTTGCCGCAGTGTACAAATGTCGCAGTCTTGCGCACGTTGTCCAAAGCCTACGCACTTGCCGGCGCCCGCATCGGTGCGCTCATCGCCGCGGCCGACGTCATTGCGCTATTGCGCCGCATCCAGGCGCCTTATCCATTGCCGTTGCCTTGCGTGGAAGCGGCGCTGGCAGCATTGGCGCCGGCGGCCCGCGAGGAAGCTACCGCGCATGTCGGCATCAGCGTGTGCGAACGCGAGCAACTTGCCAAGGTGCTCGCAGTGCTTCCCGGCGTGCGGGCCGTACTGCCTTCAAGGGCAAACTTCTTGTGCGTGCGTTTTGACAACGCCGCGGCGGTGTACCACAGCCTGCTCGACCGCGGCATCGTGGTCCGCGACGTCGGCGCTTATCCCGGTCTGGCAGACTGCCTGCGCATCAGCATCGGTACTCCGGAGGAAAACGCGATTCTCGTATCGGCGTTGGTTGCGCGCGAGGCGGTGACATGAGCACGTGCAAATTGTTGTTCATCGATCGCGACGGCACCCTGCTGGTCGAGCCGGCGGATGAACAAATCGATCGCTACGAAAAGTTCGCCCTCGTCGATGGTGTGATCGCCGCATTGCGCCGATGCATCAGCGCCGGGTATGAACTGGTGATGGTGACGAATCAGGATGGTTTGGGCACGGAGAGTTTTTCGCGGGAAAATTTCGATGGCCCGCAAAACCTTCTGCTGGAAATACTGCGCTCACAGGGCATCGTCTTTCGGGAGATTCTTGTCGATCCCAGTTTTGCGCACGAGGGTAGGGATACGCGCAAACCCGGCGTCGGCATGATGCGGCACTATCTGGCCGACGACGGTTGGACCCGTGCGGGTTCGGCCGTGATCGGCGACCGTGAAACCGATCTGCACTTTGCGGCGAATCTTGGCGTGCGTGGTTTCCGTCTGGGTGCCGATTGCAACTGGGAAGCAATCGCGCATGCGCTGTGCGATGCGCCGCGGACGGGCGAGATCGAACGCAATACAAAGGAAACCAGAATCCGCGTTCGCGTCGACCTGGATAGCGCTGCGGCGCCAACTATCGCGACCGGGCTCGGATTCTTCAACCACATGTTGGAGCAGCTCGGCAAACACGGCGGTTTCGCGCTGAGCCTGAACTGTGCCGGCGATGCGCATGTCGACGAGCACCACATTGTGGAAGATTGCGCATTGGCGCTTGGCAGCGCTATCCGTCAGGCGCTGGGTGACAAACGCGGCATCGGGCGATACGGTTCCGGCGTCGAATCCGAACGGGCAGGGGAAGTCTACGCAGTCACACTGCCGATGGATGAATCGCTGGCGCGCGCGGCACTGGACCTGTCAGGGCGTGCATATTTCGTCTTCGATGGTAACTTTCCGCGCGAAAAAGTGGGCGACCTGCCGACGGAACTTGTGCCGCATTTTTTTCGTTCACTGTGCGACAGCCTGGGCGCAAACCTGCATCTGGCCGTGCGTGGCGACAATGCGCACCACATGGTCGAGGCCTGCTTCAAAGCAATCGCACGCGCGTTGCGTCAGGCATTGCGGCGGCAAGGGGACGAGCTGCCGAGTACCAAGGGCGTGTTGTGAAGACGGCGGCATCGAAACCTGACGTCGTGTTGGTCGACGCCGGCGGCAGCAATATCGGTTCGCTGCGCTATGCATTGCTGCGCCTGGGCGTCGAAGCGCAACTCAGTGCGGACGCCCAGCGCATCGGCGCCGCGACCCACGTCATCCTGCCCGGCGTCGGCGCCGCCGCGCCCGGCATGCGGCGTCTGCACGAGGCCGGACTGACGCAGACGATTGTCGGACTGACCCAGCCCGTGCTTGGCGTGTGCCTGGGCATGCAGCTGTTGTTCGAGCGCTCCGAGGAGAGCGACACACGATGCCTGGGCCTGATTCCAAGCACGCTGCGGCATTTTCCACAAGAAAACAATTTGCGCATTCCACACATGGGCTGGAATACGCTGCGCCTGGAGCGCGACAGCGAATTGTTTGCCGCCATTGAACCTGGCTGCCACGTGTACTTCGTGCACAGTTATGCGGCGCCGACTTCGAGTCACACGCTGGCGAGCACAGAGTATGGCGCGCCATTCTCCGCCGTAGTGCAGTACCGGAACTTCTATGGCATGCAGTTTCATCCCGAGCGCTCCGGTCCGGCTGGCGCACAGATGCTGCAGAACTTCCTGGCGCTGCAGGCATGAACATCATTCCCGCCATCGATCTGCGTCAGGGCCGCGTCGTACGCCTGGCCCAGGGTGACTATGAGCGCCAGACGCAGTATCCGGTCGATCCGTTACAACTGGCGTGCGAATACCTGGCAGCCGGCGCGCGCTGGCTGCATGTTGTCGATCTGGACGGCGCTCGCGCCGGCTATCTGCACAATCTGCGCGTCATTGCTTCGATCGCCCACAGCGGACTTGCGCTGCAGGCCGGGGGCGGGGTGCGCGACGAGGACGACGTGAACCGCCTCTTCGACGCCGGTGTGACGCGTGTTGTCGTCGGCAGCGTGGCCGTGTCCGATCCGGACAAAGTGGAAAAGTGGATTGTCCGGCATGGCGCCGAGCGCATCTGCATCGCGCTGGATACGCGTCTGGCCGGCGAGGGTAACTGGACGCTGCCGGTGCGCGGCTGGACCTCAGCGTCGACGCGCACGCTCGACGAACTGGCGCCACACTACGCCAATAGCGGTGCCGCGCACCTGCTCTGCACGGATATCGCCTGCGACGGTATGCTCAATGGTCCGAATGTGGAACTCTACGAACACCTTATGCGGATCGCGCCGACGCTGTCGATCCAAGCCTCCGGTGGCGTGCGCGATACGAGCGATATCCTCGCATTGCGAGTGCTCGGAGTTTCCGGCGTGGTCCTCGGCCGCAGCCTGCTCGAGGGGCGAATGACTCTGGCCGAGGCGTTGTCGTGCTGAGCCGTCGCATCATTCCCTGTCTCGACGTCAAAGACGGAAAGGTCGTCAAGGGCGTGCGCTTCCGCGAGCACGTCGTGATGGGCGATATTGTGGAATTTGCGCAAAAGTATCGCGATGCCGGTGCCGACGAGCTGGTGTTCTACGATATATCCGCAAGCCCGCAAGGACGCACGGTCGATTGCGCCTGGGTCGATCGCATCGCACGCATCCTGGACATTCCATTTTGCGTCGCCGGTGGCATCCGCAGCGTCGATGAAGCCAGAGGCGTGCTGTACGCGGGCGCGGACAAGATCTCGGTGAATTCGCCAGCGCTGGAACGCCCTGAACTGATCGATGAACTGGCTGCGGCTTTTGGCGTTCAGTGCGTGGTCGTCGGCATCGACAGCTTGCGTGACGCAGATGGGCAATGGCGCGTGCGCCAGTACAGCGGCGATCCGGTGCTCACGCGCGCGTTGCCGCGAAGTACTCTGCAATGGGCCGTGGAGGCGCAGCGCCGCGGCGCCGGTGAAATCGTGCTGAATTGCATGGGCAGTGACGGCGTGCGCGAAGGTTACGACCTGGAACAACTCGCTGCGGTGCGCGCGGTTTGCCATGTGCCTCTGATCGGCTCCGGTGGTGCCGGCGCACCGGAGCACTTCCGCGATGTGTTTCGCGTCGCCGACGCGGATGGCGCATTGGCGGCAAGTGTTTTCCATTCAGGCGCGATCGCGATTCCTGAGCTCAAGCGCTATCTCGCCGACAACGCCATCCAGGTGCGCATATGAACGCTTTTGATTCTGCAAATCTCGATTGGGTGAAAGGCGACGGCCTGCTGCCGGCGATTGTGCAGCACTGGCACAGCGGGGTCGTGCTGATGCTTGGCTACATGAATGCGGACGCACTGGCGCAAACGCAAAAAAGCGGCAAAGTGACATTTTTCAGCCGCAGCAAACAGCGCCTGTGGACCAAGGGTGAGAGCTCTGGGAATTACCTGACGCTGAAGTCGTTGCACGCCGACTGCGACAACGACACGATTCTGGTGCTCGCCGATCCGCAAGGACCGACCTGCCATCTGGGCACCGCCAGTTGCTTCGGCGAGGCCGCCGCGCCACCGCTCGCGTTTCTTTCGGTCCTCGACGCATTGATTGCTCAGCGTGAACGCGAACGGCCCGCAGGCAGCTATACGAGGCGGCTGTTCGAGCAAGGCGTGCGCCGGATTGCGCAGAAAGTGGGCGAGGAGGGTGTGGAGACGGCGTTGGCGGCAGTTGCCGAGGATGATGCTGGCTTGCTCGGCGAGAGCGCCGACTTGATCTATCATCTGCTCATCCTGCTGCGTGCGCGCAAGCTCGATCTTGATGCTGTCGTGGAAACCTTGCGCTTGCGGCACCCTGCAAACAAATCGTGAATTGAAATCGCTTCGCCGGGATCTGCCCGTGTCGCAATGGAACACCTTGAATCGGCTGCCGTCGCGAATCATCGCCCACCGCGGTGCGAGCGGCTATCGCCCTGAGCACACGCTGGATGGCTACGCGTTGGCGGCGGCACAGGGCGCTGATGTGCTTGAGCCAGATCTGTTGATGAGCCGCGACGGCGTGTTGTTTGCGCGCCATGACTTGGGTCTTGCACGCAGCACTGATATTGCCGCGCGGCCGGAATTGGCTTCACGCAAACGCGAAATTGCGGGCGTGAGCGATTGGTGGATCGGCGACTTCACCGCGACTGAACTGGACAGTCTGCGCGCGACGCAGCCTTTTCCACAACGCGGCAATCTGTACGACGGCCGCCTTGTCGTGCCACGCTTTTCCATGGTGCTGGACTTGCTGATGTCGCTCACAGCGCAATACAGCAGCAACCTTAGCCTGTATCCCGAACTCAAGAACCCCGAATACTTCATCGCACTTGGGTGGGACCCGGTTGCCGCGCTGCATACGGAACTAGCTGCGCGCAATCTGCTCGGGCCGACATCGCCGATATGGCTGCAATGTTTCAACCATGGCGTACTGCGCCTGGCGCATGAACGTTGTGGCAACCCGTGCTTCGGGCTGCTCGACAGCGTGCCGGCAGATCTCGGCGAGCGCGACGCGCTGCTGCGGGAGTTGGCGCGCTGGGCAGGCGGCGTCGCGCCCGGCAAACACCTGCTCTGGGACCAGACCGGCGAGGCGTCCGGCCTGGTTGCCGCGGCCCACGCACACGGCCTGCAAGTACACGCGTGGACGTTCCGCGACGACCACTCCACGGCGCCGTTTGCGACCGTGCACGCCGAGCTCGAAGCCGCGTTCGCCATGGGAGTAGATGCGCTATTCTGCGACTTTCCGGACACGGCGGTGGCCGCTCGCAGCGCATTCATAGCCTCGTCTTGACGGCCTTGATGGCTCAGAAAACCCGCAAACTTGACGCCGGAGCGGCGCAGGATCAATCTGGCAACGGCTGACCGGAGGGGAAGCCGGATGCACAGCGAAGCGGGCCAGGTGCGTGAACTGCGCGAGGCTTCCGACCTTGCGTTAGTCACTGATATTGCCCACATCGCCCTGCGCTACATGGACTTGCGGCCAATGCTGCAACGTATCGTGCAGGCTTTGAAGCAGCACCTGCATTGCGAATTGGTTGATTGTTCCGGTCTGGATCTGCACACGCACAGCTTTGTGTGCGAAGCCGTGGAATGCGACGCTCCCAGCGCGATCGAGGTTGGCTACACGCGACCGATTGGTATCGGCGTGGTGGGCGAAGTGGCGGCCGCCGGTCGCGCGATGCTGATTGCCGATACGCACAAGCATCCCAATTACGTGGAAATCCTGGGCGGTGCGCGTTCGGAATTGTGCGTGCCGGTGATGCATGACGGCCGAGTCGTCGCCGTCATCAATGCCGAGAGCCGCAAGGTCAATGCGTTTCACGATCGCCTGCCCTTGCTGGAAACCGTCGCCGAGCAGGTCGCCGGCGCGATTGCCGCCGCGCGCCTGAATCAGGATCTGCGCCGGCGTGTCGATTTGCTCGGGATGATGAGCAACCTGCTGCGGACTGCGGTCGAGGCTGGCAACCTCGACGACGCACTGGAGCGCATCCTGGTTTTCGTGCGCCGGCGATTTCATCTGGAACTATGTTCCATCCTGCTGGTGGATGAGACACGAACGAAACTGATGCTGAAGGCCGAAGCCGGACATTCGACGCTGAACGGACAAGTCATGCCGGTGTGGCCGGTGGACGTGGGTTTGATCGGGCGTGCTTTCCGCACCGGCACGACCCAGTTTGTCGCGGACGTGCGCAACGATCCGGACTACGTCATGGGCAATCCCGAGGTACGCAGCGAATATGTAGTACCGATCCGTTTTCAGGATCGCCTGCTCGGCCTTTTCGACATGGAGAGCAGCAGTGCCGAATCGTTCTCCGAAGAAAACCGGGTAATGCTCGATGCGCTTGCTGCGCAAGTCACTGGGGCGATCCATCTGGTCAGCACCAACCAGCGTCTGTCGGAAATTGTCAGCGAGGTGGCGGAAAAGTCTGCGGCGCTGGAACAGGCGAACGCGAAGCTGCGTGAAGCAAACGATACCTTGCAGCGCTTGTCCAATAGTGATGGGTTGACGGGCATTGCGAATAGGCGCCGCTTCGATAGCGGCCTGCGTAGCGAATGGCGGCACGCGTTGCGACATCGCACCGAGCTGTCCCTGCTGCTGCTCGACATCGACGACTTCAAGGCCTATAACGACGGTTATGGTCACCTTGCGGGCGATGATTGTCTGAAGCGTATCGCTGCGGCACTGAGCTCTGCGATCAAGCGCCCGAATGCGCTGGTCGCACGCTATGGCGGCGAAGAATTTGGCGTGCTGTTGCCGCGCACGGATGCGGCCAAGGCGTTGCGCTGCGCTGACCAGTTGCAGGACGCACTGGCGGAACTGGCGCTACCACACCGCTTTGCACGTGCCAGCGAACAGATTACGGCGAGTATCGGTGTGGCGACTCTGAAACCTGGTGTTCGCATGAAGCCGTCGGACTTCATCCGCTGCGCCGACCGCGCGCTCTACGTCGCCAAAGCCGAAGGCCGCAACCGCGTGGTGCTGGCAGCTGAATCGGCGTAGTGCACTGTATTACTGCGCCATTGTGCCTGCGGTAAGTGAGGCGCCATCGGTTTCAGTTGGCAGCGGCGTGAACTTGACCGGTGGCCCCAGACGGATGCCGCGGCGCCACTGCTGCAAATGCGCTTCGATCTGCGCTGTCGTGATCAACTGCGGGAACGAGTGTTCGTCGTCATCGCGGGTTTCCCAGGCATCGATCAGGCGCGCGGCTTCGGCGAACGCGCCGGTAAAAGTATCGTTGTGGTTAAGACCTTCCGCAAAGAATGCGCGACCGAAGTTCGTGATGTCGGATTTGGTGCCACAGCCGAACGATGTGCGATCTTCGCGTGCGGCCGTGATCACCATCGAGGTGTCATCCTTGAGCGCGTCGATAAAACCGCCCGAGTAACACGCCGAGATCACGATGACCTTGTAGCGGATTTTCGACTTTGCCAAGAGCTCAGACAGATCCGAGGGCGCTATCTGATCCAGTGGCAGGGGATCCAGGCCAACATAGAGTTCGTGCTCGCGTGAGCCATGGCTCGTCAAGAACAGCAGCAGGATGTCTTGGTCGGTATTCATCCTGCGGGCGACGGCATCTACCGCTGTTTGCAGATTCGTCAGGCTGGCCAGCGGGTGCTGCTCGAGCGTGGCCGGGTTGTTGATCAGCTGCACGGTATGCCCGGCGCTGTCGAAGCGCTCGCTGAATTGGCGGTCGACAAATTCCACTTCGTTGCGAAACACGTTTTCATCGCCATCGCCGGCAAAGCCAATCAGGTACAGGTTTGGCTTGTCCGCATGCCGCGGCACGACCTGCTTCAGCGCCGCTTCCATTAGCCGCGGTTGCGCATACATGACCTGTTCCGGCGTTCCCATCTCTGCCGGCCAGGCATTGGAGCCGTCATTCGTGTCCGAATCGGCGTCTTCAGTCTCGCCCAGCTTGGTTTCCGCTGCGGTGATTTTTTCCGCCAGCGAAAGAACCGGAAGGCGTAGCAGAAAGACGGCGCCTACCGCCCCAAGGATGAAGGCGAGAACAAAACTTATTGCCAGCAGGCGGCGAATGCTAGTCGTTGTTGGCATTGCGATCGCGAGGCCGCACCTTAGGCCAGCTCGATGGCGTCGAAATCCGCGACGCAGCGGTGGCTGACTTGCGCCGGGCAAACCGCAGGCGCGCGCGCGACCAGCGTTGTGCGCAGTCCCGCGCTGCGCGCGGCGTCCAGTTCTTCGCTCACGTCGGAAAGAAACAAAACGTCCGCGGCCGGCGTGCCGATCGCAGCGACGATGCGCTGGTAGGAGCCGGCGTCGCGTTTGGGTCCGGTTTCGGTGTCAAAGTAGGCGGAAAACAGCGGCGTCAAGTCGCCGGCGTCGCTATGCGCAAAAAACAATTTCTGTGCAGCGACCGAACCGGAGGAATAAACGTACAAATCCACTCCTTGCTTTTTCCACTCCTCCAATTTTGGTGCAACCTCGGCATAGACATGGGCACGGAATTCGCCGTCGCGATAACCCTCGTCCCAGATCATGCCTTGCAAGGCCTTCAACGCCGTGGCCTTGCGGTCTTCATCGATCCAGCGCTGCAGCAAGTCGATGACTTCCTGTTGCGAGGCCGACACCAGTCCCTCTTCCTTTGCCGCCTCGTGCAGCCAGTGCTGTACCTCGGGTGTGTCCGCATGCGTCTGGATGAACGCAGGAAGCCGCTTGCGCGCGTAGGGAAATAGCACATCCTTGACGAAACTGATCGAACTGGTCGTGCCTTCGATATCGGTGAGGATTGCCCGAATCATTTGTTCTGCGCTGGCGCGCCGCGCTCGACGTTTGCTGCATACGCGGCCTCGATCGCGCGCTTGACCGCAACCGGATCGGCGATACGCGAAAACACAAGGCTGCTTTCGCCGCGCCCGGTCACGCGCACATCGCCGAAGCCGAGCAGACGGCCCCAGGTCGTCTGGTGCAAGTCGACGGTCTCGATCGCCGAAAGCCGGATTTCCTCGGTTTCGCGACTGATGATGCCGGTCTTGCGCACCACGCGGTGCGAGGTCACGCCGAGTTCGATGGCGCGCAGGCGCATCCATTCGTAGAGCGTAATGAAAATGCCGATCACGACCGGGATCAGGATGATGCCGAGAATCAGCCAGCCCTTGGCTGTCCAGTGCAAGTCGAAACGCGCGATGATCTTCTCATCGGGCCCGAGGGATTCATCCAGATAGTTCATGCGGCGATCGACTCAGCAGGAAGGCGCGGAAAGCGTTCGGCGATGTCGCTGCCGGTGAAGTTGGCGACCCAGCCGTCCTTGTTCGTGAACAGGCGGATGGCGATGAAGTAGGGGCTCTCGCTCATGTCGAACCAATGGCGCGTGTTGTCGGGCACACCGATCAGGTCGCCCTGTTCGCACAGCACTTCATAGACCTTTTCGCCGATATGCAAGGTGAACTGGCCGCGCCCGGCGACGAAGAAACGCACCTCGTCTTCCGAATGCGTATGCTCGTTGAGGAATTTGGCGCGCAGCGTGGCGCGATCCGGGTGATCCGGCGTCAGGCTGATCACATCGACCGCCTGGTAGCCTTGATCGCGCTGCAGGCGCTCGATGTCGGTTCGATACGCGGCGATGACCTCGTCCTGACTCGCACCGGGAACCACGGGCTTGGAAGCCTCCCAGCGCTCGAAGCGCACGCCAACCGCGCCGAGTTCACGCGCGATCTCGGCATGATTGTCCGTCGACTTGAGCGCGCCGCTGTTGTTGTCGGAATAAATGCGCAAGCCACTCATGTCCTCAGTCTCCTTAAATCCAGTTCGCAGCCCAGCAAAAACTCGAAAGCCTCGATATGGCGCTCGGCTTCGGCCATGTCGCGGCCCCAGGTGTAGATACCGTGGCCATCGATCAGATAACCATATAGCGGCTTATCCGCCCGAATCCATGCATCCACCCGCTCGACCAGCTCAGGCATGTCCTGAGTATTCGCAAATACCGGCAACTCGATCGCTTCCTCATGCGATGTATGTCCGGCAATCGCCTTTTGCAACTCATAACCGTCGAAACGGATGACCCCGGCACTGGCGAACAGGCGCGATGCCACCGTCTGAGTACGCGAATGGGTATGCAGAACGGCGTTGGCTTCGGAAAAACAGCGGTAGAGCTGAGTGTGCAACAGGGTTTCCGCCGACGGGCGCGCCGTCGTAGCGACTGCGCGTCCCTGCAGGTCGATGACCATGATGACATCTGGCGTCAGCGTGCCCTTGTCGCGCCCGGAAATCGTGATCGCGGCATGGGTGTCGTCCAGGCGCATGGAGAAATTGCTGCTTGTGGCCGGTGTCAGACCCTGCGCGCCGAGTTTGCGTCCGGCGGCGGCGATGGCCAGGGCGCAGGCGGTCAGGTTTGCGGAGCTGTAGGTCATCAGTGGGAAGTCACTTCGCGTTCGCAAAGGTCAACGATTCAGACAGCGATATCAAGGCGGAGAGGGATTGTTCGTCCTGGGCGAGTACCCAGATGTGATTGATGGCCTGTCCGCGCGAATACAGCGTTTCGGCGCCGACCTTGAATTGCTTGTCCATTGTTTGCTTCCTGTACCACTGAACATCGTCGGTGCCGATCTTCCCCCGGCGAATTATTTTCTTCGGATCAGGCTGAAAATCCGGAGCGAAGCCGGCATACACGCCGATCACCTGCGTGGAATCGCCCGCTTTCCCAGCGTAGCAGACGCCGAAGTCGGGGCCACGCTGATATGTCCAGGTGAATCCGCTGTTCGCCGGCAATTTCGGACACCTCTCGGCGGCAGCATCATCGGCCGTGGCGCTGGACGCAATGCAGACGAGAATCGTGGCGCAGATGAGGTTTCCGACATGCATGATCAAACAACCGGCTCGGCGTAGCGCCGTATGGTCAACCGCCAGCGCGGGGTCGTCAAGCAGCACGGATTTTTTGCGGTCATCTCGCCAACTGCGACCTTACCCTGCCACAATCAGCACCAGTTTCGACACAGGGTGGGGTAGGTCGTGCCGGCCAATTTGAATGAAGTGCTGTTGTGGAGCCTGATCGCGTTCGTGCTCGGTGTGATCATCGGCTGGCTACTTTTGGCGCGCCGCGCCCATGTTTCTGGCCGTTCCAGCCGCGATGTCGAGGTATCGCAGTTGGCCGGCGAGCGCGACAACGCATTGGAAGCAAGACGGCGCGTACAGTCCGAACATGATGTGCTCAACCGCGAAATGGTTGATCACCGCAAACGCGTGGTTGACTTATCCGCCGAGCGCGCGTCGATGGCCGGCCGTCTGGAACGGCTGACCCAGGTCGAGACCGATCTGGCCGCGGCGCGCTCGGATGCCAAGCACTGGAACGATGCCTGCCAGCGGGCCGAACAACAGGCCACGGCGCTGGGAACGCGCTTGCAGGAACAGAACCAGGCCGCGCAGGAAAAACTCGCGCTGCTCGAACGCGTGCGCGACGAATTTACCGACAAGTTCAAATCGCTTGCGAACGATCTGCTGGAGGAAAAAAGCAAGAAGTTCACCGAACAGAATCAGACGAACCTCGGCACGCTGCTCACTCCTTTGCGTGAACAGCTCGGCGAGTTCCGCAAGCGCGTAGATGAGGTCTACGACAAGGAAAGCCGCGAGCGCCAGCTGCTCAAGGTGGAAATCGATTCGCTGAAGAATCTGAATCAGCGCATCAGCGAGGATGCAATCAATCTCACCCGTGCGCTGAAAGGCGAGAGCAAGACCCAGGGCGCTTGGGGCGAACTGGTTCTGGAGCGCTTGCTGGAAGCCTCGGGCCTGCAGAAGGGACGCGAATACGACGCACAGATCGGTCTGCGCGACGAAGACGGCGGGCGTCCACGACCCGACGTGATCGTGCATCTGCCGGAAGGTCGCGACCTGATCATCGACGCGAAGGTGTCGCTGACGGCCTACGAACGTTATTGCTCAGCGGTCGACGAGGGTGAACGCGTTTCACACATGCACGCGCATGTCGCTTCGATGCGTACCCACGTCAAGCAACTTGGTGAGCGCCGCTACAGCGAGCTGCCGGGAATGAACAGCCTGGAATTTGTGTTGATGTTCGTGCCGGTCGAGGCGGCATTCATCGAGGCGTCGCACCACGACGATGCGTTGCATGAGTTTGCACTGGACAAGCAGGTCGTCATCGTCACCACTTCGACCCTTCTGGCGACGCTGCGTACGGTGTCGACGCTGTGGCGCTTCGATGATCGCAATCGCAATGCGTTCGAGATTGCTGACCGTGCCGGCAAGCTCTACGACAAGTTTGTCGGCTTCGTGGAGAACATCGAAGACGCCAGGCACAAGCTCGACGCGGCGCGCGTCGCGCTATCCAGTGCCCGCAGCAAGCTGGTCAGTGGTCGTGGCAACCTGGTCGGGAGCGTGGAAAAATTGCGCGAACTGGGCGCGCGCGCCGCAAAAAGCCTGCCGGATGCACTCGTCGAACACGCGCATGCAGAGCTTCCTGGTCTGGATACGCCGACGCCGCAAGTCGAATAGAGCCGCGACGCTGGACGCAATCAGCCGGCTCCTTGCGCTGCGCGCACCCTGCTGTGGCGGTAGCCGTAGCCGAAGTAGATGCCAAAACCGATCACGGTCCAGACCAGCATCAGCGTCCAGTTGTACCAGCTCATCGTGCTGATCAAGAGTATGCAGCTGAGCACGCCGAGGACGCAGGTCAGCGGTGCCCACGGCACGCGGAACGTGCGTGGCGCGTCGGGTAGCGTGCACCGCAGGATCAACACGCCGATGCAGACGGCGGCAAAGGCGATCAGCGTGCCCATCGACACCAGATCCCCCAGCACGTCGAGCGGAAACACCGCGGCCAGTGCGGCGATGCCGACGCCGGTGATCAGCGTATTGATGTGCGGCGTGTGGTAGCGCGGATGAATTTTTGCGAACACCGGCGGCAACATTCCGTCGCGGCCCATGATCATGAAGATGCGCGGCTGCGCGATCACCATGCACAAGATTACCGATGACAGACCGATCAGTGCGCCGATCTCGACCACCAGCCGCAGCCAGCCCAGTTCCGGGTGCGCTTTGACCGCGGTAACGACAGGTTCTGACGTGCCAAGCTGATCAAACGGGATAAGGCCGGTCAGTACGGCGGCCATGCCGATATATAGAACGGTACAAATCGCCAGCGATGCCAGGGTGCCGATGGGCAGGTCGCGTTGCGGGTTTTTCGATTCCTGGGCGAGGGTCGACGTGGTTTCAAAACCAATATAGGCGAAGAAAACCATCGATGCGCCGCGCAATACGCCTGACCAGCCAAATTTGCCGGGTGCCTGATTGTCCGGGATGAACGGATGCCACAGTTCGGGATTCACGTAGTGCCAGCCGGCGCCGATCACGAGAACGATCAAGGCGACCTTTAGGATCACCATGGCCGTGTTTACACGCGTCGATTCCCTGATGCCGATGTAGCACAGCCAAGTCAGCAGCAACACGATTGCCACCGCCGGCAGATTGATGAAAGCTCCGGTGGTGACGAGATGGTTGTCGGTAAACGCGAGCGGCGCATTCGTCAGCGCCCCGGGTAGGTGCACGCCGACCTCGTCGAGCAGACTGGTGAAATAGCCGGTCCAGCTCACCGCGACGGCCGAAGCCGACACGCCGTATTCGAGCACCATGTTCCAGCCGATGAACCACGCGGCCAGTTCACCAAGGGTTGCGTAGGCGTAGGAATACGAGCTTCCTGACATCGGGATCAGCGTGGCGAACTCGGCGTAGCACAGCGCGGTGAAGCTGCAACCCACGGCGGCGATGATGAAGGCCAGAAGGACCGCCGGGCCGGCATGTTCGGCGGCAGCCTGGCCGGTGATCACGAAGATGCCGCCGCCTATCACGGCGCCGACGCCGATCGCGGTCAGGCCCCACGGACCCAGGGTGCGCTGAAGGCGCGGTCCGTCGGTGATAGTGGCGTCGGAAAAATCAGTTTTGCGGGCAAGCAGTTGAGCAAGCATTGTGATATTTCACTTGAGGTGCACAAATGCCAGGCCGGCGCACGAGCGCCGGCCTGGATCAGACGCGTTGTTGCCGCATTCGGGTCAAGTCGGGCTGGAGGTGCCGTTGGCCAGATGGCTCTTGCGGTATCCGTAAAGCCGATAGAGCACGAGTCCGAAAACGGCCCAGCCGACAAAAAACAATTTCGCGAACGGGCTCAAGTTGACGAACAGCAACACGCAGCCCACAACCGCAAGCGGACAGACGATCCACGCGAGCGGCGTGCGGAATGGACGCAATCGATTGGGCTGCTGCTTGCGCAGGATCAACACGCCGATCGCCACCATCGCAAACGCGAGCAACGTGCCGGAGTTGGACGTATCGGCCAACTTGCCGACGGGGAATATCGCCGAACATATTGCGACGACGGCTCCGGTGATGATCGTGATCACATGCGGCGTAAAGAACCGCGGATGCACCTTGGACAACGCGTCCGGGAGCAAACCATCGCGCGACATGGTGAAGAAAATACGTGTCTGCCCGAACATCATCATCAAAATGACGGAAGGCAGCGCAAGGATCGCCGCGGCGCCAATCCAGTTGCCCAGCATCGGGTGTCCGAGCAGGCGCAGGACGTGCGCGAGCGGCTCCTTGCTGCACACCAGCGCCTGCGAATTCACGCACGCTGCTGCCATTTCCGGGCTACCCGGATCGAGCACGACGCCGGCGGCGCTGAGCATCGGCTGTGAACCGACGGAACCGGCCGCGCTGTAGCCGACCAGCAAGTAGAAGATCGTGCAGATGATGAGCGAAGCAATAAGCCCGATCGGGATATTGCGATTTGGATTCTTGGTTTCCTCGGCTGCGGTTGAGACCGCATCGAAACCGACATAGGCAAAGAAGATCGATGCGGCCGCGCCGAGTACGCCAACGCCACCGGTGGGGCTGCCCCAGCCACCTGGCAGAAACGGCTCGAAATTTGTGCCTTTTACGGCCGGGAACGCGATGATGATGAACATCGTCAGCGCGACAATTTTGATCGCCACCAGCACCGCGTTCACGCGTGCGCTCTTGGACGTTCCGATCACGAGCAATACGGTTACGGCCAGTCCGATCAGGAAGGCGAGAAGGTTGAATACGCCACCGGCAAAAGGTCCCGTGCGCAATGCTTCAGGCAGAGCCAAGGCACCCGGTTGGATCATTCCGAAAAAGTCAGCGTGCGCAAGCAAGCCGTTCATGTAGCCGGACCAACCGACACAGACGGTCGCCGCTCCAATGCCGTATTCCAGGCCCAGCGCCCAGCCGACGATCCAGGCGATGAATTCGCCGAGCACGCCGTAGGTATACGTGTATGCGGAACCCGACACCGGAATCATCGCCGCCAGTTCCGCGTAGGCAAGAGCGGCTAAACCGCAAACTACGGCAGCGATGACGAATGCCAGCATCATGCCGGGGCCGGCTTTCTGGCCGGCCTCTGCGGTCAGCACGAAAATACCAGTGCCGATCACCGCGCCGATGCCGAGCAGGGTCAGCTGGATCGGGCCCAATTGTCGCTTGAGCGATTTCTTCTCGGCTGTTTCCAGGATCTTGTCGAGCGGCTTTACGCGCCAAAAAATCATTGCATCCCTCCCCGGGTATTATCTTGAACGCCTGATGGCAACCCTGCGAGGGTGCCAGCGGATGTGTTTGTGCCCGCATTGCCGAATCGGCAATCGCAGCCGCGGCTAACATACGCGACGGATTGCCAGGGGGCAACCGTTGCGGCGCACGCTACGCAAAGTAAGGTGAACAGGTCCTCATCCTAGGCCCTGCCGGAAAATTCCCCGGTCAGCGTGCTCACCAGGATTTTCTCGCCGGTGGTGACGTATTCAGGAACCTGGATCTCGATACCGGTGCTGAGTTTGGCCGGCTTGGGGCGTTTGGTCGCAGTGGCGCCCTTGAGTTCCGGCGCAGTGTCGACGACTTCCAGGGTCACGGTTGCCGGGAGTTGCAGCGCAACGGGCTGGTCGTCTATGAAGCGCACGAAGCACTCTTGCATGCCCTCGGATATGTAACCTGCGTCATCGCCGACAATTTCCGCGCCGAGCATATATTGGGTGAAATCCTCGGTGTCCATGAAGACGAATGATTCGCCATCCATGTAGGAGTAGGTCACGGCGCGCCGGGTCAACTCGGTTTCCTTCAACTCGTCGTCACCGCGCAGCGACAGGTCGAGTTTCTGCCCACCAGGAATGCAGTACATCGAGAAGCGGAACGTGACGTTGCCGCCGCGCGCCGTCGGCGAACTGCGCTCGACGTTATGGATTTGCCAGACCTTGCCGTTGTGCTCGACGACGTTGCCTTTCTTGATCTCGGATGCTTTCATTTTTCGCTCTTGATCGTCATTCCCGCGAAAGCTGGAATCCAGTTCTTGATTACTCGCAGGGATTGTCGTCGTGTCGGTTCGAATGAGGAACTGGATCCCGGATCAACGCACGTCCATGTGCTGTCCGGGATGAGTTCATCCTGAACTCATTTCGGTGCCAACCTGATTGCGCCGTCCACCCGGATCACGCCGCCATTGAGGTAGCGGTTTTCCAGGATGAAGGCGACGGTGCTCGCGAATTCCTCCGGCGTGCCGAGGCGCGACGGAAATGGAACTTGTGCACAAAGAGAATCGTATACCTGTGCCGGCATGCCATCGACCATCGGCGTGTGGAATACGCCGGGAGCCACGGTCATCACGCGCACGCCGATGCGGGCGAATTCGCGCGCCATCGGCAGGGTCATGCCGATCACGCCGCCCTTGGAAGCAGAATACGCAGCCTGGCCGATCTGGCCTTCGTACGCGGCAATCGAGGCTGTGTTGATGATCACGCCGCGTTCGCCGTCTTCGCCCGGCGCGTTGTGCTGCATCAGGTCCGCCGCTGCCTTGGCGACATTGAAACTGCCGATGAGATTTACCAACACCGTGGTCTGGAAATTTTTCAGCGGCATCGGCCCTTCCTTGCCGAGCACGCGACCGGCGCCGAGAATGCCCGCGCAATTCATGGCGACATTGAGCCCGCCCATGCGTTCGGCGGCCAGTTTCAGTGCCGCAGTGACGCCGTCTTCGCTGGTGACGTCGGTACGCTGATAGGTCGCGTTTCCGCCAAGTTCGCCAACTGCCGTCGTGCCTTTCTCATCGTTGATATCGAGCAGGGTGACTTTCGCGCCACGCTCGATGAGATGTTTGGCCACGGCGAAGCCGAGTCCGGACACGCCGCCGGTTACGACGGCCTTGATTTGATCCAGTTGCAAGCTGCGCACTCCTTGAAAAATGCGGCCATGGACGGCCGCCTTTTGATTCTCGCGATCATGGAAGATCGCTTGAATAACAGGTGCGCATTGTAGCCGAACCTTCGTCAAAGGCGCGAAGGTTCGGCATCGAAGTGCTGCTTGATGGTCTTACTTAACCGGCGCCATCAGATGCTGATACGGCGACCCGGCCCACATCACATAGGGCTGCGTCGTGTCGGGGTCTGCGGATTTCGGATACGCGTCGTAGAAGCTCGCGTCGGCGCCGAGAATCATGATGTGCGGCCCGGTCTTGATCCAGTGATTGTTCGCATCGGGCTTGGTTGCAAAGGGATCGGTGTTGCTTCCATCAGTGCCGCCCGCAAGCATGTACATGAATCCGACCTTGCCGGCAGGCGGTTCCTTCTTGTGCGCGATCAAGGCGTCCACCCACTGCATTGCATTGGCATCCATGCACATCGGATCGGGACCCGGTGTTGCCGGATTGTCGGGCATGCAGGTGAAGCCATTGGTTCCCTTGCGTAGCGTGCGCATGCCGCCTGCGGCGTCCATCGCGGCGATGGTCGCGCCCTCGGCGACCTTGGCAGGCGCGGCGCGCATCGCGCTTTCAATCAGTTGCGCATCGCTTGGCGCCTTCGGGGTCGAGGCAGCTGGCGTCTTCTTGTCCGCTGCGGACGCCGTTCCGGCAAGCGCAGCGACCAGTACGGTGACGATGAAACGGTTCGTCAAACATGGAGTGAGCATGATTGCCTCCCAGTTCGAGTTTTATCGACGCGGCTGCGTCGACCACCCAATTTCCTCCTCCATTCACCGTCCGTCAACGGCCAACCTCAAGGGTGGGCCCTAACCCATAAAACCCAGGTCTGCCGTCGGGAAGTTGCCGACATACGGGAAGATCGTGCCCATGTCGCAACCGCTGACACCGAGCCACTTCGCCAGCGTCGCCGAGAACTGGTCGCAGGAAACGCTGGGAATCATCTGGCCGCGGGCAAGGCAGTCCGGGCCGTTGAGTTGCTGATTGGGGAAGATGCTGCCGCTCGCGCCGGGGGCGCCGTAAATCGTCTGACCCTTGACCGCGCCGCCGACGGCAAACTGGATGCCGCCCCAGGCGTGGTCGGTGCCGTCGCCATTGGAATTCAACGAGCGTGCAAATTCCGATGCAGTAAACGTGGTGACGGATTGCTCGACGCCGAGCCCCACGGTCGCGCTGTGGAACGCATTGATCGCTTGCGAAATCGTCGAGAAAAGGTGCGGCTGACCGGAAACTTCGTCGAGCTGGCCGCTATGCGTATCGAATCCGCCCAGGCTCAGGAAGAAAATCTGCCGCTGCGCGCTCAGCGTGCTGCGTACGGAAATGATCTTGGCTATTTCCTGCAACGATTGCGCGACGGGATTCTTGTCCAGGCCGCTGAAGTAAGCGGACACATCAGTCGCACTGTCGAGCGACGCGTTGAGTGTCTGATACCAGTCGATGGAATTTCTGACGGTCTTGGCATAGGTGCGCGACAGCGGATCGGGGTAGGTGGCGTTGAGCAGATCGGTGAGCGCGTCCATGCGCACATCGCCGGCGGCGCCGCTGTAGTTCTTCAGGCCGAGCGGCCCCGCACTCGTCACGCTATACGGCTGCACGATCTGTCCGGCCTGGAAGCGGTTCTGGCCGCCGAGGGAAATCGACATCGGGATGGTCATGCCCGGATTCAGCACCTTGAGCCGGTCGGCGACGAGCCCGCCCCAGCCAACACGGCCGTTCTGCTGCGGCTGGCCAAACTGCCATTGGCCTTGTTGGTCCGAATGCGAGAACAACTGCGCCGGCAGCGGATATCCGGGCGTGGTGTATTGCGTCTTGTTCGTCGGCTGCAGCACGGTGCCGGTGTTGGCCACGAAGGCGAGTTTGCCGGCGTTGAACAGTCTCGCCAGCTCCGTTGCTTGCGGGTGCATGCCATAGGTTTGTCCGGCAACGAGCGGACTGCGCTCGGTGATCGGGACCAGATCCGCCAGTTCGATTCCCATGCCGCCCGCACTTTGATGCCCGCGCGCGCCGATGTAGGTGCTGTAGCGCGACGCATCGCTCGGAATCAGAAGATTGAACGAATCGTTGCCGCCGAACAGGAAGATGCAGACCAGCGCCCGATAGTCGTTCACCGCCGGATAGACCGGACAGGCGTCCGCGAGCGCGGAGTTGATCATGCCCAATTGGCTGAGCAGGGCACTGCTGGTCGCGCAGCCGAAAGTCGAACAGGCGACGTTGCGCAAAAAATCGCGGCGTTTCATGGCGACATCATCCCTATCTTGAGTGAGTCATTTTTGAATCGAGAATTCAGGCGACGCGAGCAGAACCTGCAAGGCGCTGGTCACACGCGTGGTTGGATCGATGGAAACGTTGGTCACCATGTTGGTCAGCGTCGCGTTCATGCCCGCGCTCATGCTGCCGTACATGAGATCGTGGTTCAGTCGCGACACCAGCAGCGATGGGGTGCCCGCCAGAGCGACAAGACTGGAAACATCTATCGCGATCGTATTCCGGTTGTTGTCGCTCTTTCCCTGATAGGTGTTGGCGCGGTTGGTCAGATCGTTGGCGCTGGCAACGACATTGCTCTCGCCGGAAATCTGGAATTCCGGACCGAACAGTCCAGCGTCGGCCAACTCACCTGGCGGATAGTAGTCGGGCAGGTAGAAATTGAAGACCGATGGCGAATCCAGAGGACTCTGTCCGTAGCTCGCCGTCATGTTGCCGAGCCCATAGATGCCGGTGTGCGCGGCGGCGCCGTAGTAGCGCCACAGCGCAGTCAGTTTCAGGAGCGGCTCACGCGCCTTGCCGAAGACGAAAGGCACCGGTGCGGTGGCACCGACGGCTTCGGCATCGGTCAGGACGGCCTTGATCACGGCGCCGAGATCGCCATACACACCGTGGCCGTTGTCCATGAACACGGCGACGACCCGCTGGATGTATTGTGGCGAAGGGTTGCTGGACGTGAAACGCTGAATCAGTTGGCGCGAAATGAACGGCGCCACATTGTGATGGGTGGCCAGAATGCCGAGCAGTTGCTTGATGTCGCCCTTCGAGCCGGCACCGACCTGATCGCAACTCGGTGTGGGATTGCTGATGACCGCGCCATCGACCACAGTTTTCGCAGCTTCGTCGTGGTGGTTCTCGTAGCAATACATCGGCAGGTAGTCGGCAATCGTCCATTTCGGGCCGCTGACGAATTTGCTGAAGAAGCCATTGGAATAGACCGGGTTGTAGCTCAAGCCGGTGAACACGCGCGCGTTGGCCTGGACCACGGGCGAGGCGTAGGTCGCGATGGTCTGGCCGTTGTTCAGTTGCGGCGAGAAATCCGCATTGCGCTCGATCAGGCCGATCGAGAACAGCTGCATGATTTCGCGGCCGTAGTTCTCGTCAGGCGACACGCCGGGATCGCTCGGCTGCCCGTCGTTGCGCAAATAGGTCAGCATCTTGCCCATCGCCGGGCTGTAGGTGACATCGATCAGCAGATTGGAATAGGTGCCGGCGTGATAGGTGCCTGCGGCATCCTGATAGCCGAAGGCATCACGCGCGAGCGTGTCGTAAAACTCGGCCAGGGCGACCGGGTCGCCGTTGAGCTTGTTGCCCTGGTCGCTGACCACGAAGATCTGGCTCAATGCCCACGCAGCACGCTGGCGCAATTGATCCGGTGCAGTAATGGCGTTGTTGAACCAGATCGCGATGCGATCACGCTGTCCGGGAGTCTTGACGTGCGCATCGAGATTTTCGACATAGGGCCGCTGCAGGGTCGCCGGCATCGCCAGTTGTTCGGCAAACCATTGGCCGTAGCCGATAGTGCGCAGGTGCTTGATCTCGGCCGCAGTAGGGCCGAATGTTGCCATGGTCAGAAAGCGCGCCGCTTGAGCATCGCTTTGTGGGGCGTCGATGACGGGCGTCGCTGCAGAGGCATTCGCGCCGAGCAACGCGATCAGAATCAATCCGCCGGCCCACTGTGCAAGAGATAGACGCATAGCCGTTCCTCCCATGAAGGTCACGCACACAAATATACTTGTGCGCAAACTGCCGGCCGCTTGCCGCCGGCAATTCCGGTGGCCATTGCTGCGGTGCTGGGACTAGAGAACGTGCGAGCGCGGGATCGGTTGACGCGCGATCCGCCAATACTCAGAGTTGTTGCTCAGAGTTGGCGCAAATAAAATCGGTTGCAGCCAAAGTGTCCGGTATTGCCCAGCGCTGCCTGGATGCGCTGGAAGCCGTGCTTTTCGTAGAGTTTCTGCGCCGCATCCATGCCGGTGAGTGTTTCCAGGTAACACTGCCGGTAACCGAGCCCGCGCGCCGCGTCCAGGCAGCGTACGATCAGTGCATTGCCGACGCCGCGTCCGCGAAGTTCCGACAGGAAATACATTTTGCGCAATTCGCAGGTGCCGGCTTCGCCCTGCAGCGGAGCGACGCCGCCACCGCCGCAGACGCGCCCGGCGACCTCGACGACGAAGTAGGCGCAGCCGGATTGTGCATAGGCTGCAGCCATGTCGTCGACCTCTGCATCATGGATTGCGAAGCCCGGCCCGCTGGCGCCGAACTCCGGCATCACGGAACGGATGACGCCTGCAATGGCGTTGCTGTCGGCGGAGGTGATCGTGCGGATTTGAAATGTCGGTTCGGGCATGTTGCGAGCAGTCACAGCGGTCTGCGGAAATCCAGGTCGTAACGCGCGCCATGCACCAGCACATGCACGCGCAGGTTGGTGATGCTGATCGGCGCGCTCGGACTCGCGTCGGCAATATTCGAGTGGCCAACGTCAGCCGGATCGACCACGGTGATGCCGCCGGTGCCGGCGACGTCCATGACGTTATCCGGGCCGATAAACCCCGCCGTATCCGGATCGATGCCGATGCCCAGCGCAAAGGGATTGAGCGCGAGCGCACCGAGCAGGCGCCCAAGGCGATCAGCACTCGCGCCTCCTTGGTCGATCACCATGCGATTGGACAAGCCGAGGCCCGGAGCCAGGGTCACGCTGCCCATGCGCGGTGTCGGCCCATGTGCGCCGCCGGCGAGCATGTGCTCGGCAAGAAGTGCCGCCCCGGCAGCGATGCCGCCGACCGCCATGCCTTCGGCATTGCGCCGCCGCAGCAGGCGCGCCAGTCCGGTGCCGCCGAGCAAGGTCGACAAGCGCAAAGGCTGATCCGCATACAGCAGCACCAGGTCGGCACGTTCGACGGCAGCAAGCGTCGCCGCCGCCTCGCTGTCGCTGCGATTGTTCAGCACGATGCGTTGGACCTGACGCGCTCCATTGGTCAGCAGGCGATTGTCCAGATCGTCCGGCGCCGTGTCGTCTGCCGCCGTCGCCACGATCATGATGATGTTGGGACGGTTCCCGAGCAGGGCGATCAGGCGTTTGAAAATTCCCGTTTCGCCGGTGCCGCGCACGCTGACTCCGATTGGAACCAGGTATCCACGGGATTTGTCGGGAGCGAGTCTGGCTGGCATGCGTGCGCTGCTGTGACTGTGGTCGTCCGATTATAGCGACGCATTACCCGTCGGTGACGATACTTCGAAGTATCGCATCCAAGGCGAGCAGAGGTTCATCGGATTGGGTCAGCGCCGGCTGGTTGCCGCGGATGCGCGCGGCGAGGGCATTGCGGCGCACACGATCGTGGGCAATTTCCACGGCGATGGCAGCAAGCTCCTGCGGCGAATCGACGACAAGTTCGGCACAATCCAGGCGCCGCAGCATGGCCATCGATTGGCGGCCACGCATGAAACGGCCCGGGCAAGTGACTACAGGCAGGCCGGCGTGGAGTGCATCCAGCGTCGTGTTGCCGCCCGACCAGTGCAGGCTGTCTACCATGACATCGCAGGCGAGGTTCACGCGCAGATAGTCGCTGCGCGATCTTAGCGGCAGGAACAGGATATGCGATTCCATGCCAACTCCGGCGGCCTGGAAAGTCCGCGACAGGCGCTCGCGAAAGGCGCGCGACGGGCCGCCTTCGATGCCGGCGAAAAAGACTAGTACGGCTTCGGCGTCGCGCCGCACAATGTCCACAAATACACTATCATTGTCCGGATGCAGTTTGAACAGCGATTGCGGCGCCAGATACAGGGTCCCATTCGCGGGCAGACCGAGCGCGGCTCGCGTGGTAACCGGAGGAATTTCCGGACTCGGGTAGCGCGTGCCGAGGCCGGGCAGGGTGAGCAATCGTTCACGGTAGTGCGTGTGCGCCTCGGCAGGCTCCATTTCTGCACAGGAAACAAACGCATCGATGGTCGGCAAGCCCGTCGTCACCGGGTGGCCCCAGGCGCACACCTGATGCGGCGCGAGCCGCTGCGCAGCAAGCGCCAGGGTGCGATAGTCCATTCCCAGCTCGGGATAGAGGATCAACTCCGCGTCGAGTTCGCTTAATCTGCGAGAATTTTCTGCAACGCTGTCATCCAGCGTCATCTCTGCGTGCGCACTTCTTGCGAGTCGTTCCGTCAGGCTGTCGCGGTAACTGCCGACATGAACCAAGGTCAATTCCCAGCCGCTGGCCGACAGGTGTTCGATCCACGAAGAAAAATAGGATCCGACCGTGCATTCGTGAAGGCGGGCGGAGACCACGGCGACGCGCGAGCGCGACGACGCACGCCTTGGTGACGATGCAGCTGCAGGCATGAGGTGTTGCAGAGAGGTGCTCAGCCAATCACCAAACCGGCTTTGCGGCTCGCAATCGTTTTCGCCCTGGTACGCCAGATAGAAATTGTCCCACTGGAGTGCTTCCGCTGGCGGTGCGATCGCTGCGATGCGCGCGGCTGGATAGGCAGCGACGAAACCGTCCAGGCGCAGCAGGAACTCGGCGCGGGTTGCGTTCAGCGTTGCAGCATCGGGGTAGGCCGAAGGCAGGCCCATCGCGTCGGCAAGATCGATGCGTAGCATTTGCGTTGGGTCCGGCGTCCGCTTGCGCAATATATCCAGCAGGTCGCGGCTTCCCTGCATGTCGCAATCGGCACGCAGGAGCCGGGCGAATTCGCGTCCCCAGGCACCAGCGTCGGCTTGCTCTTCGAGCACTCGGCGAGCGAGCATTTTCGCCGGCTCGCGTGCGCCGGCGCGCAGCAGCAGTTTGCAGCATTGCCGCCAGTGTTCGCTCGTATTCGCGCGCGCTGCAACGCCGTTGAGGACAGCAACGGCAGCGTCATCTGCGCCGATCACGATCTGCGCTTCGGCAAGTTTCAGCGCCGCCACGTCATCGGTCGGATTGTCTTTCGTCAATTGCCGCAACTGCACGACAGCCTCGCTCGCGCGATTGTTTTCGAGCAGCAACAGACCGAGGTTGAAGCGTGCGTCGTGGTTGCCGGCATCGGCGTGGAGTGCCTTTGTATAAGCATCACTCGCCGCGTCAATGTTTGCCTGTGCCTTGAAGTCGTTGCCAATGCGCAACCAGCAAAATGACAGCGTCTTTCTCAGCTTCGCATTGTCGGATTGGCTCAGCAGGATCTTTAGGCCGGAAATCGCATCGCCCCAACGCTCCAGCTTCAGGGCCGCGTTGGTACGCAGCAGCTGCGCTTCAATGGCGTCGGGAAATTGCCCCAGCACATGACTCGCACCAGCGAACGCGGCGGCGAAATCGTTGTTCGCGAAAGCGGTTTGCGCGGCGCGCAGATTGGCCTCGGCGCTGTCAGAACCGGTCATGGCCCGACCTCTCTGAGCAATGCGATGAGCGTCCAGCACTCACGCTGCGGCCAACCCCACCTTGCTGTTGTTGGTCCGGGTCAACTGGGTGCTGAGCCAGCGCCCGGTGTCGATCAATTTCGGCAAATCTATACCTGTGGAAATATCCATTCCGTGCAGCATGTAGACCACATCTTCGCTGGCGACATTGCCGGTCGCACCGCGTGCATACGGACAGCCGCCCGCACCGGAGACCGAAGCATCGACCACGGCGACACCGAGCTCCAGGCACGCCAGGATGTTCGCCAGCGCCTGGCCACGCGTGTCGTGGAAATGCACGGCAAGGGCGGGCATCGGGACTTGTTCGGCGACCGCCGCCAGCATTGCACGCGCCTTGACCGGCGTGCCGATGCCTATCGTGTCGCCGAGCGAAATTTCGTAGCAACCCAGATCATGCAGGCGTTTGGCTACACGCACGACATCGGCGACCGCGACTTCGCCCTGATACGGGCAGCCGAGCACGGTGGAGACATAGCCGCGCACGGCGACCTTGTCCGACAGCGCCCGTTCCAGCACGGGCATGAAGCGCTCGATGGATTCGTCGATCGAGGCATTGATGTTCTTGCGGCTGAAGGCTTCGCTCGCGGCGGCGAACACGGCGACTTCGGTCGCGCCAACCGCACGTGCGCGATCGTAACCTTGCAGGTTCGGCACCAGCACCGGGTAGCGCACGCCGGGCTTTTTCTTGATGGCGGTATAGACGTCTGCCGCGTCGGCCAATTGCGGCACCCATTTCGGACTGACGAAGCTGGTTGCCTCGATGCTGACCAGGCCGCAGTCGGAAAGCCGCTCGACAAGTTCGACCTTGACCGCGGTCGGCACGATCGTCTTTTCGTTCTGCAAACCGTCGCGCGCGCCGACTTCGACGATGCGAACGCTGGACGGCATGGACTGTGTCATTGCTTGCTCTTGCGTTGCGCCTGCATGACCTTGCGTTCGAATTCGTCCAAAGACTCGTTCAGACGTTGCAGCTTGATATCGGCCTTG
Organism: Lysobacterales bacterium; assembly: GCA_038244165.1. Taxonomy (GTDB): domain Bacteria; phylum Pseudomonadota; class Gammaproteobacteria; order Xanthomonadales; family Rhodanobacteraceae; genus Rudaea. Next base: position 32,908 of record JBBRTT010000004.1, on the reverse strand, counting down.
TCCGAGAATATGGAGCCGTGACGCAGGATTTCCAGCATATGCGCGCGATCGCCAGTGACAAAGACGTGCAGTTCGTTTGGCGTCTTGCTGACCGTGCCGTCGAGTTTGCCGTCGACGATCTGCCTGGCAATGCGCTCGTTGTCGACCGGAAACAGGTCGATGTGGTCCTTGTCAGCGCGATAGCGCGAGTAGAAATACGCTTTTTCTGGCACCGGATCGACGCCGTATACGGGTTTGATCTTGACCAGTCCCTTGAGCGCAACATCGCTTACGACCACATAGTCATTGCCATCGGCGTGCACAAAGTTGACCGGAACATGGAATTGTTTGAGTGGACCGCCCTTCTGCGGCTGATCGACGACGGTGAAATGGCATTCGTCATCGACATAAAAAGCCGTCGGACTGTCGCGTTCGTTTTCGTCTGCCGGACCCCACAGTCCCTTCCAGCGCACGTCGCAAGTTTCGATATTGTCGCCAGGCGGGGTTTGGAAACGCGTTTCCGTACAACTGACGAGTGCGCCGCACGCGCACAGCATGATCAGACCGCCGATGTTCGCCTTCAAATTCATTTTGCTTCCTCGAATTTCACCAGCAGCGTGTCGGCATCGACAAATTCGCCGGCAACCGCGCGCAGTTCGACGACCGTCGCCGCGCGTGGCGCGCGCAGCGTCAGCTCCATCTTCATCGCTTCCATCACGAGCACTTCGTCGCCTTCTGCAACCTTGTCGCCAAGCTTGACCTTGACCAGCACGATGCGGCCGGGCATGGGCGCGCGAACGTCATTGCCGGCAGTGGTCTCAGCGACCTGGAATGCAAATGCCGGTCTGTGCTGGAACGTGCGTCGACGCTCGCCGTTGTGGATGCTCACGTCGTTGCCATTGATGCCGACGTGCAAGCGATGCGCAACGCCGTCGAACAGCGCTGAAAGAACATCGCCGTCGATACGCGCGTCAGTCACAGTACATTTGTGTTCCCCCGCAGCGAAGCGGTAAGAACCGCGCGATCCGTGCGCGTCGATGCCGACATCGTCGAGTATCACGATGCGCTTGCCGTAGTGGCCCAGACGCCAGCCATCGGCGTTTGCCCACGGCGAATGCGGATCGCTGGAACTGGCGGCGCGATGGCTCGCGTTCGCTTCCTCGTGCAACAGCCAGGCACTGGCCGCGGCAAATAGCGGCACGGGATCCGAGCCTGCCTGGTCACCGATGAATTCATCCAGGTGACGATCCAGATACCCGGTATCGATGCGGCCTTCGACAATCGCCGGATGCCGCACCAGGCGTTCGAGAAAATCGATATTGGATTTTGGTCCGACGATAGCGCACTGCGCCAGCGCCTCGCGCATGCGTTGTAATGCGTCTGCGCGGGTGCGGTCCCAGACGACGAGTTTTGCGATCATCGGGTCGTAGAAAATCGTCACGGTGTCGCCTTCGATCACGCCGCTGTCGATGCGCACATGTGAATCCTGCTGCGGAAGTCGCAATTGCTGCAATTTTCCCGAGCCCGGCAGGAAGCCCTGCTGCGGATCCTCCGCGTACAGTCGCAGTTCGATGGCGTGACCGTCGGCGGGTACCGACTTGTTGCGGATCAGCGAGCCGGGCAGGGCGTCACCGGCGGCGACGCGCAGTTGCAACTCGACCAGATCGAGTTTGAGCACCATCTCGGTGACCGGGTGTTCGACCTGCAAGCGTGTGTTGATTTCCATGAAGTAGAAATCACCGCCCGGCCCGACGATGAACTCGACCGTGCCGGCGTTGACATAGTCCAGTGCGCGCGCCGCGGCCACGGCGGCGTCGCCCATGCGCGTGCGCAGGTCGGGCGTCAGGAACGGCGACGGCGTTTCCTCCAATACTTTCTGGTAGCGCCTTTGCGCCGAGCACTCGCGCTCGTTCAGATGAATCGCGTTGCCGTGGCTATCGCCGAAGATCTGGAACTCGATATGCCGCGGCGTTTCGATGTAGCGTTCGAGCAGGACGCGGTCGCGGCCGAAGGCGTTCTTGGCCTCGCGCTGGCAGGATTCCAGCGCGGATGCGAATTCTTCCGCCTTGCGCACGATGCGCATGCCCTTGCCGCCGCCGCCGTACGCGGCCTTGATCATCAGCGGGAAACCAATGCGCTGCGCTTCGCGCGCGAGCAACGCCGCATCCTGATTCTCACCCGTATAGCCGGGCACCACGGGCACGCCATGGCTGGCCATCAATTCCTTGGCGCCGGCCTTGGATCCCATCTTGCGCATCGATGCAGCGGACGGGCCGATAAAGGCGATGCCGGCGTTCGCCACAGCTTCGGCAAAGTCGGCGTTCTCGGAAAGAAAACCGTAGCCCGGGTGAATCGCCTGTGCGCCACTTTTCTTCGCGACTTCGATGATGGCATCGCCGCGCAGATACGAATCCGCCGGTCGCGGTCCGCCGATGGGATAGGCGACATCGGCCTGACGTACATGCTGTGCGGTCGCGTCAGCCTGCGAATACACGGCGACGGTCTGGATGCCCAGACGCCGGCACGTGCGCATCACGCGACAGGCGATTTCGCCGCGGTTGGCGATCAGCACGCGGGTGAACATCATTCACCGTCCCAGTAGTCGACGGCGGATTCGGCGCGCCCGATGTGGCGGAATCCCTGCACCTTGCCATCCGCGCTGCGCTGCTGCTCGGCGATCAGGAATTTTCCGGAATCCGGGTAATCACAAATTTCCGGGTATATGAGCGTACTCACCGCCAGATATTTAAGTTCGGTGTTGCCGGTGTTGATGATCTGGTGCGCAGTTTCCGGACCGCCGGGCGGGCAGGCCAGCACATCGCCCTTGCGCACTGGATAAGTCTGGTCGCCGATGCGTACCTGACCCGACCCTTCGAGGATGAAAAACATTTCTTCGTTGACGCGATGATTGTGCAGCGGAAACGCACGCTTGCCGGGCGGCACCGCGGTCACGTTGTAGCCGAGCTTCTGCGCGCCGATGCGCGGAGCGATCTCGCCCACGCGTGCGTCGAAGCGCGCGGCAGCGTCGGCCGGCGCTGCAAACGCGGCGGGACGCGCGTGCAGTTCGATCTGATCGATATTGATGATGGGACCCTGCATCGTCTAGGCCTCGGGAATGTGGCAAACAGCTTCTACGTTGTGACCATCCGGATCAAACACGAACGCACCGTAATAATTTTCGTGATAGTGCGGTCGCAAACCCGGCGCGCCATTGTCGCGGCCGCCGGCGGCTATCGCTGCGCGATGGAACGCATCGACTTCGGCGCGCGAGTTTGCGCTGAACGCGATGTGCATCGATCCGCTGCCCGAGTTGCCTTCGCCCACCCAGAAATGCGGACGTCCCGGCGGCCCGAATCCGGTGCCGGCATAACTTCCGGTTTGTTCCTTGCTCAAGTCCATGACCGGCCCAAACCCCAACGGCGCAAGTGCGGCGACGTAAAACGCGCGGCTGCGAGCGTGGTCAACGACGGCGAAACCGATATGGTCGAGCATGCTCAATCCTTTTCCAGCCAGGGAGGCGAACGCTTATCGAGAAACGCGGCGAGTCCGGCCTGGCCTTCTGGCGAAACCCGCAGTCGCGCAATCAAAGCGGCATTTTCCACATCTATATTTTGTGCAGAGGCCGCTGTCGTGCCGCCGACGCGCAACGCCAGATGCTTGGCTTCGCGCTGGGCGATCGGGCCGCCCTTGGCAAGCCAGTGCAAGCTGCGATCGATGTGCTCGTCCAGTTGCGCGGCGGCAACGGATTGATGCACCAGCCCAATGCGCATGGCTTCGGCAGCGTCGAAGATTTCGCCGCTGACGAACAGGCGGCGTGCATGGCGCGCGCCGATTGCGGCGATGACGTACGGCGAGATCACGGCCGGCACCAGGCCCAGTTTGACTTCGGTAAGGCCGAACTTTGCGCTGTCGCAGGCAATGGCGATGTCGCAACAGGCAACCAGGCCCACGCCGCCGCCATAGGCCGCGCCGTTCACTCGCGCGATGGTTGGCTTGGAAAGGAAATTCAGCGTGCGCATCAGGGTGGCCAGACGCTCGGAGTCCGCGCGGTTGACTTCCTCGCTCGCCGTGACCATGCCGTGCATCCAGTTCAGATCCGCGCCGGCAGAGAACGTGGTGCCGTTGCCGGTCAGCATGACGGCGCGCAATTGCGCATCGCTATCGAACTTTGCCAGGACATCGGTCAATTCGGCGATCAACGCATCGTCGAACGCGTTGTGCACGCCCGGCCGGTTCAGCGCGATGCGTGCGACGCGGTGGACGATCGCAATGTCGAGCAGATCGGACATGTCAACGGTTCAACGTTCTGGCCAAGTCGGATGATAGCCGGTTGCACGCGTGGACGAGAACTTTTCGCCAGGGTTTGAGTCGCTTGTTACACTGCAGGGAATGCAAACCAAGGTTGGACACTGATTGTCGATTCTGCGTATCTATCTGCGCGTCATCGCGTTGCTCGCACCGGAAAAGGCGTTGGCGATCACGCTGGCTTTCGCCAATCTGGCACTGGCCGGCGTGTATTTCCTCGAGCCTTGGCTGTTCGGCCACGTCGTGGATGCACTTGCGGCAGCAGGGCATCACGACGCCTGGCGCTACATCGGCTGGTGGGCCCTGGTCGGATTCGGCGGTGTCATCGCTAGCGTCTGGGTGTCGCTGCATTCGGATCGCCTGGCACATCGGCGGCGGTTGGCGGCGATCGCGCAATTTTTTGAGCATGCCATTGCACTGCCGCTGTCGTTCCATGGCCGTCATCACACCGGCCGTCTGCTGCGCATCATGCACGGCGGCAGCAGCAATCTTTTCAGCTTGTGGCTGGGTTTCTTCCGCGAACATCTGGCAACGTTGCTGTCGATCGTCGTGATGGTGCCGCTCGCGCTTAAGATGAACTGGAAGCTTGCGTTGCTGATGATCGGGCTGATGTTCAGCTTCGCGATTTTCAATGCCGTCGCGGTCAGGCGTACGCATCGGGCCCAGGGCGAAGTCGAGGAACTTCACCACGAGATCTCCGAGCGCGCCGGCGACGTATTCGGCAACGTGCTGGTGGTGCAAAGCTTCAATCGGCTGGCGGATGAAGTCAGCCAGATCCACAACATGATGCAGCGTGTGTTGGCTGCGCAGTATCCAGTGCTGCGCGGCTGGGCGTGGCTGTCCGTCGCCAACCGTGCTGCCAGCACATTGACCATCGTGGCGATCTTTGCGCTCGGCGCGCAGCTCAACAGCAGGGGGGAGGTCAGTGTCGGCGGCATCGTCAGTTTTGTCGGCTTCGCACTGATGCTGATCGGCCGCCTGGAACAATTCGCCAGCTTTATTTCCGGCCTGTTTTTCCAGACCCATTCGCTCAACGATTTTTTCGCCGTACTCGATTCGCACGAAGTGCTGCACGACAAACCGGGCGCGCCCGACTTGCCCGTTGTGCGCGGGGAAGTCGTTTTTGAGAATGTCTCGTTCGGCTACGAGGTAACCCATCCGGCGCTCAGGCATCTGAGTTTCCGCGTGCCGGCGGGGGGAACCGCCGCGATCGTCGGGCCAACCGGCGCAGGCAAGACCACGGCATTGAGCCTGTTGTATCGCGCTTACGATCCGAGCGAGGGCCGCATCACCATCGACGGCTTCGACATTCGCGAAGTCAGCCTGAAATCGCTGCGCCAGCATATCGCCGTCGTGTTCCAGGATCCGGGATTGTTCTATCGCTCGATCGCGGACAATCTGCGCATGGGCAAACCCGATGCGACCCAGGAAGAAATCGAGGCGGCGGCGCACACTGCCGAGGCGCACAACTTTGTCATGGTCAAGCCGGAAGGCTACGCGACCCTGGTTGCCGAGCGTGGCCGTTCGCTGTCCGGTGGCGAGCGCCAGCGCCTGTCGATCGCGCGTGCGATGCTCAAGGACGCGCCGATCCTGATCCTCGACGAAGCAACCAGTGCGCTAGACAACGCGACCGAGGCACGTATCCAGCGCGCGCTGAACGCGCTGACGAAAGACCGCACAACCTTTGTCATAGCCCATCGCCTGTCGACCGTGCGCAACGCCGATACGATCCTAGTCCTCAAGGACGGCATGTTGGTGGAGCAGGGGCGCTACGATGAACTGGTGAAGCTAGGGGGGTTGTTTGCCGAGCTCGACGCGCAGGGACGTTTCGTCGCCGATGCCGAGGATCCAGCGGAAAGCTATGCGGAGCCGACCTTAACGGCGGGCTGAACCACCTACCGATATGCGCTGGTTTACGCATTCCGGCAGTTGCGCAGGCAAATGCGAACCATTATCATTTGCAGCATGAAAACTGCCAGACTTGCCACTGCCCACAGCCTTTTCCTCAGCGCACTGTTGGCCGGCGCGGGCGTGGCCAACGCGGCCGATTTCGAGGCCAAACTCGTGATCCGCGACCACAAATTCGAGCCCGCTGAGCTGAGCGTTCCGGCCGGAATCAAGATCAAGTTGCTGATCGAAAACCAGGATGCGACGCCTGAGGAGTTCGAGAGCACCGAACTCAATCGCGAGAAAGTCGTCGTCGGCAACGGCACGATTACGGTGATCCTGGGGCCGCTCGACGCCGGCCGGTATCCGTTCTTTGGCGATTTCCACCAGGAAACCGCTCAGGGCTTCGTGGTCGTCAAATAGGAGCCTTGTCGAAAATGCTCGGTACAGGCCTGCTGGTTTTTCGCGAAGTGCTCGAGGCGGCGCTGATTGTCAGCATCGTCTGCGCGGCAACACGCGGCGTTCCCGGTCGCGGCGGCTGGGTCGGGATCGGCATCGCGGCGGGAGTGGTCGGCGCGATTGTCGTTGCGTTTTTCGCCGGCACCATCGCGGCAGCTGTCAGCGGCATCGGCCAGGAATTATTCAACGCCACCGTCCTGCTCGCCGCCGTCGTCATGATCGCCTGGCATGCGATATGGATGTCCAGCCACGGCAAGGAACTGGCGACGCAGATGAAGTCCGTCGGCGGCGCGGTGCAATCCGGCAAGCGGCCGCTCTCGGCGCTGATGATCGTGGTGGCCATCGCGGTGTTGCGCGAAGGTTCGGAAGTCGTGTTGTTTCTCTACGGTCAGGCTGCCAGCGGCGCTGGCGTGGTCGAGATTGCTGCAGGCATTGTGCTCGGCGTCGTCGGCGGTGTCGCGATCGGCTTTCTGCTGTACTTCGGCCTGCTCGGCATTCCGATGCGCTATTTCTTCTCGGCGACGAATTGGCTAATGTTGCTGCTCGCGGCGGGATTGGCATCGCAGGCCGCCGGTTTCCTGATCCAGGCCGATGTACTGCCGGCGTTCGGCAACCGCGTGTGGGATTCGTCGGCCCTGCTGTCCAACAGTTCGTTGATGGGCAAGACCCTGCACACCCTCATCGGTTATGACGCGCAGCCCGCGGGCATGCAGTTGCTGTTCTATGCTGTGACGGCGATTGCGATCGCACTCGGGATGAAGGTCTGGGGTCGGGCGAAGGCGGCTCACGTTCGAGTGCCCCACGCGCACGCGTGACCTCTGCTCGCAGTTCAGAGCTTCCGCGGGCCCGAGGCCCGCGGGTGACTTTTTGTCGGGTGACAAAAAGTCAGCAAAAAACACCTTTTAGAAAGAACCGTCCTCGGAGGAGCTGCTTTGGCAAGCGGTTCCCGTCGCTAGGGCAGAAATCGGAAAGCTTGGAACTCCTGCGTGCACGCTATTAAGCAACTCGGCGAAAAGCACCATTCGATGTGGGGTGCTGAAAACCCAACCGTCCTTCGCAGCAGTTCCTCCGTGGCGGCTCAGATTTGCAGAGTGTTTTTTGGTGACTTTTTGTCACGACAAAAAGTTACCCGCTCGCCGCGGGCGAGTGGAAACTCTTGACCCCAGGTTACATGCGGAACACGCCGAAGCGTTGCTTCACTATCGGTGCATTGAACGAAGCAGAAAGCGCCAGCCCGAGTACCCTGCGGGTATCAGCCGGATCGATGATGCCATCGTCCCACAGGCGTGCGGTTGCATAGTAAGGGTGGCCCTGACGTTCGTATTGATCGCGGATCGGCGTCTTGAACGCTTCTTCCTCTTCCTTGCTCCACGATTTTCCGGCTGCTTCCAGGCCGTCGCGGCGCACTGTGGCGAGCACGCTTGCGGCCTGCTCGCCGCCCATCACGCTGATGCGCGCGTTCGGCCACATCCACAGGAACCGTGGCTGGTAACCGCGGCCGCACATCGCGTAATTGCCCGCGCCGAAACTGCCGCCGATGATGACGGTGAACTTTGGCACGTGCGAACACGCCACCGCGGTCACCATCTTCGCGCCATCCTTGGCGATGCCGGCTTGTTCGTATTTCTTGCCGACCATGAAGCCGGTGATGTTCTGCAGGAACACCAGGGGTATGTCGCGCTGATTGCACAGCTCGATGAAATGCGCGCCCTTCAGCGCCGACTCGGCGAAGAGGATGCCGTTGTTGGCGACAATACCGACGGGATAGCCGTAAATATGGCTGAATCCGCAGACGATGGTCTTGCCGTAGCGCGCCTTGAATTCCTGGAATTCCGAGCCATCGGCCACGCGCGCGATGATTTCGCGGATATCGAACGGGCGCCGTGTATCCGCCGGCACGACGCCGTAGATGTCTTCGGCGGGGTAACGCGGCTCGGCCGGTTCGCGGATTGCGACCGGTAACTGCTTGTGCCGATTAAGGTGAGCGACGATATCGCGTGCGATGCTGAGCGCATGCGCGTCGTTCTCGGCGAAATGATCGGCCACGCCGGACATTGTCGTGTGTACTTCGGCACCGCCAAGCGATTCTGCATCGACGACTTCGCCGGTCGCCGCTTTCACCAGCGGCGGCCCACCGAGGAAGATCGTGCCCTGCTGTTTGACGATAACGGTCTCGTCGCTCATTGCCGGCACGTAGGCGCCACCCGCCGTGCACGACCCCATGACCACGGCAATCTGCGGAATGTTGAGCGAACTCAACCGGGCCTGGTTGTAGAAAATGCGACCGAAGTGATCACGGTCGGGAAACACTTCATCCTGCAGCGGCAGGAAGGCGCCGCCGGAGTCGACCAGGTATATGCACGGCAGATGGTTTTCCAACGCGATTTCCTGCGCGCGCAAATGTTTTTTCACGGTGATCGGAAAATACGTACCGCCCTTGACCGTGGCGTCGTTGGCGACGACGACGATCTCGATGCCGTGCACGCGGCCGATGCCGGTAATCAGACCGGCGCATGGCGCCTGATCCTCATACATACCGTGCGCGGCCAGCGGCGAGAACTCCAAGAACGGCGAACCCGAATCGAGCAGGGCGCGGATGCGTTCGCGGGGCAGCAACTTGCCGCGTTCGGTGTGCTTGCTGCGCGCCTTGTCGCCGCCGCCGAGTGCGGTCCGCGCCAATTGCTGCTTCAGATCATCGACCACGCCGCGCAGCTGCGCCGCGTTAGTCTGGAATTCTGCTGAGCGCGAGTCGAGCTGGGTTTCGATGACGGGCATAAGCGCGTGCGTCCGTGGCAATGGCGGAATGAAAACATCGTACCCCATAAAAACCAAACCCGAAAAAACAAACCGGCCGCACAGGGCGGCCGGTCAGGTGAATCTTTGCGCCCTGGATCAGTGGCCGCCGCTATCGTCTTTCTTCGGCGCTTCGGCTGCTTTCGCGGCGTCCTTGACGTCCTGCACACCCTGCTTGGCGGTGTCGGCGGTCTGCTGTGCGCCGGCCGCTGCGGTCTTGGCGGCATCACTGGCCTGACCTGCAGAAGCCGCGGCTGCGCTTACGTTACCGGCTGCTGCCTGAGCGGCGGCGGCTTTTGCGGCATCGGCTGCCTGCTGCGCGGCCAGCGCAGTCTGTTGTGCCGAAAGCTTGGTTGCTTCGGCGGATGCTTTTGCTTTTGCCGCGGCGTCGATCGCCGCTTGATTGGTGTTGTCGCTGCATGCGCCCAATGCGGCAACGAGCGCAACTGCAACAAAAAGTTTTTTCAACTGCATAGAATTTCTCCCAAAGTCCATGTGAAGGAAAGACGACTGCCAAGTGTTGTTCCCCAAGCGTTTGACCACGCCCGTCCGGCCGAGCTTACACCAACTTGTTCAATCCCACGGGTTCAAGGCGACTTGGTCAAGTCAATTCGATCAAGCCAACTCGATCGCGATGGCCGTGGCCTCGCCGCCACCGATGCAGAGCGCGGCGACACCGCGCTTGCCGCCACGCGCCTTGAGTGCGTGGATCAAGGTCACGACCAGGCGTGCCCCGGAGGCGCCAATCGGATGGCCGAGCGCGCACGCACCGCCGTTGACGTTGAGCTTTTCGTGGGCAATCCCCAAGTCGCGCATCGGCGCCATGGCGACCACGGCGAATGCCTCGTTGACCTCGAACAGGTCGACGTCGGAAACTTTCCAGCCAATCTTTTTCAGCAGCTTGTCGATCGCCCCGACCGGCGCGGTGGTGAACCATGCTGGTTCCTGGGCCAGCGTCGCGTGGCCGACGATACGTGCCAGCGCGGTGACGCCCAGTTGCTTGGCCTTGTCTTCGGACATGATGACGGTAGCGGCGGCACCGTCGGAAATGCTCGATGAACTTGCCGCCGTGACCGTGCCACCGTCCTTGCGGAACGCCGGTTTCAATTGTGGAATCTTGGAGATATCGGACTTGCCGGGTTGCTCGTCGGTGGAAATCTCCACGTCACCCTTGCGCCCTGCGACCTTGACCGCAACGATTTCGTTGGCGAATGCACCGGATTGCAGCGCCGCTTGCGCACGCTTGACCGATTCGGTCGCGAACGCATCCTGTTCTTCGCGGGTAAATTTATACTTGTCGGCGGTGGCTTCGGCGAACACGCCCATCGATTGCTTGTCGTAGGGGTTGGTCAGCCCGTCCCAAGCCATGTGATCCACCATCTCGGCGTTGCCATAGCGGATGCCGGTGCGCGAGTTGCCGAGCATGTGCGGCGCGTTTGTCATCGATTCCATGCCGCCTGCGACAACCACGTCAGCCGAGCCCGCCTTGATGAGGTCGTGGGCAAGCATGATCGCCTTCATCCCGGAACCACATACCTTGTTCAGTGTGGTGCAGACTACCGACGTCGGCAGTCCGGCTCCCAGCGCTGCCTGACGTGCGGGAGCCTGTCCCAGATTGGCTGGCAGCACGCATCCCATCAGCACCTCGCTGACGTCGCCCGGCTTGACCGCGGCGTGGTCTAGCGCTGCCTTGATCGCCGCTGCGCCGAGCACAGTCGTGGGCACGCCGGTGAACTGGCCGAGGAAGGAACCGATCGCAGTGCGCTTGGCGCCGGCGATAACGATGGACGTTGTGGACATGCTGTTTCTCCAAAAGGCGATGCAAGATCAAGACGACAAGGCAAGGTGCAAGAAGCGGAATTATCGCGCCGAGCAGGCGTCGACGGCAACGCATTGTCGCCGTGCTTAAGTCCGTTCCAGACAAATAGGGGCTGTGCTTGTCAGTTTCCAGCCAGCGGCGTAGCCTGCATTGGATGTGGGGCAGGGGTGGCAAGCGGCTGGATGCAACGCGGCGGCTGATCGCAGTGGCCGCGTTTTTTCTATGCGCCCAGACTGTCTGGTCCATGGCGCCGGGGGTATACAATGTCCGGTTCCGCGGCTATAGCACCACAGAAGGCCTCTCGCAGGCCAGCGCGATGTCCATGGCGCAAGGCAACCCAGGCTTTCTGTGGATCGGCACCCAGGATGGCCTGAACCGCTTCGATGGTTACGGTTTCAAGGTATACAAGCACGCTCGCGCCGATCCTTGGTCGCTCGCGGACAACGCAATATTCGCGATTGCCGCAGATCCGGATGGTTCGATGTGGATCGGAACCCAGGCGGGTGGTCTGGATCGCTACGACCCGATTCTCGGACGCTTCGAGCACCATGCAGCAAACGCCTCAAGCGCCGATGCGCTGGCCGGAGCGCAGGTCGATGCGCTGTTGCTGGATCATCGACAGCGGTTGTGGGTCGCGAGCGCTGGCGCCAAGCTGCAATGGCTGGATCGGGCCAGCAACCGCTTTCGCGATACCCCGCTCGGCGCGTTGCCGGCGTTGGCGCATGTACGTGCACTGATCGAACAGGCCGATGGCTCCGTACTGATCGGGACGCGCGACGGCTTGTGGCGCTGCGATAGCGAGGCCAATTTTGCGCGCGAACTGCAGTTCAACGCGGGGCAGTCGCTGGACGTCCAGGCGTTGGCGCAGGCGGCCAATGGCGACATCTGGATATCCAGCACCAGTGCCGGCCTGTTTGGATTCACCGCGGCCGGTGAGCCGCTGCAACATTACTTCCATGGCGCTGATGCACAGCACGAACTTCCGGACAACGAAGTGCGCGGCCTCAAGTTCGACGCAGCAGGACGCCTCTGGGTTGCCGCCAAGAGCAGCGGGCTGCTGCGCGTGGATCTAGAACATGGTCACGTGGATACCTACCTGCATGATCCGGCCAATCCGCAGAGCATTGCCGCAAACCGCCAGCACACTGTGCTCATCGATCGCGACGGCCTGATCTGGGCGGGCTCATGGAACAACGGCGTCAGCATGCACGATCCGCGTACCGAGGCCTTCGCCACCATCGAGCAGGTGGCGGGCGATCCGCGCGCATTGCCAGCGCGGCCGGTCAGTACGGTCATGGCGGAAAAAAACGGGCCTCTGTGGCTCGGCTTGCCCGAAGGCGGAGGCTTAGTGCAGTTTGATCCGGGCCTCGGCGTCGTGGGTCGCTTTTCGCTGGATCCCTCTCTGCCCGGAAGCCTGCCGCCGAATCTCATCGAATATCTGGAGCGCACGCACGACGGCAGCCTGTGGGTGGCAACGGCCGGTGGCGGGCTGCATCGTTTGCCCGCGGGCGCGTCGAATTTCATTCACTTCCGGCATGACCCACAAGATCCCGGCAGCCTGGCCAGCGATGATCTGCTGTTTGTCATGCAGGACCGCGCAGGCACGTTGTGGATTGGCACCACGGATGCGGGGCTGGATGAGTTGTGCGTAAGCTGCACGCGTTTTCGCCACCACCCGCACGACCCCGAACGAGCCGATAGCATCGGCCGCGGACCGATCGCGGCGATTCTTGAAACGCGCGGAGGGCAGATATGGATCGCGTTGCGCCCCGGGGGGCTGGATCGCTTCGATCCTGGCCTGGATCGCTTCACGCATTTTCGCGCGCATGCCGATGATCCGGCGTCGTTGAGCAACAACACCGTCACCACCCTGATGGAGGACAGCAAAGGCCAGTTGTGGATCGGCACCCAGGGCGGAGGTTTGAATCATTTGCTGCTGGACGCGGCCAAGGAGCCTACCTTCGAGACGCTGTCCAGCGCGAATGGTCTTGCCGCCGATGCGATTGGCAGCATTGTGGAAGATGCCGCACACCGGCTTTGGCTGAGTACCACGGTCGGCATCAGCCGCTACGATCCTGTCAGCCGCGATGTGATCAATTTCGGCCCGCGCGAAGGTGCGCTGCTGCAGGGGTACTACATCAACGCCTCGGCGCAACTGGCCGACGGACGCATCATTTTTGGCGGTCTCAGCGGCGCCACACTATTTGATCCGGCGGCTGTGGCAATGCCGACATCGCCGCGGCCGATCATTACCGATGTGCTGCTCAACAACGCGCCGGTCGCTCTCGGCTGGCGCGATCCGAATTCGCCGCTGCAGTCCTCGGCATGGACCGGTCACGACAAGGCCGTTTTCCACTATGACCAGGACAACGTCAGCTTCGAATTCAGCGCGTTCGGTTTCGGCGACCCGGAGTCGATCGAGTATTCGTATTTGCTCGAGGGCCACGACCAGCAATGGATTCGCACAGGCGCCGCGCGGCGTTATGCAACCTACACGGACCTGGCATCAGGTGAGTATCGCCTGCGCGTGCGTGCCCGCCGCGACGGCGATGCCTGGAGCGCAGACGAGGCGACGCTCGCAGTGCGCGTACTGCCGGCACCCTGGGCTTCGCCGTTGGCGTACCTGGGTTATGTGGCCGCTTTCCTGATGATCGTTACGTTGATCGGCTGGCGCCGGCGCCAGAGCCTGCAGCATGAAGCCCAGGCGCAAGAGGCAATCCGCATCAGCGCCGAGCGCCTGAAGTACGCATTGTGGGGCAGCGGCGGCGAGTTGTGGGACGTGGATCTGCGCAGCGGTGCGATCCTGCGCGAGAACCGGCTGGAACATCTGATCGCCACGCATGCCACCAACGAGCAGCGGGTGGACGAGTATCGCCCGTTCGTGCACCCGGAAGATCTGGCGACTTTCGACCATGCCGTAAGTGCGCATATCAAGGGCGAGCAGGAGTTTCTGGAAGTCAGCTATCGCACGCCGGATCAGAATCGCGAATGGCGCTGGCTGCTCACGCGCGGTCGCGTGGTCGAGCGCGATGCGAACGGGCACGCAGTGCGTCTGGTCGGCACCACGCAAGACATCAGCGTGCTCAAGCGTGCGGAGGAATCGCTGCGCAAGCTCAATGAAGAGCTCGAGTCGCGCGTGGAAATGCGTACTGCAGATTTGCGCACGGCCAATGCCGAGCTGCGGCGCACGCTGGAACAACTGACCCTGACCCAGCGCCAACTGCTCGAATCGGAAAAGATGGCGGCACTCGGTGGGCTGGTCGCCGGCGTTGCGCATGAAATCAACACCCCACTCGGCGTTACGGTGACTGCCGCATCGCATCTGCAGGAAGAGTGCGCACGGATGTCGCGTCTGGTGGCGGAAAACAATCTCTCGCCGATCGATCTCAGCGACTTTCAGGCCACCGCGCACGAAAGCGCGCAGATCATCCTGCGCAACCTCAATCGCGCCAATCAGCTGGTGCGCAGTTTCAAGCTCATCGCCGTGGATCAGACCACCGAAGAGCGCCGCGTCATCGAGCTGTGCGCGTACCTGAACGATATCCTGACGTCGCTGGGACCGGTGCTGAAGAAGTCGCCGCACCGGATGACCGTCACTTGTCCGGATTCGTTGCGCCTGAACACGTTTCCCGGTGCGCTCTACCAGATCATCAGCAACCTGGTAATGAATTCGCTGACCCACGCTTTCGATCCGGGCCAGACCGGTGCGATCAGCATTGAGGCCAAGCAGACCGGTGCGCTGGTTCTGCTGCAATATTCAGACAACGGCAAGGGCATGAGCGAAGAGGTGCGCACGCAGATTTTCGAACCGTTCTTCACCACGCGG
Organism: Lysobacterales bacterium; assembly: GCA_038244165.1. Lineage (GTDB taxonomy): Bacteria > Pseudomonadota > Gammaproteobacteria > Xanthomonadales > Rhodanobacteraceae > Rudaea. The sequence continues at coordinate 17,840 of JBBRTT010000004.1, read as the reverse complement.
CGTGGCCAGGGCGGTTCGGGGCTGGGCATGCACGTGGTCTACAACCTTGTCACCCAGTTGCTCAAGGGCAGCATCCACGTGGAAAGCGCGCCCGGCGCCGGCGCGACGTTCGAGATTTTTCTTCCCATGGAAACTGCGCCGGCCAGCTGAGAATCCAGCGTCTGAAATCAGTCCGGCAATTGGTTGCGCACGGCTTGAATGCGATCCCAGTGTTCGAACGCGAGTTCGACCAGGCGCGGTTCGAACTTCTTGCCATTCTGTTCGACGATGAACGTGCGGATATCATCGATCGACCACGGCTCTTTGTAGCAACGCCGGCTGCCGAGCGCATCGAACACGTCGGCCAGCATGGTGATGCGGCCGCCGATCGGGATGGCTTCTCCGCGCAAGCCTCGGGGATAACCGCTGCCGTCCCAGTTTTCGTGGTGGCTCATGGCGATTTCCGCGGCAAGTTTCAACAGCGGACGTTTGGAATTGGACAAGAGCTTCGCGCCGAGTTCGGCGTGGGTGCGCATGATCATGGTTTCTTCCGGCGTATGCGCTCCCGGCTTGTTCAGCACCGCATCCGGAATTCCGATCTTGCCGATGTCGTGTAGCGGCGCGGCCAAGCGCAGATCGGCCGTGGTCTTTTCGTCCATGCCATAAAGTTGGCCGAGGAGTTCAGCGATGACGCCCACGCGCTTGACGTGATTGGCGGTTTCGTAAGAGCGAGTTTCCGCCGCACCGGCAAGCAGGTAGACCATTTCCATCTGGCTGTCGAACAGCTCGCGATGCAGATGCAGGTTTTCGTACGCGATCGACACATTGGTGCAGAAGACTTCGACCAGGCGGTGGTCGAGTTCGCTCAGGTTCCAGTTTTCGCCGACGTAGAGCAGGCTTTCCGATGCGCGCGCATCGGACACGTAAAGCACGTAGTGATCGTCACCGAACACGTGACGCTTGCCTAGAAAAGCATTGCGCAGCGAAGTGACGATATGCCGCGGCAGTTTCTCGTCGGCATTGCGGTCGACGAAGCTGCGATAGTCGCCGGTCGCAGCAGCAACGTGAAAGTGTTCCGGCATGTCTGCGCTCGGGTGCGCGACTTTGCAATACAGCGCGCCGCGCTCCAGGCCGACGAGTTCGGTCAATTGTTCCAGCACCGTCGAAGCGAACTGTTGCGAATGCTCGTGCGAAAAAATATATGCGCTAGCATTAATCACACGTTCCAGCCCGCGCCGATTCGCTTCGATCGCGCGCATGTCGCGATAGCTGCGCAACGCGGCGAACATCGTGGTCGCGAGCTTCTGTGCGGTCAGCTCGGTTTTTTCCTTGTAATCGTTGATGTCGTAGGTCGAGATGATCTGCTGTTCCGGCGCTTGCCCGGGCTGGCCGGTGCGCAGCACGATGCGCACGAACTGGTTGCCGAGGCGCTCGCGTACCGTGCGCACAAGATCAAGGCCGGCCCGATCGGTTTCCATGACGACGTCGAGCAGCATCACCGCGATATCCGCGTGCTCGTTCAGCAGCGCTTCGGCCTGGGCGGAATTGTGCGCATTGAGAAAGCGCAGCGGGCGGTCAGCAAAACGGAAGTTGCCCAGCGCCAGCTTGGTGACCGCATGAACTTCGGGCTCGTCATCCACGATCAGCACCGTCCAAGGCGGCGGCCCGGATTGCCTCGCCTCGAACCGCACACCCGTGCTGACGGCGTTCATGATCCACCCCCTTAGTGGACACGTCCCGAGTGTAGCGCAGTTTTGCGGCAGGTTGGCAAGGCACAGATCGTTTATCGGCCAGGCAAACCGATCGGCGGTCGCCGCGGCCGCAAAGGGCTGCCCAGCAAGGGCAATGGCCGCGCAAAGCCTATGCAATCAGCCGGAGCGTCTGCATCCGTCTACTGCCGCTCACCACTTGCCGTGGAACAGCTCCCGCCCGATCAGCATGCGGCGGATTTCATTCGTGCCCGCGCCGATCTCGTAGAGTTTCGCGTCGCGCAGGATGCGGCCGGTCGGGTACTCGTTGATGTAGCCATTGCCACCGAGGCACTGGATCGCCTCGAGCGCCACCTGAACGGCACTGGTGGAGGCATGCAGCAGGCACGAGGCCGGATCGATGCGCGACTTGATGCCGCGGTCGTAGTCCTGCGCCACCATGTACGCGTAGGCCCGCGAGGATTGCAGACAAGTATACATATCCGCAATTTTTGCCTGCATGATGCCGAACGTGCCGATCGGTGCGTTGAACTGCTTGCGCTCGCGCACGTAGGGCAGGGCGGCATCCATCGCCGCCTGCATTAGGCCGAGCGGGCCGCCGCTGAGGACCAGGCGCTCGGTGTCGAGCCCGCTCATCAGCACGCGCACGCCTTCGTTTACCTCCCCGACGCGGTTCGCGTCCGGGATTTCACAGTTGTCGAATACGAGTTCGCAAGTGTTCGACCCGCGCATGCCGAGTTTGTCGAGTTTCTGCGCGGTGGAAAACCCCTTCATGCCTTTTTCGACGATGAACGCGGTCATGCAGCGCGAGCCGGCCGGGCGGTGCGCCGTGCGCATGTACACGAGGGACACATCGGCGTCCGGACCGTTCGTGATCCACATCTTGCTGCCGTTGGCGACCCACACGTCGCCTTTGAGCTCGGCCCGGCACGTCATCGAACCGACGACATCGGAGCCTGCACCCGGTTCGCTCATCGCCAGCGCGCCCACGTGCTCGCCGCTGCAAAGTTTCGGTAGATATTTTTTCTTCTGCGCCTCGGTTGCGTTGTGGCAGATGTTGTTTACGCACAGATTGGAATGCGCCCCGTATGACAAGCCGATCGAACCGGAGGCACGCGAGATTTCCTCCATGGCCACGACATGGGCAAGAAAGCCGAGGCCCGAGCCGCCATATTCGGTCGGCACGGTGACGCCGAGCAGACCCATGTCGCCAAGCTTTTGCCACAGATCGGCGGGAAACACGTTGTCGTGGTCGATCGCCGCGGCGCGCGGCGCGATTTCCTTTTCCGCGAACGCACGCACCGTTTCGCGCAATAGGTCGATTTCTTCACCGAGTGGAAATGGGCGCATGACGGCTCGTGCAGTGGACTGAATACCGATGATATACGAGTTTGATTTCCAACCGCGCCGCCATCAAGCGGGGTAAATCAGCTGCTGCGCTTGCGCAACAGGCTGCCGATCAGACCGACCAGTCCGCCGATGATCGCGCCGATCAGTGCTGTGCGCAGGACGCCGTGGCCCCATCCGCTGCTGGCGGTCGCCGCCACCTTGGGGTCATCCGGATTCGCTGCGCGCACCGCATCGGCCCAGGCCGATGTCGCTTGCTCGACCCAGCGCCGATCGCTTTCATCGCGATATTGCGAATACGAGTACATGAACAACAATTGATAGTTGACCAGGACGAGCGCGCCGCCGCACACCATCATCTGATTTGTCCCGCCTTCGGCAGTCAGGCCGCTCTTGATGGTAAAGAAAAGTCCCCACGGTTCGCGGCGGAAAGCGCCAAGATAGCCGATGCTGGAAAGCGCGATTTTCGGATCGTTTTCAGTCAGGCGTTTGACTTCGGCATTGCCCTGCTCGGTCAATTGCGTCGCCAGCGGTTGCGAATTCTTCAGCGTTTGTTCAAGGCCGCCTTCGACCTCCTTGCTCGCGTCGGCAAATTCGGCGGCCGATACGACGACGCCCTCGGCCTTGCGCGGCGCCTGCAGCTGGAAATAACGCGACAGCGTTGCCGCTTGCCCTTGCGCCAACGCCTTGGCGTCTGCCGGTGCTGCGTAGGCCTCGACGAGACGATTGGTTGCTGGAAGATAAGCCTGGGCGGCTTGAATGTAGCGCGGCGACACGGGTGTGAGCGGCTCGAAGCCCTCGGGGTTTGGAATATTCAGACCGCGCGAACCGAATTGCACGGCTTCGGCGTGAACCTGCATCGCCATCAGCGACGCGAATGAAAACAAGGCTGCTGCAGACGACTGGCGACGGTTCATGACTTGCGTCCTCAAAGTAGTGCGATGAGCTCTCGCGGAGAATACTATTCGCGAATGACGAATTCTGCGATCACGGCGCCGAAGTCGTCGATTGGATCCACCTCAGGCAAGGGCGCTACGAATCGGTTGCGAATCGCCACTTCAAGCCGCGTGACGGCGTCGCTTGCCTTGGCATGATCGGCTGCGTCCGCGACTCGATACACGACGAACTGACAGAGTCTGCCGCCCGGCGGTCGCGCCGGTAGGTCAAGCGATGTCTCGAATTGGATATCGCTGTCCAGCACGCGCGTAATCAGGCGCTCGCCAGCGAGCTTCCATCCGGGAATTTTCCTCTGTCTCACAGCCGCTTCCATGCGACTGCGCAGCCCCGCTGCATTCGCCACTTCGACTCTGAGCTCCATGGATTCTCCCCGATCCAGCGCGGCCTGAGCGTACCTGCACGGTCGATGTCGACCGGCAGGCGTTGATCAATGTCCGCGCATGCGCCCGAGGAAACGCGGGCCATTGTTGCCCATGTGCGGCAGCTTGATCTTGCCGATCGTGGCGATGCGTTCCTCGGCCATGCGATCGGCCGCCTTGTAGGTCGGGATGTTGTCGCGCTTGGCGATCTGAAAGATGCGGCCGACGTTGTGATAGATCGTGCGCATCATGCGCATCGCGCGTTCGCGGTTGTAGCCGTCGATCTCGAGCGAAACATTCATGACGCCGCCGGCGTTGACCGCGTAGTCTGGTGCGTACAGCAGGCCGCGTTTCTCCACTTCGTCACCGATCGCGTCGTTGGCGAGCTGGTTGTTGGCCGCGCCGCAGATGATCTTGCACTTCAGCCGCGGCAACGTCGACTCGTTGACGGTTCCGCCGAGGGCGCAGGGACTGTAGACATCGGCGTCGGTGTCATAGATTTCGTCGAGCCCCACAGCGGTGCAGCCGAATTCTTCGACTGCGCGCTGCACCAGTTCCTTGTTGATATCGGTGACGTACACTTTTGCATTCTGCTCGCGCAGCAGCTTGATGAATTCCATGCCGACATGGCCGGCGCCCTGCACGGCGTAGCTGTATTTGCCGACATCTTCATTGCCGAATCGGGTGTTCAGCGCCGCCAAAAGGCCTTGCATCGTGCCGTAGGCGGTGAATGGCGAGGGATCGCCGGAGCCGCCATGCACCTGGTGCACGCCGGTGACGAATTCGGTTTCGCGGAATACGTGTTCCATGTCGTTGACGTCGATGCCGACGTCCTCGGCCGTGATGTAGCGGCCGTTGAGCGAATTGACGAAACGCCCGAACGCGCGGAACAGCGCTTCGGATTTATCCTTCGCCGGATCGCCGATGATGACTGCCTTGCCGCCACCGATGTTGAGGCCGGCAACGGCATTCTTGAACGTCATGCCACGCGACAGACGCAGCGCGTCGTTGATCGCTTCCTGCTCGCTCTTGTACGGCCACATGCGCAGGCCGCCGAGGGCGGGACCAAGCACCGTGTTGTGGATCGCGATGATGGCCTTGAGACCGGCATCCTTGTTGTGGCAGAACACGACTTCCTCGTGTCCCATGGTGGCGATGGTGTCGAAAATCATCGTGAAACTCCGCAAGGGCAACGCAATAGTTTAACGCAAGCGACAGTTGCGGAGGACGCCGTTCCGTCAATAATTTTACATAGACGTTCGAACTTGGCCGGGATCGAATCGGCGGGTGTGGTTCACATAATCGGCTTGGGGTGTTGGTTGTCGTGCGTGACTGTCGCAATTCGAATCGATATCTCGTCTTACGCCGGGATCCCTGAGTCTGCGGCGTGCGCAATCGAGGTGCACGGGTCAGCTGGCCGGAACGATCAGTCGCCATTCCAGACTCATGCCATACGTGTACACCCGACGTCCCATTTTGAGGAGCACTTCGATGACTAAAGCGCGCTGTACTTTCCATTTGCTTTCATTGGCGCTGCCGCTACTTCTGGCCGCCGGCCCAGCATTCGCGTGGGTGGGTGTCGGCCCTTCGGCCTCATGCGAGGTGCGCACGATCCAGGCCGCGATCGATCGCATTTTGGCGCGCGAGCGCAATGGCGATTTCGGCGATCCCAACATCGTCGTTGCCGGTGGAACCTACAACGAGGCGCTGCAAATCGCTGCGGGCGGAAGCGTCCTGACGATAACGGGAGGTTATGACTCCGGATGTCAGGTCCCCACGCCGGGCAGCGTCACGAAGATCACAGCGGTAAATCGGTCGGCCAGTGCGCTGACGGTCAACGGCGGTATCTCGTTGGCGCTCGCTTCACTGAACATCACCGGCGCCGACACAGGTGGCAACGGCGGAGGTATCTATTTCGACGGCTCCGGGACGTTGGACCTGACTCATGTTTCGATCTTCGGCAATCACGCCGGACGCGGTGCCGGGCTGTACGCAAATGGGCAATCGGGTGGCCTCGTTGTCCGCCTGCATAGCCCCACTACAATTTTCAACAACCATGCCGATCATGCCGGCGGCGGCGCACGCGTCCAGGGCAACGCGCGCTTGTTCATGCTGGAAGGCAATTCCGTGGTCATCACCGGAAACACAGTCGATCCAACCGACGACGATGGTGCAGGCGGAGGTCTGCAAGTCGTCGGCCCGGCACGCGCAGATATCGGTTCTGCCCTCATCACGGGCAACAGCGCCAAACACGGGGGTGGCATATCGGTCGATGGAAGCGGCGGCAATGACGTGCCGAATGGCGTCCTGCGTTTTTTCATGACGCAGCCGGGTCAACCGACACGCATCGACCAGAATAAGGCCGTTTTGGGCGGTGGCATATACACAGGTGCGCACTCTAGTTCGTTCGAGGACAATGCTGGCGACGCGTGCGGTTACGGTTTCAGTATCAGCTCTAATGCGGCGAATCAAGGTGCTGCCATCTATGTCGACACTGACTCGTTTTTGGGTACTCCGAGCGCCGGTGCGGCGATTCTGACATCGTCTGTTTTGACCAACCTTGTCTGCGGTTCTTCCGAATCCGCTACTTCACTGGGCGCGATCAATTGCCCCGCCGGAACAGTCTGCAACACGATCAACAACAATCTGGCGCAAGACAGCACCGGACATCCAACGGACGGCTCGACGATCGTCGCCCAGACGCGGGCTGCTTTCGAAGTCGAGCGTACAGAAATGCGCCGCAACGTGGGCACGCACCTGGTTCACGGGTTCGAGACGCGCGGTTCTCCTGGAACCTCACTCTCAAACTGTCTTCTAGCCGACAACACGATGACCAGCGATTTCATTCGCATGGACGAGTCCGGCGCACTGAGGCTGAGCAACTGCACGCTGAGCGGCAATGCGATCGGCGGTTCGCACGTGCTGTCGCTGACGGGCGATTTGACGTTGACCGAGTCCCTGGTATGGCAATTCGGGCCGACGATTCTGCAGCAGGACGGGGGCCATCAGCGCACGGTCCGCAACGTTCTTGCAAGCGAGATCGTTACCCTCGGTGGAGGCAACACCGTCCTTGCGCTCAATCCGCAATTCCTCTCGCCTGCCAATGGCGACTATCATTTGCTGCCGACCTCGCCGGCCATCGATTTCGCGCCGGCGCTCGCCGGTACCGATCTGGAAGGTCGTCCGCGCACAGTGGATCTGATCGCGCCCAATCGTCCGGGCGGCGGGGCACTAGATCTGGGTGCTTACGAATTGCAGGCGCTTCCTGTGTTTCCGCCCGCCGAGACATTCGACGAGGTCACGGCACCTGCGTTGCCGTCAGGATGGAGCACGACGTCGGCGACCCCCGGTTTCGCCGACTGGTTCACCGTGTCCAATGATTCGTCGAACGCACCGAATGCGGTTTTCGTCGCCGACACCGCCGTCGTGACGGACAAGCAATTGACGACGCCGTCGTTCTTCGTGAACCCGGGCGACCAACTGACGTTTCGCCACAAAATGAATCTGGATGCGTCCACGAGTTCGATAGTCGCATTCGATGCCGTCGTGCTCGAGATCAAAGTCGATGGCGCCGATTGGAAGGACATCTTCCAAGCGGGCGGCACATTTGTTCGGGGGGGCTACGACCACAACATTTCGTCTGGCTCCGGCAATCCCCTTGGCGGGCGCATCGGGTGGAGCGGGACGACAACGAGCTTCGACAAAGTCGTCATCAATCTGCCCACTGCGACGAGCGGGTCAAGTGTCGTGCTGCGCTGGCGACTGGGCACCGACGGTTTCGTGTCGAACGTGGGATATTGGCTGGACGATATCCATCTGATCATTCGCCCCGACGACCGGATCTTTTCCTCATGCTTTGCGGCAGCGTGCCCCGACTAAGCTCGGTCGGCGATCAGATGAATATCAGGTCAGTCGGAACGCTCGCACCGATGTGGCGCAGAGAGATCAAGAATTGCTGATGGCAGTGGCACGGCTTGCATTGGGTAATGAAGCTGCCATTGGCGATGTCCAGCGCTGCGAACCGTCGGTGCGTCTGAATCGGCCAGAGCGGGGGCGTCGCCGGCATTTGCATTGAACCGCGACGGCATGACCCGGCTCACTTCGACCAACGTATCGACAAGCCTGTGCTGAAGTCAGGATGGAGTTCCGCCAGCCAGACCTCGAAGCTGGCCTCGTCTTCCAGACCGCCGCCACCGCGGTAGCGGCGCCAGGCGGTGTCGAGGTCGAACGTAGCCAATTGCGCCGGCGACAGCGCGCTGCGGATGCGTTGCAGATCCATCTCGGCTCCCCCGGATTGGGATCCAATGATAAGCGTTCGCAGCGCCGTGTGTCTGTCTATTGTTTACTGCTGCCCGAATGCTGAGGGATGGGTCCGTTCAAGCTTTCCCATGAAATCTTGTGCGCGATCCAGATTTCGCAGGCGGGCGCAAATCGATCCGGGTGATCCAGCGTTGCAGTCGTGATATCGATCGTGCCGGTCCCGGATTCACGTTGGTAGGTCAGCGGCGTACCGCACTTGCCGCAGAATGTTCTTGCGATGCCGGGTGACGAATGAAAACATGTCGGCGCGCCATTGGCGAAAGCAAAATCGCTGGAACGAAACACGGCCCATGCCACGGTCGGCGCACCGCTTGCGCGTCGGCAGGTCTTGCAATGACACAGTGATGTCGCGACCGGCTCGCCTGTGACGCGGTAGCGAATCGCGCCGCACAAGCAGCCACCCTCCTTGCTGGTTTCACTGGACATGGTGTCTCCTTCAACGCGGTACGCACTCGCATGCCTGGTTCGCACGCACGCGCACGGGCTCGACATTGCGAACGATACGTTGCCGCCTGCGCCACGTCCAACCGAGCGTCATGCCGGCCGCGGCAATCAGAATCGCGCTCGCGCCGGCAAACTGCCAGGCTTGCAGACGATGTCCGAACGCGATTGCATCGACCGCGATCGCGACGATTGGGTAGATGAAAGACAGTGCCCCAGTCAGACTCGTCGGCAGTTTCTGGATCGCGCTGTAGAGCAGGATGTACATGAAGCCGGTGTGCGCCACGCCGAGAGTCCCGAGCAGGGCCCAGGTTGATGCGTGCATCGGCAACGCGCCCCAGTGGACGAGCGGTGCGAGCAGCACGCTGCCGACCGTCACCTGGATCAGCGCGATCAGGTGTGGACGCACGCCGCTGAGGCGTTTCGTGACCAGCGCAGCGATCGCATAGAGAAATGCCGCGCCGAGCGCGAGTGCGATGCCGCCGATGTAATCCGCACCGTCGATGCGATCGGGCGTCGCTTGCACGATCAGCAGCATGCCGGCAAAAGACACAGCAAGCCAGCCGAGTTTCGCCGCGGTCAGCCGTTCGGCGAGGAAGATTGCGCCGAGGCCGACGAGCATGAATGGCTGCGTGTTGTAGACCGCCGTCGCAATCGAAATCGACGCACGCGGATACGCGGCGAACAACAGCAACCAGTTGCCGACGATGGCGACGCCGCCGAGCGCGGCGAGCGCCGCCTGGCGCAGCGTGATCGCATCGCGACGCAGCAGTTTTTTTGCAGCGCAGATGAGTGCGAGCGTGACCGCGCCGATCGCACAGCGCCAGAATACGACGTCGATCACCGGTTCGCCGCTGACGATGACGAACCAGCCAATCGTGCCCGCGATCGTCATTGCGGCGGTCATTTGCAGCGCGCCGCGCATCTTGTCGTTCATGAGGCGTTCTCCTTACATTTCATGGAGAACAGATTAGTAGACAAGAATCGTTTTTTACATGACCGGTGTTAGGATATGGATGCGAATATCCTCACTATCGAAGACAAATATGCCGAATGACCTAAGATCATTTTCGCTGGATGAAATCGATCGGCGCCTCCTCGAAATTCTTGTCGTGGACGCGCGCGTCTCGCTCAAAGAACTGGCGAGCCGCGTCAAGCTGTCGTCGCCAAGCACATCGGAGCGCCTGCGCCGACTGGAAGAACGCGGCGTGATCCGCGCGTTTACGGTCGATGTCGATCCGCGCGCACTCGGCTACGAATTGCAGGCGATCGTGCGCATCCGGCCGATGCCCGGCAAACTCGCGGCGGTGCAGAAGCTGCTGGCCGACATCCGCGAATTTTCCGAATGTGACAAGGTCACCGGTGACGATTGTTTCATCGGCCGTCTACACCTGCGCTCGATCGAGCAGCTCGACCAGATTCTCGACCGCATTGCCGACAAGGCCGAGACGAGCACGTCCATCGTGAAGTCGCAGCCCGTGAAGCGAAGATTGCCGCCGATGCGCTCGACGCCGCGGTGAGGGCTGCGTATGGAATCCAGGCGCAGCACTGCGATTGCGCGACGGCTTCGTAGCACATCGACGGATGTTGAGCGTGCACTGTGGGAACGTCTGCGCGCGCGCAGGTTGAAAGGACTGAAATTTCGGCGGCAGTTCCCGCTTTCAGGTTACGTCGCCGACTTCGTCTGCATCGAGGCAAAGCTGATCATCGAATTGGATGGTGGACAACATGCGGAGCGACTCGCACAGGACGCTCATCGTACGAGCGTACTCGAGAAAAGCGGCTTCCGCGTGCTGCGATTTTGGGATAACGATGTGCTCAAAGAGCTTGAGGCCGTGCTGGACGAAATTCTGCGCGCTGTAGAAGTGCCAACCTCACCCCAACCCTCTCCCGCTGGCGGGAGAGGGGGATGACGGCCATCGTGCTTTCCGGATCTGGCAGCGCAACGCTCGTCTCTTCGCCTCTCCCCAAGGCGGGAGAGGGGGATGACGGCCATCATGCTTTCCGGATCTGGCAGCGCAACGCTCGTCTCTTCGCCTCTCCCCAAGGCGGGAGAGGGGGATGACGGCCATCGTGCTTTCCGGATCTAGCAGCGCAACGCTCGTCTCTTCGCCGCTCCCCAAGTCGGGAGAGGGGGATGACGGCCATCGTGCTTTCCGGATCTGGCAGCGCAACGCTCGTCTCTTCGCCTCTCCCGCTGGCGGGAGAGGCCGGCGCGCGCAGCGCGACGGGTGAGGGTGGCGCATCTACGAAGCGATACTCTGTTTTCTTCGCTGCAAGTTCGCACTTTCACGCGCCACCCTCACCCCAACCCTCTCCCGCCAGCGGGAGAGGGGGCTAGCTGCACCGCGCGCGCTTACGCCTCTCCCGCCAGCGGGAGAGGGGGAATAACCGCCGCCGCACTTCGACAACACAAAGCACGCGAGCGTGGCTGAGCCTATTCGAATCCGTTCGCGAACAAGCGCTCCTTGGCGATCAACAGGCTGTATTCGATGCGCACGGAACCTGCGTCGTTCGCGGCCGTCCAGGCGCGGTAGACGGCGCCAAAGCTCGACAACACAAGAAACGATTGCAGGTAGTCCACGGCGACGCAGAACCCACCGGCAGAATGCGTAAAGGTAGCCGCATTCGCGTCGGCGACCGTGATCGTGCGGTAGTCCTTGTTCATGAACGTGTACAGCGCGCCATTGATCGGTGTGAGTTTGTTCGGCACCGGGCAGCCGCCGGAAGGGCTGATGAGCAGATCGTTCTTGCTGTCGGCCTCCAGATCTATGCCGGTGTTTTGCAACACGGTGGTCGACGGCCGCTGGCTCACGTTGACGCTCTTGCACACCTGGTTGCCGGCGCCGCCCGAGTTGCTCGCGGTCAGGCAGGAGCTGCGCGTTCCCGCCGTGGCATAACGGTAGGCCGGCGATTGGTTGGTGCTCGTACCGCCATCGCCGAAGGCCCACGCCCAGCCATTGGGGGTGTTGGTGGAGGTATCCGTGAATTGCGTGATCAGGTCATAACTGGAGAACGTGAAATTGCTCACCGGCACCGGAGGCGGCGCAGCCTGCAGCAGAGCGAACTCCAGACGAACACCGCTCGCATTGTTGCCCGCGGTCCACGCCTTGTAGATCGCACCGCTGCTGGCCTTGACCAGGAACGCCTCGAGGTAATCGACGTTGACGCAGAAGTCGCCGCTGCTGATCGGTCCGCCGCCGATGTCGGCCACGGTGATGTTGCGGTAGTCCTTGTACAATAATGTATACTTTGCGCCATTGAGCATGTGCAACTGATTGGTAATCGGCGGGCATCCGGGCCCGAGCACCTGCATGTCGTTCAATCCATCGCCATCCAGATTGAAGTTGCCACTCACGGCGACTTGTGTCGACACAACCATCGCCACCGTTACGTTGTTGCAGGTGTTGCCGCCGCCACCGCTGGTGTTGCTCGCGGTCAGGCACGCACTGCGCGACCCGCCGGTCGTGTATCGATAGCGCGGGCTCTGCTGCGCGCTCGTGCCGCCGTCACCGAACGTCCAGCTCCATGTGTTCGGCGCACCGCCGGTGGACGTATCCGTGAAATCCGTGATCAGGTCGTAGCTGGAATGGGTGAACTGGCTCGACGGTGGCGTCGGCGCGCCGCCGAGGTAGTCCCACAGCAGCGGCACGTTGGCAGCGGTATTCGTGCCGTTCGTGCGCAGCTTGAAATACTTCACGCTCGCGCCGGCGCCGGTGCGCATGTAGTAGACGGTGAAAGAGGAGGTGTAATCGGTCGGAATGAAGCCGTGGCCGGCGACGTAGTCGGTGTTGTAACTGGCGGCTTGCGCATCGGCCAGCGTCGAGTTTGCATAGGCGTTCGCAAAACCGGAGAAGCTGCTTTGCGACCAGCCAGAGGGGCTGAGCAAGTGGATTGCCGTGACTCCCGCCAAATATCCCTGGACGTCGTTGGTCGCGTCCGGCGAAGGATCGCCCGACGCCGCGGTGTTGAAATTGAGGTTTGCACCTGGAGCGAGCGTGGCGGTAGCGCTGCCGAAACAAGCAGAAGGAGCCAGCGCCAATGCCGCGCAGAACAATCCCGCAGATGCCCATAGACGTTTCATGGCAAGCCCCCCAAAGCAGCAATCGACGTACCGCGATACTACGCCCGACCGCGGCGCATCGCTATCAAAGGCTTGCCCATTTTTTGCTCAGGCGCCGCCCGGCTCGGCGTACAATTGCCTTTCAGCCAAGCCTGCGATGACACCATGAGCTCGACAGCGAAAACGATTCTGGCCGCCGAACCTTCGACCGAGACGTCGCCATTGCGCTTCGTCACCGCCGCGAGCCTGTTCGACGGCCACGATGCCGCGATCAACATCATGCGCCGGCTGATCCAGGCGCAAGGGGTCGAGGTGGTGCACCTGGGCCACAACCGCAGCGTCGAGGATGTGGTGCGCGCCGCGTTGCAGGAAGATGCCGACGCCATCGCGCTGTCGTCGTACCAGGGCGGCCACGTCGAGTACTTCAAGTACATGGTCGACATGCTGAAGGAACGCGGCGCGGCGCACATCCGCGTGTTCGGCGGCGGCGGCGGCACGATCACGCCGGAAGAAATCGCCGAATTGCAGGCTTACGGCGTCGAGCGCATCTACCATCCGAATGACGGCATGCATCTCGGCCTGGTCGCGATGATCGAAGACGTTGTGCGCCGCGCCAGTTCCGCGGCGGCCTTGCGAGTCGATCGCGAAAGCAACAATGCCGCACCGGCGACGGTGCCGATCGACAACGAGATCGCCGTCGGTCACGCGCTCACCGCGATCGAGGAAGGCAACTACGACGAAACCGAACTCGCGCACCGGCGCAAGGAATGGCAACTCGCGGGTGGGATGACGCCGGTCATCGGCATCACCGGCACCGGCGGCGCGGGCAAGTCCAGCGTCGTCGATGAATTGCTGCTGCGCTTCCTGCACGCGTTTCCACAAATGCACATTGCCGTGCTTGCGGTCGATCCGACGCGGCGGCGTTCCGGCGGCGCGCTGCTCGGCGACCGCATCCGCATGAACTCCTTGCGCTCGGAGCGCGTGTTCATGCGCTCGATGGCCACGCGCCGCCAGCATGTGGCGACGAACGCCGTGCTCAAGGATTGCATCGCGTTTCTGAAAGGGCAGGGCTACGACCTCGTCATCGTCGAGACCGCCGGTATCGGCCAGTCGGATTCGGAAATCGTCGACCTGGTCGATTTCCCGATGTACGTGATGACCAGCGACTACGGTGCGGCGTCGCAGCTCGAAAAAATCGACATGGTCGATTTCGCCGACGTCGTGGTGCTGAACAAGTTCGACAAGCGCGGTGCCGAAGACGCGCTGCGCGACGTGCGCAAGCAATGGAAGCGCAACCGCACCGCGTTCAAACTCAAGGACGAAGACGTGCCGGTGTATCCGACCATCGCCAGCCAGTTCAACGATCCCGGCGTGAGCTGGATGTTTGCGAACCTGTGCCGGTTGCTGCGCACCAAGTTGAATCTGGCGGCGGATAAATGGACTCCGCACATCGACACCACGCTGAAGGAGCCGCGCGCCACTATCCTGATTCCCGGCGCGCGCGTGCGCTATCTGGCCGAGATCGCCGAGCAGGGTCGCGGCGTCAATTCGTCTGTCGTCAAACAGGCCGAAGCGGCGAACCGTGCGCAGAGTTTGTATGAGGCGCTCCGCGAGATTGGTGATAAGAAGTTGCCGCGGGAGTTGGAGTTGTTTGATTCCGCCGAGCGCCACCCTCACCCCAACCCTCTCCCGCCAGTGGGAGAGGGGGATAAAAGCGCGCCGGCGCAGACTTTCACCTCTCCCGCCGGCGGGAGAGGTCGCGCCGAAGGCGCGGGTGAGGGTGGCGTTTCCGAAGACCGCTCGCTTCTGACCCTGCGCCAACGCTACAACGACGCCGTCAAGACATTGTCGAACGAAGCGATTCACCTCCTGCGCGAGTGGCCGGCACGCCTGAAGTCCATCACCGATCCGCACTTCCTCTATGAAGTGCGCGGCAAAGCCGTCGAGGGCAACAATTACGTCGAGTCGATGTCGCACCAGCAAGTGCCGAAGATCGCCGCGCCCACGTACAAGAGCTGGGGCGAGTTGCTCACGTTCCTGATGAAGGAAAATCTGCCGGGCGCGTATCCGTACACAGGCGGCATCTATCCGTACCGCCGTAGCGGCGAAGATCCGCTGCGCATGTTCGCGGGCGAAGGCACACCGGAGCGCACCAACCGCCGCTTCCACTATCTGTCGCACGGGCAGAAGGCCACGCGCCTATCGACCGCGTTCGACTCGGTCACGCTGTATGGCGAAGACCCGCATCCGCGCCCGGACATCTACGGCAAGATCGGCAACTCCGGCGTCAACGTGCCGACGCTGGACGACATGAAAAAGCTGTATTCCGGTTTCGATCTGTCGTCGCCGAGCACCTCGGTGTCGATGACGATCAACGGGCCGGCACCGATCATCCTCGCGATGTTCATGAACACCGCGATCGACCAGCAGGTCGAGAAATACCTGCGCGAGGATTCCAAGCGCTGGGATGCCGCGCACGACAAGATTGAACAATTATACAAAGGTAAAAAAAGACCGACTTACATCGGCATGCTGCCGGAAGGTCACGACGGCCTCGGCCTCGGCCTGCTCGGCGTTACCGGCGATCAACTTGTCGACGGCGAAACCTACGCGCGCATCAAGGCTGCCACGCTGTCGTCCGTGCGCGGCACCGTGCAGGCGGATATCCTGAAAGAGGACCAGGCGCAGAACACCTGCATCTTCTCCACCGAATTCGCGTTACGCATGATGGGCGACATCCAGCAATATTTCGTCGACAACAAGATCAGAAACTTTTATTCGGTGTCGATCTCGGGTTATCACATCGCCGAGGCCGGTGCGAATCCGATCTCGCAGCTTGCGTTCACGCTGAGCAACGGATTTACGATTGTCGAGTACTACCTCGCGCGTGGCATGAGCATCGACGACTTCGCGCCGAACCTGTCGTTCTTCTTCTCCAACGGCATGGACCCGGAATACAGCGTGATCGGCCGAGTCGCGCGGCGCATCTGGGCGCGCGCCATGCGCGAAAGATATGGTGCGTCACCGCGCAGCCAGATGATGAAGTACCACATCCAGACTTCCGGCCGCTCGCTGCATGCGCAGGAAATCCAGTTCAACGACATCCGCACCACGCTGCAGGCCTTGTACGCGCTGTTCGACAATTGCAACTCGCTGCACACCAATGCCTACTATGAAGCGATCACCACGCCGACCGAGGAATCCGTGCGCAGGGCGGTCGCGATCCAGCTCATCATCAACCGCGAGCTGGGCCTGAATTTCTGCGAGAACCCGTGGCAGGGCAGTTTCATCATCGACAAGCTCACCGACATCGTCGAAGAAGCCGTGTACAAGGAATTCGAAGCCATCAGCGAACGCGGCGGCGTGCTCGGCGCGATGGACACCATGTACCAGCGCGGCAAGATTCAGGAAGAGTCGATGTACTACGAACACAAGAAACACGACGGCAGCTTGCCGCTAATTGGCGTCAACACTTTCCTGCCGAAGGAACACGCCGGCGACATCGTCACCACGATCGAATTGATCCGCTCGACCGAGGAAGAAAAAGGTCAGCAGATCACGAATGTTGAAGCGTTTCGCGCCAACCGGAATGGGTTTGCGCCGGAGAGCCTGAAAGTGCTGCAACAGACCGCGCGCGATCGGAAGAATGTGTTTGCGCAGTTGATGGAAGCGGTGAAGTACAACTCGGAAGGGCAGATCAGCCACGCGTTGTACGATGTGGGTGGGGAGTATCGGAGGAATATGTGAGTTCGAGTGAGTCGCACGGATGAAGTCGACTCGCTATTTTCTCGCTACGCGTGCGCGACCAGATCGTGAGATGATCAGCGATGATTGGATTCTTCGGGCGATAGGGAGCCCGCTCAGGGAAGCTAGACAAGCAGATGGACGCATTCGCCGGTGGGTACGGATCGACGAAGCCGAAGGACGTTTTCTTCGTGTGGTCCTGTTGGCAGACGGAGAAACTGTACACAACGCATTCTTTGATCGAGACTTTAAACCATGAAAGTCAAATACTTCGAAGACACCGACACGCTCTACATTGAGTTTCGCGCTGACTCTATAGTTGAGACGCGTGACCTCGATGAGAACACGCTGTTGGAACTCGATGCCGCAGGGCATATCTGCGCGATGACCGTGGAGCATGCAAGCAAGCGAATGGACGCGAAGAATTTCTCGTTCGAGCAGATTGCGGCTTGAGCTTTTGTATTGGCCGATTGCATGATCGAATCCACCGAAATGAAAGAACACGCACGTCGTTCTATCGCGGCCCGCGATGGAGGAGTACCTTACTACTTGCCCGCAACGGCTGATCCGTTTAAGACTTGGATGGAGCTCATGGAAGCCGTCGAGGCCCTCTGTCCGACATGGACGCAGCGACCGCCTTCCAATGGCAATTTATTTCGGCTGTAACCATGTACCAGTGCGGCAAGGAAGAGTCGATGTACTACGGCGAACCTAATCAGGGCAGCAAGAAACACGAAGGCAGCCTGCCGCTGATCGGCGTCAACACCTTCCTGCCGAAGGTGATCTTGCCCCCGAATTTCGGACATCCGTCTAAGCGGCCTTGGACAGCTCGAACGCTTCGGGGCTGAGATAGCCCAGTCGCGAGTGGAGCCGCTGTCGATTGTAGTAGACCTCAATGTAGTCGAACACGTGTGTCTTGGC
>JBBRTT010000003.1:0-147325 GCA_038244165.1 Lysobacterales bacterium | reverse complement strand
ATCGCTTCAAGACCAGCTCAACGCAAAAGCAGAAAGAGGCACGCGGAAGAAAAGTACCCACTACCTGAGGCATACTTCATCAACGAGGGTGGCTCAACTTTCAGTGCAAACCCCGGCTCAACATTCAGCGCAAATCAACACCCCATTTTGTCTAAAGTCTAAAACGCTTGAACTAAGCCGCGGCCACGTAGGCACTGTTGCTAATAAATGACCCAGCCGCGGCGGTCGGCTTGAATGAATTGCTAGGGCTCAATTCCAGCAGCTCGGTCCTTGAGTTTAAGGAAAGTATCTGTTGCATCGATAACGACGTCGTCGAGGATGCGATGGATCGTTTTCGCATTTACGAGGCGAGCGTAGCTGCCAAAATCATTAGGGTTCTCATCAAATGCAAGCAATTGACGGATGAAAGCCGCGCGCAGCAAGGAAACCTCACGAAGCACGGCGCGCAAGTCATAGCGCTGCACCCAACGGATGACTGTGTGCCGAGCGGTAATCTCCTGAACGTCATCTTCTGTTTCGCTGCACTCATTGCGAAGTGCTTCGATAATTGCGTCAAAAATCTTAGGAACGTGGTCAACAAGTTCCAACTGGGTCAGTGCGTTGGACGGGACTGTCGTGCGCGCCTGCGCCAGCCAGTCCTTCATTAGCAGGTCCTTATTTGCTTGTAAGTAGTCGGCGAGCCGACTGCAGGCGTCATTTGAACTGTTTGTGAAATTTGTCACCACCGTGCACCTGCATAGGGTTGAGGCCTAACGCCTAAGCTAGGCGGCCGCTGCCACGAATGAGTTTGAGTTTACACCGTGCCGACTCGCAGTGTTTTGCCGCGGATTGATAGTTACCCTGGTCCGCGTACCCTGCGATGTCCGCGGGGAGCTAGAATTGGCAACCGAATTCGGAAAGGATTGCGCCAGTGTGTTACTCAGCTCAGGTCTGGGGCACTGCCATTGCGCTGTATCTGCTGGCTGTATGCGGAAGTGTGTCCGCAGAGACGATGGTTTGGCAGCCTGCCGCCGGGAACGCACAAATACCGATATGGCCCGGAACGCCGCCTGATGCTCAGCCTATGCCGGGGCCGGAAGACGTCACGACGGGAAAATCACTGATCGCCGGCAAACCAGTTGTTGCGGTAAAAAACGTGTCGCAGCCCACGATGACGATCTATGCGGCGAAGGAAAGCAACACGGGGGCCGCGATCGTCGTAATTCCGGGCGGCGGTTTCCAGATTCTGGCGATCGATCTCGAAGGCACTGAGGTCTGCGACTGGCTGACGTCCAGAGGCATCACCTGCGTGCTGCTGAAGTATCGCGTCCCTAGTGGACCCTACAACTGGAAATGCGATTGCCGCCCTCACAATCTCTCGACCTCCGTTCCGTCATTGGAGGACGCGCAGAGAACAGTGAGGCTGGTTCGCCTCCATGCCGCGGAATGGCACATCGATCCACACAAGATTGGCGTGCTCGGGTTTTCAGCAGGCGGGTATCTGGTGGCGGAGGTCAGTACAAAATTCAAACGCCGCTTGTACGCGCCGATAGACGCGGCCGACAAGGAAAGCAGCCGTCCGGATTTTGCGGTAGCAATCTATCCAGGACATCTTGCGACCGAAGATGGCGCGTTGAATTTGAATCCCAATGTTTCAGTCTCCCGTGAGACTCCATCGACGTTCTTACTGCAGGCAGAAGATGACGCTGTGGACGGTGTGCAACAAGCGTTGGTTTTCTACGCCGCGCTGAAGAATGCCGAGGTGCCCGTTGAGATGCATCTGTACGCACAAGGTGGGCATGCGTTCGGACTGAGGCCAACGTCAAATCCGATCACCCACTGGCCAGCCCTGGTTGAGACATGGTTGAGCACGATTGGGATTATTCCTGGTCGCGGCCCCTGAGACGCGCGCAGCTATGATCTCGGCGTGAGCGATGTAAGCGACCTTCTCGCAGTAGCACGAATCAGGGATGCGGGCGCGTGCGAACCGGCACTGCCAAGGCGGAGCTTGCGAGTAACCCTTGCGACGATAGGCTACGCGCGTTTATTGAGGTAGTGGAAGAGTTGCTGACTGAAGAAAAGCAGAAGCCAAATGTCGCGTAGGACCATTGGAATCGGCACGGTATAAGATCACACCTCCTCGCGGCAGCGGCCGCTTAGCTCAAGCATTAGGCGGCACAGCAACCTAGGACTTCGACCCATGAGTCACGAACAGCCAACGCCATCGCTTCACGGTTCCTGCCATTGCGGAGCAGTTCGCCTGACTCTTCCAGTTGCACCAGACAAGGCTACGAGTTGCAATTGCTCGCTCTGCCGTCGCTCGGGGGGAATTTGGGCCTACTACGAGTTCGGAACACTGTCTGTTCAAGGTCATCCCGAGAACACGGAAGACTACATCTGGGGTGATCGGACGCTGAAGAACGTGCGCTGCAAGACGTGCGGCAACGTTACCCATTGGGAGCCACTAGAACCAAAATCTGGCGATCGGCACGGAGTGAACCTGCGCAACTTCGAGCCAGAGCTCCTGGAATCAGTGGTCGTCAGGCGCTTTGACGGCGCAGATACCTGGACATTCCTCGATTGAGCATTTGCCGCGCGGTGCCGCCTAACAACTCGTTCAAGCCGACGCCGGGTCGTGGCAGCGTCCCTGTGGCGTGCCCGTATCGACTCGCTGATTGTGAGTAGAAAAGGGGTTATCTAAAAGCTAATTAGTGAATAGTCAATTAAATAGCTAAACGTTTCTGTTGCAGCACGGGCACGTGCAGTCCCGTGCGCAACTGACACGACGATTGCGTGTCCTGCTGTCGTTCAATCGCCCATAGTGTGTACGATTCCACTACGCAGCGCCGCCGTGGTCGACGTTGACGTGCAATCGACTGCCCGCGGCCGAATGCGTGTGTCCACTTGGTGAAGAGATGCGGTGCAGATCAGCCGGACCCGATGGTCAACAGTGACCGCTTGCATAAAAAATCGCGCTACCGCGGCTGGCTGGCGCGCCAGCAGCGGTAGCGCTGATTTTGCCTTCACGTTTGGCCCCGGAGTCCGGCCATGCGGGAAGACGGAATAAAAATGCGCGCAGGAGAGCTTTTGGGGAAAGGTATCCTGCGCGCGTAACACGCCAAAACCACGAGCGCGGGGTGATGGCGATCGTGGCGAGGTGTAAGTTACCTGCGCCACGAAGCATTTGTAATCCCCCTAAACCTGACAGCGCCGCTAATAGCCGCGGTGGCTGGCGCGGCGTGGTTTGATCTCTTCGAGCAGGCCGCTGAGCATCTGCCTTGCGCGCGGCGACAACATGCGAAAGCGCTCGAGCAGCACTTCCTCTTCGCGATCCTGCGCGAACACATCGAGCTTGAGGGCGGGGACCTCTTCGTCCTTTACGGAACCCCGGCGGCGCTTGTCTCCGCGGCCTGTGGCGAGCCAATCGAAGGTGACCCCCGTGGCGGCGGCGACCGCCTGCAACCGGGGTATTCCGGGGCTCGTGCCATTGGGGTGTTCCCATTGCGCGGCGGCACTTGGGGTCACCCCAACCTGCTTGGCCAGGGCGGTCTGGGTCAACTTGGCTGCACGTCGCGCCAGGCGCACCCGATCCGCGAGGCGAAGTCGCTCATCTACAGCGGAACTTGAAATTTTCATACAGCCTCCCTGTTATTCCAGTATTACTGTATTTCAGCGGACTTTCCCAAGGCAAGCCCTCGCTAGTGGCGGCCCGCTGTAACCTTTGTTTCGAGCCAATGCGCGAGCGCGTCCGCCAGATCACCGATCACCTGCGAATCCCCGCGTCCCGAGCGTTTGGGCACGTGAAACGAATGATCGGCATCCGCAAACAGGTTGAGCGTCGCGCGCTCGCCGAGCCGTTCGACCAGAGTTTGTATCAAATCCAAATCGGCGAGGTCATCGCGCGTGCCTTGCAGGAACAGCATCGGAGTTTGTACGTCGGTGAGGTGTTGTGCTCGTTCGTCCGATGGCTTGCCTGCAGGATGCAGCGGAAAGCCAAGGAATGCCAAGCCCAGAACCTCGGGAAGCGTAGAAGCCGCCTGCGCTTGCGACGTCATGCGGCCGCCAAACGATTTTCCGCCGGCAATAAGCACAACTCCCGGAGTCAAACGTGCCGCTTGCGCTACGGCCGCGCGCACGGTCGCTTGCGCCAGCTTTGGCGAGTCGGGGCGTTTGCTGCCTTTTTCCATATAAGGAAATTGATAGCGCAATGTTGCGATCCGGCGCGCGGCAAGCGCGTCGGCGATATTCTGCATGAACGGATGTGTCATGCCTGCGCCCGCGCCGTGTGCGAGGACATAACAAGCGATGGCCTGCGATGGAACCTGCAGCAATCCGGAAACATGCTGCGCCTCATCGATGGCGATGGTAACGGGCTTTGCGCTTGAAGACAGCGTCGTCATGACGACCACAGCCGCTGCAGATTCAGCGCGTAGGGCGGCGCCGTCGGTTCGTGCATGAAATACGCATAGACCGTGTCCCAACTCGTGGCTTTGAGCCGATCCACCCAGCGTTTTAAATCATCGTCCGAATATTGTTCGAGGCGCTGCCGCACATAACCCCACGACGCTGTCTCGACCAAGGGCGGCGGTGCATTGTCCTCGCGCTCGGAAAGACACAGCGCGGCCCCGGCATCGCGCAGCGCGGCGTATACATCGTCGCCGAACCAGCTGTCGCTGCGAAACTCAAATACGGCGCGATGGCCATCGGGCAGCAGATGCAAAAATTCCGAGAGACGCGGCAGATCCTTTTTCAGGAATGGCGGCAACTGGAATAGCACGGGACCACGCTTGTCGCCGAGCGCAGCAAGGTTGCGATACAGAAACTCGACGGACTCCGCGGTTGTGTCGGCCTTGAGCCGACCATCGTGCGTAATCCTGCGAGAAGCCTTGATCGCGAAGCGAAATTCCGACGGCGTCGAAGCCACCCAGTTTTCGAGCATGGCTACTTTGGGCATTTGATAAAACGTATTGTTGATCTCGACCGTGGGCAGGCGCTCGGCGTACCAGGCGAGCATCGCCTCGGGCTTGATCTTGTCCGGATAGAAGTTTCCCTTCCATTCCTTGAACGAGTAGCCGCTCGCACCTGCAAAAAGCTTCGAAGCTGTCATCTGTCCGCTCCCGATGCTTTAATCAAGTATGGCCAAAGGCAAGCTCAGCGAATATTCCGCCAAGCGGAGCTTCCAAGTCACTCCCGAACCCGGGCCGACCGTCGTCGAAGCGAAAGGCGGACCGCTGATGTTCGTCATCCAGCAACATTCCGCGCGTCGCCTGCACTACGATTTTCGGCTCGAATGCGACGGTGTTCTCAAGTCCTGGGCAGTCCCCAAGGGGCCATCGCTGGATCGTAACGAAAAGCGCCTCGCCGTGCAGGTCGAGGATCATCCCTACGACTACGCCTCGTTCGAAGGCGTCATTCCGCCGAAGCAGTACGGCGCCGGCGAAGTGATCGTCTGGGACTGCGGCGTCTATTCGCCCGATGAAGGCGGAACCTGGTTTCACGACCGTGCGCGCGCCGAGGCCGAAGTTCGCGAAGGTCTCGGCAAAGGCAAACTCAGCTTTCTGTTGCGGGGAGAAAAACTCAAAGGCTCGTTCGCGCTCGTGCGCACCAAGGACGCAAAAATCTGGCTGCTGATCAAGCATAAAGATCGCTTTGTCAATTCGGATGACATCACCGCGCAGAATCGTTCGGTACTTTCCGGCGCGGCCGTGGAGGATCTCAAGTTTTTCCCCGTGCATCGCATCCCCGCAGCGCAACTGGTTCCTCGCGGCGAAGTGCAAACCATGCCGGCGACGCTGGCGCCGATGCAGGCTGAGACCGGTGAGGCTGCCTTCAATCATTCGGATTGGATGTGGGAACCCAAGCTCGATGGCTATCGCGTACTCGCCTTTCTCGATGCGCGCGGCGTCCAGTTGCGCTCGCGGCGTGGGCTCGAATTGACAGGGGCGTTTCCGTCGCTCGTCGCCGAACTCGGCAAACAATCTGTCGCGGGCATGATTCTCGACGGCGAGGTCGTGGCGTTCGATGCCGGCGGCAAACCCTCATTTGCATCGCTGCAGGGCCGCGTGCAATTGAAGTCCGAACGCGAGATCGCGGCAGCGGAGAAAGCTACGCCGGTAATTTTTTTCGCTTTCGACCTGGCGTATTTCGCCGGCATCGATTTGCGCGATGCGCGCTATTGCGATCGGCGACGCTATCTCGCCCAATGCCTGCTGCCTTCGCCGAGCGTACAGCTCGTGCATGCTTCGGCCGATGGCATCGCCATGAATGAGGCGGCGCTCGCGAGCGGATTCGAAGGGGTCATCGGCAAGCGCAAGGACAGCCGCTATGAATCCGGTAGACGTTCTGCGGCGTGGTTGAAGATCAAGCCGACCCGCACGGGCGATTTTGTCATCGGCGGTTATACCGCTGGCAAAGGTTCGCGCGCGGCGCTCGGCTCGCTGCTGCTCGGTTACTGGGACAAACGCAAGTTGCGCTATGCATCGCATGTCGGATCCGGTTTTGACGAGCGCTCGTTGAAGCAGGTCAAGGCGACGCTCGATCCGCTTGAGCGCAAGACTTGTCCATTTGTGGAAAAACCCGAGACCAACGGGCCTGTGACCTGGGTCGAACCGAAAACCGTTGCCGAAGTGAGTTTCCAGAACTGGACCGAGGATGGCTCATTGCGCGCTCCCGTTTTCCTGCGTCTGCGCGATGACCTGGATGCCAGGTCGGTGCACCGCGTTGAGGCCCCTGCAGCCATATCCGCGCCTGCGCCAAAAGAAATGGGTGCGATCAGCGACGTCGTGACCCAGCTTGACGACAAGAAACTCGCGTTTACGCTTGCCGTTGGTCGCGAGCAGATTCGCCTCACCCATCTTGATCGTGTCTATTGGCCCGCAGACAAGGCGTTGCAGCAACCTGCACTGAGCAAGCGCGATCTGCTGCGCTACCTTGCTCTGGTGTCGCCGTTCATGCTGCCGCACCTGGCCGATCGCCCGCTGACCATGATCCGCATGCCCGACGGCATCAACAAGCAGCGCTTTTTCCAGAAACACTGGGAACAGGAACGGCCGGCCTTCGTCGAAACCATTACGGTTTATTCCGGGCACAAGGACGAGCAGCACGAATATCTCATGTGCAACAACCTGCCGACCCTGCTGTGGCTGGCGCAATCCGGCACGCTGGAATTTCATATCTGGCACTCGCGTGCGCAATTGAGCGCGGATGCCATATCGAGCAGCACGGACTACGCGACGTCGCTGCAGTCGCTGGAAGCCTCGGTGCTGAACTATCCGGACTATGTCGTGTTCGACATAGACCCCTACATCTATTCCGGCAAGGAAGCCAAGGGCGCCGAGCCGGAATTGAATACGGTCGCGTTCGAGAAAGGCAAGCAAGTCGCTTTCTGGTTGCGCGAGCTTTTGCAGGGCATGGCCCTGGAGCCGATCGTCAAAACCTCGGGCAAGACTGGCCTGCACGTGTTCGTGCCGATCCGGCGTACGATCGATTTTGATGCTGCCCGTCAGGTCTCGGAACTGGTCGGCAGGCACCTGATGCGCCAGCACCCCAAAGACATCACGATGGAATGGAGCGTGCCGAAGCGAACAGGCAAGATCTTCATGGATTACAACATGAACGTGCGCGGAAAAACGCTGAACGTCGCTTATTCTCCGCGCGGCGAGCCCGGCGCTCCAGTGTCCATGCCGCTGACCTGGGAAGAGCTAGCCAACGCCCATCCGCTCGACTTCCGGCTGACAAATGTGATACAGAACTTAATGGAAAATGGCGATCGTTGGCGCGACGCCTTGAAAAACAAGCAAAACCTGGAGCGCGCATTGAGCGGCTCCAAGGCTTGAACCACGTTTCGGAGGCGGGCCATGGCTGCACGATCCATAGCAAGTTTGACCATCTCGTTCGGATTGGTCGCGATCCCGGTAAAGCTCTATTCGGCGACCGAAGCGAGCCGAACAATCTCGTTCAATCTGTTGCACAAGGGCTGCGGTTCGCGCCTGAAGCAGCAATACCTGTGCGCACGCGAAGACGTGCCAGTCGGGCGCGATGAAATGGTCAAAGGCTACGAATTTGCCAAAGACCAGTACGTGATGTTCACGCCCGAGGAACTCAAAGCGCTGGAAGAAGCCGGCACGCACGCGGCCGACATCACCGAATTCGTTCCGATCCAGGCGATCGATCCGGTGTACTTCGACAAGGCGTATTACCTGGCGCCCGACAAGGGCGGAGCCAAGCCGTACGCACTGTTCACCAAGGCCTTGCGCGAATCCAAGCGCTGCGCCCTCGGGCGCTGGGCAACGCGCGGCAAGCAATACATCGTCATGATCCGTCCGGTGGAAGATGGACTGGTCATGCAGCAACTGCTGTATGCGAACGAGGTCCGCTCGATCAAGGACATCGATATTCCGACGATGGACGTCAAGGAAGCCGAGCTGAAACTCGCGCGTCAGTTGATCGAGCAGCAGTCGACGAGCCGGTTTGATCCGAGCGCCTATACCGACGATGTCAGCGCGCGTATCGAGGCGGCCGTGCAGAAGAAAGTAGACGGTCAGGAAATCACCGTGACTGAAGCGCCTGAAGGCGGCGCGCAGATCATCGACCTCATGGAAGCGTTGCGTGCAAGCCTGGAGAAGAAGGCGCCGTCGAAAGCCGGCAAGGCGCCGGCAGAGAAGGCACAAACCGCAACGCGCAAGCCGCCGAAACGCGCTCAGCCAGGCGCCGCTGCGGCACGCAAGAGCGTGAAGAAGTAATTGAAGAAAAGCTATGCACCAATACGGCGTCCGTGACGTCGAGAAGCTGCTTGGCCTGCCGCGTAGCACCATCCGAGCGCTGATTACTGCCGGTTTCGTGTCGCCGGCGCGTGGACCGCGCAACGCCTGGCTGTTTTCATTTCAGGATTTGATCGTCCTGCGCACGGCGCAGGCGCTCGCGCTGGCGAAAGTCCCGCATCGACGCATTACGAAATCGCTCAAGGAACTGCGCCTCCATCTTCCCGAGTCCATGCCGTTGTCCGGCCTGCGCATTGGAGCGGTGGCCGATCGCGTCGTTGTCAGCGAAGGCAGCAAGCGCTGGCAGGCCGAATCGGGACAGTACCTGCTCGGATTCGAAGGCGATCCGGCCGCCGGGTCCCTGAGCATCATTGATCGCAGTCGCGAGCGAGCCGTGCGCGATGACGACTGGTTCGATCAGGCAGTTGCTTTGGAACGCGACGACATCGACGCGGCAATACGTGCCTACGAGCGCGCGATCGCGGCGGATCCGGCGCATCAGGATGCGCGGATCAATCTCGGGCGCCTCTTGCACGAAGCCGGTCGTCTGCAACAGGCCGAACGCGTCTATCGGGATGCGGCGCAGGTCGGCGGGGAAGACCCCGTCCTGCTGTTCAATCTCGGCGTACTGCTCGATGACATGAATCGCAAATCCGACGCCATAGCGGCTTACGAAGCGGCTTTGGGCATCGATGCAGATTTCGCCGATTGCCACTACAACCTGGCGCTGCTGTTCGAGCAACTTGAACGACCGCAAGAAGCGATCAAGCACATGTCGAATTATCGGCGGCTGATTGCGAGCGGGTCCGAGTAGCGTTGCATATTTGTGAATGTCAGTGTCTTGCGGCCGCGAGCGCCACGCGCTTGGCGCGCCAGCATCGCAGCAGCGTGCGCACGTAGGACGGAACGAATTTCACCACGCGCGCCTTGGATACGCCGGCCTCGCGCTGATGGTAATGGAACGGAATCTCGCGAATGCGCAGACCCTGAATATGGGCGAGGGCGATGATTTCGGGGAGCACATCGAAATATTCTCCGCGTGGCGCGATTGCCTGCAACGCCTGGCGGCGGTACATGCGAAAGCCACTGGACAGGTCTCGCGTCTGCAGTCCCAGCGCCCACGCGAACACCCGATTCAGCAGTGCGCTCAACAGTCTGCGCGAGGCCGGCATGTCGGCGCTGCCGCCGGCGACATAGCGTGAAGCGACGACGACATCGGCAGCTTCCACTGCGTGAATCATCGCCGCGAAGAAATCCGGACGATGCGAAAAATCCGCATCCATGGCCAGAATGAATCCGCCACTGCACTCGGCGAACCCCTGGCGCAAGGCATCCGCGTAGCCTGAATCCAGCTGGGGTACGACTCGTGCGTTGTGGCGCGTTGCCACAGCAGCCGTTCCATCCGGCGAGTCCGCATCGACAACAACGACTTCGAATTTGCGCCCGATTGCGCACAGCGTCTTCGCGATGCGTGGCAGAAGATGGTCGAGATTTTGCGCCTCGTTGCGGGCGAGGATCAGCACCGAAAGTAGTGCGTGCGATTCCATGTCCTGTCCTAGTCTTCCACCAGGAAAGTGACGTCAATGAGGCGAAACTTGCACGGCCGCACGTCGGGATCGAATCGAAATTGATCGATGCTGCCGTAGATCCAGAACGTCTGCGTTTGCTCGCCCGCCGGCAATGTCAGTGTTGCATTGCGCCGAGCGCCATCGAAATTCTCGTGTTGCGCGCCAAGCGCCCAGAACACCTGCGTTACCGCAGGCAGGTCACCACTGTTTTCGACGCGGTAGTGAATCCTGATGCCGCAAACCTTGATCGGTCGCGGCAATGCATAGACA
This sequence comes from Lysobacterales bacterium, assembly GCA_038244165.1. Taxonomy (GTDB): domain Bacteria; phylum Pseudomonadota; class Gammaproteobacteria; order Xanthomonadales; family Rhodanobacteraceae; genus Rudaea. Next base: position 136,749 of record JBBRTT010000003.1, on the reverse strand, counting down.
ACATACGGATCCGTTCCCAGTCCGCGCGCTTCATCAGCGCCGAGTTCCACCTCGTTGGAAATCACAACTCGCATCGGCATCTGCTCGTCATGACATGCGGGCACGGGCGACAGCGCATGGGTCTGGATACTGCGGTAAGGCCCCACGCGCGCCGACTGCAGCATTTCCAGGCGCTGCTGCAGCACCTGGAGGTTGGGATAAATCTCCGTGGAATAGCGTTGCGCGAGTGCAGGCGCGGGAATTCCCGCAGCAATATCGGTAAGCAGGGCATCAGCAATGCCATCGCGATGGTGCGCGTAGGCGATGCCGGTTTGCACGTTCACTGAAAACATGGCGCAAGCGACAGCGAACAGGGTCATCCCGACCAGGCGTGCGCGAAAACCGCCGGCGTAGGCGACGGCCGTCAGGTAAACCACACAAAGCGCAGGAATGATCAGCAGGCAGTATCGACTGATACTTCCCGCACCCGGCCCAATGACGCTGCGACCGTAGCCGATCCCGACAGCGAGCAGGCTGGTCGATGCCAGACACGCCAGGAGTCCTGCCGCACGCAGGGGGTCTTCGCGTCGCAGCACAAGAATGACGAGGGCAAGTGCCGTTGCGGCGCACAGACCGGCAACCCCACCCCCGAGGTAGAGCCACAGTTCCGGAGTGCCCGGGCCGAACGACGTACCGAGTACCTCGAGTGTCGTACGTGCGATCGAGAGCGGGCCTCGTGGCACATTCTCGATTTGCACCTGTAATGGGAGGTGGACGAAATACAATGCCGCAAAGACGATGGCGAAGAGGCTCGCCGTTGACAGCCCCCAAGCGATCGGCGCCGTCGCTCGCCGCTTCCACGCCGCGTATGCCATCCACAGCGCGAGCGCCGGTGTGAGCAATAGTCCTATGGCGCCATTGAGCGGGAGCAGCAATACGCACAACCCCAGCGTTAGCGCCCCCCGGGGGGCCTGCCACCAGTCGGTGATGATGGCAAGCATCGCAATCGAGAACAGCGTGACCGGCAATACGAACCAGAGCTGGACGAAGAAAAACAAACTCTCGTGGTGTCCCCAGTGCAACAATGCCAGCGGAAAAAAGGCGTCAGTGAACGCGGCACGCCCTCGCAGTGAACACGCCACGCGCTGGTAGGCATGTGCCAATCCGATCAGGATCAGTGCACTGACCCACATCGCTCCCCTGAAATCGCCGCCACTCAACTGAAAGATCGGATAGAGCAGGGTTCTGCCGAGTACGTAGCGGTGTTCCTGGTCCAGCTCGAGAAGCCAGGAAAGGTTGAACGGCTTCGCCCCGGCCAGAACAGGCACCAATTCCCAATCGTCCATATACGGAATATTGCGCGCGGACCACCCGACATAAGCCAGCAGCGCCAGCGACATGATCACCCAGACTGCAGTCGCGAAGATGCGTTCCGCACGATCCTCGGGGCGTAAATGTATGGGGTCGATCACGGCGGATTGCATCGCGGCCAGCATAGCAAATCAGCTTGATGCGACGCCGATTGTCGAGCGTTGTTCCGGTCGGGCCCGAGCGACAGGGTGCAGAGCCGCGTGCAGTTCGGCCATCTAGCCGTCCAAGCCCCCGTGACCGTGACAGACCCAGCAGTTCTAAAAACATTCTGCAAAAAAGTGTTGACATACCCTTTGACAGTCGTTTAGTGTCGGGTCATGTCGCACCGCAACAACACGAGCAGCACGGCCCCGAGCAGCCAGATCACACTGGTCAGCGGGCTCGTGAATGTGCGCGCTGTAGCGATTCTCGTCCTCGTACTCGTACTTCTCATTACCAACGGAGGTGCGGGTTAGGGCGCGTCTAAGTAACACAAGACGAAGATTCCAAAAACCCCGCACCCGGAAACGGATGCGGGGTTTTTTTATGTCCATGGATGGACGGTATCCCGAAAATGCAGGAGCAATTTTCGGGATAGGACATAGGGAATGGCCATGAGGTTGGAAGATTTTCGTCTAACGCCCAAAGCCCGCGACAAGCGGACTTATGAAACAAAACGTAGAGCATCAGGCCAACCCGCAATTGGTAGCGACGCCCGCACGCGAACGCGTACGCGTGTTCGACACCACCTTGCGCGATGGCGAGCAGGCTCCCGGCTTCTCGATGAGCCGCGCGCAGAAACTGCGCATCGCCCAGGCGCTGGCCGAACTCGGCGTCGACGTGATTGAAGCGGGTTTCCCGCAGGCGTCCGATGGCGACTTCGATGCAGTGCGCGCAATCGCTACGGACGTGCGCGGGCCGATCATCTGTGGCCTGGCGCGCGCGCAGTTCGGCGATATCGAAGCGGTTGCGCGGGCGACGGCGAATGCGCAGCACGCGCGCATCCACATCTTCCTGGCGACGAGTCCAATCCATCGCCGGCACAAGCTCAACATGAGCCGGGAGCAGGTGCTGGAAACCGGCTTCAATGCCGTGCGCCGCGCGCGCGAACTCTGCGACGACGTGGAATTCTCCGCCGAAGACGCAATCCGCACGGAACCGGAATATTTGATCCAGGTGTTGTCGGCAATGATCGAAGCCGGCGCGACCACAATCAACGTTCCGGATACGGTGGGCTACACCACCCCGGATGAGATCGGCGCGCTGTTCGCGCGACTCAAGCGCGAAGTGCGCGGGATCGAGAACGCGGTGCTCAGCGCACACTGTCACAACGATCTTGGCCTGGGCGTTGCCAACAGTCTGGCGGCGCTGGCTGCCGGCGCGCGCCAGGTGGAATGCACGGTCGCCGGCATCGGTGAGCGCGCCGGCAACGCCGCGCTCGAGGAAATCGTGATGGCGCTGCGCACGCGTGCCGACCGCTATCACCTGGACACCGGCGTGCGCACGCCGCTGCTGTATCCGACCGCGCGTCTGCTTGCCGATGTGGTCGGCGCGACGATTCCGCGCAACAAGGCCGTGGTCGGCGAAAACGCGTTCGCACACGAATCCGGCATTCATCAGCACGGCATGCTCAAGCATCGCGAGACGTACGAGATCATGCGGCCCGAAGATGTTGGCTTCTCGCGGACACAACTCGTACTCGGCAAACACTCGGGCCGCCATGCGTTGCGCGAACGTCTTTCCAACCTCGGCCATGAATTTGACGACGCGCAACTCGATGAGGTGTTCACGCGTTTCAAGACGCTGGCCGACAAGAAGCGCGAAGTGTTCGACAGCGATCTGGACGCGCTCGCGCTGGGCCTGGATCCGGATGCCGTCGGCCCCTGGCACCTGCAACACCTGCACGCGACCACGCACCTGGGCAACGGTGCTTCCGCGTCGGTGAAGCTGAAACATGCGGACGGCCGCCTGTGCGCGGAAGCGGCGCTCGGGGATGGTCCGGTGCACGCAGTGTTGCGCGCGATCACCCGCGCCGCGGGCATGGCGCTGGACATCGACGACTTCCAGATCCGCTCGTTGAGCAATGGCGCCGATGCGCAGGGGCGGGCATCGCTGACCGTGCATCACAACGGCCGCGAACTATGCGGACGCGGCGTATCGACCGACATCGTCGAAGCCGCAGCGCAGGCCGCGCTGGAAGTGGTCAACCGCGTCGAACGCCTGAATCTCGGTCAAACGTTGCCACTAGCCGCAAATCAAGCCTGACCACATCACCACAACCCCCACTGCCCCCTTTACACAAGGGGGCCAGAGCCAAAAGAGAAGCATCATGAATCCTTCCGCCTTCATCTGGCACAACGGACGCCTCAAGCCCTGGCAGGAAGCCACCGTCCACGTCGGTGCGCACGCGCTGCACTACGGTTCTTCTGTGTTCGAGGGCGTGCGTGTCTATGCGACGGCAAAAGGCGCGCACTACTTTCGTCTGGCCGATCATACCGAGCGATTGCTGCTTTCTGCAAAAGTATACGATTTGCAGATCCCCTATGCGGCCGACGCGATCAATCGCGCCTGCGAACAGGTTGTCGCGGCGAACGGATTGTCCAGCGCCTACGTGCGTCCGATCGCGTATCGCGGCGGATTCACCTTCAGCCTGGCGCCCAGTCAGGACATTCCGGTCGAGTTCGCCGTGATTGCGATCGAATGGGCTTCAATGCACGGCGCGCAGGCGCTGGAGCAAGGCGTCGACGTCTGCGTCAGCTCCTGGAACCGCGCGGCGCCGAATACGTATCCGACCGGGGTCAAGGCCGGAGGCAACTATTTGTCGAGCCAGCTGATCGCGCAGGAAGCCGTGCGCGGCGGTTTCGCCGAGGGCATCGCCCTGGCGCCCGGAGGGTTGCTCAGCGAGGGCGCGGGCGAGAACCTGTTTATCGTGCGTGGCGGAAAAATCTACACGCCGCCCGTTGGTGCCAGCATCCTCGCCGGAATCACGCGCGACAGCGTGCTGACACTCGCGCGCGATCTGGGCATCGAGATCGTGGAGCAAAACCTGCCACGCGAATTCTTGTACTTCGCCGACGAAGTCTTTATGACCGGCACCGCTGCGGAAGTCACACCCGTGCGCTCGGTCGATCGCAAACCGGTCGGCTCGGGCAAGCCCGGCGAAGTCACACGCGCGCTGCAAAAGGCGTTCTTCGGCTTGTTCGACGGCAGCACGACGGATCGCTGGGGCTGGCTGACGCCGATCGGCGCCACCTCTGCTGCTCTGCGCGCGACAGAGACCCTGGAATCGGAGGCGGCATGATGGCAACAACTCTGCTCGACAAAATCTGGGACGTGCATCAAGTGCGCGGCGAAACCGAATCGACACCGGCGATCCTGTACGTCGATCTGCATCTGGTGCACGAAGTCACTTCGCCGCAGGCGTTCGCGGAGTTGCGCGGACGCGGACTGCGTGTGCGCCATCCCGAACGTGTGCTGGCAACGTTTGATCATTCCACGCCGACGTTGCCGGCCGATGCAGCTGGCAAGCGCACCTACGTTACTGCCGAGGCGGAGTCGCAGGTTGCGCAGCTGGAAACCAACGCGCGCGAATTCGGCGTCGAGCTGTACGGCTGGAACAGCGAGCATCGCGGCATCGTGCACGTGATCGGCCCGGAACTCGGCGCGACCCAGCCTGGCATGACCATCGTCTGCGGCGACAGTCACACCTCGACGCATGGCGCATTCGGCGCACTCGCGTTCGGCATCGGCACGACCGAAGTGGGCCACGTGCTGGCGACCCAATGCTTGTTGCAGCGCAAGCCAAAGGCGTTCGCGATCAACGTGAGCGGCAAGCTGCAACGCGGCGTGACCGCTAAGGATCTGGTGCTGCACATCATCGGCACGATCGGCGTCAATGGCGGCACTGGCTTCGTGCTCGAGTACCGTGGCAGCGCGATCGAAGCGCTGTCAATGGAAGAACGCATGACGGTCTGCAACATGTCGATCGAGGCTGGCGCGCGTGCCGGGCTGATCGCGCCAGACGCAACAACGTTCGCGTATCTCAAAGGTCGCCCGCATGCACCGCAGGGTGCGGCGTTTGCACAAGCAGTCGCGAAGTGGTCCGCACTCAAGTCCGATGCGGATGCACGCTTCGATCGCGAAATCCACATCGATGCCGCGAAGATCCGCCCGAGCATCACCTACGGCACGCACCCCGGCATGGTCACGACGCTCGATGCGGACGTGCCTGCGGCAACGAACGCGCAGGAGCGGCGCGCGCTTGCGTACATGCGCATCGACAGCGGCAAGCCGCTGGCCGGAACGCCAGTCGATCTCGTGTTCCTCGGCAGCTGCACGAATTCGCGCCTGTCGGATCTGCGCGCTGCCGCTGATGTACTGCGCGGCAGACGCATCGACTCGCGTGTGCGCATGCTGGTCGTGCCGGGTTCCGAGCAGGTCAAGCGCGAGGCCGAGCGCGAAGGATTGCACGAAGTGTTTCGCGCAGCGGGCGCCGAGTGGCGCGAGGCCGGATGCTCGATGTGCCTGGGGATGAATGGCGATATCGGCCAGCCCGGCCAACTCGTCGTCAGTACCAGCAATCGCAATTTCGAAGGTCGCCAGGGGCCGGGCGTGCGCACTGTGCTCGCAAGTCCCCTGGTCGCTGCCGCATCCGCGCTGGCAGGACACATCGCCGATCCGCGCGAATTTCTTTCAGAGGCCGCCGCATGAAACCGTTCACTCACCTGCGCTCGCGCAGCGCCGTGCTTGCGCACGAAAACATCGACACCGACCGCATTATCCCGGCGCGCTTCTTGACGACCACTGAGCGCACTGGCCTGGGCAAAGCCTTGTTCAACGATTGGCGCTATCGCGCCGACGGCAGCGAAGATGCGGAGTTCGCCTTGAACAAGCCACAGGCGAAGGGTTGCGAGATTCTCGTCGCGGGACGCAATTTTGGCTGCGGATCCTCGCGCGAGCATGCGCCGTGGGCGCTGCTGGACTTCGGCATTCGCGCGGTGCTGTCCAGCGAGATCGCCGACATCTTCCGCGGCAACGCGCTGAAGAACGGCCTGCTCGCGATCGTGCTGAGCGAAGGCGAGCATCAATACCTGCTGCAGCACCCCGGCATCGAGCTGTCGATCGATGTCGCCGAAGGGTTCATCGAATTGCCTGATGGCGGCCGCTTCAGTTTCGAGCTCGAGCCCTTCGCGCGTCATTGCCTGCTCAGTGGCGTGGATCAACTCGGCTTCCTGCTGCAGCACGAAGCGGATATCAAGGCATTTGAAACCAGGAGAGCAGCATGAAGGCCTCGATCGTTGTATTGCCCGGCGACGGCATTGGTCCGGAAGTCACCAAGGCAGCCGTCGCCGTGCTGCGTGCCGTGGGCGAGAAGGACGGCGGCTACCATTTCGTTTTCAGCGAGCATGCGATCGGCGGCAGCGCCATCGACACGTTCGGCGATCCACTGCCGCCGGCGACGCTCGCGGCTTGTAAAAGCGCCGATGCGGTGCTGCTCGGCGCGGTCGGCGGCCCAAAGTGGTCCGATCCGAATGCGAAGCTGCGGCCGGAGCAGGGCCTGCTCGGTCTGCGCGCAGCGCTCGGCGTGTACGCGAACCTGCGGCCGGTGCGCGTGCACCCAAAGCTCGCTGCGCTGTCGCCGCTGAAAGATGAAAAATTGCGCAATGTGGATATGTTGTTTTTGCGCGAATTGACCGGTGGCGCCTATTTCGGCGCAAAGACTCGAACGGCCGATGCGGCGACCGACGAGTGCAAATACACCGTCGTCGAAATTGAGCGCGCCGCACGCCGTGCCTTCGAGCTTGCGCGCATGCGGCGCAAGCACGTCACCCATGTCGACAAAGCAAACGTGCTGGAAACTTCGCGCTTGTGGCGCAGTACCGTGAGCCGCGTCGCACGCGAGTTTCCCGACGTCATGCTCGAGCACCAACTGGTGGATTCGATGGCGATGCTGCTGCTCACGCGCCCGGCGGCGTACGACGTGATCGTCACGGAAAACCTGTTCGGCGACATCCTGACTGATGAAGCAGCGGCGCTCGCCGGTTCGCTCGGTTTGCTGCCGTCGGCCTCGCTCGGCGACGGCAAGGTGGGACTGTATGAGCCGATCCACGGTTCCGCGCCGGATATCGCCGGCAAAGGCCTGGCCAATCCAATGGGCGCGATCCTGAGCGCCGCTTTGCTGCTGCGCTACTCGCTCGATCTTGAAGATGCAGCGACGGATATCGAATACGCCGTCGACGCCGTGATCGAACGCGGTGTACTCACGCGCGATCTGGGTGGCCACGCGAAAACCGAAGAAGTCACCGCGGCGGTCATCGACATGCTCGGCACGGGGCAGTGCCGGGTCGCGGCCTGAGAGCATTCGATGAACGAGCAAGCAAAAAATGGAAAAATGCGCAGCGACCTGATCAAGGCCGGCCCCGATCACGCGCCGGCGCGCGCGATGCTGCGCGCGACCGGTCTGGACGATGCCGCGATCGCGCGGCCGCTGATCGGCGTCGTGCATAGCTGGTCGAACGTGTCGCCGTGCAATTTGAATCTGCGCGACCTCGCTGCGGCCGCGTGCGATGGCGTGCGCGCCGCCGGCGGTACGCCGTTCGAATTCAACACGATCGCCGTCACCGACGGCATCGCCATGGGCTCGCCGGGAATGCGCGCGTCGCTGGTCAGTCGCGAGGTCATTGCCGATTCGATCGAACTGGCGATCGAGGGCCACTGTCTGGACGCCGTACTTGTGCTGTGCGGTTGCGACAAGACGATTCCGGCCGCGGCGATGGCACTGGCACGAATGAATCTGCCGGGGCTGGCCCTGTATGGCGGCACCATTGCGCATGGCACGCTCGATGGGCGCTCGATCACGATCCAGGACGTGTTCGAAGCGGTTGGCGCGCACGGCGCCGGCAAGTTGTCCGATGCGAAATTGTGTGAGGTCGAAAAGCGCGCCTGTCCGGGCGCTGGTGCCTGCGGTGGCCAGTTCACCGCCAATACGATGGCGATGATCCTGACCGCGCTCGGCCTGTCGCCATTGGGTGCGAACGATGTGCCGGCGACGCATCCGGACAAGCGCGCGGTCGCGCGTCGATGCGGCGAACTGGTCATGCAGTGCCTTAAATCCAACTTGCGCCCGCGCGATGTGCTGACGCCCGCGGCATTCAACAATGCGGCGCGGCTGGCGGCGGCGACTGCAGGCTCGACTAATGCGGTGCTGCATCTGCTGGCGATTGCGCATGAGGCCGAGCAGCCGCTGGATCTGGAAATCTTCGAGCAAATGTCGCAGACGACGCCGGTGATCGCCGATCTGAAACCCGCCGGGCGCTACACCGCAGTCGAACTGGCGGCAGCCGGCGGCACGGCGACGGTCGCGCGCGAATTGCGCAAAGGTGGATTATTGGAAAATGCGCCAACGGTGACTGGACGCAGCCTGTTCGACGAATTGGATGCGGCGCCGCCGGCGCCTGCAGGACAAGAAGTCGTGCGCTCACTGGCGTCGCCGCTCAAGCCGCGAGGCGGCTATTCGATCCTGTATGGCGATCTGGCGCCGGAAGGCTGCGTGCTCAAACTTGCGGGGCAGGGCATCGCACGATTTGAAGGCCCGGCGCGCGTGTTCGACAGCGAAGAGGAATGCTACGCCGCAGTACAGGGCGGCAGGATCGTCGCGGGCGATGTGATCGTCATTCGCCATGAAGGGCCCGCCGGCGGGCCCGGCATGCGCGAGATGCTGGCGGTCACCGCGGCCCTCGTCGGTCGCGGTCTAGGCAATGCGGTCGCGCTCATCACCGATGGTCGTTTCAGCGGCGCAACGCACGGGTTCATGGTTGGACACGTAGCGCCGGAAGCCGCACGCGGCGGACCGATCGCGCTGCTGCATGAAGGCGATCGCATCGTGATCGACGCCGAAAAACGCCGCCTCGACACGAACGCCGATCTCGACGCTCGACGTGGCGGCTGGCGCGCGCCCGCACCGAAGGTGACGCGCGGCGTACTGGCGAAATACGCAAAAATGGTCGGCTCCGCGGCGCGCGGTGCGGTGATTGAAATTTGATGCTCTTGCTCGTCATCCCAGCGAAAGCTGGGATCCAGCTCATGATCTTCGATGAGCAAGAGCGAAGAGCTGGATTCCAGCTTTCGCTGGAATGACGGCTCGCTGAAAATTTGATTTTTTCTCAAAGTGGAGAAGTGGCAATGTCTACCGAAGCGAAGGCAACAACGAAGGTACTCGAACACAAGCGCATCGCAGTTCTCGGTTACGGTAGTCAGGGCCGCGCGCACGCGCTGAACTTGCGCGATTCCGGTCTGGACGTCGTCGTCGGACTGCGCAAAGGCGGTCCGACTTCCATCAAGGCACACGAAGATGGCTTGCGCGTGCTCGAACCCGCGGAAGCGGTCAAGGGCGCCGATCTTGTCGCTGTGCTGACACCGGATATGGTGCAGCCGAAATTGTATACCGACGTGATTGCGCCGAATCTCAAGCCGCACGCAGCGCTGCTGTTCGCACATGGATTCAATATCCATTTCAAGACCATCGCGCCGCGCGCCGACATCGACGTGATCCTGGTCGCGCCGAAAGGTCCGGGTGCGCTGGTGCGCAATGAATACGAGATCGGTCGTGGCGTGCCTTGCCTGTACGCGATTCATCAGGACGCCAGCGGCCAGGCGCGTGCGCGTGCCTTGGCGTATGCCGCCGGCATTGGCGGCGCGCGCGCAATGCTGATCGAAACCGACTTCAAGGAAGAAACCGAGACGGATCTGTTCGGCGAGCAGGCCGTGCTTTGCGGCGGCGTCAGCGAACTGGTGCGTCACGGGTTCGAGACCCTGGTCGATGCCGGCTACAAACCCGAGATCGCCTACTACGAAGTGATGCACGAACTGAAGCTGATTGTGGATCTGTTCTACGAGGGCGGCCTGACCAAGATGCTGACGTTCGTGTCGGAGACGGCGCAATACGGCGACTACACGCGCGGACCGCGCGTCGTCGATGCGGGGACGAAACAGCGCATGCGCGCCGTGCTCGACGAAATCCAGGATGGAAGCTTCACGCGCGAATGGACCGCCGAACACGCCGCCGGCCTGCCGAACTACAAGGCGTTCAAGCAGAAGGATCTGGATCATCCGATCGAAAAAGTCGGCGCGGCGCTGCGGGCGCGCATGCCGTGGCTGAATCCCACGCCCGCCGCTGCTACGCCGGCGGCGCCTGCATTGAAGAAAGCGGGCTGACGGAAATATTCGACTTGAACGCACAACTGCAACCGGACAACGACGCACCGACGCATCCACTGAGCGGTGCCCGCCTGAGCGGCGCCGACATCGTCGTGCAGTTGCTTGCCGACGAAGGCGTCGACGTCGTGTTCGGTTACTCGGGCGGCGCGATCTTGCCCGTTTTCGACGCGGTGTTTCGCTACAACCGCGATCATGCTCAAGAGGATGGACCCGATGCCGGTTCCGGCATCGGAAAAATCGTGCGCGAGCCTATGCCGCTGATCGTGCCGGCGAACGAGCAGGGTGCCGGTTTCATGGCTCAGGGTTATGCGCGCGCCTCGGGCAAGGTGGGCGTGGTGATCGTTACGTCCGGTCCCGGTGCGACGAACACGGTCACGCCCGTGCGCGACGCGATGGCGGACTCGATTCCGCTGGTCGTGATCTGCGGCCAGGTGCCGACTGCCGCGATCGGAACCGATGCCTTCCAGGAGGCGCCGGTCAGCAGCATCATGGCGGCGTGCACCAAACACGTGTTTCTCGTCACCGACGCTGCGAAGCTCGAAGCGACGCTGCGCACCGCGTTCGAGATTGCGCGCAGCGGCCGGCCGGGACCGGTCGTGGTCGATATTCCGAAAGACATTCAGAACGCCTGTGTGACCTTCAACGGGGCCAGTTCACTGCCTGTGCCGGGCTATCGTGCGCGGCTGGAGGCGATTGCGTCCGCGCATCTGGATCGCACAAGCTGTGCGAAATTTTTCGAACTTCTCTGGCACGCGAAACGGCCGCTGATCTATGCGGGTGGCGGCGTGATAGCGGCGAATGCTTCACGCGCGCTGCGCGAATTCGCGAGTGCGTTCGGCATTCCGGTCACGACCACGTTGATGGGCCTGGGCGCCTGCGACACGACCGATCCATTGTCGTTGCACATGCTCGGCATGCACGGTACGGCGTATGCGAACTACGCGGTAGATGACTGCGATTTCCTGATCGCCATCGGTGCGCGCTTCGACGATCGCGTTGCCGGCGTGCCGAACAAGTTTGCGCAACACGCACGCTACATCGCACATCTCGACATCGATGCGGCTGAAATCAACAAGGTCAAGCGGGCGGACTGGCATCATCTGGGAAATTTGTCGCCGTCGCTCGATCGCTTGCGCGCGTTCGGCACCAGGCGTGGATTCGCTCCGCAGCAGCGCAACACGTACGCGGCGTGGCATGCGCACATCGCCGAATTGAAGAAAACGCATGCAATGAACTACGACCGAAACGCGGCACTGATCCAGCCGTATGCCGTGATCGAGGAAATCAACCGGCACACCCGCGGCCGCGCGATAATCAGCACCGGCGTCGGCCAGCATCAGATGTGGGCCGCGCAATATTTCGATTTCTGCGAGCCGCGCCAATGGCTGACCTCGGGCTCGATGGGCACGATGGGTTTCGGCCTGCCTGCGGCGATTGGCGCGCAGTTCGCACGCCGCGATGCGCTGGTCATCGATATCGACGGCGATGCGAGCATCCGCATGAATATCGGCGAGCTCGAAACCGTGACCACGTATGACCTGCCGATCAAAGTCGTCGTTCTCAACAACCAGGGCGACGGCATGGTGCGGCAATGGCAGAAGCTGTTCTTCCAGGGCCGTTTCGCTGCGAGCGACAAGAGCCTGCGCAAGAAGGACTTCGTCAAGGCGGCCCTAGCCGACGGATTTGGCTGGGCGCAACGACTGGAAAATCCGGCCGACATCGCAGTCATGATTGCGGATTTCATTGCCTACGACAGAGCTGCATTCCTCGAAGTCATGATCGATCCGGATGCCGGTGTGTACCCGATGGTCGGACCCGGCATGAGCTACGCACAGATGGTGACGGGCGAGCACATCGCATCGCGCGACGCCGTGGTCGCGCGCGCACCAGAATCATCGGAAATGTTCTGATGCGACGCATCATCTCGATGCTGCTGCAGAATGAAGCGGGCGCGTTGTCGCGCGTCGCCGGCATGTTTGCGGCGCGCGGCTACAACATCGATTCGTTGACGGTTGCGGCGACGCACGACCCCGCGGTCTCGCGCCTGACCCTGGTCACGCACGGGGACGATGTCGTGATCGGCCAGATCATCAATCAGTCGCGTAAGCTCGTCGACGTGATCCAGATCGGTGATCTGACCAGTCGCGATCACCTGGAATGCGAACTGCTGATCGTCAAGGTCGGTTTCGCGCCAGGCAAGGCGCCGCTCGTGGCCGCCTGCGTGCGCCGCCATCCGCGCGCGGTCTTGTTCGACGAAAGCGACGCCACGCGCACGATCCAGTTCACCGGCACCGGCGCCGAACTCAACGCGTTCCTCGCCGAACTGGCCGAGTTCGCGCACATCCTCGAACTGGCGCGCACTGGCACCGCCGCGATCGATCGCGGTGAGTTGTTGCTGGCAGCCGCGGGCTAGGCGACAGCGCTGCCGGTGTACTTGCTGCGTTCGATTTGCTTCAATCCGCCTTTCGCGCGATTGAACCTGTTAGGGCCATCACATGTTCGAGCACCGCTCACAACCGCTGCTTTCCCGTCGTGCCTTCTTCACACGCCTGGCGCGAAGCGCCGCATCGGGCATGGCGCTCATCGGCGTCTCGCTTCTGATCGGCATGCTGGGCTATCACGCGCTGGAGAAACTGAGCTGGCTCGACGCCTTTCTGAATGCAGCGATGCTGTTGGGCGGCATGGGTCCGGTGGAGCAACCGCAAACGCCCGACGGCAAGCTCTTCGCCGGCCTGTACGCCTTGTATTGCGGACTGGCGGTAATCGTTATCGTTGGGGTCACGTTCGCGCCCATCGCGCATCGGTTCATGCACAAGTTTCATTTGGAAGAGACCGGGTCGTAACCGGCCTGCCGCAACCAGGCTTCCTGTCTCCTTGTTATAGACTGCCTAAAAGCGATCGAGGGCAATCCGTTTGAACGGCAATATTGAGTCCGCAGGAAAATCCGGAAGTCTCGTCTGCGTCGGTGTCGGCATGACCCTGGGCTCGCACCTGAGTCCGCTCGCGCGCAGCCATATCGAAAAGGCCGACGTCGTGTTTGCGGTGGTGTCCGACGGCATCGTCGAACAATGGCTGGGCGGCATGAACGCGGATGTGCGCAGCCTGCAGCCGCTGTACCGCGAAGGCAAATCGCGCATGGATACGTATCGGCAAATGGTCGAGACGATGCTCACCGAAGTACGCGCCGGCAAAAAAGTGTGTGGCGCGTTTTACGGCCATCCGGGCGTATTCGCCTGGCCGCCGCACAAGGCGATCGAAGTCGCGCGCAGCGAAGGCTTTCGTGCGCACATGGAACCGGGTATTTCCGCGGAAGATTGCCTGTACGCTGACCTCGGCATCGATCCGGGCAAGGTCGGCTGCCAGCATTTCGAGGCGAGCCAGTTGTTGTTCTACAAACGCCGCATCGATCCGACTGCGTATTTGGTGCTGTGGCAGGTCGGCGTGGTTGGCGATCAGTCGCTGGCGCGATTTTCCACCGGTTCGCAGTATCGTCGATTGTTGCTCGAGGTTCTCGCCAGCGACTATCCGCTGGATCATGAAGTCATCATTTATCGTTGCGCGACCTTGCCGATCCAGCAGCCGCGCATCGAGCGCACGACCCTCGCAAAACTCGTGGCAGCGAACATTGACCTGCACGACACGGTGGTGATCCCACCGGCGCGGGCGCTTGAGGTCGATCATGAAATGCGCGCGCGGCTGGCTGCACTGGATCTTGCGGCGGAAAACGTTTGAGTACCGGCACGTTCGAAACCGCGAGACTGCATATGCGCCGGTTGTGTGAGGACGACGAGGCGTTGTATTGCGGCTTGTATACCAATGCGGACACGATGCGGTTTATCTGCGCGCCTTTTTTCCCAGCGCGTGCCACGCGTATCTTCGGCAATATCATTGCGCGCTCGCGCCTGTCGCCAGTCGGGCCGGTGTATTTCGCACTCCTCGACAAGGCCACACAGAGTGCTGTCGGTCTGTGTGTTATTCAGAAGCCGGATGCCGAAATGTCGCGGGCGGAAGTCGGAATGATGCTGAAATCCGAAGCCCGCGGGCAGGGCTACGCGTCGGAAGCAATTGCTGCCTTGGTAGGGACAGCCTTTTCGACATTGCCGATCGACACGGTTTGGGTGCAATATCACCCGGCGAACACGGCTGCCGAGCGCCTGTTCATCGGCCTTGGCTTCTTGCCGGCAGCCGATGTGGCAATCGGCGACGTACACCACGCGCAACGCACTCGCGCCATGCTTCGATCCGCATGGGGCGCACTCAATTCAGTCAATGCAAGGGGAGAAGACAATGTCGAATGTCATCAGTTTTCTTGAAAGCGTAGGGCAGGATGCAGCTTTGCGTCATGCAACGAAGGAAGAGTTGGAGCTTGCGTTGAGCAAGGCGCAGATTGATCCGGCGCTGCAAACGGCGATCCTGGACAAGGATCAGCGACAGATCGAGGCGCTGTTGGGCGCCGCTACGAATGTTTGTTGTGGGGTATTGCCTGGCCGAGAAGAAGATGACGAGACCGAAGAGGAGCCTTCCAAGGACGATGATGAAGTGCGGGCGCAGTTTTCGGCAAGTTGCGCTGCCTAAGCGACCTGTCTCATGCACTTGGCAGATAAATTCCGTTCAGCGGTGCTTGCCAGATGTTTTGGGATTGTTCTGATGTGCATTTCAGGCGCGACCATGGCGGTCGCGCCTGAAGACGCCGCGCAATTGCTCAAGCGTGCCGACAGCGTCAAGACTTCAAACCATTCCGAATTCACTGAAATTCTCAAGCAGTTAGACGTTGGGGCAACTCAGCTATCACCCACACAACGACTCTACTTGCGCTACCTTAGCGCGTGGCAACTCGTCTTTGTAGGCGACTACACAGCGGCCATTCCCGAGTTCAACGCCGTTATCGAAAATTCTACCGACGTCACGCTGCGTTTCCGTGCCGGCGTTACTGCTGTCAATGCACTTGCCCTCGCTTCTCGCTATGAGGAAGCTTACTCACGCTTGAGTCAGCTGCTGGACTTGTTGCCGCAGGTGAACGATATCGAGGCGCGCCAGCTTGGCCTCGGCGTCGCTGCACTTCTCTACAATCAGGCAGGTCAATACGAACTTGGATTGAACTACGCCGAGACCTGGGTTGCAGAAGATCCCAGTGGCGCGGGCAGTTGCAAAGGTTGGCACCTAAAACTGGAATCGCTTTACAAGAGTGGCAAATTGAAAGCTGCAGGCAGCGAGTTTCAACAAGGGATCGATGCATGCACGAAAGCAAATGAACCCATCTGGGCAAATTTGACACGTTCTTTTGTCGCGAATCTCGACATAGAGCAAGGCCGCGCCGCCGACGCGATCAAGTTGGTGAAAGCCAACTACGACGACGTACAACGCACCCACTATCCGCGGCTGATGTCGGAATTCGATTCGATCCTGGCAAAGGCGTACTGGAAAAGTGGTGATAGTGCGCAGGCGCAGCAATTCGCACTGAGTGCAATCGACAAGAGCGTAAAGAACGAAATCACCAAACCCTTGGTGGATGCTTATCAGGTGCTGTATGAGGTCGCGCAGCAGCAAGGCGATTTCCAGGCCTCATTGGCGTACCACGAGAAATTTGCCGCTGCGGACAAGGGTTATCTGAACGACACGAGCGCGCGCACGCTGGCTTACCAGATGGTCACGCAGCAGGTGCTGGCGAGAAAGCGCGAGCTCGACGCACTCAGCGAAAAAAATCAGTTGCTGCAACTCAAGCAGCAGGTCGACGCCAAGTCGGCCGAGACTGACCGTTTGTACATCCTGCTGCTGATCGCAGTACTGGGTTCCATCGCCCTATGGGCGTGGAAGACCAAGCGTTCGCAGCTGCGTTTCATGAAATTGGCGCGACGCGATAGCTTGACCGGCATCTTCAGCCGTCAGCATTTCTTCGAGGCAGCTGTGGCCTCGTTGAAATATTGCGGGAAATCCTCGCGCGAAGCCTGCGTCATCATCATCGATCTGGACAATTTCAAGGCGGTGAATGACTCGTACGGGCATGCGGCGGGCGATCTGGTGTTGAAACGGGCCGTATCAGTCTGCCAGTCGCAACTGCGTTCGATCGATATCTTCGGTCGGCTGGGCGGCGAGGAATTCGGCATCGTGCTGCCGGACTGCACGCTGGAAACCGCCATGCAGCGGGCCGAAGGGTTGCGCGCGGCGATAGTCAGCCTCTGCAGCGGCGAGGGCAGCATCGAATTTCCGGTCTCGGCAAGTTTCGGCGTGACCGGAACCAAGGCCTCGGGTTACAACCTGCGGCAACTGCTCATCGATGCCGACGGCGCGCTGTATCAGGCCAAGCGCGAGGGCCGCAATCGAGTCGCCGTATTCCAGACCCCAGCGAACGTGTCCGTCGCAGCGAGCTGACGTCGCACTGGCGTCACGGCCCTGGTTTTCGAGCGGGCCTCAAGACTGATTCAAATAGTCTGCAAGACCTAGTCCCGCCGGCATTGTTCGCGTGAAATCATCTTAAACAATGCTTGCGCTGCGCTGCGCACCGGCCACAGCAGTTATCCTTGGCCTCCACGTTATTTCACCGGCCCCACCATGAAACCCCTGCGCCCGCAACTTCGCGGCCTGATTTTCAAACTTGCGGTGTTCTATGTGCTGCTGTCGCTGCCCAGCCTGATTCTGGTCGAATCGGCGATCCTGATTTTCGAGTTCAACGAATTCATGGCCGATGTCGAAGGTGGCTCGCTGACGCGTGCGACGACGCAGGCGGCGGACGATCTCGCCACGGCGTGGCCCAGCATGGCGCAGGATGAAGCGCGAGGCCTGGCGACCTGGACCGAGGCCTGGATCCTGCGCCTGCAACGTCCGCACGGCGGCCTGATCGAGAAGGAGTCGTACATCCTCATGGAGCTGGCTACCGATCCGCTAGCCGCTGCGGTGCTGGCCCCGGACGGCCACGTGCTCGCGCAGATGCCGGCCAATTCGCAATGGCAGTTGCAACTGCCCGGAGCGGCAATCGCGGACTACCTGCGCACTGGCTCATTGCAACAACTATCCGGTTCCGAGAATCCCTATCGCATCCGCCGCGTGCTGGCGCCGGTGCATTCCGTGGATGGCAGCCTGCGCGGCTTCCTGTTCGTGGAGCTGCGCCTGCCGGTGCCGTGGCACCGGTTCCTGCTCGACCTGAGCATGGAATGGCCGATCATCCTTGGCTATCTGATCGTGTTCGGCCTGGCTTCCTCGGTCTTCCTCGCCGCCTGGGTCACGCGCCGGCTCAACCGCATCGCGCGCGCCGCGACGGCGTGGAGTCGCGGTGATTTTTCCGATCGCATCGACGATTCTTCGCGCGACGAGATCGGGCGCGTGTCCACACTTCTAAATGGCATGGCGTTGGAACTGAAGGCGCTGATGCGCTCGCGTGCACAACTGGCCACGCTCGCCGAACGCCAACGCCTGGCGCGTGACCTGCACGACACGGTAAAGCAGAAGGCGTTTGCGCTGAATCTGCAGCTCGCCACCGCGCGCCGCCAACTCGCAGACCACCCGGCGGGCGAACGCGTCGTCCAGGCCGAACGCCTGAGCCAGCAGATTCAGCACGAGCTGGTGCAGATCCTCGATGAAATGCGTGCGTCGGACGGCGAGTTGCCGTTTACCACGCGCCTGCGCACGCGCGCCCAGGAGTGGGCGCAGACCAGCGGCATGCGGCTGGAACTGGACATGGAAGAAATCTTCTCGTTGTCGCCGGGAGTCGAAGACGCGCTGCTGCGCATCACCGACGAGGCGCTCGCCAATGTCATGCGCCACAGCGGTGCAGATCATGCAAGCCTTGCGCTGCGCCACGATGCTGACAAACTATGGCTGACCATCGCGGACAACGGCCAGGGCGCGAGCGAAGACGCGCGGCCGGGCATGGGCCTGGCAAACATGCGCGAGCGAGCGCAAGCCCTGCCGCAGGGGCAATTCGAATTCGACAGCGGCAGCGGCCAGGGCAGCCGCGTTCGCATCAGTTTTTTCAGCGCTTAGGACAACTACCCGATGAACTCCGATCCGATCCGACTCGTCATCGCCGACGACCATGTGCTGGTTCGCCAGGGCATCCGCGCGTTTCTGGAAACGCATACGGATCTGGCCATCGTCGGCGAAGCCGAAGACGCCGAGGGCGCGGTGAAAATCTGCGCCGAGCAAAAGCCACAGGTCGCGCTGGTGGATATGGTCATGCCCGGCGGCGGTATTGCTGCCGTGCGCGACATCCGCGCGGCCAGTCCCGGCACGCAGGTGATCCTGCTCACCTCGTTCGAGGACGCGCAGCAGATTCTGGCGGCGGTACAGGCCGGCGCCTTGTCGTGCCTGCTCAAGGATGTGGATGCCGACGCGCTAGCGGAGGCCATACGCAAAGCCGCACGCGGCGAAGCCGTGCTGCATCCGCGCGTGGCCGGGCATTTGATGCAGGCCTTACGTCGCGGCGCAGCCCCCGGCACGGAAGTGCTCGAAACGCTGAGCCAGCGCGAGCGCGAGGTGCTGGCGCTGATGGCCGAGGGCATGAGCAACCAGCTGATTGGCGTTCGCCTTGGAATCAGCGAAAAGACGGTCAAGACCCACGTAAGCAATGTGCTGTCGAAATTGGGAGTCGCCGATCGCACCCAGGCGGCGGTGTATGCATGGAAGAGCGGGCTCAAGGGACGCTAGGCGAAAACCGTTCGTGCTGAGCGTAGCTCGCGCAGCGAGCGAAGTCGAAGCATTGCCTGAGTCGCGGCCTTTCGACTTTGGCCCTTCCAGCCGAAGCCTGTCCTTAGCGGAGGCGAAGGCCTCAAGGCGAACGGACTTTTTTTGAACTGAAACACCATCCATGACTTTCGTCCCATCGTCCTGGCGACGGATGCGAGTAAGCTCTACGGCTGACTCGCGATCACCACCCGTTGCTTTAGAGGGGAATGCCATGCGCATCCGTTTGGGGCTTTTTGTTGTTGTCACCTCCTTGGCAGCCGCTTCGGCGCACGCCATTACCGTGGACGAACTGGTTGCCAAGAATGTCGCCGCGCGCGGCGGCATGGATAACCTGCAGGCGATCAAGACGCTGCGCATGGAAGGCAAGCTGATTGTCGACGGTGGTCTGGAAATCGCCGGCACACGCATCTACAAGCGCCCGTCGAATTTCCGTTTCGAGGGCACCCTGCAGGGCATGACCATGATCCAGTCCTACGACGGCAAGGGCGGCTGGCGCATTTTCCCGTTCCAGGGCCGCAAGGATCCGGAACGCACGGCGGCAGAAGATCTGAAGGAACTCGGCGAGCAGGCCGACTTCGACGGCAGCTGGGTCAACGCGGCGGCCAAGGGCAACAAGCTGGAATACCTGGGAACCGAAGACGTCGATGGCACCGATGCGTACAAGCTCAAGGTGACGCTGGCCAATGGCGATGTCGAATACGTGTTTTTCGATTCTGACCAGTTCCTGGTGATCCGCAGCCTGCAGCAGCGCAGCGTGCGCGGCGTGGAAATCCAGCAGGAAGTCGAATACAGCGATTACGAAAAGGTTAACGGCGCGTATTTCGCATTCGCTTCGGCGAGTGGACCTGTTGGTGCGACGCAGAAGGACAAGTTCACCATCGAGAAAGCGACGGCAAATGAACCGGTAGACGATTCATTGTTCGCTTTTCCCGCCGCCAGCGGCGCCGGCAAATAATCCTGGGGGCAGACCATGTTGCGCAATATTATTTCCACTTGTGTACTATGCGGCCTTTTCCCATTGGTCGCGTTCGCCGCCGAGCCGGCAGCATCGGCGAAACCTGCATCGGCACAGCCCGCTGCGGTTAAATTCGACGCCGGCACGGTATCGGGCCTCGGCGCACGCAATATCGGTTCGGCAACGATGAGCGGGCGCATTGCCGCCATCGCCGCGCGCCATGAAGACGACGGCAAGACCACGCTCTATGTCGGCGCCGCTTCCGGCGGCGTGTGGAAGTCGCTCGACGGCGGCACCACGTTCAAGCCGGTGTTCGACAAGCAGCCGGTGCAGTCGATCGGTTCGATCGCGCTGGATCCGAAAAACCCGAAGACGCTGTGGGTCGGCAGCGGCGAATCCTGGATGCGCAATTCGGTGTCGGTCGGCGATGGCATCTACAAATCGACCGATGGCGGCGACACCTGGACCAACATGGGTCTGAAGACGTCCGAGCACATCATCAAGATCATCGTCGATCCGAAGAACACCGATACCGTCTATGCCTGCGTTCCCGGCAAGCTGTGGAGCGACTCGCCCGATCGCGGACTGTACAAAACTGCCGATGGCGGCAAGAGCTGGTCTTTGGTGCTCAAGGGCCCGAACCTCTCGACCGGCTGCGCCGCGCTGTCGATGGATCCGCAAGATCCACAAGTATTGTTCGCTTCATTGTGGGATTTCCGCCGCAAGGGCTGGACGTTCCGCTCCGGCGGCGACGACGCGACCAAGACCAGCGCCAGCGCGCTGATGCGTAGTGCCGATGGCGGAAAGAGCTGGACCGAACTCAGCGACAAGGCGAACAAAGGGTTCCCGGTCAAGCCCTACGGGCGCATTGCGGTGACCGTGGCGCCGTCGAACAACAAGATCGTGTACGCGTTCGTCGAGTCGACTGATTCGGCGCTGTACCGCTCCGACGATGGCGGCGCGACCTGGAACAAGCGCGACAAGAGCCAGCACATGGTCTGGCGTCCGTTCTATTTCGGCAGCCTGATCGTGGATCCGACCAATCCAGATCATCTGTTCAAGCCGGACCTCGTGCTGATCATGAGTTCGGACGGCGGCCAGAGCTTCGCGCCGGTCGGCGGTGGCGCGCATGGTGACTTCCACGATATCTGGATCGATCCGAAAAACATCTCGCATGTAATCGCCGGCGACGACGGCGGCATGTGGTACTCCGAAGACGGCGGCAACCAGTGGTGGAAGGGCAATAACCTGCCGGTGTCGCAGTTCTACCATGTCAGCGTCGACGACCAGGATCCGTACCAGGTCTATGGCGGTTTGCAGGACAACAGTTCCTGGGTTGGCGATTCGGCATATCCGGGCGGCATCACCAACGGGCGCTGGGAAAACCTGTACGGAGGCGACGGCTTTTGGACGTTTGCCGATCCGGCCGATGCCAACTATGTTTATGCCGAAGCGCAGGGCGGCGCAATTGGCCGCATCAATCGCAAGACCCACGAAACACGCAATATCCAGCCCACCGCCAAGTACAAGGAAAAACTGCGCTGGAACTGGAACACGCCGATCGCATTGTCGCCGACTGAGAAAGGCACGCTCTACATCGGCGCGCAATTCCTGTTCCGTTCGCGCGATCATGGCCAGACCTGGGACCGCATCTCGCCCGACCTGACCACGAACGATCCGGAAAAGCAGAAGCAGGAACAATCCGGCGGCGTCACCGTCGACAACTCCGCAGCCGAAGCGCACACGACGATCTACTCGATCAGCGAATCGCCAAAAAACGGCAAGCTCGTCTGGGTCGGCACCGACGATGGCAATCTGCAACTGACCCGCGATGGCGGCGACCACTGGAGCAACGTCGTCGGCAACGTGGCGGGCTTGCCGAAGAATTCCTGGGTGAACTGGATTCAAGCGAGCAGCTACGACGAAGGCACGGCGTATGCGGCATTCGATCGCCACACCTTCGGCGACATGGATCCGTATGTCTACAAGACGGTGGATTTCGGCAAGACCTGGACGCGTATCGTCGGCCCCGACAAAGGCGTGCGCGGTTACGCGTTCGTGGTCAAGGAAGACACGGTCAAATCCGACCTGCTGTTCGTCGGCACCGAGTGGGGTCTGTGGGTTTCGCCCGACGGCGGCAAGCAGTGGGCACAGTTCAAGGGCGGAAATTTCCCCAGCGCCGCTGTGCGTGATCTGGCGATCCAGTCACGCGACTCGGATCTTGTGCTGGCCACGCATGGCCGCGGCATCTGGATCATCGATGACATCACTCCGCTGCGTCACCTGACCGCGGAAACGTTGTCCGCGGATGCGGCGTTCATCGATACGCGGCCGCAGACCCAGCGCGTGCGTGCGTTTGGCGGTTGGTCCGAAGGCGATGCGACCTTTGCCGGCAACAACCCCGCCAATGGCGCTGTGATCACCTATTACCAGCGCGCGCGGCATCTGTACGGCAAGATCAAGCTCGAGATTTTCGATGATCAGGGCAAGCTGGTGGATACATTGCCTGCAAGCGAGCGTCGCGGCCTGAATCGTGTTGTCTGGAACATGCGGGTCAAGCCGCCGCGCGTACCGCGCGCCGCGCAACTGGCGTTTTCCGGAACCCAGGGACCACGCGTCCTGGCCGGCACGTACACGGTTCGCTTGACCAAGGGCGACAAGACCTACGAAACGAAATTGAATGTGGGCCTGGACCGGCGCGCCACGTTTGCCGCCGCCGATCGCAAGGCGCAATTCGATGCAGCGATGCGCGTGCACGCGATGTTCGGCGACATGAGCGATCTGGTTTTCAAGATCAATGCGGTGCGCGAAGGCGCCAACGCGCGGGCGGAAAAACTGCCGGCGGGCGATGCGCTGCGCAAGCAACTGGAAGATACCAGCGCCAAAGCCGACACGATGCGCAAGCTCATCGTCGCGACCAAGGAGGGCGGCGCGATCACGGGCGAGCAACGCCTGCGCGAATTCACCGATGACCTGTATGGCGCGATCATGTCCTATGAAGGTCGGCCGGGCACCTATCTGGTCGAGCGCACCGACGCGCTGCGTCGCGAACTGGATGACGTGGGCACGAGCTTCGCCACGTTCGAGAAAACCGATCTGGCCAAACTCAACGACGCGCTGAAGGCGAAGAACATGGATGCCATCGTCGTGCCGGCCGCGGCGCCAAGCGAGGCCGGCGGCCACAGCGGCGACGACAAGAAAAAGTTCGAGGATCCATTTGAGCGGGATTGAGCGGAGCCATTGATCCGTTCGCTTAGTCTTTCCACGATAATGTGGCCGATAGTCTGTTGAGACTATCGGCCATTTTCGTTTGCGATGACAAGATCGATGTAACGGGAGTTGCGATGCGTTATTTGCGTTGTGCTTGGGCTATCGTCTTTCTCGCTACTGCTGTCTGCGCTCAGGCGATCGAGCCCGCGCTGTTCCAGGACCTGCACTGGCGCAACATCGGTCCGTTCCGCGGCGGACGCGTGCTCGCTGTCGCCGGCGTGCCGGGGCAGCCCAATCATTTCTATTTCGGCTCAGTCAACGGCGGCGTGTGGGAAAGCATGGATGCCGGCCGCACCTGGCAGCCGATTTTCGATGGCCAGCCGATCGGTTCGATCGGCGCAATCGCGATTGCTGCGTCGGATGCAAACGTGATCTACGTCGGCAGCGGCGAGGCCGACATGCGTTCGGACATCTCGCAAGGCAACGGAGTATACAAATCCACGGACGCAGGCAAGACCTGGAATTTTGCCGGCCTGCGCGATTCGCAGCAGATCGGCAAGGTCCTCGTCGATCCGCACGATGCAAACAGGGTCTACGTCGCCGCGCTCGGTCATCCCTATGGACCGAATGCCGAACGCGGCGTATTCCGCTCGCGCGATGGCGGCCAGAACTGGCAAAAAGTCCTGGGCAAGAATGACGATACCGGCGCGATCAGTCTCGCGTTCCAGCCCGACGACGCGAACGTGATCTACGCCGCGCTGTGGCAGACGCGCCGCCCGCCGTGGAACATGTATCCGCCCTCCAGCGGGCCCGGCAGCGGCTTGTACAAATCCACCGACGGCGGCGATCACTGGGTGCAGGTCAGCGGGCACGGATTTCCCGCCGCGGTCGGCCGCATCGGCGTGGCGCTCTCGGCGGCAGCGCCGCAGCGCGTGTATGCGCTCGTCGACGGCGACAGCGGTGGCCTGTATCGATCTGACGATGCCGGCGCAACCTGGACGCACAAGAACGCAGACGCACGCATCTGGCAACGCGGCTGGTATTTCGGCGAGATCGTCGCGGACCCGAAAAATCCCGAGCGCATCTATGCGATGAATACCATTGTGCTGCGTTCTGACGACGGCGGGGCCAACTTCATCCCGCTCAAGGGCGATAGCACCGGCGACGATTTCCACGCGCTGTGGATCGACCCGCGTGATCCGCAGCGTCAGATCCTCGGCGTCGATCAGGGTGCGATCGTCAGCCTCAACGGCGGCAAGACCTGGAGTTCATGGCACAACCAGTCGACGGCGCAGATCTATCGCGTCAGTACGGATTCAAGATTTCCCTACCGTGTGTACGGTGCGCAGCAGGATTCCGGCGCCGCCAGTCTGCCCAGTCGCGGCAGCGGCACGGACGGCATCAACATGACCGAATTTCACGAAGTCGTCGCCGGTGGCGAGAGCGACAATATCGCGCCGGACCCGGACGACCCGGATATCGTCTTCGGTGGCCGCGTGGAAAAACTCGACCTGCGTACGCAGCAGGCGCGCAATGTCGACCCGACCCTGGCGACGCCGGACCTGTACCGCGCGACCTGGACTCTGCCGCTGACGTTCTCGCCGCGCAATCCGCACATTTTATACTTTGCCAATCAGCACATGTTCGCTACTGCCGATCGCGGCGAACATTGGGACATGATCAGCCCGGATCTGACCCGCGAAAATCCTGCCGTGCCCGAGACCCTGGATGCGCCGACTGCGGCCGACAACCCCGGCCAAGGCCCGCGCCGCGGCGTGATCTACGCAATCGGGCCATCGCCGCTTGCCGACGGCTTGATCTGGGCGGGCACGGACGATGGCCTGATCTGGCGCACACTGGATGGCGGCGCGCACTGGCTCAACGTCACCCCGAAAGCGCTGGGCGACTGGTCCAAGGTCGGCATCATCGAAGCATCGCCTTTCGCTGCAGACTGCGCCTACGCCGCGATCGACCGCCATCGCCTGGACGATCCGCGCCCGCACATCGTGCGTACGCGCGACGGCGGCAAAAGCTGGAGCGAGATATCCATCGGCATCCCGCCCGATCAATCGGTCAATGTCGTGCGCGCGGACCCGGTGCGTGCCGGCCTGCTCTACGCCGGCACCGAGCGCGGCGTATACGTGTCATTCGACGATGGCGATCACTGGCAGTCCTTGCAGAAAAATCTCCCGGTGACCTCGGTACGCGATATCACGCTGCACGATGCCGACGTCGTGATCGCCACGCACGGGCGCGGCTTCTGGATCCTCGACGATGTTTCCGCGCTGCGCCAGCTCGACGCAAAGGTCGAGAGCGCGACGGCGTGGCTGTTCGCGCCGGCAACTGCGTATCGCGTGCGCCGTCCCGCGTTCACCGGGACGCCGTTGCCCAAGGATGAGCCGATGGCGGCAAACCCGCCGGATGGTGCCTACATCGACTATGCATTGAAGGCGCCCGCGCCCGAGAAGGTCACACTCGAAATTCTCGACAGCGCCGGCGCGAGCGTGCGGCGCTATTCCAGCGCCGACAAGCCTGAGCAGGCGGACCTGGCAAAACTCGAGATTGCGCCAGAGTGGATAAAGCAGCAAAGTACACTTTCAGCGCAGCCCGGCATGCATCGTTTCGTGTGGCCGTTGCGCTACGCCGCTGCGCCAGCAGCGGGCAAGCACGATGCATTCGCCGATGGTGTCTGGGCGCCGCCTGGCAAATACACCATCGTACTTAGCGCCGGCGGCCAGCGCATGACGCAAGTGCTGACGGTCGCTGCTGATCCGCGGATCACGCTGCCACAGCCGGCCTATGCCGGGCAATTCACTCTCGCGCGCCAGATCGAGGCGACGCGTGCAAAAGTTGCCGTGGCCGCGACCCAGTCCGGCAAGCTGATCGAGCAACTCGCGGCGTTGCGCGGCAGCGCCGGGCCCTTGTCCCGCGACATCGACGCTTTGATCGAGCGCGCGCATGCTATCGCGGGTACGCGCGCCTCGGTCAACCCACACAACGCCTGGGCGTTTCCACCCCAAAGCACGCACACCTTGCGTTTCGTCAGCGACTCACTGGACAAACTCATGCAGGCGGTGGATGGCGATGATTCGGCGCCGTCAACCGACGCGAAGCAGGGCATCACGAAGCTTGATCCTCTCGCCACTGCCTGCTTGCAGGACTGGGCTGCGCTGAAATCCGGCGACCTGGCTGCGCTGAACGCGAAACTGAAAGCGGCGGGACAAAAACCCGTGGTGCTGGAGTGACCGCACTGTCTGATTGTTTGCCGCATGTAAAAAATACGAAGGTGCCTTTACAAATTCATTACGTTCTCAGCCATCTTTCATTCAGTCTTGGCAGTGTAGTTTGATCACAACGAAGGATGCCTCCCCTCATCCCTTCGCTAGCAACAACCGCCGCGCGTGAGCGTCGCATGCAAGGAAAGGAACGTAGCCAGGACGGCCGCGGTTGGCTCCAGGCCTTCAAGGTCCGCGAGCAAACACAGTAAGACACGGGCCAGACCAAAAATCTGGCCCGTGTCGTTTTATGGCCATGGATGGCCGGTATGCCGGCAATGCAGGAGCAATTGCCGGCATGGAGCATGGATGGCCGGTATGCCGGTCCGCCGGTGCTCCCGGCACCTGCGGACACTTCCCACATCCGTGTGGGTCGAAATGCAGGAGCATTTTCCTGGATGGAACAGCAAGTGCTTCCGCTGTATTGCGGACAGCGGGTAACTTTTTTTCCAAGGTGACAAAAAGTCAGCAAAAATCGCCTTTGAAAAAGAACGCGCTAAAGAAGAGCTGCATCGTCAAGCATACCGCTGCGCAGCCCCGGACTGAATGCCTGAGGTTCTTGCGAGATGCACCGTCACGCAGTACCGCTCAGAAGAGCCGGCATGGCGATCCCAGGTGTTGTCTGGTGCGCGGAGCGCTCAACCGAATTGCTTGACGGCAACGTCGAACGGCGCGAAGCGCATCAGAGTGGGCCGCTCGCAACGGCCTGCTTGACGATGCAGCTCCTCTTTAGCACGCTCTTTTTATTGGGTGTTCTTTGGTTACTTTCTTGCACCAGCAAGAAAGTGACCCGCTGGCCGCAGGACAGCGGAAGCCTGAGCTGTCAGTCGCGCGTGCGCCTACGCCAGCGGCAGCAGGATTTCCACCTCGAGTCCGCCGCCATCGGCATTTGCCGCGTGGATGCGGCCGCCCTGACGCTCGATCGCACGCTTGGCTATCGCCAATCCGAGGCCGCTGCCGCCGCTCTTGCGCTGGCGTGCAACATCTGTGCGGAAATACGGTTCAAAGATGCGTGCGCAATCCCCGGGCGCTACGCCCGGGCCGCAATCACGAACGCGAATTCGCGCCTGCCCGTCGATGCGATCCAGACATAACTGTACCGTTGTGTTGCACGCCGTGTAGTTGACCGCATTGCGCACGACGTTTTCGATCGCACTGGTGAGCAGATCGCTTTCCGCACGCACCTGCAATGGCGCGCTCTGGGCGATGTGCAGCGTGCACTGCCGCGCCTGCGCCTCGAAAGCGGCATCGGCGGCAATATCGGCGAGCAGCTCGTGCAACGCGATGGTTTCCACTTTTCCCGGCGTCGTCATTTCCATGCGCGACAACTGGATTGCCTGCGCGATCATTTCCTCAAGGCGTTCGGATTCGCGCTCGATGCGATCCAGTTGCGCCGTCGCGTCGCCGCTGAGGAAATTCTGGCCTTGTTCAAAGTGTCCGCAAGGCAGGATGCCTTGCTCGCGAGTCGGGCGCGGAGCAGCCCGATTAGACGTAGCCGAGTCCGGGCTTGTACCGGACTCGGCGCGCTCCGATGAGTCCCGGAGGGACTCATTCGGAGCTTGCAGAACTTGCGAGCGCGCCAGTTCCAGCGCCACGCGCAGGCGCGACAACGGCGAGCGCATCTCGTGCGAGACGTCGCGGATCAGTCGCTGCTGGCCTTCGACCAGATCCTTCAGGCGTGCGGCCATCTGATCGAACTCGCGCGCCAGCGCAAGGATTTCCGCGCTGCGCCCGAAGCGCAGTTCGCCGACGCGTGCCGACAGGTCGCCGCGCGCAACGCGGCGCGCGCTGGCACGGATGCGCGCAAGCGGCGCAGCGACATAGGACGCCAGCAGGGCGCTGACCAGCGCGCTGATCAGCATGGCGATGCCGATATTCGACCAGAACGCCGAAGGCCGGCGATAAATCATGCGCCTGAGAAAAGAACCTTCAAACACGGCGATGGCAACGTAAGCGTGACCGTCCGCTGCCAGCAGTTTACGCGTGCGCACACGCTCGGGCGCCCCTGCGGCTGAGTCTCCCGCAATTGTCGCCAGCGCTTGCGCGGGCACATCGCGACCGAGCAGATCCTGGTTGTTGGCATCCAGCACATACACGTTGCCGGGGCCGTAACCGGCGGTTCCGCCGAGCCACTGGCGCAATGCGACGACATCGCTGCTCTCCAGTTCGTGCGCGGTGCGCAACAACTGATCGTCCATTGCCGCTTGCAGGCGGGTGATGCCGAGACCGGGAATTTTTTCGGTCTCGAAGTTGCTGGTTGCGGTCCAGGCAAGCACGAAGATCATCGCGACACTGACCAGCCAGAGTGCGGCGAAAATTCGCCAGAACAACCGCCCCATGGTTAGCGTTCCTCGACCACGCGGAACAGGTAGCCGCCGCGATGGATGGTATTGATCAGCGATTCGCCGTCGGCGGCAGGGCCGAGCTTGCGGCGTAGTTTGGAAATGTGTACATCGATACTTCGGTCGAACGGTCCGAGCGGACGCCCGAGCACATCCTGCGACAGGGTTTCCTTGCTGACCACGCGCCCGGCGTCGCCCATCAGGATCGCCAGAATATTGAATTCGGTGCCGGTCAGCGTGACGGGCTCGCCGCGCAGGGTCACGCTGCGCGATGCGGCGCGCAGCGATACCGGGCCGACGCTCAGATCGGTCAGGCTACCGTCGTCGTTTTCTCCGCGCGTGCGGCGCAAGATTGCGCGCAGGCGCGCGGCAATCTCGCGCGGATTGCAGGGCTTGGGCACATAGTCGTCCGCGCCCAGCTCCAGGCCGAGGATGCGATCGATGTCCTCGCCCAGCGCGGTCAGCATCAGTACCGGCAATTGCGATTCGCGGCGCAGCTCGCGCAGCAGTTCCAGGCCGGAACGCTGCGGCAGCATTACGTCGAGAATCAACGCGTCATAACCGCCCGCACTCGCGCGCTGCAAGGCGCTGTCGCCGTCGTGGGCGACATCGACTACAAAACCCTCGCGCACAAGGAAATCCTTGAGCAGCTGGCACAGCTCTTCGTCGTCGTCGGCTAAGAGGATTCTGGCGTCGGTCATCGGTTGTGGTTCATGGATTTGCGCAGCAAGGATACGGTGGGCCTGTGCTGCTGTCGCGGCCTTTGCATTCGCTTACCTTTGCTTACGCCGATTTTCGCAGATTCGCGATGGAAAGGGCCCGCATCCCCCTCAGTCATGATTGTTGGCGCCGAAAAAAAAGCGCGGCGAGGGCGTTGCTGCTAATGTGGGCTCCCGTAGCCAAGTCACGAGCCCATCATGAAGAATTCCGGCAAAGCACCGACGATGATTGTATGGATAATCTCGCTCTTTCTTTATGTTGTGGCGCTCTTGGCTCAGTTTGGTGTCGTCAGTGTCGCCGCGCCGGTCGCCGCATGGAGCTGGATCATCGGTCTTGGCCTGCTCCTGGTCGCCTGCCGCGTTCGCGGCCTGTAGCGGATCGATTGCAGTCAGAGTGGTCTCTGCGAGCCGGGCTAGCGGTTCGGCAGCGCAACCCTGGCGATGCTTGTGCAGCAGCGGCGACGCTGCCACCCTGAGGCGGCAGCGCCCTGGCACCCTGCCGTCAGCGGACTCCGTGCATGAGTTTGCTGATCAGCGGTGCGATCAGCAGCAGCAGACCGCCGGAGCCGACCAGCGCCCAGAAACCCCACGTGTAGCCGAGTAGCGCGGATTGCGCGGAAATTCCCGTGTCACCGCTGACCCAGCTGGCGAATACGCCCGACATGTTGTTGCCGGTGGCAATGCTAAGGAACCAGCCACCCATGGCGAAGCCGACCAAGCGCGCCGGCGCGAGCTTGGTGACCATCGACAGGCCGATCGGTGACAGGCAAAGCTCACCGAGCGCCTGGATCACGTAGACCATGAACAGCGTCCAGAACGGGATCTTGTTGCTCGCATCGACCAGGTGGGTCAGGGCAAACATAAGCAGAAGGAACGCCACGCCGTTGCCGATCAGGCCGAGCCCGAACTTGCGCGCAATCGACGGCTCGCGATTGCGCTTGGCCAGCGCGACCCAGGCCATCGCGACCAGCGGCGCCAGTGCGATGACACCGATCGGATTGACCGACTGGAACCAGGCCACCGGGAATTCCCAGCCGCCGAACATGCGATCGACGATCTTCTCTGCGAGGAAGTTGAACGAACTGCCGGCCTGCTCGTAGAACATCCAGAACAGGATGTTGAAGACGAAGATGATCAGCATCGCGATGACCTTGTCGCGCGGCACCGCACCTTCGCGGATGCCCTCGACCAGCAGCATCCCCGCTAGCGCCAGGAACATGATGCCGAGTACCCAGGCCAGCACGTCGGCGCCCAATTTTGCGAGCAGCAGGTAGACGATCGGCACCATGATCGCGGCGCCGACCAGGACGATGCCGAAATTTCGCTTCGGCGAGTTGTCGACCGGCGGTCGGCCGATGCCTTGTAGCTGACGGCGACCGAACCAGAACCATATGAAGCTCATGATCATGCCGACGCCGGTGCATGCAAACACCACCTTGTAGTTCTGCTGCAGTGGCGTGTCGGTGATGACGCTAGCCAGCCAGCCGGTCAGCAGCGGCGAGAAGAAGCTGCCGGCATTGATGCCCATGTAGAAGATCGTGAAGCCGGCGTCGCGGCGTATGTCGTTTTGCGCATACAGCTGGCCGACCATCGTCGAGATGTTCGGCTTGAACAGGCCGTTGCCGACGATCACCAACGAAAGGCCGAGCTCGAATACATCCATGCTCGGAATCATCATCACGAACAGGCCCGCGCCCATGATGGCCGCACCAAGCAGGATCGAGCGTTGATAGCCGATCAGGCGGTCGGCTGCGTAACCGCCGAGCAGGCCCGATGCATAGACCAGCGCCAGGTAGGCCCCATAGATGCGGTTGGCCGGCGCCTCGCCGGTGCCCGATCCGCCAAAGAACTGCGCGACGATGTACAGCGTCAGCGCCCAGCGCATCCCGTAGAACGAAAAGCGTTCCCAGAACTCAGTCATGAACAGCATCCACAGGGGACGCGGGTGACCCATCAGTTCGGGGAAGTTCGGGGGGCTAGCTGCTTGCCCAACGCTCGTGCTGCCTGCTGCCATTTTTCCTACTCCGCTGTCGCCGCGCCCCTGTCGCACGGCTGAAATTACGCCACCGCGGACGAGCGACCGCGCAGCATCAGGGCGCGCCAGATGTAACCGTTGCGCGTCACTGCGTCAAACGTTACCCATGCTGCGCCGCGGAAAAACCGCCCGGCAAAGGGTGCGCGCAGCGGGTATCAGGCATCTCGTTGGGCGGCGGGCTTCACCCAGCGTGCGAACGCGATGGCGGCGAGCAGCGTGATCAGTGCGGCCAGAGCGATGGCCGCGAGCACGTCGGATAGGAAATGGTAGTTCTCGTCGATGCGCGCAAAAGCGATGAACACGGGAATGACCAGAAAGGCCATCCAGTATTTCGGAAACAGATAGGCCAGGGGCAGCAGCAGTCCCCAGAAAAACGCGTTGTGCCCGGACGGGAACGAATTGCCGCCGGCGAACCAGATGTGATCCCAGTCGTTGCTGGCAATGATCTGGAACGGGCGCAGGCGGCCGAACAAATCCTTCAGCAGCCATCCGGCCTCGATCGTCGCCAGTTGCACGGCGCCCGCGAAAATCAGGGCGCGTGCGGCGTAACTGGTGCGGCGCAAAAGCAACCAAACCAGGCCGGCGGCGACAAACAGCGCGCCCAGCAGGAGCTGACCCAGACTGGCATGGCTACCGACCAGACCGCGCCCCGTAAAGATGTCCAGAAATTCGCGCGCGCGCTCGACCACAGTAGCGTTTTCGATGGCGGATCCATGCACGGCCAGCGCGAGACTGCGGTCGATGGTAAAAATGCTGATCAGCGCGAGGAAGGCGCTGATGGCGGCGAACCAGGCGAGGGCTTTCTTGTTCATTGGCGAATCATCCCGGAAGGCGTCAAGCGCTCGGCATCAACAACAACAACGCGGCGCCAAGCACGATGCGGTAAATCGCAAACGCGGTGAAACGATGGCTGCGGATGTAGCCGAGCAACCATTTCACGGCGATAAACGCGGTCAGTGCAGAGACGACGAAGCCGAGCGCGAGCGCGGTCCAGTCCTCATGCGCGCCCCCGGCCGTGACCTGCTTGAGCAACTCGTAGCCGCTGGCTGCGAACATGGTCGGAATGCCGACCAGGAAGGCGAACTCGGTTGCGGCCGGGCGATTGCTGGTGCCGGCAAGCATCGCGACGAAGATCGTCGCAGCCGAGCGCGACGTTCCGGGAAAAATCGCCGCGACGACTTGTGCCAGGCCGACCAAGATGGCCACGATCCAGGTCACACGCGTGTTGTCGGCGCGTTTGGCTGCGAAGTGCTCCGCGGCGATCATCCAGATGCCGCCGATCAGCAATGCCCAGGCGACCGGTGTGATTTTTTCCGGCAGCTTGAATCCCATCTTGGTCACGACAAAACCCAGGCCAGCCGTGATCAGGAATGCGACCAAAAGCTTCAGCACGTAGTCGCGATTCTCGCGCTGACCCAATCCCGTCACCAATTGCCACAGACGCTGGCGGTACAGCAAGGTCACCGCCAGGATCGCGCCAGCCTGGATCACCACATTGAACGTGTCCGAGCGCGCACCGAGCCAGTGCTCGGCAATCAGCAGGTGGCCGGTGCTGGAAATGGGCAGGAATTCGGTAATGCCTTCGACAAGGCCGAGCAGGACGACGCGGATCAAGTCGCTCATTGAATACCCGTGTGAAGTGGCGGAGCGCGGCGATCATGCCACAACACTCAATAAGGTCGCCCCCCGTTGTTGCCGCCGGGTGCGTAGTCGCACACGATGGAACTTGAAAACCTCAGATTGGGGCAGGACGAAATGGCGCAGCCGAGAAAGGTACTCTTCGCCCATACGATCTGCGTGTAGTGCCCGCATGATCCTGCACATTTGTTGCGGGCGTAATCATAATCGCGTCGTTCGGATGCCCACGATTGGACTGCGTCTATTGGCGATGCCTTCGCTGACGAGGCGTAGATGTTTTCGCCGACGTACCACGGAAACCCTAGGCTGCGTTTCGGGTTGTGGTCGATCAAGCCGACAGGCGACGTGGCATCGATACATCGATTTGCCCATGCTTGCGCACTGGCAGCCAACCCTTCATTCCAGGATAGCGGGGCCATTTTCACGCCGACGCGAGCGCGCACTGCATTGTGGGCAGCCGTAATTCCGGCCAGTGCCGACGGCTCGGCCTTGAATCCCTTGGGGACGGTCGGGCGAGCGATTGCCGTATCGGAAGGTGTCGTACAGGCGATGGCGCAGGCCACCATGGCCAGGCAGGGACGGTACATGCGCAGTCCGTCAGGAAAGATGACCCAGCATACGCCCGACAACGTAAGCGCGTAATTAACCGCTGCGGCCGGGTTATGGCATCATACGCCGCCCTCGTTTTCGCCCTGCGCCGCAAATATGCTGATCTTCGAATTGTCGCAACCGGGCCGCACCGCGGCCGCGCAAATTCCTGCCGCGATTGATGTGCCGGCCGATCTGCCGGCGCAGTTCCGGCGCACCACGCCGATCGGCCTGCCCGAGGTATCGGAGCTGCAGGCATTGCGTCACTACACCAATTTGTCGCGCAAGAATTTCTCGATCGACACCCAGTTTTATCCTCTCGGTTCGTGCACGATGAAGTACAACCCGCGCGCCTGCAATTCGCTGGCGATGCTCGACGGATTCATCGGGCGGCATCCGTATGCGCCGGAATCGCTGTCGCAGGGATTCCTCGCCTGCATGCACGACTTGCAGGAGATCCTCGCCGATGTCACCGGCATGAAGGGCGGTGTCTCGCTCGCGCCGATGGCTGGCGCGCAGGGCGAATTCGCCGGCGTGGCGATGATCATGGCCTATCACCGCCATCGCGGCGACAGCGAACGCACCGAGATCATCGTCCCGGATGCGGCGCATGGAACCAACCCGGCAACCGCAACGATGTGCGGCTGCACCGTGCGCGAGATCCCGACCGACAAGAACGGCGACGTCGACGTCGAGGCGCTGAAGAAGGTGCTTGGCCCGAAGACCGCCGGGATCATGTTGACGAATCCGTCCACGCTCGGCGTGTTCGAACGCCGCATTGTAGAAATTGCAAAATTGGTACACGACGCAGGCGGCCTGCTGTATTACGACGGCGCGAATCTCAACGCGATTCTCGGCAAGGTGCGGCCGGGCGATATGGGCTTCGATGCGATCCACATGAACCTGCACAAGACCTTCTCTACGCCGCATGGCGGCGGCGGTCCTGGTGCGGGTGCGGTCGGCGTGTCCGAACGTCTGAAACCATTCCTGCCGATCCCGATGATCGAGAAGCGCGCCGACGGTCAATTCGGCTGGGTGCGCAAGAAAGACCGGCCGTTGACGATCGGCCGCCTGACCACGTTTGCGGGCAATGCCGGCGTGCTGCTGCGCGCGTACATCTACGCTCGCCTGCTCGGCCGCGAAGGCATGCCGCGCGTTGCCGAATATGCAACGCTCAACGCGAACTACCTGATGAAACGCCTGGCGGAAAAAGGCTTCGACCTGGCCTATCCAAATCGCCGCGCCAGCCACGAGTTCATCGTCACCGTGGCCAGGCAGAAAAAAGAAAACGCCGTCACCGCCCTGGATTTTTCCAAGAGCCTGCTCGACCACGGCATCCACGCGCCGACGAATTATTTCCCGTTGCTGGTACCCGAGTGCCTGCTGATCGAGCCGACCGAGACGGAAGCGAAGGAAACGCTCGACGAATTCGTCGAAGTGATGGGCGGCCTGCTGAAACTGGCGAGCACGAACCCGCAGACGATGAAGGACGCGCCGATCACAACGCCGGTTCGCCGGCTCGACGACGTCAAGGCGGCGAAGGAACTCGACGTGGCCTGGCGCGCCAAGGCGCACGTCAGCGCCGCGGATACCGCGTTACCGGCCGGCGTCTGAGCGGCCCGGCACATGCCCAGCACCGAACCCCGCGGCCCGAAACAGATTTACAAAGCGCTGATCTGGTCGATGAAAGGCCTGCGTGCCGGCTGGACGTTCGAAGCCTCGTTCCGGCTTGAAGTATATTTGTTCATTATTTTCTTTCCGCTCGGCCTGTGGGTAGGCAACGGTGCGGCGGAAAAGGCATTGCTGTGCGGCAGCGCATTGCTGGTGTTGTCTGCCGAACTACTCAATTCTGCGGTCGAAGCCGTGGTCGACAAAGTCAGCCCGGAATTCCATGAACTGGCTGGCCGCGCCAAGGATATGGGTTCAGCTGCGGTTTTCCTGCTGATGCTAAACGTGATGCTATGCTGGGGCCTGGTGCTCTGGCAGCACTTTGCTCATTGACGAGCGGTTCGAACCGAGGTTGAGTCCCGTTGGATCTTCTGAACAACCCCCAGCTGTGGATTGCGCTATTCACGCTCTCGACGCTGGAGATCGTGCTGGGCGTCGACAATCTCGTCTTCATATCCATCGCGGTCGGCCGTCTGCCGCAGGCGCAACATTCCAAGGCCCGCCGCATCGGCATTGCCCTGGCCTGCCTGACCCGCATCGGCCTGCTGCTGGTGCTGGCACATCTGGCGCGGCTGGACGACACCCACGCGCACCTGTTTGCCATATTCGGCCAGGTCATCTCGGTGCGCGACCTCATCATGATTGGCGGTGGCATCTTCCTGCTGGTCAAGGGCGCTATGGAAATCCACGACGCCATCTACAACGAGGCGCAGCCGTCGCCGGCCAGCGCGTCGGCGGCGAACTTTTTCTTCGTGATCGCGCAGATTGCGCTCATCGATATCGTGTTCTCGCTTGACTCGGTGATCACCGCGGTCGGCATGGTGCGCAGTATCCCGGTGATGGTCACCGCGATCGTGCTGGCGGTGATCGTGATGCTGTTCGCGTCCGATCCCGTCGGCAACTTCATTGACCGCAATCCCACCATCCGCATGCTCGCGCTGGCCTTCATCATGCTTGTCGGCGTCGTCCTCATCGGCGAAGGCTTCGACTTGCATATTTCGCGTGGCTACATTTACTTCGCGATGGCGTTCTCCGGCGTGGTCGAGGGCTTGAACCTGCTCGCCAAGCGCGAACAGCGCCGGCGCCACAAGCGCCGCGAGAGCGATCACAAACGCGTAAAGGTATGATGCCCGCAGGTATGATGCACCTCTACTTCGTAAGGAGAATCCACATGCACATCGCACTCGTGAAAACATGGCGCGTCGTTGCGCTCCTCGTCGCTGCAAGCGTTCTGGGCGGCTGCGGCTACAACTCGATCCAGTCCAAAGACGAGGGCGTCAAGGCCGCGTGGTCGGAAGTGGTGAACCAGTACCAGCGCCGCGCCGATCTGGTGCCGAACCTGGTCAAGACCGTGCAGGGCTACGCGCAGCACGAGGAGGAAATCTTCATCAAGGTCGCCGAAGCGCGCGCCTCGGCCGGCAAGATCACGCTGTCAGCCGATGATCTGTCCGACGAAGCGAAGATCAAGCAATTCCAGGCGGCGCAGGGCGAACTGTCCAGCGCTCTCTCGCGCTTGATGGCGGTGTCGGAAAATTATCCGAATCTGAAAGCCGATGGCTTGTTCCAGAATCTGCAGGCGCAACTTGAAGGCACAGAAAATCGCATCGCCGTTGCGCGCAACCGTTTCATCACGGCAGTGCAGGAATACAACGTGCTCGTGCGCAGCTTCCCGCAGAATCTGACGGCAATGATGTTTGGCTACAAAACCAAGGCCACCTTCACGGTCGAAAACGAGAAAGCGATATCGACCGCACCGGTGGTGGATTTCAACAAGCCCGCGCCGGCGCCACAGCCTCCAAAGCCGTAAGCACGACGCGTGCGCAAGCTGCGGTTATTTGCGGCAATCTTGGCCGGCGTCGCGCTGACGCTGGCTGTTGCCGGGGCCGCCGACGGCCTGCGGCCGATTCCGGCCTTGACCGCGCGTGTCACCGACGCCGCCGGCACGCTCAATGCCCAGCAGAAGCAAATACTGGAATCGGAACTGGCCACGCTGGAGCAGCGCAAGGGTTCGCAAATCGCGGTGCTGGTGGTGGCGACCACGCAGCCCGAAGAGATCGAGCAGTACTCCATTCGCGTTGTTGATGCCTGGAAACTTGGACGCAAAAACGTCGACGATGGCGTCTTGTTGCTGATCGCAAAAGACGATCATCATGTGCGCATCGATGTCGGTCGCGGACTTGAAGGCGCAATTCCCGACGCTGCCAGCGCACGCATCATCCGCGAATACATCACCCCGAAGTTCCGCGCCGGCGATTTCTATGGCGGCATCCACGATGCCACCGACGCGCTGACCAAGCTGATCGACGGCGAGCCGTTGCCGCCGCCGTTGACGAACGAAAAACGCGCCCGGCATGGAGATGGGTTCAATACTCTGGTCACCGCGTTGTTCGTGGGATTCTGGGCGCGGGCGTTCTTCGGCGGCGTGCCCACCGCGCCGCGTGCGGGTCTGGTCGGTGCGGTTACCGGTGGGCTCGCCTGGTTGCTCAGCGGCCTGTTGCCGCTCACCCTGGGTGCCGGCGTGTTTGGTCTGATCCTGGGCTGGCTCGGTGGTGGCGGTGGCGGATTCGCCAGTCGCGGCGGCTCCGGCGGCTGGGGCAGCGGCGGCTTCGGTGGCGGTGGTTTTGGCGGTGGCGGCGGCGGTGGCGGTTTCAGCGGCGGCGGCGGCGGATTTTCCGGCGGCGGCGCATCGGGGAGCTGGTGATGGATTTGGCACGCATCTTCCGTCATCTGATTGCCGAAGGCAGTGCGCGCCGGCATTTTCCGTCGCC
This sequence comes from Lysobacterales bacterium, assembly GCA_038244165.1. Lineage (GTDB taxonomy): Bacteria > Pseudomonadota > Gammaproteobacteria > Xanthomonadales > Rhodanobacteraceae > Rudaea. The sequence continues at coordinate 98,327 of JBBRTT010000003.1, read as the reverse complement.
GGTGCTCGACGCAATCCAGCGCGCGGTTGCCGAAGGTGAGCGCCGTCATCAGGAACAGGTTTGTTTCGCCGCCGAAGGCGCCCTGACCCTGGGGGCGTTGTGGCGCGGGCGCACGCCGCGCGAGCGCGCGCAGGAAGTCTTCGCGCACCTGCGGGTGTGGGATACCGAACGCAACAGCGGCGTACTCATCTACGTGCTGCTGGCCGATCATTCGATCGAAATCCTGGCAGACCGCGGCATTGCCGCCAAAGTCGGTGAGTCCGAATGGAAATCCATTTGTGAACAAATGCAACGGCGTTTCGCCGCCGCCGATTTCGAGCGTGGCGCAGTCGAAGGCGTGAGCGCGGTGAGCGATATCCTGGTACGGCATTTTCCAGCCGACGGGTCGGTCAGGAAGAACGAATTACCGGACAAGCCCGTCGTGCTCTGAATCTGATGCCGACCGATGAAAACCGCGCTGGGCTAGAATAGCCCGACACGCGGAGCGGGAGAAAGCCATGACTCGTCATTTATGGTCATCAGCAGCAACCCTTGCGGCCTTCGCATTTTTCGCTGCGACGCAGGCAACCTCAGGTCTTTGCGCAGACCTCGTCTTCAGCGATGCTTTCGAGCCGATCAATTTTCGCTTCACCAGCCTGTATCTGCGCGATCCGCATGTTTTTGTCAGCGCCATCAGCTGCGTGGATGTGACCGATACGGTATTTTTTGGTTTTTCGGTCAATGGCCAACTGCAGACGAATATCCAGACCGACGGCAATGGTGACGGGTATTATGATTTGAGCTACCTGCAGCGCTTGTACCCGCTCGACGAAAACGACGGCGCTGTCGGCGCAGCGAATTTCGTCAGTGCCAATTGTTCAACGACTACCGGGGCGTGCGCCGCTGATGGCAGCCTGCCGTTGCTGTCGATGTATACGTCGCACGTCACGGGCCAATGCCTTGGCGTCATCGCGGGAACGACAGTGCATGCTTATTCTCCGACAGTCACGGCGGCTTCCGCGCCGTGCTTTGCCACCTCACCGGCGAGCGTTACGCTCGACATTGGCGGAATACCGGTCACGCTGCAGAACGCGCGCATTGGCGCGACTTACTCAGACCCGACGCATTTGACAAACGGATTGCTGAGCGGATTCATCAGCGAGGCCGATGCGAACGCCACAATCTTGCCCGCGACCCTTCCGTTGGTCGGTGGCATGCCGTTGTCCTCAGTGTTGCCCGGCGGCAGCGGAAATTGCGCGGCCTTTAGCGACAAGGACACGATCGGTGGAGTCACCGGTTGGCAGTTCTATCTGAATTTCGCCGCGAACCGTGTCCACTACAGCGAGTAGTCACGGGGATTCACGGCGCTCCCATCGGTAGCGGCGGCCAGGTCCGCTGGATTGCCGATTGGTGGCAGGCAATTCACGCCGTGGCATAGATAGGCGATGCCGCCCGCCCGATGCGATTGCGCGGCGAGAACTCCGGGCAACGCGGTAGCGCCGGCAGGGATAAGGTAGACATCCGCCGCTGCCGGCGAGCGTCCACGCAGCGCATTTTTCCATGCGGTCGTCTCGGCGCTTGTCGCAACGCGGATCACGATTTGCGTGCGCGGATGCAGAAAATCGTTCAGTGCGCGTTGCAGACTTGCGCAGCCCTGCGGCATTTGTCGCATTGTGGAATAGGCAGCACGCAGGGTGCGTTCGGCGGCATCCAGGTAACGCGGTTCGCCGAGCAGATGGCCCAGACGCAGCAAGGCGCTCGCTGCGACGCCGTTACCACTGGGAATGGCTTCATCCGCCCACGGCTTGGGTCGCTGGATCAGGGTCTCGTGATCATGTGCGGTAAAGAAAAATCCGCCGCGCTCGCGGTCCTGGAATCGTTGCAGCAAAGCGTCCGCCAGGGCAATGGCCCAGGCCAGGTCGCGATCGTTCCAGCGGCATTGCAGCGATTGTATCAGGGCATCGAGCAGGAACGCGTAGTCGTCCAGATACGCTGGCAGCGCGACACCAGCGCTGGCATACAGTCGGCCATCGCGCCAGGCGGATCGATACAGAAAATCCAGTGCCCGATCAGCAAGCCGGGTCAGCGCGCTGTCGTCCAGTTCGCGCGCCGCGCGCGCGAGGCCGGCGATCATCAGCGCATTCCACGAGGTGAGGATCTTGTCGTCCAGGCCCGGACGCACGCGCTGGGCGCGGGCCGTGAACATTTTTTCGCGCGCCTTGGCGAGGCGCGAATTTGCCGTGCCTACCGTGATATCCAGTGATTGAGCGACATCTTCAAGCGCAGTGGCGACAATCAGGTTCCACGCCACCTTCTCGAAATTCGGCGGCCGGTCGAAACCATAGTGCGGTTCGACGATGGCGAATTCGTCGGCGTCGAGCAGGGCGCGGACTTCATCGCGCTGCCACACGTAGAACTTGCCCTCTTCGTGCTCGGAGTCGGCATCGAGCGCGCTGAAGAAAGCGCCGTCCGGCGCTGTCATTTCGCGCTGCAGCCATGCAACGATGCCGCCAATAACAGGCGCGTATTTCGCACTTGCGCTGCGCGCCAGCAGGGGTAGCAGTTGTGCGTTGTCGTACAGCATCTTCTCGAAATGCGGAATCTCCCAGCGCTCATCGACGCTGTAACGGCAGAAGCCACCGCCGAGCTGATCGTGGATGCCGCCCGCCGCCATGCGATCCAGGGTCAACCCGACCATTTCCGGCGAATTCATGTCCAGCAACAATTCCATTTCCGTGCAATGCGGAAATTTCGGTGCGCCGGCGTGACCGCCATATTGCAAATCGAAATTGTGCTCGATCTGTGCGAGTGCTGCGCGGATCGGCGCGTCGGTCAATGCTTTGGCAGCGAAGTCGCTGCCGCCATAGTCGCTGAGAAATTCCGCCAGCGCCGCATTCTGCGAGCGCACATCATCGCGGCGCTGATCCCAGAATCCGCGCACCTGTTGCAGGATATGCGCGAACGGCGGCATGCCGTAGCGCGGCTCTTTCGGAAAATAGGTGCCGGCATAAAACGGCAGGTGATCGTCCGGGGTCAGAAACACCGTCAGCGGCCAGCCGCCGCCGCGGCGCGTGAGTGCCTGATGCGCCAGCTGGTAGATCTTGTCCAGATCGGGCCGTTCCTCGCGGTCCACTTTTATATTGATATACAAATCATTCATCAGCGCTGCGGTCGTGGGGTCTTCGAAACTTTCGTGCGCCATCACATGGCACCAGTGGCAGGCCGAATAGCCGATCGACAGCAGAATGGGTTTGCCCTCAGCGCGCGCCGTAGCGAGCGCCTGCGCGCCCCACGGTTGCCAGTCGACCGGGTTGTCCGCGTGTTGACGCAGGTAAGGGCTGGATTCGGCAGCGAGGCGATTGGGCATGCGGGATTCCGCGGACGGGCAGGGCGGCACGAGTGTAAGCCTTGTGGCCCCGGCGCGCGTCGGCTACCGTGAGGCGGATCGAGAGTCCGGAATCGCCATGACTGAAGAAATTGCCTATCCCGCGCTGTATCTGAAGCGCGGCGAAGATGCGCGTTTGCGCGCGGGTCACCTGTGGGTTTTCTCCAATGAAGTCGACGTGAAGCGTTCGCCGCTGACGGCTTTCCAGCCGGGCGATCATTGCGTCATCGCCGACACCCATGCCAAGCCGCTCGGCATTGGCTATGTCAATCCCGCTTCATTGATCGCGGCGCGCCTGGTAAATCGCGGCATCGGTCATGCGTTCGATGCGTCGCTGATTGTGCACAAGTTGAAAATTGCACTCGGCCTGCGCGAGCGCCTGTACGCCGAGCCGTACTATCGGCTGGTGTTTGGCGAGGCCGACGGCTTGCCCGGCCTGGTCGTCGATCGATTCGGCGATGTGCTGGTGGGCCAGATAACCACCGCTGGCATGGAGCGGATGAAGGACGACATCGCCGCGGCGCTGATCAAGGTCGTGAAACCCGTCGCCATCGTATGGAAGAACGACACCGGCATCCGTGCGATGGAAGGCCTGCCGAACTATGCCGACATCGGCTATGGCGAATTGTCCGCGCCGGTGATCGCACGTGAGGGCGGCCTGGAATTCCGCATTGATCCCATCGGCGGTCAGAAAACCGGCTGGTTCTACGATCAGCGCAGCAATCGCGACCAGCTTGCCACGTACGTGCGCGGCAAGCGCGTACTCGATGTGTTCAGCTATCTCGGGGGCTGGGGTCTGCGTGCGGCGGCTGCCGGGGCAAGCGATGTTGTCTGCGTCGATGCGTCGGCCAGCGCCGTGGAGGCGACGGAAGACAACGCGGCACGCAATGGACTGGCCGACCGCGTGCATGCGATCAAGGCAGAAGCGTTCGAGTATCTGAAAGCATTGCGCGATGCACGCGAACACTACGATGTGGTGATCCTGGATCCGCCGGCCTTCGTCAAGCGCAAGAAGGACTTCGCCGAAGGACGCATTGCCTACCGCCGCATCAACGAAATGGCGATGCAGATTCTCGGCAAGGACGGCATCCTCATTACTGCCTCGTGCTCGTACCACATGCCGCGCGCGGCCCTGCTCGACGCTGTGCAGCAGGGTGCGCGCCATCTGGATCGCAATGTGCAGGTTTTGTCGCAATTACAACAGGCGCCGGATCATCCGGTGCATCCAGCAATCCCGGAAACGGATTACCTGAAAGGGTATATCTGCCGCGTTTTGCCGGCATAATTGGCGCCGTAACCCGCCCGCAACCTGAACGCGGCGATCGACGCCAGCCGCTAGGAACAAGTTTGTCACGATGCCCTACTTTCACGATATCAATCCCATAGCATTTTCCATCGGCCCGCTGGCTGTGCACTGGTACGGCATCATGTATCTGCTCGCGTTTCTGGGCGGATGGTGGCTGGGTGAGTCACGGCGCAAGCAGGGGCGATTGCCGGTCAGCGCCGAGGCGTTCTCGGACCTGGCCTTCTACGCAATGATGGGAATCATCCTCGGTGGCCGCATCGGCTACATGCTGTTCTACACGCCGCTCGATTGGATTGCGCATGAGCCGACGGCGCTGTTCCGCGTCTGGGAAGGCGGCATGTCCTTCCACGGTGGCTTGCTCGGTGTGCTCGTCGCCGGCTGGTGGTGGTCGCGCCGCAACAAGATCCATTTTTTCGATACGATGGATTTCGTCTCGCCGCTGGTGCCGATCGGCCTCGGCCTCGGCCGCTTCGGCAATTTCGTTGGCGGCGAGTTGTGGGGACGGCATACCGATCAGACCTGGGGCGTCATCTTTCCGCGCGCACTGGAAGCGCTGGGAAAATCGCGCGACGAGTTGTATCAGATGTATCTGGCCGGTCAGCTAAACAACGAAGCCCGACATCCATCGCAGTTGTACGAATTCGCACTGGAAGGCATCGTGCTGTTCGCTGTGCTGTGGATCTATTCGCGCAAGCCGCGTCCGCGCTACGCCGTTTCCGGCGTATTCGCCTTGCTGTATGGCCTGTTCCGCTTCGGCGTCGAATTCGTGCGCGAGCCCGACGTGCAGATGGGCTTCATTGCCTTCGACTGGCTGACCATGGGGCAGATCCTTTCGATTCCGCTTATCGTCACCGGCATCGTGTTGCTGTGGTTGTCGCGGCGGGCGCCGACCCTGGCGCCGTCGTCGGTGGCAAGCATGGCGCTGGAAGTGGGACGCAGGAAAGCCGCCTGATGCGCCAATATCTGGACCTGCTGCAACATGTGCTCGACCACGGCGTGGAGAAATCCGATCGCACCGGTACCGGCACCTTGTCGGTGTTCGGCTGGCAGATGCGCTTCGATCTGTCCCAGGGTTTTCCGCTGGTGACAACGAAAAAACTGCACACCAAGTCGATCGTCCACGAACTGTTATGGTTCCTGCGCGGCGAAACGAATGTCGCCTACCTGAACCAGCATGGCGTCTCGATCTGGGACGAGTGGGCCGACGCGAACGGCGACCTGGGGCCGGTCTATGGCAAGCAGTGGCGCGCCTGGCCTGGGGCGGATGGTCACGTTATCGATCAAATCTCTTGGGTAATCGGCGAGATCAGGCGCAATCCGAATTCGCGGCGCCTGATCGTCAGTGCGTGGAACGTGGCCGAGCTGCCGAAGATGGCTCTGCAGCCCTGTCACGCGCTGTTCCAGTACCATGTCGCCGATGGCCGTCTTTCCTGCCAGCTGTATCAACGTTCCGCCGATATCTTTCTTGGCGTGCCGTTCAATATTGCCAGCTACGCGTTGCTCACCCACATGATGGCGCAAGTGTGCGGATTGCAGCCTGGGGATTTCGTGCACACGCTCGGCGATGCGCATTTGTATAAAAATCACCTGGATCAGGCACGCCTGCAGTTGACGCGCGCGCCGCTGCCGCTGCCGCGCTTGAAACTCAATCCGGATGTGCGCTCGATCTTCGATTTCCGCTATGAAGACATCGCGGTGGAAGGCTATCAATCGCTCGCTTCGATCAAGGCGCCAATCTCCGTATGAGCGCCACTGAATGAGCATGGTCAGCCTCATTGCTGCGCTGGACTGCAATTACGCCATCGGCCGTGATCGCGTCATGCCGTGGCATCTGCCGGACGATCTGAAGCGTTTCAAGCGCCTCACCTTGGGCAAGCCGGTGTTGATGGGGCGCAAGACGGCGATGGCCATAGGCCGCGCCTTGCCGGGACGGCGCAACCTGGTGCTGACGCGTGGCGACAGCGTGCCGTTTGCCGGACAGGAAGTCGTCGACTCGATCGACGCCGCGATCAATCGCGTGGAAGGCGAGCAGTTGTGTGTCATCGGCGGCGGCGAAGTGTATGCACTCGCGTTACCCTACGCGGAGCGCCTGTATTTGACTCTGGTGGGTGCCGAAGTGGAAGGTGCCGACGCCTTCTTTCCAGCATTCGATCAGACCGCGTGGCGCGAGCTTTCGCGCCAGCGGCATCCGGCGGATGCGCGCCACAAGTATCTTTTTGACTTTGTGGATTATGAGAGAAGGTAGAGCCACCGGGTCTGAAGCTGCCCGATCTACTCGATGAAGTTTCCACCGGGTCGCGGCCGTGTCGAGCGGATGCTGATGAATTGCGGTTCTTCGCCATCCAGGCGCAACGCGATCAATTCGCCGCCCCAGACGCAACCGCCATCAATCGCATATACGCCCATGCCCTGAAAGCGGCCCAGCGTCGACCAATGTCCGCAGACGACGCGGATGTCGCGCCGGCTCATGCCCGGCACCTCGAACCACGGATACAACCCGGGTTTTTGCGTGCCCGGCGCACCTTTTTCCCCATAGGCAATGCGCCCGCGCACGTCGCAATAGCGCATGCGCGTAAGCACATTGATCGTTGCGCGCAGACGATCCACTCCTTGCAGCCGCGGCGACCACTGGTCGGGTTTGTTGCCAAACATCGCCTTGAGCAGCCGATGCGAACCTTCGCCGCGCAGGCGCAGTTCCACTTCACGCGCAGCGTGCTCGGCACGCTCAACAGTCCAGCGGGGGCTAAGTCCGGCATGCACCAGCATGAAGTTCAGCTCGCGATCGATGTGCAGCAGCGGGCGCGTGCGCAGCCAGTCGAGCAGCAAGTCGCGATCCGGCGCGAACAATACTTCGCGCAGTTCCGGGTTGACCTTCTCCTGATTTGCCGTATCGCGCTCGGCGATGGCAAGCAGGCTCAGATCGTGATTGCCCAAAACGCAAATGGCACGTTCGCCGAAGGACTGCACCAGGCGCAGCACCGCGAGGGATTGACCACCGCGATTGACCAGGTCGCCGCAGAACCACAGGGTGTCGCGCGACGCATCGAAGTTGAGCTTTTCCAGCAGACGCGAAAGTTCGTCGTAGCAGCCCTGAATATCGCCGAGCGCATACGTAGCCATCAGTACGTACTCAATAGAGCGCGAGCCATCAGTGCACGGTCCGTGGGATCGCCAGCACGAATTCGGCAATCGTTGCATCGAACTTGCGACCGTCGTCGGCCAGCATCTGGTAGCTGCCGCGCATCGTGCCGACGGCAGTCTCCAGCACGGCGCCCGAGGTGTAGTTGAAATCATCGCCTGGGCGCAGCCACGGCTGCTCGCCGACCACGCCATCGCCACGCACCTCCTGCACCTTGCCGTTGGCGTCGGTGATGATCCAGTGCCGCATCAGCAGCTTCGCCGGCACGCTGCCGGCATTGGCGATATTGATCGTGTAGGCGAATACGTAGCGGTTATCGTCCGGCGCGGACTGCTCCTTGATGAAGCGCGTTTGCACCGTCACGGCGATGTCGTAAGGCTTTTTATCGATCATATCTCGATTTTCAGGCACGGCGCGCGATCCGGCAAGCACTCAGAGGGGAGCCAGCCGTTGCGCCAGCGCGACGAACGCCGCCGGCGCCAGTTGTTCGGCGCGCGCGCGCGGATCGATGCCGGCGGCGACAATCTCCTCGACGCTGGCGACGCCGGACAGCGCGTTGCTCAAGGTCTTGCGGCGCTGGCCAAAAGCCGCGCGGACGACGCGTTCGATCACGCTGAAATCGGTCTGCGGCAGCGCTGCGGGCGGCAGTGGAGTCAGCCGCACTACGGCTGAGTCGACTTTCGGCGGCGGCCGGAATGCGCCCGGCGGCACGCGAAACAGCGGTTGCACGGTGCAACGCAATTGCAGCATGACGCTGAGCCGCCCGTACACCTTACTGCCCGGCGGCGCACCCATACGCTCGACCACTTCCTTCTGCAGCATGAAGTGCATGTCGCGGATCGCGGCGGCGTGCTCAAGGCAATGAAAAAGTATAGGAGTGGAAATATTGTAGGGCAGGTTGCCCACCACCCGAAGTGACGCGGCGCCGGGCAGGAGCCCAAGTGCCTCGGAGGCCATGGATGGCCGGGAGAGGTCGCCGGACAGGAGCCCAAGTGCCTCGGAGGCCATGGATGACCGGGAGAGGCCGGCGAGCGCAGTGAAATCCACGGTCAACACGTCCGCGCTGATGATCGACAGGCTGCCCAGACCCTGGGCCTTGGCTTGCAGCGGTTCGATCAGATCCCGATCCAGCTCGATCGCGGTCAGCGTGCCGGCAGTGCGCAGCAGCGGCAGAGTCAGTGCGCCTTCGCCGGGGCCGATCTCGATCAGCCGATCGCCGGGTTGCGGCGCGACCGATTCCACGATGCGCCGGAGAATTCCCTGATCGTGCAGGAAGTGCTGACCGAAGCGCTTGCGCGGGAGGTGGTTCGCAATAGACACGCGCTAATCCTTTTCACAATGCGTCGGCGGCGATATGCGCAATTCCTCGAATAGCCAGGTGCGAAACAGCTGCAGCGAAGTCTTGCGCGCGTGTTGCGGCGGATACACCAGGTAGCAGGTCAGCGGCGACGGCACGCGTTGCTTGAATGGCGCGACCAGCAGCCCTGCGCGCAATTTCAATACAGCCAGCGAGCCGCGCGCAAGCACGACGCCTTGTCCCTGCATCGCTGCCTGCAGGGCCAGTTCCGAGTCGTTGAACACCGGACCACGGCGAGGTTCCGGAAGATTCAGGCCGGCGGCGGTGAACCAGGGTACCCACGGACAATTCGTGCGGATGCGCAGCAGCGGCGCGTCGGCCAGATCGGCCGGTTTGCGCAGACGCAGGCGCTTTTGCAACGTGGGACTCAGGGTCGGAAACAACTCGTCGTCGAAAAGTTTTTCGCTAGTGAGACCCGGATAGTCGCCGGAGCCGAAGCGGATCGCGACATCCACGCCGTCGTTGCGAAAATCCGCAACGGCGGCGCTGCTTTCCAGGCGCAGTTCGATTTGCGGATGCGATTCGAGAAATCCGCCGAGACGCGCCACCAGCCACGCGGCAGCGAACGAGGGCAGCACGCTGACGGTCAACGCGTTGGCGCTCTCCTGTCCGCGCACACGTTCCACTGCCGCGTTCAATGTATCCAGAGTCGCGCGCACGTCCAGGGCGAGCTGGGTGCCGAGGTCGGTCGCGCGCATGCGCCGCCCGGCGCGTTCAAGCAAGCGCACCCCAAGCGCATCTTCCAGCGCATGAATCTGGTGGCTGACCGCGCTGTGGGTCAGATTGAGCTCGGCGGCGGCACGCGTGTAATTTTCGTGGCGCACGGCGGCCTCGAGGACGCGTAGCGAGCGCAACGGCGGCAAGCGATGCCAGGGATTCATTTGTGGAACTTCCGAGAGACTGTCATGGATCCGGCTTCGGTTGTACGCGCGTGTTTCCACAACCTCATCCAAGCCGCGCGATGCGCGGCTTGGATCGCCCCCTTAACTTAAGGGGGCTAGGAAACAGCCCGCATGCGCTACAGCAGGCGCAGTATGGACTGTGAATTTGGTTCACAGTTGAGGGGAGAAAATAGCGATTTTTTCGCTTCGGCGCCAGCGGTACTATGCGTCTCGTTCGCAAATCGACGCACCCATGGTGCGTTCCGGAGGCTTCAATGAACTTTAGAATTCTCACCCAGCTTGTGCTGCTCGGCATGATCTGGGGCAGCTCGTTCATGTTTCAGCGCATCACGGTGCCGGTGATCGGCGTGATGCCGACAGCGGCGGGGCGCCTGGCGCTCTCGGCGTTCGTGCTGGTCACGGCGCTGGCGCTGATGGGAAAGCGGCTGCAGTGGCGCGCACACTGGCGTGACTACTTCATGATCGGCCTGATCAGCGCGGCGCTGCCATTTGCGTTTTTCGCGTTCGCGGCGAAGTCGTTACCGGCGGGTTATTCGGCCGTGCTCAATGCCACCGTGCCGCTGTTTACCGTTCTGATCGTCTGGGCGGCGGGCACGCGGCCTTCGCTGTCCAAACTCGTCGGCGTCGTAGTCGGCATTCTTGGCGTGGTGACACTGGCGCGCTTCGGCGCGCTCGAACCGAGCTGGATGACGACCGCTGCATTTGCTGCCTGCCTCGTCGCGTCCGTGCTCTATGCGTTCAACGCCCGCACGCTGAGCGCCCGTTTCAAGACTGCCGATCCCCTGGTCGTTGCGGCCGGCAGCCAGCTCGGCGCCGCGCTCGCGCTTGCGCCGTTCGGTTTGTACGCGCTGCCCGCGCAAATGCCTGAGCTCGGTCCGCTCGCCGCGTTACTTGCGCTCGGTGTCATTTGCACGGGCCTGGCATACGCGCTGTTTTTCCGCCTCATTCGCGAGGCGGGCAGCGAACGCGCCGTGACCGTGACCTTCATGGTGCCGGTATTTGCCCAGGTGTGGGGCGCCCTGTTCATCGGCGAAGCGATCACCTGGGCGAGCGCTATCGGATGCGCACTGGTGTTGTTTGCGGTCGCACTAATCTTCGAGCGCGTCCCGGGATTGCGACCGCGACCCGTTGTGGCGGCATTGCCCGTGCTTTGTGCCCAAGGCCGACGTTGACGTCTGAGCGGGAACGCCACGCACCTGACAGATGGTGAAAAAGGAGTCATGTATCCAGTGGCGCGGGACTTGCATACCTTTTCTGAAATCCACACCGCTATACACACCCACAATTCGCGCGCTACGGAGCCACGCTCATGATTCGCTTTTCGCTCCGCTTCCGGCGCGCTTTAGCGCCCGCATTGTTGCTGGCTACCATCACTGCGCAAGCCGCTGGATTGCCTGACACTGGGCAAGATATCTGCGCCAACACCTACGCACCCGACGCTGTGCCGGCTTCCGACCCCTTGAGCGTCGACCGCGATACCGGCGCCTATCCGCGCCAGGATTGCCGCTACGGACGCGATGCCGCTGCTGCGATGGGATTGTTGACCAAGACAGGCGCGGGCGTCGCAGGCTTCGACTACACCAAGATTGCCAACAACGGCTCGGTGCTCCCTGCCGGCGCTCTGCTGGGAAGTGCCGCCGGCGACTGGGCTTGCACCCGCGACAACATCACCGGCCTCGTCTGGGAAGTCAAAAGTACCGGCGGCCTGCGCGACAGCGCCAATACCTACACCTGGTATTCCACGGACAGCGCCACCAACGGCGGCGGCCCGGGAGACAACACCGACACCACGACGTGCAACGTCACGCTCGCAAGCTGCAACACCGAGGCGTATGTCACTGCCGTCAACGCGGGGCTGTGCAACGCGACCGACTGGCGTATGCCCAGCGTGCGCGAACTGCTGACCCTGGTGTATGCCTTTGGAGGGTCGCCAAGCATAGATCCGACCTATTTTCCCAACACACCTTCGTTGAACTTCTGGACGGGCTCGACGTATCTTGAGGTTCCCGGCGCGTGGTACGTCGAATTCACCAGCGGTATTTCCCAGGTGGCCAACAAGGCATACACCGGCGGCTACATACGGCTGGTTCGTGGCGGACCGTTCTAAGCTCAATTTTATCGGCTCAATTTTCCAGGCTCCGTTGAATTCCCGCTGTCGTCCGTTGGCTCAATCAGGAATCGAACATGCACGGTCATCCATTTGTTCTCGCCGCCGCGCTCATCGCACTGGACGCCTGTTCGCAAGCCCACGCTGTCACTTCGTGCACCGCTGGCAACCCCAACTCGACGAGTGTGCCCGAATCAACGCCGACTAGCGCCTTCACCGACAATCTCGATGGCACCGTCACGCACAATCTGACCGGCCTGATATGGAAACGCTGTGCGGAAGGCCAGGCATGGGATGGCCTCACCTGCAATGGCACCGCCGCGACCTTCCGCTGGGTCGAAGCGCTCATCCAGTCCAAGAATGCGAACTTCGCTGGTCACACCGACTGGCGACTGCCGAACCACAAGGAACTAGCGTCCATCGCCGAGTATTGCGGTTACTACCCCGCCATCAACAGTATCGAATTTCCTGGCACGCCGTCGGGGAGCTTCTGGTCGGGTTCGGGATACACGTCCTACGCGTGGCTCGTCGATTTCTCCAATGGCAGAACCTATATCAACGCCAATGTATACTCCTTCTACGCGCGGCTGGTTCGTGGCGGACGGCCCATTGATTCGTTTGATGCGCAGATCGTCTTCGCGAACGGGTTTCAATGATCCGGCGCGTTCGAACCTGATCGGTTGATGCGCCGATCAGCGCGCTGCCAACTCCAACGCCATCCTTACTGCTGCGATCATGCTCGCGGCGTCGGCCTTGCCGGTACCGGCGATATCCAGCGCGGTGCCGTGATCGACCGAAGTTCGGATGAAAGGCAGCCCCAGCGTCACGTTGACTGAATCGCCAAACCCCAGCGCCTTGAGCACAGGCAAGCCCTGATCGTGGTACATGGCCAGATACGCGTCATGGCGCTCGCGTTGCGCGGGCACGAAGGCGGTATCGGCTGGCATTGGGCCCTCCAATCGCATGCCTTCGGCGCGCAGTGCGGCGAGCGTCGGCGCGATGACATCGATTTCCTCGCGCCCCAGGTGGCCGCCTTCGCCGGCATGCGGGTTGAGGCCGAGCACGCCGATGCGCGGCAGGGGAATTCCAAAACGGTGCTGCAGATCATTGTGCACAATGCGCAAAATGCGCACCAGGCCCGGCGCGGTGATGGCGCTCGGTACCTGGGCCAGCGGCAGATGCGTCGTGGCCAGCGCGACACGCAGGCCGGGCGCGACCAGCAACATGGCGACATCGCACTTGGCGCGCGCGGCGAAAAATTCGGTATGGCCGCTGAAGGCGACGCCGGCATCGTTGATGATGCCTTTGTGCACCGGCGCGGTGACGATGGCATCGAACTCGCCCTCAAGACAGCCATCGGCGGCGCGTGCCAGCGTCGCGATGACGTACGCGGCGTTGCGCTTGTCGAGCTTGCCGGGAACGACCTCTGCAGGCGCGGGGATATTTATGCAGCGCAGCGTGCCGGGAGCGCGCTGGGTACGCCACTGGCCATCGTCGGTTTCAAGGCTCAGCGAAATGCCGCGCGCCTGGGCGGCCAATAGCAGGGCATCGCTGTCGCCGACAGCGATGAGGTCGGCGGCAATATCGGTCTGCGCAAGCGCGGCGATGATTTCAGGACCGATTCCGGCCGGCTCGCCAGTAGTAATCGCAAGACGCGGGAGAAAATGACTTGTCATTCGAACACTGCAAGGTTCGGTGCGGCGATGCCGCACCGGCCGTTGCTAAGCTCGGCCATCCAAGGCCTCGCTGAGCAACCCGGCCCTTCGCATCCTGCTTCGGGCGCTCGGCCTCGCGCGCGATGCGCTTCAACGCATCGCGCCAGCGCTCGGACTCGCCCGGCCGGTTCGCCGAGTGTCAGCGCAAGCCGCGGCAGCCAGGTCGCAGTCGCGCTCACGGGCGAGCGTGCCTAAGGCGAGACGGGTTTCTTTTCGCCGGAACCCTTGACCGCTTCTCCGCATTGCGGCAGTTCCGGGCTGGCATCGGCGACAGCGACTGCGCAGACGTAGGATTCCGAACGCATCTGGCGCAGGAAGTTTTCGTATTCTTCCTCGGACTTGCGGTTGCGCAGCACTTCGCGCGCCTGTTCGCGCTGCATGTCTTCGGTGCGGTCCTGCTGGCGTGTGCCCAGGCGTTGCAGGATGTGCCAGCCGGCATCGGTCTGGAACGCCTGCGAAACATCGTTGTCCTTGATTGTCGACACCATTTCGGACACACGCGTGCCGTACTGGTCGACCGCAAACCAGCCAAGATCGCCGCCGGCGTTGGCGGTCGGCGCGTCTTCGGAATGCTGCTTGGCGAGTTTCGCGAAGTCTTCGCCGCCGTCAACGATGCGATGGCGGATATCGGCGATGATTTTCTGCGCCTCCTCGCTGCTGACCAGTTCCGTGATCTTCACCAGAATGTGGCGTGCGTGATATTCAGTGACGACCTGCTTGCCGGTCGCACGCGTGTCGACCAGTTTGACGATGTGAAAACCGCTGGGGCCGCGCACCACTTGCGATACCTGGCCCTTGCTCATGCCATCGACCAGGTTGGCGAACGCTTCCGGTACCTCGTCAAAACGGCGCCAGCCCAGATCGCCACCCTGCAGCGCGTCCTGTGCGCTGGAAAAACGAATCGCGGCAGCGGTGAAATCCATACCTTCGTCGATCTGCTTCTTCACGCTGTCGGCTTTCTCGCGCACGGCCTGGATCTGCGCCGCGTCGGCGCCATCGGGCACGCCCAGCAGAATGTGCTGCATATGCACTTCGCCGGCCTTGAGACTGTTGCTGGCCAGCAGGATCTGCACTTCTGAATCGCTGACGTTGGCCTGGTTCTGCACTACGCGCTGCTGCAGGCGCTGCACCAGCAATTGCTCGCGCAGGCTCTTGCGGAAATCGTCGTAGTTCATGCCGTCGCGTTCCAGCGACGCGCGCAGTGAGCGCATGTCCATCTTGTTGTTTTCGGCGACCCGCGCCATGGCCTGGTCGATATCGGCGTCGGCGACGCGGATGCCGGTGCCCTGCGCACGCTGCACTTGCAGGCGCATGATGATCAAGCGTTGCAAGACCTGCTGTTCGAGGACATTGCGCGGCGGCAATTGCTGCGGGTTGCTTTTGTATTGCGCCAGAACGTTGGCGACGGCACGGTCCAGTTCGCTGCGCAGGATGACATCTTCTTCGGCGATAGCGACGATGCGGTCGAGCGGTTCCTTGTCCAGCACCTGCGCGCGGACGACGGTGGCGGTGCCGAGGCCGGCCAGGAACAGACAGCAAATGGCGACGAGCTGGTAGAAAAGCTTGTTCATCGGGAATCACACTCAGGTTTGGGCGCGCAGTTGCGCGAGAAAAGCACGAGAAAAACCAATTGGGTCGTTGCCACGGCGGGCAACGCACCGCCGCGGCCGATATGATGCGGTCGCGACGGTAAGAAATCCGTTATTTTGCGGCTTCCGGGTGCCGTTTATTCGTAGCCAAGGATAGCACGGCGCAGGAAATTCTCGGTGCGCGTGCCGGAACTGCCCAGGCCCTTGAACTCGACCTCGAAATACAGGCCCGTATCGGCCTTCAACTGGCCGATGGAGTTGATATAGCGCCGTACCAGCACGCGCATAGCCACGCAGCAGCTGTCGTATTCGGCACCGGCAAACGCTTCCAGCAGGCGGTGGTTCATCAGCGAATAGTAGTAGCGCCCGACCAGGCTCCAGCGTTCGTTCAGGGGAATCAGCGCGGTCGTATCGAACTGCTCGAGCAGGCCACGCCGGAAACGGTAGGAGAAGTTGACGATGCCGTCGCCGTGGAAGCGGTGCTCGACGCTGACCGCGGACAGATCGGTGTGGTGCATGTTCTCTACCAGCATCTGCGTCGCGGGATCAAAAACCCGCGAATTCGGGTTGTACTGCTGATCCCACTTGAACTCCCAGTTGTCGTTCAGGCGCAGATCGAGTTCTGCAACATAGTCGGAACCGGAATAGTCCACTTCCGGATAACCGGGCAGCTGCACCCGCTGCGCGTCGAAATAGTGGATCTGGCCAAAACTCGCGCTCAGCAATTCATCGCCCGAGCCGTTGTCGATCAGGCGCGAGGTCACTGCCAGGGTAAGGTTGTTCGCGTTGCTCTGACGGTCGGCGCCGGTAAACGCATTGCTGCGGAACAGGCCGGGAAAGTCGAACGTCGGCAACTGCGTATCGAAAACCGGCAGGTCGGACTGATTGCGATACGGCACGCGCAGGTAGTACAGGCGCGGCTCGATGGTCTGGGTGAAATCGCCGCCGAAGAAATTCGCATTGCGTTCGAAGATCATGCCGGCGTCGACATCGAAAATCGGCACGCTGCGCGACGGCGTGTGGTTGCTGAATTGCGGTGCGGTCGGATTTGTTGCGCTGTAATCACCCAGATTGTGCAGGTCGTAGCTGGTGTAGCGCACACCCAGTTCCGGACGGATGAAGTAGCCGGCCGCTTCGATCGGGTAAGCCAGGTACGGATACAGATCCACGCGTTGCCCCTCGATCGCGGCCACGCGCTGGAATGTGCTCGGCGTTGCGGCGACGATGTCGTAGGGACTCTTGCGGAAATTCACGTATTCGGAGTTTATTCCGACGTCCAGGCCGCCGAGCAGGTCGTGCTCGGCCTGGAACGTGCCGCGCGGCAGGCGTTGATACGGTTCGAACGCCTCCGACAGGTACGGCTGCGTCACCTGCGAGGCGTCGCCACCGAAGCTTGCCGACCACCACGATCCGCGGCCGTTGAGATAGGCGCTGGAACCCAGCAGGGAAGTTGCAGACGTCGAAAGGTTGTCGCCGTAGTCCTGGAAATACTGCTTGTCCGAGACGCGATTGATGTTGATCGCCGCGCCCCAGTTCGACGACAGGTAACTGACGTCCTGGATGCGAAACGAATAACGCTGGCGCGAGATATCCAGAGGCGAAGCCAAAAGGTTTTGCCCGATCGCTTGTTGCGCTGCGTATCTGGCCAATTCGTTGTCGACTTCATTGTCGTGCGGCACGTAGTTGAAATCGATCAGTGCCTTGTCGTGCGCATCCAGATAGCGGAATTGCCCTTCCAGCATTGCGCCGCGCTTCGTGGCAACCAGCGGCTCGATCGTCGCATCGTAGTTTGGCGCCAGGTTCAGATAGTAGGGCGCGCCCAGCACCAGGCCACGGCGCGAGGAATAGCCTACGTGCGGCGGCAGGAATCCTGTCTCGCGTTCGTTGTTCAGAGAGAAGCTCAGATACGGAAACCAGAAGAACGGTACGTCGCCGTAGTACATGGTCGCGCCGTGCATGGTGGCCTTGTTCTCGACATAGTCGATCGCCATGTCGTTCGCGTGCACATACCAGCGTCGGTCGTCCGGATCGCAAGTGGAATAGGTGCCGTCGGTCAGCTTGCCGTGGTCCGGGTCGGTCATGTTCGCGGTCGCGGCGGTGCCGTTGCCGCGCCCGGTGAGCATCTGGTAACGCACGTGATCCAGAAACGTCGTGCTCGGCGTGCCGGTTCCATGGGCATGATCGGCCGACGCCAGAATGCTGCGATCCTGCATGCGCACGTGCCCGTCGGCGGTGTAGTCGGTGGTTTCGGTTTCGAACGTGAGGAAATCGGCGCGCAGCAACTGATCCAGGCGTTGTAGTTGAACCTCCTCTTCCATCTTGTAATGCGTGCGATCCGTTGCGGTAACTTTGCGCGCGCTCAAGTCCGACGGCACCGTGGAGCGATCGCCGGTGGTCGGCAGGCCGGGCATGAAGAAGTCGAGCATGTCGTTGCGCTTGCACATCGCATACATTTGTTTCTTGCTTTTCTTCGGACACTTGAGCACACCGACCGGGCAGGCGGGAGTCGCTTCCTCGTCGTCGGCGAACGCCAGATGGGCCACGCTCAGACACAGCACTAGTACGAGCAGGCGCAGGGAAAGCAGGCGAGGGCGGCGTTGTGGGATCACGGAATCTCTTTTTAGCAGCGCGCAAGGCGCAACAGCTTGCCTGATTCGCCGGAAACGGGCAATGCGCAGGCGTTCGCAACCGCCGCTGCGGCACTGTGCCCGATATGCAGTGGATAACCGACGGTAAACCCGTGAACGCTAAAGTTTGCAAAACCGACGCGCAATGACGCGCGTCGGCTGCGCTCTGGTTCCCTCACCTGGGCCTGAAGCAGTTGTTGGCGGGAGTACGCCTAGCAACCCTGTGCGGTTGGAGAGATTCCGCAGATATCCAGCGTCAGGCTTGCATCTTCCATCGGTGTGCGGAAGATCGTGTCGGCGTTCACGTAGAGGACGACGTTTGTGTAACCGATCACGCCGATATCCGGATTGACGCGGAAATAGATCTGGTTCGCACCGTTCTGCGCCACAGAAGATTTCAATGGCACCAGGAATTCCAGGTAGAACCCGGCAGCCATGCCCCAGGAGCCGCCACCTGCCCCGCCGTTCGGTGCGCGAATCGCAAGTCCCTGGATGCCCTGCGAGAATGCCTGCGGACAGCCATAGCCCGCATCACTGCCCAAATCGATCAGTAAATAATTGTTGGGATGGGTCCCACCCGGCGGCGTACGTGCGAAGCAGAACGCTGGATTGGTGCTGGACATCGCCGTAGTTACCCCAGCAGGCAGCAGCAGCTCGATGCCGACCGCGCTGCCGGCGCAGGGATTGCCCGGATGGCTCAATACCAGTTTCGCGTAGAAGACTTCGCCGACGGCCGGAAGTTGTGCGAACGGAATCGACGAGGGCTGATACGGCGGATAGTAGCTGTAGCCGGAATAGCCGGCGACCCGTGTCTCGATGATCGGCGGACTGGACAGGCAGGCAGTGTCAGTGCCAATTTGCGGGTTGAGCGGCCCGTAGTACCAAGGCAGGACGGCAGCCGCGGCGGAGTTGAAGACCACGCAGGCGAGCAGGCCGAACAGAGGACATTTTGAGCGTAAACGTGACATGGGAAATCCTTCGTTGCCGAAACGGCTTCGGACTCGTATCCATCTACGCGAAAGTGTGGCCACAGCCATCAGGCGTTTGATCTTTTTGCGGTATATGCCGCCGCACGGCGCTGCGACTATTCAATCCAAGTCGTCGGCGAAGATTTCATCAGTCGAGGCATACAGACACCACTCGTGCAGCGTTCCCCTATCTTGCGCGCCGTTATCGGACACGGTGAGCGTCCATGTGCCGGCAAGATTCTCGCCGTTGAATGCGGCAAGGGGATTGTTCGGTATGTAGCTCGTATCGCGCGGATAGGCCGGCCGCGCGTTGGTGCAACCGGTTTCCGCTGCTGAGGGGGCCTGGTCGTCGAGCACGATATCGATCAGATCGCCGCTACAACCGACTCCCACCCCCGTAATTCCGGGCCGATCCAGAATGATGACTTCGGTTGCCGTTTCCTCGTGGCGCAATTTGACGATCAAGTCCCCGATCCAGGTATGGCCGATGTCGATGCCAACATTTAAGTCGGTCAGTCCGCCGAACGCCGGCAGGCGAATCTTGTCGCTGATGCCCGTGGCATTGTTGTCAGTAATCGAGCGTTCCGGCGCGCTGCACCATACGGGCCCGCGAGTACGCAGCAAATTCACAGCATAAGGCTCGGTGCCCAGGCTGGCAGTGGCTGCATTGAAAACGAGTTTGCCGTTGACGGGGTTTAGCGTTCCCTGCTGCGAGACCGTGGGCCCGGCGGTATCCACCATTGCGGTGTTCGGCCCGGTGCCGTCGCTGATCCAAAGTTTGCCATTGGCTACAAAGTACAAGCGCTTGTTGATAACGCTAAGGGTACTGAAGCTGAAAGACCCCGACGCACCAGGAGTAAGGTCCGCGACCATCTGGGTGCCGAGGTTCGTGCCGTCGCTGCGCCACAGCTCATTGCCATTCGTGCCGTCGTTGGCGACAAAATAAAGCACGCCATCCAGCGCGACCATCGGGGCGAGAATGCCTGCGCCCGTGACGCCGGGCCGTATGTCTTTGACCATCTGCGTTGTGGTGCCGTCGGAAACCCACAATTCCTCGCCCGCTGCGATCGTGGTGGCCAAAAAGAACACTTTGTCGTCGACGCGGGTCAGATACTTCGGCGCCGAATCGCCGGACCCGGCGACGATATCCGTGACGATCTTCGTACCCGCGATCGTGCCGTCGGTAATCCAAAGCTCGCGGCCAGCCGTCGCGTCGGACTTGTCGAAAAACGCGCGGTCGTTGACCGCAACCAGGTAGTTCACCAAATTCAAGCTTGGGGTAAGCGCGATCGTGCCCGCCTCGCTCAGATCGGTAGCGCACAAACTGACGGAGATCAATGGCGATGTGCGCTGGCAGCGCACCAGCAGAATGCCATTGAGTTCGCCGACCCCGGCGTCGCCGCTAATCGTCGTGGTGGGCAACGCCCGAAACGTGCCGGCAGGAGTGCCGTCGGAACGCCACAGCTGTCGCGGACCACCTTGCCCCGCGGAGTAGACCGCGAAACCCAGGTATTTGGCGTAGCCGCGCAGGTCCGATGAGCCAGACCCGGGAGTAAAATCCACCAACCTCTGCGTCGCAGCGAACGTGCCGTCGCTGCCCCAGATTTCTTGTCCCGTGATGCCATCGTTTGCGGGGAATACCGCGTAGTCGCCCAGGGATATTTGCTCGAAAGGAGCGGTTCCGGTCGCACCGAGGACGACGCCGACAAGATTGGTGCCGGAAACCTTGCCGTTGCTGACCCAGGGTTGCCGCGCATTGATGCCGTCGTCCGCCCAAAGCAGTGACCTTGCGCTTGCGCCTCCGCCAACGATGCTCTGCGCGTGGCTCGAAAGCGATGACGGATTGCCCGGATAGATATCGCGCAGCAGATATATCGGACCGGCCTGAGCGCCCGATGGCACGACGGACAGCGCTGCTGCCATCCCAAACACTATCCCAAGATAATGTCGCGCAGAGAGAAGCCGGATCGAGGCGGATCGGACTACTGCGCTTGACGTATTCCCACGCTCAATTGGTTGCATTGGAATCTCCCCGGTCAAAGAATGTGCCCGGATATTGCGCTGAACGCCATGGCGAGGCAAGGCGGCATAACCCCCGCAAATCGATTTCCGTTAGCGGAAGCGTGGATCTCTACCCGGCCGGAGCATGGGGGTATATTGGCCGCAGAAAATCGGAGCCAGCCATCATCATTACGATACGGGCGCAGCGATGAGCCAGCACGGGACCGCGGATAAAGGTGTGACCCAGTTGTTGGCAGCCTGGCGCGCCGGCGATCCATCGGCGCCCGATTCGCTGGCCGTCCTGGTCTACAACGAATTGCGAGCCATGGCGGCGCGGCGACTGTCAGCGTCCCATCCCAAGCCGTTGCAGACGACCGAGCTGGTGCACGAAGCATTCGCACGCCTGCTCGAACATCCGCTTGCGGCGCAGGACCGTGTTCACTTTTTCCGTACCGCGGCGCTGGCGATGCGCCAGGCGCTGGTCGATGCAATTCGGCGCCATGTGGCGGAAAAGCGCGGTGGCGGGCTGCTTGACGTCAGCCTGAGCGCGGCGAGCGACCTATCCGTCGCAGGCCCCGAAGCCTGGCTCGGTGTCGAAGCCGCACTTGCCGCGCTTGAACAGGAAGATCCGCGCAAATGCCGCGTCGTGGAAATGGCCTTCCTGTTGGGTCTGACCAATGATGAAACCGCAACGACGCTCGGCGTGTCGGTGCCGACGGTGGAGCGCGACCTGCGCTTCGCGCGCGCCTGGCTGAAGGATCGGCTTGCTTCATGACCAAAACGACGCTTTCCCGCATCGAGGCCTTGTTCAATGCGGCGCTGGAGCGGCCCGCCGGCGAGCGCGAAGCATTTCTTGCGGCTGAACCCGACGCCGAGTTGCGCGCGCATGTGTTGCGCCTGCTTGCCCGGCATACCGAGAGCGACGCCGTCTTCACTGGCGCACTCGACGCGGCGTTGAAGCAGTCGACGCCGCCGCGCGAGCACATCGGGCCGTATCGCCTGCTGCGCGAGCTGGGTGCCGGCGGCATGGGCACGGTGTATCTGGCCGAACGCACGCTTGGCGACACCGTGCAGCAGGTGGCGTTGAAGCTGATCCGCGGTTTTCCGACCGCCGACGCACGCCAGCGTTTCGCGCGCGAAAGAAGTTTGCTGGCTGGACTCAATCATCCCAACATCGCCGGCTTGCTCGATGGCGGCGACAGCGTGGATGGCCAGCCGTATCTGGTCATGGAATACGTCGAAGGCAGGCCGCTGCTGGAGTATTGCCACACGGCGGATCTTGATGTCCGCGCACGCCTGCGCCTGTTCGCGCAGCTTTGCGGCGCGGTCCAGCATGCGCACCAGCGCCTGATCGTGCATCGCGATATCAAGCCCGGCAATGTGCTGGTGCGCGAAGACGGCGCGCCGGTGCTGCTGGATTTCGGCATCGGCAAGTTGCTCGACGCCACGCAGCCGGAAACCACCGCAACACGCGTATTCACGCCGGCCTATGCGGCGCCCGAGCAGCGTGCCGGGCGCGCCGTCACGACCGCGAGCGACATCTTCAGTCTCGGCTGCGTGCTGTTCGAATTGCTCACCAGCGGAACGGTCGCCAATGCTGTTGCTGGCGAACATCCGCTGCCGGCGCCCAGCGCGCAGGTCCAGGATCGCAGCCAGTCGCGACTGCTGCGTGGAGATCTGGATACGCTCGTGCTCACCGCTGCGCACCCGGAACCGGAGCGGCGCTATGCCTCGGCGCAGGCGCTGGCGGAAGATGTGGAAAATTATCTTGGTGGAAGACCGCTCAATGCGGCGGCGGACAGCGCTGCGTATCGTCTGCGCAAGTTCTGTGTGCGGCACCGTTTCGGCGTGGCGGTCAGTGTGCTGGCACTGGTGGCCGCAGCCGCGTTTGTCTGGCGCCTGAACGTCGAGCGCCAGCGTGCCGAGTCTGCGGAAACAAACCTGCTGCGCGAGGCGCAGAGCACGCGGCGTTCGCGCGATTTTCTCATCTCGCTGTTCGAGGCCGCTTCGCCAAGCAATACTCTGGGCCATGCGCTGACCGCGCGCGAACTCATCGACAAGGGTAGCGAACATCTCACCCAGGAGCTCAAGGACGAACCAGAAACTGCGGCGCGCCTGAGTCTGACCATCGCCCAGGTTTATGCCGCGCTGGGCGATCCGAAGGCAGCGCTCGCCAGCGGCGAACGCGCGCTGGCGCTCGCCACCGGCGACACACCGGAACGTGCTTTGCTGCGCGCCGAGATCCTGATCACGCTCGGGTCCGAATACGACAACACCGACCGCTTCGACGATGCACGCCACGCCGACGAACAAGCGCTGATTTTGCGCGAGCGCTATGCGCCGGACGATCGCGCCAGGATTGCCGCGACCTTGACCGACCTCGGCTCCGCCGCCGTGCGCCGCGACGACCTGAAAGTGGCGCGAGCCTATTTCGATCGCGCGATCACCGAGTTCTCGAAACTGCCGAAGATCGACCCGGTCGAACAGGCGCAAGTATTGCGTGGCCTGGCCGAGGTGGATGTGAATGAAGGCAAGCTCGACGACAGCGTGAAACACGCCGAGCAGGCCGTGCGCGCGCTCGCGGACCTACCGGCGGCGTCGCCGGAGCGCATCGAGCCCTGGCGCATGCTGGCCCGCGCTGAAGTTGCCCGTGGAGATGTCGTGGCTGCAGCAGCGACGCTCGAGCATGCGCTCGATGTCGGCCGCGCGGCCCTGGGTGAAGAAAGCTACAAAGTTGCAAATGTGGAAAACGATCTGGCGGTCGCGTTGAATTCACTCGGACGCTATCGCGACGCCGTCGGACACCTGGAAAAGTCGATCGCAATCGCGGAAAAAATGCGTCCGGGCGAGCGTGCCGCAGCGGGCTTCGATCGCATGAACCTGGGCAGCATCCAGGAAAACCTGGGCGACTACGCGGCCGCGGAACGAATCATGCGCCAAGCCATCGCCGCTATCGAGGCCGAGACGCCGGATGAACCGCAGCTGGATTTCTTCCGCGGCAATCTCGCACGCACGCTGATGCTGCGCGGCGACTTTGTTGGCGCGCGCGCGCTGATCGAGCGTGCGCTGACCGGCATCTCGGCGCGTGACGGCGAGAAGAGTTTCGGCTACGCGTTCCAGCAGTACCGACTGGCGCGCATCGAGCTGGCTGCCGGCAATGTCGACGCTGCGCAGCAAGCGGCGAACGATGCGTTCAAGACTCTGGATACTTTGCTGCCGCCGCAGCACGCGCTGCGCGTGCAATTCACCTTGTTGCGCGGCCTGGTTGCGCGCGATCGCGGCAAGCTCGATGTGGCGCAACGCGAGCTGGAAGCAGCCGAGAAGGCGCAGCAAGCCTTGCCCAGCAACGACGCGGTTGCGCTCGCTGCGGTCCGCCGCTATCTGGCCGGCGTGTACCTGGCGCGTGGCGATCTGCCCGCGGCGCGGCGTACGCTCGATGCGGCATTGCCGGTGCTGGAACAAACGCTGTTGCCGCAAGCAGTGGAACTGGTCGAGGCGCATCGCTACGCGGTGGAACTGGCCCAGCGTGAAAAGGCGGTGACAGCACAATCCATCCGATGATGGCTCGACACGCTAGACCGCGTAGCTAGGGAATGTGGTGTGACTTGTCGCGCCGCCAATCTTCCCAGCGGAAATTCCAGGTCATGACCGTCAAGCGCGTTTTCGCAACGTCTGTTTCGCACGCCGTGCACGAGTCGCATATCAGAGGCCTTATCGCAGCGGCCTTGCTCGGGTTGGCAGCCCATGCTCCCACGGCGTGGGCGCTGGCGCCGGGCGACGCTGGTGTGCGCGTGACGATACCCGTCAGCGGCATCGCCGACTACGCGCAGGCGGTAACAGTCGACCCCAACGGCGCCATCGTGCTGGCCGGTTCCATCGGCGGCAATGGCGCCACCGGCGGAAGCAAGTCGGTGCTCGCTCGCCTGACTGGCGGCGGGGCGCTGGATTTCTCGTTCGGAACGATGGGCATCGCCACGCACGATCTGAGCACAAACCAGGGCGACGGACTACGTGCGCTGGTGCGCATGGACGACGGCCGCTACGTAGGTTGCGGCGTGTTCTTCGCCACCGGTACTGCCCAGGATTTCGTCGCTGCGCGCTTCAACACGAACGGCTCGCTGGACACCACGTTTGGTGGCGGCGCCGTGGTGACTTCGTTTCTCCAATCCGGCTCGGGTGCTTCGCTGTTCGATCAATGCAACGCGGTCGCGCTGCAGCCCGATGGCATGATCGTCTCGGCCGGTTTCACCTCCGAAGCCGGGCCCGCGCATGTGGCGCTGACGCGGCACACTGCCAGCGGCGTGCTGGACAGCATGTTTGGCAGCGGCGGCAAGGTCGATATCAATGCCTCGGCCACGGTTAACGGAAACTCCGAAGCACGCGCCGTGGTGGTGCAGCCCGACGGCAAGTTGTTGGTCGCCGGCTACGCCTTCGGCCCGGGCAACAGCGAGTTCCTGGTGATGCGCCTGAACAGCAACGGTTCGCCGGACGCGACCTTCGGCACCAATGGCATCACGCGTACGCCTGTCGGCAGCGGCGAAGACATCGCCAACGCGATGGTGCGTCAGCCCGACGGCCGCATCGTGCTGGCCGGCTCGATGTACGCCGCCGACGGCCATCGTGACTTTGCGCTCGCTCGCTACACCGCGGCCGGTTTGCTCGATCCGAGTTTTGGTACGGGCGGTCTGGTGACGACGCCGGTCGGGCCGAGCGACGACTACGCGTATGCGCTGCTGCTGATGCCGTGGGGTCGGCTGGTCGCGGCGGGTTCAGCGCGCAGAAGTACGGGTGGGCCCGGCAACGATCTCGCGCTCGTCGCCTACAATGCGGACGGCAGTCTCGATCGTTATTTCGGCATTGCCGGCAAGCGCATCGTCACTCTCTCGGCGCTCGACGACATCGTCTACGGCCTCGTCAGCGACATCGGCGGTGCGCGCTTCTGGGCGGTCGGCACATCAGCATCCGCGGGGTTGAATCCGGACCAGGATTTTCTGGCGGTAGAATTCGGCTTGCCCGACACGATCTTCCGCAACGGATTTGAAACCGCCACGCCCTAGACAGCGTGGCGGCAATCAGCCAACCAGCGCGGCCACATGCGCGGCAGTGGACTCGCGCAACGCAGAAAGGCTGTAGCCACCCTCAAGGCTGGAGACTACGCGGCCGGATGCATATTTTGTTGCAATGTCCACAAGTTCACGCGTCGCCCAGGCGTAGTCTTCGGCATCCAGGTTCAGGTCAGCCAGCGGATCCAGTCGATGCGCATCGAAGCCGGCCGAGATGATCACCAGTTGCGGCTGGAACGTTTGCAACGCGGGCAGGACGACCTGTTCGAACGCTGCGTGGAATTCGGCTGATCCGGAGCGCGGCGGCAACGGCGCATTGACGATATTGCCAACGCCGATTTCGGCGCGCGTGCCGGTACCGGGATAAAGTGGTGATTGATGCGTCGACGCGTACAACACGCGCGGCTCGCTCCAGAAAATATCCTGGGTGCCGTTGCCGTGATGCACGTCGAAATCCACGACTGCCACGCGTTCGATGCCGCGCGCCAGTGCGTGCGCCGCACCGACCGCAACATTGTTGAACAGACAGAATCCCATCGCCGTGTTGCGCGTGGCGTGATGGCCGGGCGGGCGCACCGCGCAAAACGCGCGTGTCGCGACACCGTCGATTGCCGCATCGACTGCCGCGCATACTGCACCAGCCGCACGCAGGGCGGCCTCGAGCGAATCCGGCGACATCACCGTGTCGGCATCGAAGCGCACAAAACCCTGCTCGGGAGCGTTGGCAAATACGTCGTCTATGAATCGCACATCGTGCACGCGCGCCAGCTGATCGCGTGTCGCCAGCGGCGCTTCGGCGCGGATGAGGGCGGCAAAGGACTCGTCGTCCAGCGCAGCCAGCACCGATTGCAGGCGCGCCGGAGATTCCGGATGACCGGGGCCGGCGCTGTGACGCAGGCAGGCGGCATGGGTGTAAAGCGTTGCGCTCATGTGTGGATGATCGTCTACGCCAGCAACATTGCCAAGTCGGCCAGAGCGCGGTGCTCGCTCAGGCGCTTTGCCGCTGCGGCGCTCTTGTCCGGGACCCAATCCGGAAACGGTACTTCCTCCAGCACGTGCTTGCCGCTGGCGCTATGCACTTCAGTCACGCGCGCTAGTCGCTGCGGCGCAAAACAGTCGGCGACGCGTACCAGCGCAGGCCAGAGTCTTTCGTGCACGAAAGTTATCTTGTCATCGACGAGCCGGCACACCAGGATCTGCGGCGAATCACGCACGGCGCGCGTTAACGCAAATATGGCCTTGCCCTTCGGATGGGACCACCAGTTGCCACTCAGTGATTCACCGGCCACCGCGTCGGCCAGCGACGGGATCGCCCCGCGGCGCACCGCTTCGCAGACGACGCCGTGACGCTTGATGAAAGCCAGCGCCGACGCTGGATTCATGCTTTCGGTTTTTTTCGCCGCTCGTGTTGCCACAACACTTCGCCGTGACCGGACGCACGTGCAAGCACGCGTGCAAGGACAAACAGAAGATCCGACAGCCGATTCAGATAGCGCACGGCTTCGGGCCGCACGCTTTCCTGCCTTGATAGTGTCACCACTTCGCGCTCCGCGCGCCGGCAGACCGTGCGCGCCACGTGACAGCAGGCCGCGGCGATGCCTCCGCCGGGCAGGATGAAATCCTTGAGCGCGGGCAGATCGACATTGAAGCCGTCGAGCGTCGTTTCCAGGCGCTCGACATCCGCGTCGTGAACCATGGCCATGCCGGGAATGCACAACTCGCCGCCCAGGTCGAACAGGTCGTGCTGGGCCTGTGTCAATGTCTCGCGCACGGCCGCGGGAATTTCCTGCGCCAACACCATGCCGATCGCGCTATTGAGTTCATCGACGGTGCCGTAGGCGGCCACGCGCACCGAATCCTTGGCCACACGCGTGCCGTCGCCGAGGCCCGTCGTGCCATCGTCGCCGGTCTTTGTATAAATTTTGCTTAGTCGATTGCCCATCAGCAATAGACGTTGCGGCTAAGCTGCCACGGTATCGAGCGAAACCCAACGTCTGCGCATCAACTCAAACCCGCCGAACATGAGCGCGCTCCACACCAGGGTGCCGGCGAGCCAGCTCTTGAGGAACGGAATGGCGGCGACGTAGCAGGAGACGACTCCTTCGCGGCAATACACCGTGTCGCCCATCAGCCACTCGGCGAAGCTGACGACCACGAAGAACATGAGCGATCCGGCAATGCCGCAGCCGGCCACGCGCAACACGGAAATCTTGTCGCGCAGCGCGAAGCCGAGCAGCACGCTGGCAGCGATACAGGCGTAGATCACCGGAATCAGCGAATGCAGGCCGATCACGAGATCGGCGAGAAACATCGCGGCCAGCGGCACGATGAAAGCCAGGCGCCGATCGCTGAAATAGGCGCCGCCGAACAGCGCGATCGCCTCGACCGGAGTGAAGTTGTAGGGAAACACGCCGGGGACGAAATGGATGAGCAGACGCACGCCGACTGCGAGCGCAATCATGCCGATCAGCACGCCACTGCGCGGAGAGATCAGGGAATTTTGTGAAAGATGCTGCATTGTGGAACTCTCCAGGAATTTGTGCGCGTTGAGGGCGGACTCGAACTAGTCGGATTCGAACCGCGACGCATTGACATAGCATACTTCAAACTGGCCATTGCGGGAGCGCACGCGCGCGGCGTGAGCGTGGTCGATGCGCAGGGCAAAGGCCCGCGCCGCCGGCAAGCCGAGTGCGTGACACAGGACGGCGCGGATCGAGCCAGCATGCGCCACCGCAAGCACGACATCTTCACTGTGAGTCGAGCTCAGCACCGACGACAGCCACGCGCCGGTGCGGCGGATGACGTCGGCAAAACTCTCGCCACCGGGCGCTTCCTGGATCACCCAATTGTTGGCCCAGTGCTCATAACGTGCCGCGTCGCTGCGCACGACCTCGTCCCAGCGCGTGCCATCCCAGTCGCCAAGGTTGACTTCGCGCAGGCGCGCGTCGGTCAACGGTTCGATCGCGAAGCGCGCGGCGAAGATTGATGCGGCCTGTTGCGCGCGCTTGAGGTCGCTGGAAAAGAGGAATCGCGGCGCAGAACCCGTCCAGGTTGCCGCCAGTTGCTGCACGGCGCCGAAACCGGACGCCGACAGCGGCGCATCGGTTTGTCCCAGGCACAGGCCGGGCGGCGCATCGACGTCGCCGTGGCGGACAAGGATCAGGTCCATCGGAATTCATCGCTGCTGCAAGTGGTGCTTTCGCGATGATAGCGGATGCCGCTGGCACGGTGGTGACGGCGCCCCTATCATGCCGGCATGAACACCGAACACGATGTCCTCATCATCGGCGGCGGCTTGGTCGGAGCGAGCCTCGCGATCGCGCTGGATAGCTCTGGCTTGCGCGTGGCGCTGGTGGAGGCGGCGCCTGCGCGCGCTGATTTGCAGCCCAGCTACGACGAGAGAAATCTCGCCCTGGCGCGGGCGACGGTGAATGCGCTGACGGCGCTTGGCGTGTGGGCGCATGTGGGTTCGCTGGCGACGCCGATCCGCAAAATCCACATCAGTCGGCAGGGCGAGTTCGGTGTTGTGCGCCTGGATGCGCAAAAGCACGGCGTCGATGCGTTCGGTGCGGTGCTGCCGGCACGTGAACTGGGCAACGGCTTGCTGACGCGGCTGGACGCCTGTCGCGAACTGGTGCGCTATGCGCCGGCGACGCTCGAAGCATTGACCACAGGCAGGGACGCGATCACGGCGACGCTCAGTATCGGCGATCGCAAACAGGAGCTGCGCACGCGATTGCTGGTCGGTGCGGACGGCACGACGTCGTTCGTGCGCTCGGCCTTGGGCATCGAAACTGAAAATGTGGATTATGCGCAAACCGCCTTCGTTTGCACGGTGACGCTGCAGCGCCCGCTGGATTGCGCCTACGAGCGTTTCACCGCGAGTGGCCCCGTGGCGCTGTTGCCGCTCGGCGAACGCCGCGCCGGTGTCGTGCTTACGGTGCCCAGCGCGGATGCCGCACGTGTCGCCGTGCTGGATGACGCCGGGTTTGTGGATCTGCTGCATGAACGATTCGGCTGGCGTCTGGGCCGCGTGTCGCGGCCGGGCCGGCGCGTGTCGTACCCGTTGCGCCGCGTGCAGGCAAGTCGCCTCGTTGCGCCGCGCAGCGTGCTCGTCGGCAACGCCGCGCAAACGCTGCACCCGATCGGTGCGCAGGGATTCAATCTTGGCCTGCGCGATGCGCTGACTCTCGCCGAGCTGTTGGTTCAGGGCGCGCAGGCAGGTGGCGACCCAGGCGATGCAATGTTGCTCGCCGACTATGCGCAACGCCGACGCGTGGATCGGGAAGGCACGATTGCGATGAGCGATGGCCTGGTGCGATTGACCGGCAACGACGCGCCGCCGCTGAAGGTGCTGCGCTCGCTGGGCTTGCTTGCACTGGATCGTATTGCGCCGCTGCAAGCTGCGCTGGCGCGGCGTGGCATGGGCTTTCGTGGTGCCGTGCCGCGGCTGGCTTTGGGTGATGGACCATGAGCCGTCGCGGCGTGCACGATGTTGCCGTCGTCGGCGCAGGCATGGTGGGCGCGGCGCTCGCACTGGACCTGGCGCGTGCAGGCTTCGACGTCGCCGTCGTTGAGCCGCGTGCGCCCGCCGTGTGGAGCGGGCAGGATGATGTCGATCTGCGCGTTGTCGCGCTGGCGCCGTCATCAGCGCAGCTGTTTGGACGTCTGGACGTATGGAAGTCCATCGTTTCGGCACGCACCTGCGCCTACCGGCGCATGCGCGTGTGGGACGCACTGGCGCCGGGGAAAATCGAATTCGATGCCGCCGACCATGGCGAATCCGCGCTCGGCTGGATCGTGGAAAACCGCCTGATTCAGCACGTGCTATGGCAGGCGCTGCAAAACGACGCGCGCATTGCCCTGCATTGCCCGGCCAGGGTGACGGCGACTGAAGCCAATGCACAGCGGCGCACGCTGCTGCTTGAAGATGGCGTGTCGGTCTCGGCCCAGCTTGTCGTTGCAGCCGATGGTGCGGATTCTGCCTTGCGCGCCATGGTAGGCATCACCACTCACGACCGCGACTACGCGCAGCGTGCGATCGTCGCGCATGTGGCGACTCAGCGCGCGCACGAATCCACGGCGTGGCAACGCTTCCTTCCAGATGCGACGGTGGCGTTCCTGCCGTTGGCCGACGGGCGCAGTTCGGTGGTGTGGTCGGCAGCCAACGCCGCGGCGGATCGTCTGCTCGCGCTGGATGATGCCGCGTTCTGCGCCGAACTCGGCGCTGCCTTCGATTTTCGTTTGGGACTGATCACGGCGACGACGCCGCGCGCCGCATTTCCGTTACGCCTGAAATTGGCTGATCGCTATCTTGCACCGCGTTTCGCCCTTGTCGGTGACGCTGCGCATGCGGTGCATCCGCTGGCCGGGCAGGGCGTGAACATGGGTTTGCGCGATGCCGCTGAACTGGCCGCCGCATTGACTGCAGCGCGCGACCTGAAAAGAGATTTTGCCGCAGAATCGACATTGCGCCGATTCGAGCGCCGCCGGCGCAGCGACAACGCGTTGTCCGCGCATTCTTTCGACGCAATCCAGCGCGTGTTCGGCAGCGATTCGACGACACTTGCCGCGTTGCGCAGCGCCGGACTCGGGCTGGTCGACCGCATCGGGCCGCTCAAGCAAATGTTCGACCGACACGCTGCAGGTCGTTGAACGAACAGATAGGCTGCGTTGGACTATGATGCGCGCTGACTGATGCGTTATTTGTTGTGCTGAACTGCCGGAGATGCCGCCATGTTGCTCGTACTCGTGACTTTGATTCTGCTGATCCTTTTGGGCCTGCTCGGCATCGCTTCGTGGCTGAAGACTCAGCAGCCCAAGGCCGGTGCGCCGCTTGGCCAGCTCGAATCCATCGGTGGCTGGGTCGGCGTCGTTGGCCTGGTCTGGGGCCTCGTCATGTTGCTGCAGTGGCTGCAAACGCTGGGCTATCTGCGCTTTGCGCCTGGCACCGTGCTGATTGGTCTGGTGACCATTCTGATCGTGATCAGCCTGTCGCTGATTCTGGCCCTGCCGGTTTTGCGCTCGCTGTTCGGCAGCAACAACTTCACCAACAATCTCGGTCAATTCACCGGCAAGCTCGCGCCGTACAAGATCGGTTTGGGTTTCGCCTGCCTCGTGCTGGCGTTGTATACCTTGATCCTGCTTGCCGGTGTTCGCGGATACTAGAGCGACTAACCGGTCGCCTCGCCCGCGCGCCCCGCCACCCAGGCAGCGATCAACGCCGAAAGATAGGGAATCGCCTGCGCGCAGAGAATTGCTACCCAGAGTTTGCCCTCCAGGTAGTTGATGCCGACGGCGGAAGCCATGCCGCCGATGCCCAAGGCAATGGCAATGAACATCAGCAGTTCTTCGGTCACCGCGGCAAATGGGTTGGGGCGCTTGGACATGCGCCTGCCTTTGGCGGTGCGCACGAACTCGCCGTGCTTTTTCCACAGGCCGAGATAAATGCCGCGTGCGATCGCATGACTCAGACCCATGCTGGCGATTGAAGCGGCAAGTGTGTCGCGCCATGAGCACGGCACGCGCACGCGATACAGGATGATGCCGAATGCGGCCTTGAATACAAAAAAGCCCAAAATGGGATAAATAAACAAATCCAGCGGCAGGTTGAAATATTCGGGCAGGCCGATCATGCCGGCGGTCCAGATCAGCGCGAGCATGGTGAAGGCCAGATGCAGCGCGTCGGCGAACCACGAGAACCAGCCGGTGAGAAAATGAAAACGCTGGCCGGCAGTCAGCGGTCCGCGTTCGGTCATCCAGTGCCAACGCGCCTTGAGGATCTGCATCGCGCCGAACGCCCAGCGGTAGCGTTGCGATTTGTACGCGGTGAAGTCGGCCGGAGTCAGTCCGCGGCCCATCACTTCATCGACATAAATCGTGTCGTAACCGGCGTGCATCAGGCGCAGGCCGAGTTCGGCGTCTTCGCAGATCGTCCACTCGCTCCAGTCTCCCGTGGCTTCCAGCGCACCGCGACGAACCATGGTCATGGTGCCGTGCTGGATGATTGCGTTGCGCTCGTTGCGATGGTGCATGCCGATGCGGAAGAAGCCGTCATATTCCCAATTGGTCATGCGCCGGAACGCGTTGTGTTCCCAGTCGCGATGCGCCTGCGGACACTGAACGACGGCAACTTTCGGGTCGGCGAAGTAGCCGGTCAGTGCCTTGAGCCAATCCGCGCGCACGACATAGTCGGCATCGATCGCGGCGATGATGTCGGCGCGCGCATCAGTTTGCTTCAAGCCGACATTGAGCGCGCCGGCTTTGAAACCGGGCCACGGATCCAGATGGAAAAAGCGGAAACGTTCGCCGAGTTTGCGGCAGTGTTCCTCGACCGGCTTCCACACATCTTCGCGCTTGGTGTTGTTGTCGATCACCAGCACTTCGAAGTTCTGGTAGTCCAGCGCAGCGAGTGAATCCAGGGTCAGGATCACCATTTCCGGCGGCTCGTTGCAGCAGGCCAGATGAATCGAAACGAAGGGTTGCGCATCGCCCGGTTTCGGATCGAGCAGGCCGAATTCGCGCAACCAGCGCCGGCGCCAAAGCACTTCAGTGAACTCGAATGCGTTGATCAGCAAGATCATGATGATCGCGATCTGCGCCGGCGCGAGCACTACCAGCATCGCCCAGTCGAACGGATCAAGATAGAACGAATACGGCAACGTCACCGACCACACCAGCAGCGATGCCGACAGCTGGATCAAGGTACAGAAGAACAATAGACCAATAGTCTTGAAACGAATGAAATGACGCGCAAACCAGAACATTGGCAACAGCGCAAGCAAACAGGCGACCGCGGCTTTCCACGGCCAGCTGGGATCTTCGACAACGCTGCCGGCGAGCGCAAATTTCGGTTCGCGATCGGCGCCAAACATGCCCCAGTACGCGCCGACACGGCCCTCGAATTGTTCCTTGTACGGCTGGTCGGCCGACTCCATCAGGTAGTAGTCGATGTTGCGCTGCGCGGCGACGTTCAGCCACTGGCGGATGAACAGACCTTCGTCCGCGATCGAGGCCGACGCGCCCTTGATGCGATCTCCCGATGACGGCCAGCCGACTTCGCCGACCAGGATGTGCTTGCCGGGAAACGCACTCTGCAATTCGTAGTAGCGCGCCAGTACCTGTAGGCCGACCGCATCCTTGCGCGGGTAGCCTTCCCAGTACGGCAGCAGATGCACCGTGATGAAATCCACGTGCTTGGCGAGTTGCGGATACTTCAGCCAGATATGCCAGGGTTCGGCAGTCGACACCGGGACCTTGACTTGCGCACGAACGCGATCGAGGTAACCGATCAGCGAATTCACGCCCATGTCATTGCGCAGCAGGACTTCGTTGCCGACCATCACGCCGGTGATGTTGTCGTTGCTGCGCGTGGCTTCGATCAGCGCAGCGATCTCGTCGTCGTTGTGCTGGCCGCGACTATCGAGGTACGCGCCGGCCAGCACCTTCATGTTGTATTTCTTGGCGATCGCCGGAACTTCCGGGTTTTCGAGCGAGGCGTAGGTACGCAGGCGGCTGGTGTAGCGCGACAACAGCTTGATGTCGTTGTCGAGTTCTTCGGCAGTCGGATAGATGCCCTTGAGCGGACTCTGGTAGCGCTGGTACGGCGCCAGTGCGAAGCCGCCGATCTTGCCGGTCCACGCCGCGGGCTCGGCCGGTCGGTTGAGAGTCGCCCACAGCAATAGATTGAGTCCCGCCACCAGCAAGGTCAGAAGCAAGGCGCGCCAGAACGAAGGCTTGGTGGCGGAAGTCGGTGTCAAGATGGGTCTCGGTAAGACGAAATGCCGTCGCGTCAGGCGGCCGGCAACAACGCGCTGCAGAATAGCCGAAGCCTGCAGTGCGGCTCAATAAATCAGGCTTTCGGCGCCGCCGGGGCTCTGCGCCATTTGCTGATGAGGATCGGCACCAGCGCCAACAGTCCCATCCCCAGCAAGGGGATGAACACTGCCGGATCAGTAAACAGATCCGCTGTGACCGCGTGATTTTCGCCGATGGATTTGGCCAGGCCGGCGCCGAGCGCGGTCTCGATGCCGGTCATCACGGCGCCACCACCGGCGGTGGCGACGAGGAACAACCACAGCGGACAGCGCAGCCAGGCAAGGCCGACGGTTACGCCACCGAACGGGAAGAAAGGAACCAGGCGCAGGAAAAATGTGTAGCTCACCGGGTGCGCGAGATAGCCGCTGCGCAGGCGCCCGACCAATCCCGGCGCATCGACGCCGCGATGGCTGCCGAATGCATGGCGACTGGCCACAAACAGGATCAGCGCGCCCAGGGTCACGCCGATGGCCGAAAGCAGTGTCCCCAGCCATACGCCAAACAGCATTCCACCAGCCAGGATCAACACCACCACGCCGGGAATGCCGGTCGAGATCGCCAGGGTCACGGCGCCGATATGGATTGCGCTGGCGAGCCACGCATGCAGGGCGATTTGAATTTGCAGCTCGGCCTGTTCATGCGCGAGGTTTTCCGGACGAAAGCGATTCAACACGCCGGAAGCCAGCAAGGCGACGCCGATCGCAATCAGGATCAGGATAGGCAGGAGGGATCGGTAACGTTTCATATGCGGACAAAATTCGGGGCCGGTTGTCCGGCCCCGATGTCGAACTACAGATGGCGGAGGATAGCGCGTTACGGCTGCGCTTCGTACCCGTCGGCAAAGATGCGGTCAATTGCAAGAGTTACCACCTGACCATCGTGGTCGCCGCTGCGCGCTGCTGTGGTGCCGTCAAGGATGATGAGGGTGGCTTCGGAAACATCCGAATTGCCACGCGCGTTGGAAGTACTCACGAAGTCGCGCCACGCACGTTGCGTCAGCACAATGTGGTCGATCTCCTGCGCCAGCCCGCTGAAGTTGAACGAATAGCGTTCTCCAGCGGCGGCCTTGATGCCGCTGTCGACGAGCGGCGGATTCGGTGCGACATAGGTCGGCGTATCGGTATTGGCAGGGTCGCCGTTGTACCAGTACAGATTCTTGCTCTGGTCGGCCGTGCCCATGATCATGCCGGTGACGTCGGCGTATCCGTCACTGAATTCGTAGGCGTTGAAATCGCCCGCCACGATCAGCGGCACGGAGGCATCGCCGACGATGTTGAATGGACCTTGCGTGACGATGCCGGTCGCGTTCTGGCGTGCATTTCCGGCACCGACGAGCGTCGCACCGGTCTGCCAGGCCTGCGCAATGCTGGCGATCTGCGCGGCCTGTTCTGCGCGCTTGGGACCGATGTACGGCCGGGTCGGATCGCCGAGCCCGCTCAGGGAACGGTCGTACATTGCGAGCAGGGCGAACGGGTAGCCATTCCACGACGCCTGCATCAGCACCGGCGGGCGATCGTTGAGCAGGCACGGTGGTGTGCCGCTGCAGTTGTTGGTCTGCGTGCCCTTGTACATCTGCGTGACCGAATTCACCGTGACATCGCTGCGCACGAGGATGCCGATGTTGATACCGCTGACGTCGTTGCCTGGGATCACATACGGCAAGTACGTCACGCCGCAGGCGCCGAAAACGTTGTCCGCCAGATCCTTGGCGACGGCGCGATTCTCGATTTCTTCCACATCGAGCACGACCGGCGCCTTAAGCACCTGGCATACCTGCTTGGCCCATTTGGCCAGGCGCGCGCTGTACTGGGCAGGCGTCGGACACGTGTCGCTGGCGCCGGTACCGGCGCAAGTATCGTTGTAGCCGCTGGTATCGGCGCCGTCGGCTGTCGCGTTGAAGAAGTGCAGCAGGTTCTGCGAACCAACGGTCAACGTGCCAGCGGCAGAATCGGCGACCGCTTGCGGATACGTCGGCGCCGGCGTCAGCGTCGACATGCTGTACGGATAAATTTCGTAGATCGGCGATGTCGCGCTGGCCGCCTGGAATCCCTGGATCACACCGGTCGTCGTGAAATGTGTGCCGGCATTGTAGACAAACCCGGTTGGATTGAAGGCCAGTCCCGCATAGAAGATTTCGATCGCTTCAGGTTCGCCGTTGAACACCGGAATTTCCGGATGACCGGCAATGCCGGGATACGGCGCGCCGGGTCCGCGGAACGGGCGCGGCTGACTGCCGACGGTGGCATACATGCCAGTCGGGTTGCCGGTATGCACGCCGTCCGACGCGGCGTTGCCGAACGTTGCACCGGTCACGACGGCATCGTTCATCGTCACCAGCATGGCGTCCAGACAGGCAAAATTGCTCGCTTGATAACCATCGCTTGCCGTCGGTGGCGAAGCGATTGTCGAACCGGCGCCCATGCAGATGCCGGTGGTCGGATTGTTCGTTGGGGGATTGCTGTCGAGCGCGTACGCCACCGGCTGCACCGGCGCAACCGGATTCGTGATGACGACGATCGGACTGCTGCTCAGTTCCGTCGATCCGCTGAATTCCTGAACCTTCGCAGTCACCGTCACTTCGTTGCCGACGGCCACGGTCACGGGAGGAGTCGCGCCGGTGAACACGAAGATCGCATCCGAGGTCGTCAGGTCGCCATCGCCGAGTGGATCCTGCATGAAGAAACCGTTCGACTTCTTCGCGGTCACCACGCCGTGCGTGGTGACGGTCTGCGTGTTCAGCAGCGACGCCGTGCCATGCCCCTGGATCTGCATAATCGTGGTGAAGTCGTCGTTGCTGATCGTGCCGGTGGCGCTCGCCGTTGCATTGCTTGCGGTGGCAATCGCGCTCAAATTCACGTTGAACGTCTCGTTCGCTTCGACGGCAGTGTCGCCATTGATGGTGACTGCAACCGTGGTGCTCGTGCTGCCGGCGGCGATGCCGCCGCTGCCGTTGATGATCGCCACGTAGTCGCTACCCGCCGTGGCGGTGCCATCGGCGGTATTGACCGTGAACGTGATCGCGGACGCGCTCGGGTTCGACAGCGTGACGTTGAACGAGGCCGTGCTCGTGCCGCTGTTGCCTTCGTTCATCGTGACGTTCGCGATCGACAGGGTCGGCAGCGCATCGTCGTTGCTGATCGTGCCGGTGCCCGTTGCCGTGCCGATCGCCGTGCCCGCCGGCGGGTTGCTCAGCGTCACGCTGAACATTTCGTCCGATTCGTACTTGTCGTCGCCATTGACCTGTACGGCGACGGTGGTCGAATTCGTTCCGGCGGCAATGGTCGCTGTGCCGTGCAGCGCAATGTAATCTTCGCCCGCGGCGGCGCTGCCATCGGCAGTGTCGACGTTCAGGGTGAAACCGCCCGCCGGAGCGTTGACGTTGCTCGACACCGTGAACACGAAGTTGCTGGTGCCGCTGTTGCCTTCGGTTTGGGTCACGTTGCCGATCGTGAACGTCGGCGTGACGTTGTCGTCGTTCTGAATCGTGCCGGTGGCGAACGACGCCGCGAGCGTGCCGCCGTTGGCGCCGCTCAGCTGTAGCGTGAACGTCTCGTCGGGTTCCGTCGTAGTGTCGCCGTGCACGGTGACCGCGATGTTGCCGGTCGTCGATCCGGCCGGAATCGTCACGATCGTACTGAGCGCATCGTAGTCGCTGCCCGCCGTCGCGCTGGCGTCCGCGGTCTGAACGGAGAAGCTCACGCTGAATGCCGAGGCGTTCGAGAGCGTCACCGGGAAATTCAGCTGCGATGTGCCGCTGTCGCCTTCCACCGCACTCGCATCGCCGACGCTGATCGTCGGCTGTGCGTCGTCGTCAGTGATCGTGGCGGCCGCCGATGCGGTGGCGTTGGTCGTGTTCGTGATATTGCTCAGGTTCACCGAGAAGGTTTCGTTGCCTTCGTAAACCGTGTCGCCGGTGATGGTGACTGCGACTGTCGTGCTGGTCGCGCCTGCGGCGACGCTGCCGTTGCCCGCGACAATGCCCGTGTAGTCGCTGCCGCCGGCGGCGGTGCCGTCGACCGTGTCGACCTGGAAGGCGACGCCCCCGGCGGGCGCGGGATGATCGAGGTTGACAGCGAAGGTGGCTGTCGATGTGCCGCTATTGCCTTCGTTGATCACCGGCGCGGTGATCGACAACGTGGGTGTCGGCGGCGGCGTTGCACTGACTGGCGCAAACGACACGCTGCGGAACGCCTTGTTCACCGTGCCGGTAACCGCCACAGATGCCGCCGTGCCGCTGAACGTCCCCGTGGCGCCGGACGCATCCGTGATCGTTACCAGTTCGTTGCCCTTGCGGATTGCGTACAACACGACGTTACCGCCGGAGACCGATGCGGTCAGTCCGCGATAGGTATCCGTGGCGACTCCGACCGTGCCTTTCGCTGTCCATGTCGTACCGTCGAACGAATACTTGACGATGCCCGCACTCTCGTCGGCGACGTACGCCGTGTCCACGCCGGCCACGGTCGCTGACAGATCGAGCAGCACGAACGCATTGTTCGTAATGACCGTCGTCGGGACGCCACTGAGCTGAGTCAGCGTCTGACCCGAAGTCATCGGTGTCCCGCTGCCGACCGTCGCCAGGCGAATCGCGCCGGCGCCGGCGGAAATGTATAGCTGACCGCCGTAGATCGACACGCCGCGCAGGTTGGTCGTGCTCGCATTGAGCTGCGTGCTCGATGTGCCGCCGAGCGCGACATAACGTACGCCGCCGCTGCTGCCGGTGACCCAGAGGTCGGTGCCATTCGTGCTTGCCGCGCCCCGCGGATTGCCGCCACTGTTGGTGTCGGTCAGCGCCGTCGTGGTGTCGATGGTGCCCGCGCTGCTGGCGCGGAAGATCACGCGCGGGGTCGTCGCAGGGGGTGAACCCGTTATGGAAGCCGTACCCAGGGCGGCGGCATAGCAGCCGCCGACAAGATAGGCGCCGTCTGCACTCGTCGTCGCCAGACCTTCTGTAGTGGCGCTGCCCGAATTCGTGCACACCTGATTGGCACCCGCGACTGCCGTGGGCAGCGGAATCGACTGAATCAGCGCGCCGCCCGGTGAATATTCATCAAGGAACGCGGCGGTTGCCACGCTGGTCAGCGCGGCAGTGCCGTCGCCGACGCGATAGACCACCAGATTTCCGGCGGTGAATGCAGCTGCCAGGCAGACTTGCGGCAGGGCGGCGGCGGCGAGCGTCAGCCATATCGATCGAATGAGACTTTTCATTGTTACTCCAAACACAAAACCGCAGCGCGGCGCCGCGTGATCGGCGCCGACCAATGTTCCCAACACGACCTGACCGGCACTCGGCCGGACGATTCCCTGCCGGCCTCTTGTGAGGCCGGGCGACGCATCCTGCTGTCGCCGGGACGGGCGGCGCACACGGCGCGCCCTGTCGAACGAAGCGCGTAGGCTAACAGAGTCTGTTTACGGTTTCATGTCGCGCTGCAAACTGGCGACGCTGCAGCAATCGGTTCAGCCGCGTTGTGCGAACACGGTGATTTCTTCGCGATCGTGATACAGCTGTTTGGCGCGCACGTCGGCGGAAACCTGGCGGACGATTTCCAGGCAGCGTTGTGTTTCTTGGTAACGCTTTTTCATCGGCAGCTTCAGGTTGAAGATCGCGCGCTGGCACAGGCCCTGGCCGAGCCACTGCGCGATAAGCTCGGCGACGCGGCGCGGCTGTTCGACCATGTCGCAAACCAGCCAGTCGACATTTTTTTTCGGACGATAGCGAAAGCCGTCTTCGCGCAGGTGCGTCACCAGGCCCGAGTCCATCAACGCGCGATCCATCGGTCCGTTGTCCACCGCGATGACGCGCATCGAGCGGCGCACGAATTGCCAGGTCCAGCCGCCGGGTGCGGCGCCCAGATCCACGACACTCATGCCGGGCTTGAGCCAGCGCTCGCGTTCGCGTTCGTCGAGCAAGACCAAAAACGCCTCATCCAGTTTCAGGGTCGAACGGCTCGGTGCATCGCGCGGAAACTTCAGGCGCGGAATTCCCTGCGGCCACGGCGCCGCGGCCGGATCGACTGCGGCAAGATATACTTTGTCGCTTTGTGGAAAAAATGCATGCAGACGTCGCGTCGCGGCGCCGGCGGCCTCTCCCTGCCATCCATGGCCTCCGAGGCACTTGGGCTCCTGCCCGGTGTCGAGCAGGTGCGCGCGCTTGAGTCCGCCGATGAGCGCATTGCCGAAACTCTTGCAGAACGGCGCCAGCGCCTTGCCATTGTCCGTGTCGGGTGCCTCGACCAAGGCATCGCAGTAGCGCTCGCCCCGCGCGACCAAGACCGCCATGATGGGCGTCAGGCGATCGGTGCGCGGCAACGCATCCAGTTGCGCAAAGGCCAGCAGGCACTGGCGCGCGAAGATCAAGCGCCGCCAATCGCGCGCGCTGCGGCGAAGGGTGGCGTCATCGTTTTCGCCAAAGCGCAATTCCACGTAGCCCGTATCGCGCTCCTTGCGCATGGCATCCACGTTTGCGCCGACGACGGCCGCCAGATCCTCGGCGCATTCGGTTTCAAATCCGGCTCGGCAATACACGATCAGGCTGGCGGGGTTCGGCATCAAGGTCAGGGCAGGGCAAGGGGATTTTAGTGTCATCCGCGCACACATTTCTGCGCAAACGGTTTGGATCAAGCCACGGAAATCGTCGATTGTGGAATTGAAGAAATTGCCAATCAGGCACGACGCTTCATTCACAAATGAGCGATCCGCGCGGCCTGCTGCGGAATGCATTGACGGGTCAAGCGGAATTGCTGCAGCACATCATAAGACTACTTCTTGGGACGCTCGACAAGCAAAAAAATAGGTTTATAGTCCAGTGTCCTCGCATCGTCGAGGCACAATTTTAGGGGTTGGGACGAATCGAGCGCCGGATTTTCCGCACTCGCATTCGTACTGTTGTAAACACAGGAGGGGAGCTTCATGAATTCTGGTCTATTTCAACTGCGTCCGTTGGCGCTCGCTGTAGCAGCGCTGGTCGCTGTCAGTGGATTGTCCGCTGATTCTTCATATGCAAATCCCGC
Organism: Lysobacterales bacterium; assembly: GCA_038244165.1. Taxonomy (GTDB): domain Bacteria; phylum Pseudomonadota; class Gammaproteobacteria; order Xanthomonadales; family Rhodanobacteraceae; genus Rudaea. The sequence continues at coordinate 56,362 of JBBRTT010000003.1, read as the reverse complement.
GTATTCGCCCGGCATCACGGACGATTCCGGAAACGGCACTCCTGGGCCGTTTACCGTTGTCAATTTGCAAGGTCCCACCGACCGCTACATCGTGCGCTTCAAAGAGCAGCCACTGGCGCTCTACAACGATGTGCTTGCCAGAAACCCCAATGCGGGCGTCAGCGGCGTAGGTGCGATTCCACTAAAGCTGATGGCCAACGGCCGCAGCCGCCTGGACGTCAAGAGTTCGCAGGCCCAGGCCTATGTGCAGTACCTCAAGCAACAGCAGACCCATCATCTGAGCGACATCGCCACGGCGCTCGGACAAGCGCCAGCAGTAACTTATTCCATGCAGCATGCGCTGAACGCAGTCATCCTGAAGCTGACCCCGCAACAGGCAACACAGGTTGCGAAACTTGCCGACGTGGCCGCGGTTGAACGCGACCATCCGCAACCACTGGCGACCGATATCGGCCCGGGCTTCATCGGCGCGGCATCGGTATGGTGGGGCACCCCGGCAGGTCAGGACACGATGTTCGCCGATGGATTTGAAGGCACGGGTTTCCGCGGCGACGGCATGGTGATCGGCGACATCGACACCGGCTACAACAGTGCGAGCCCGTCCTTTTCAGCGACCGACGCAAGCGGCTACACCATCACCAATCCGCTGGGCACCGGCAATTTCATCGGTCAATGCGCTGTTCCCAACATCAGCATCGCCGGTTGCAACGACAAAGTCATCGGCGTTTACGATGAAATCAATCTGACCGGCAGCGGTCCGCCATACTCCGTGGAAGACACGCAGAGTCATGGTAGCCATACGGCAAGCACCGCAGGCGGCAATGGCCGCTCGGCCTCGCTGGCCGGCTACACGGCGAATATCTCCGGTGTCGCCCCGCATGCCAATCTGGTTATCTACTACGCCTGTTCTCCTGATGTAAACGTGCAATGTTCGACGGCCGCGACTTCGGGTTCTGTCGACCAGGCCATTGCCGATGGCGTCGTCGATGCATTGAACTATTCGATCAGCGGCGGCAACGATCCGTGGGACAGCTCGACATCGCTCGCTTTCCTGTCCGCAGCCGACGCTGGCATTTTCATCGCGGCAGCCGCGGGCAACACCAGCGCCAGCGTTCCAAATCAGGTTCCCGGTACGGCCAATCATGCCGAGCCGTGGGTAACGACGGTCGCGGCTTCCACGCACACCGGCGGCTCGATCGCGCCTTCGCTGAGCATCACCGGCCCGGGCACGCCGCCGGCGAATCTGCAGAACATGGGTCTTACGGCGGGCACTGGCGGCGTCGCTGCGTCGGCGCCATTCACAGGTCCGGCGGTACTTAGTCCGGCCTTCAGCAACCTGGTCTTGACCGGCACCGATGGCTGCACCGCCAGCGGCGGGTATGCGGCGGGCCTGTTTACCGGGGCAGTCGCAATAATCAGCCGCGGCACGTGCGCGTTCTCGGAAAAAGTGAACAACGCAACCACAGCGGGTGCGCTGGCGGTTGTGATTTCGGACAATCGAGTCGAGGGTCCGCTGACGCCAAGCGTCCCCGGCACGACGATTCCGGTTTATACGGTCCTGCAGTCTCAAGGCACGGACTTGAAAAACTTCCTTTCGGCTCAGGTCAATTCGACCGGCTCGGCGTTCATTACGTTTCCGCCGTCGCGTTTGCCGACACAGCCCGACGTGCTGGCCGGCTTCAGTCTGCTCGGTCCGGTCAGCTTTGATTTACTCAAGCCTGACGTCGAGGCGCCGGGCGTGAATATTCTCGCTGCCTATTCCAATGACGGAACAGCGGGTGGCCCGGCTCGTGTTGGGCTGTTGAACGGTACGTCGATGGCGACGCCGCATACGACCGGCTCGGGTGTGTTGATGCTCGGTGTCAACACTGACTGGTCTCCGATGGAAGCCAAGTCGGCATTGATGATGACTGCGAAGGAAGCAGGTCTGACCAAGGCCAATGGCACGACGCCAAGCGATTATTTCGATCGCGGTTCAGGTCGCCTGCAGGACTTCATTGCCAGCAAGTCGGGCCTGACGATGAACGAAACGGGCTTGAACTTCGCCAATGCCGATCCGGCGATTGGCGGCGATCCGAGCACGCTCAATATTGCCAGCATGCAATCGGCCAGCTGCATCACTGGTAGCGCAGCGGCTTGCACGTTCACGCGCAAATTCCGCAGTACGCAAAATCATGCGGTCACGTGGGCAGTAACTTTCACTGGAAACGTCACTGCAACGGCAACTCCGTCGAGTCTCATCGTTCCTGCGCGCACCAACAGCCAGGGTCAGACCCTCACCGTGAATGTCGATGCTTCGTCCTACAACTCCGACGGCGTTTTCCACTTCGGTGAAATGACATTGACGCCGAGCGACGCGAACTTGACGCCGTTGCATCTGCCGATGGCGATCAAAGTGCCGCCGCCGAAGATCGCAGCAGCACCGTCGCCGCTGTCGATTGTCGTTCCCGCGGCGAGCACGACGAACAACGCGATTCTCACCGTCAGCAATATCGGCGGACCCACGCTCAACGTGACTAACACGAATCAAACCACGGGCAGCACCCGCTATGTCTATGTCGACCAATCCAGCCAGGGCAACAACGGGTACTTCAACACGTTCTTCACCGATCTGAGCCAGGGCTCCTACGCATCCGACGACTTCGACATCAAGGTTAGCGGTGCGAACCTGACAAAGATCAGCGTCCCCGGCTTCACGCCAAGCGGTGGGCCGGTACTGACGACGCTGGCCGGACACGGCATCCACTTCCGCATCTACGGAAATAATTCCGGTCTGCCAAATGGCGATCCACAGGGCATCACCAGCGCAACTCCGGCGGTATACAGCTTCAATACGACGGTCGGCTCGCCCGGTTTGAGCGTCGCAGGCGATACCATCAGTCTTGACCTCGCCGCGGCCGCTGCTCCAGCGACAAACCTTGCGGCCGGAACGTATTGGCTTGTCGTCTATGCCGACGAAGATTCCACGGTACAGGCCGGATGGGCGCAGTTCGTGACCACCCAGGCGAATGGCAACAATGGCGCCGAGTTTGGACCGCTATTCACTGAGACCGTGTGGTCGCCAATAACGGACGCCGTCGGTTTTGCGATGCACGTCGAGGCACAGGTTCCGTGCGGCGCCGCATGGCTCAGCGCTGCTCCGTCAACCCTGACGCTCGGTGCAGGCGCGAGTGCGCCGCTGACCGTCACTGCCGATAGCTCGCTGTTCCCGGTTCCTTCCGGTGCGTCTGCGTACCTGTGTCTGGCCAGCAACGATCCAGTGAACCCGGTCTTCCCGGTGCTGGTGAATGCGACCAAGACTGCCGTAAGCACGGCACCATCGGTAAGCAAGAGCTTTACTCCGTCAAGCGTATTGCCGGGTGCGAACAGCACAGCGACGCTGACTCTGAGCAATCCGAACGCGAGCATCGCGACGCTGACAGCCAACCTGGTTGACACTCTGCCGTCAGGCCTGGTGGCGACGGCGGCATCGGCGGCAACGACCTGCGCCGGCGGTACGGCCGGAGTTCAAACCGGTGGTGGCTCAGTGACGCTCACGTCCGGTGCGCAGATTCCTGCGACGGGTTCGTGCACAGTCACCTTTACGGTCACTGCGGCGAGTCCTGGCAGCTATGCGAACACCATCGCGGCCGGTGCGCTGCAGACCAGCGCAGGCAACAACGCTGCACCGGGTTCGGCCACTTTGACCGTGCTTGCTGCGCCGACGATCACCAAGGACTTTGCACCGGCCAGCGTCTCCACCGGCGTCAACAGCACGGCCACGCTCACGTTGAGCAACACCAATGCGGTTGTCGCAACATTGACCGCCACTCTCGTCGACACGCTTCCGGCGAATCTCGTTGCGACCGCAGGCAGTGCGGCGACAACCTGTTTCGGCGGTCCCGGTGTGGGCATTGCCGGTGGCGGTGGCTCGGTCGCTCTGGCCCCAGGCGCGCAGATTCCTGCGTCGGGTTCCTGCACAGTGACATTTACTGTTTCTTCGAGCGTTGCCGCGCCTTACACCAACACCATTGCGGCGGGAGGTTTGCAGACGGACGCGGGCAGCAATGCGGTAGCGGCCAGCGCGGTGTTGACGGTAAACGTCATCACCTACACGGTTACGCCAAGCGTTCCCGGCGGCAACGGCACGATCGCTCCATCGACACCGCAGACGGTGAACAATGGGTCAACGCAGGCATTCACACTGACGCCAGCCGTGGGTTACCTCATCGGTACGACAACCGGTACGTGCGGCGGTACGCTGGTTGGTAATGTGTTCACGACGAATCCCGTCGTGGCCGACTGCACCGTGATCGCGAACTTCACGCTTGCCGTGTGCACTACCCTCAGCCCGGTTGAAGTGAAAGCTTCTGCAGGCACTCCGGGACCGACTGGATATCCGACGCTCAAGGCCGGATTCGATGCAATCAACGCCGGCACCCATCAAGGTGCGATCTCCGATGACGTTTGCACCGACACCACCGAGGCGGTACCTGCCGTACTCAACGTCAGTGGCGGTGCGTCGTCCTATACGGCGATCTCGATCAAGCCAGCAGGCGGCGCCGCGCGCACCGTATCGGGTGCGATTGTGGCCGGTAGTCCGCTGATTGATTTGGCTGGCGCAAACAACGTGACCATCGACGGCCTCAACTCCGCCGGCAACGCGTTGACGCTCTCGAACACGACGGCGTCGAACACAGCCAGCACGAGCACGATCCGCTTCATCAACGGCGCGTCGAACAACACAGTGACTCGTACCACGGTGCTTGGCTCGTCCACTTCGACGACAGCAACGGCGGGCGGCAACATCTTCTTCAGCACCAGCACGGTGGCCGGTGGCAACAGCAACAACACGATCTCCGCCAACAACATCGGCCCGGCTGGCGCCAACCTGCCGACCAAGGGCGTCATGAGTCTGGGCACGTTGGCCAATCCCAACGCCGGAAACGTCATCAATGGAAACAACATCTTCGACTTCTTCCAAGCGGCGGTGACCAGCGCGGCGGGCGTGAGCGTAAGTACCAACACCACGACCATCACCATCTCCAATAACCGGATCTATCAGACTGCACCACGCGTCTTCACCGCTGCAGGATCCGTTTACTCTGGCATTTTTGTCTCAGCAGCTACTGCGGTCCCGACGATAACCGGAAATGTTATTGGCTTCGGCGCCGCCAACGGGACAGGAACAACAACGATCAGTGGCTCCTCGAATCAGGTCAAGGGCATTAACGCACCCAGCACGAGCACGGCAGCCGTGACCAGTATCCAGGGCAACACGATTTCCGGCATCAACCAGACAACCAGCGCTGGCACCACCAGCACCAATTCGGGTTTCATCGGCATTAGTGTGGGAGCCATCGCCGGTTCCTTCAATATCGGCGGCACCATCGGGAATACCATTGGCAGCTTGGATGCTTCAACCGGCATTGTTGTCAATAACACGACCGTGACAACCAACAGTTGGGGCTTCATCGGCATATTCGATTTCAGCTTCCAGAACCTCGACGTCATCTCGAACAACAACATCGGGACGATCACGATCAACAACGGCGGTACCGGCACAGGGGCCGGCTTCCGCGGGATTCGCAACTCCCAGACAGCAGGCGTAAACACTACGATCAGCAACAATATCATTGGCGGCGTGGCAGCGGGTTCGATAACGGACAACGTGGTTGGCACCTACAACATGTATGGGATCGACAACACCAGCGCGAACTTGACCTGTGTCGGAAACGTGATTCGCAATATCTCCGGTAACGCCAACGCAGCCGGATTTATCAGCATCAGCGGAATTATTCTCAGCGGCACCTTGCCCACTGGTGTGAGCACGATTTCGCAGAACACCATTCATTCTCTGAGCGACAACTCGACTCCGAACAATGGCGCGATCTACGCGATCTACGGCAACTTCCCAGCAACCGCGAATGTGGTGGAGCGAAACTTTGTCCATTCGCTCAGCATCACGTCGACAAATCTTGGGGCCCAATTGGCCGGCGTTCTTGCCGTCGCCGGAAGCGCCACGTACAAGAACAATATGGTGCGGCTGGGGGTGGATGCGTCCGGTGCCGACATCACGACCGGGTACACCATGTACGGCATGTTCGATATCGCCGGCACCAACAACCTGTACAACAACAGCGTCTACGTTGGCGGCACCGGGGTGGCTTCGTCGGGCAATACGTTCGCGTTCGTCAGCAACGTCGTTACCAATGTCCGCAACTACGAGGACAACATCTTCTGGAATGCGCGCAGTAATGCATCCGGTGCCGGCAAGAACTACGCGATTGCCGTGGCTGGAACGACGCCGAATCCGGCAGGGCTGACGTCGGGCTTCAACGACCTGCTTGCCAACGGGACGGGCGGTTTCACCGGTCTGTTCAATGCGATCGATCAGACCACGCTTGCCGATTGGCAAACCGCTACGGGCCAGGATGCTGGCAGCTTCGCTACCGATCCGCAGTTCATCGCGCCAACTGGCACAGCGGCAACGGTCAACCTGCACATTCACCCGACCAATCCGACGCATGTCGAAGGAACGGGACTGGCGATTCCAGCAGTCACGGATGACTTCGACGGCGACGTCCGCGCCAGCTTCACGCCGACGGATGTCGGCGCCGATGCAGGCGACTTTGTGTTTGGTCCATGACAAGATCTCCGCGCCGGTAAATCGGCGCGGAATTTCATTTCGTAAACGTTTCACGCAAAACTCGAAGGGCGCCGAAAGGCGCCCTTTTTTTGTCTTTGTAACGATTCCGCTCCTTTTGTAAATGTCCTACTCCTGATGAATGGGATCATATAGTCTTGAAGTCTTAATCGATCTGCGAGAGACCGCTCCACGTGTCAGTCGTTGGGCTCGCGCCTTGTATTGTTGAACGCCATTGCGGATGGATAGCCCGTGCGCTGCTGCTCGCCGCGAGCTCCGTGATTTGCACAGCTGCGCTGCACGCTGAACGCATTGAGCCGCCACTGGAGTTGCTGCACGATCAGGCAAATCTGTTGATCGCGGGAAAAGCTGTCGAGATCAATGCATCCGCGGGACGCATCGTATTTGAATGCAAGACCATTCTGTCCGGCAACCGCAAGTACGTGACCCAGGATCTCATCGACACCCGCGTACCCGCCGAGACACTCGATCGTGTCGTAGTGGGCAACGACTATATCGTGGGCTACGGGCTGTTCAGCGAAGATCCACGCCGGCCGGGCAAGTTGATCGGCATGCGGCAGGGCGCAACGATGCTGGTTTCTCCAGGCGTCGAACCGGCTTTGTTTGACGATACTGCTGAAGTGCGCAAGGTTCTGAACGCCGGCAAGAACGAGCAAAGCCGCGCGTCACGCAGCACGCTGACGCTGCTTGTGGCAACGCTGAAGAGCAAAAACCCCGGTCTGCAAAACCTCGCCGCACATCAACTGGCGCTCGAGCCTGAATTGCGCGCCAAACTCACTGCTGCCGATCGTCGCGCAATAGAAATGTTCGTTCGCGATCCCGATTCGCCGGCTCTGGCACGTACTCCGCTGCTGGAGGCAGCCGCGCAACATGCGGATGCGTTTGGCGAAGGCTGGGCGCTGGACACCTCGGAAAGTTTGCTGTCTACTACGGCCGTAGATGGATTCAGTGATAAGACTTCCGACTTAGAGACGCTGCTTAGGGCGGCCATTTCGTTGTCGGGACAGTCGCCTCGCAAACTACCTGAAGCGTCACTAGTGCGCTGGGTCCGCAGCAATAGCGTGGTGCTTGCCGAGCCGGCACTGAGGCTATTGCACCAATGGTATCCGCAAGCCGAGCATCGAGCGGTGGAAGAGGCTGTGCAAGATGCCGGCACGCCTGGTCAAACGAGGGATTTTTTACGCGGCTATTTGCAACGCATGAACACTGCAAGTAAGGCAGTTCAGCCGGGGCATTAGCTTTTTGTTGCATCGATTTCCACGTGTGCTCGCGACGACCGGGCCACTGCCTTTGCGACACAAGGGTCGTCCAGATCATGAAGAGGGGCTCAGTTATTATGAAGTTTCGTTCGAGTTTTGCCTTAAGCGCGCTGTGTCTTGCCGTTGCCCCGATGGGTGCGATGGCGGCCCAGACTGCGACGCAACCCGCGCCCAAAAGGCCGGTCGTTATCCATGCTTCACGATTCGACGTATCGCCGGCCATGCGCGACGTCCATTTGCCGCCGATGCAGCCGATGGGCGATGGCAGCGGCGAGTTCGAGATCCCGAACAAGTTCGTCAAAACGCCGCTGCCACCGAGAACCAGTGCGCCAGTCGGCCCGATTACGCGTAGCCCATCGATCAACACGCCGGCACCTGCAATCATTGCGTCGTTTGATGGCATCAACCAGACCAACAGCGGTTGCGGATGTCTGCCGCCGGACACGGAAGGCGACGTCAGCCAAAACTACTATTTCCAATGGGTGAATTCCGCCTGGGCCCTCTACGACAAGACCTCGGGTGTTGTGATCCCGAACGGTGCTTCGAGTTATACGCCGGGCAATTCGTTCTTCGCGGGATTCGGCGGGCTATGCGAAACGACCAATGATGGCGATCCGGTCGTCGTGTTTGATCAGTTCGCACACCGTTGGGTTGCAAGTCAATTCGTCGTACCGCCGGGGGCCGGCAGCAATGCCGGATCAGCCCAGTGCGTTGCGGTTTCCACGGGCCCCGATGCCTTGGGCACTTACTATCGTTATGAATTCGATTCAACGTATTTCGGCGACTATCCCAAGATCGGCGTCTGGGTCGATCAGGGCGGCAGCCAGGATGCCTATACCCTAACCACGCACGAATTCGACGAAGCCAATGGCGAAGCCTTTGTAGGCGCCGCCTATGCGGTTCTGCAGCGCGATGCGATGCTGGAAGGCCGTCCCGCAGCTCAGGTGGCGATGGTCCGCTTTGGAGGCCTGGATGCCTACGGCGTTGAACCGATCCATCTGATCGGTACTTACACGGCGCCGCCAGGAAGCTGCCCAGTCTTCGTGCACTTCGATTCGGTGACGAGCGATTATCTTTTCTGGGACATGTGCATCAACTGGAATACTCCTTCCGGCACGACCCTGTCAGCCAGTCCCAGTCGCCTTGCGCCGAGCGCGCCGTTCACCTACGACTACAATCAGGTCAGTCAGACCGGCACCACAGCGCTACTGGATTCGTTCGGCACGCATACGATGTATCACGCCACTGCGCGTGCTTTTCCATCCGGTGCCCCGGAGCGGCTGTCGCTTGCGATCAACCACACCATCTTGCCCGATCCAACGACCAATCAAGGCGTCGTGCGTTGGGTGCATTTCGGCCTGAACCCGCAGAGCGACCGTATCTTCGGCGACAACTACGACAACAAAATGCTGCCAGATGCGCCGCTTCCAAACGCTGCAGCCATGACCAAGACGATTCTCGATCAGGGTGTCTACAACCCGGATGCGAACACACGCTGGCTGCCTGCGGTGTCGATCGATGCCAATGACAACATCGGCATCGGCTATTCGAAGGGCGGCAGCACACTCAATCCACAGATGGCCACGAACGGCCGCACGTACAACGACCCCGCCGGGACGCTGGAAGACGAGCAGATCTGCACGCCCGTAACCACCGGGCACCAAACCAGCACGAGCGCGCGTTGGGGCGACTATTCGAACATGACGGTCGATCCTGCAGACCAGTGCACGTTTTATTACACGTCCGAATATTACGCGACGACTTCGTCGTCATCGTGGTCTACTCGTGTTTGCAGCTTCAAGTTTGCCAACTGCGGCACACCTGACTTCACTGTCGTCAACGATTCGGCGTCGCGCCTGCAAATCTGCGAAGCGACAGCCACAGCCGATCCGACGTTCAAGCTGCGCGTGGGCGTTCTCAACGGATTCAACGGTGCAGTGACGCTGTCTTCGACCAGCCCAGCGGGAGTAACGCCGACGTTCTCCTACAATCCGATCTCGCCGACTCCTGGGGCCTCCCGCATGACGCTGACAGGCGCCGATGCGCTTGCGCCCGGCGAATACCTGTTCACGGTAACGGGCACGAGCGCGGCGCCATCGACACGAACCACCGACATTCACTTGGGCATTTCCGATCACACGCCGACGGCGCCGACCCTGACTACGCCTGCGAACGCGGCAACCGGGGTCAAGATTTATCCCAACTTCACCTGGGCGGCGATTCCGGATGCATTGAGCTATCTGGTCGAAGTCGCCACGGATGCCGGATTCACGAACATCGTCTCCAGCGGCACCTCGTCGACGAACTCGTGGTCGCCACCGCAGCCGCTCGCGCAATCTTCGCAGTTCTACTGGCGCGTGACTCCAAACAACTATTGCGGCACCGGCGCAGTCTCTGCGGTGTTCACGTTCACAACCGGCGTTCCCGGTACGTGTCCGGCTGGTACGACGTTGACCCAGGTCGCCGCGTGGAACTGGGACGACACAACCGTGCAGGGCTGGACTGTCACCGGATCCGGCGGCGGCACCGCGGCAAATCACCTCTGGACCCTCACACCGTCGCCGATTGCGGGCACGGGATTCGGTACCAACAGTTATGCCTTCTACATCAAGGACAACACGACGACCAGCACCTGGGATCTGGTGTCGCCGAGTATCGCCATTCCGGGTACGGCGCAGAGTGCGTTCCTGAAATACGACGTCTTCCACCACCTGGAGCAGGACGACACCAATGGCGGTTGCTGGGATGGTCTGATTCTGGAGGCCAACACTGGCTCGGGCTTCCAGTACCTGCCGGCGAACCGCATGTTTACCGATCCGTACAGCGGCCTGTCGGATTACACCGGCAATCCGGTCTGGTGCGCAGCTTCCGGCGCGCCGGCGCATTCGATTGTCGATTTCGATTCGTACATTGGCCAGCCGGCATTGCGGTTTGAGTTCGACGTGAGCTCCGATGGCTCCGCCGCTGCGCCCGCGCCGAATGGCGTTGTTGTCGACAACATCGAAGTCGATGTCTGCCAATAAGATTTAGATGATCTGGCGGGACTAAGGTCCCGCCCCGTTTGCCGGCCACCGCCTTGTGTGGTGGCTTTTTTTTGCGCGCGAGCCTGCGGAATTTTTTTGCAAACCACTTGGGGGAGTCGAACCGTGTGCCAGTCATTGGCGAACGAGAAACTCGCCTGAGTACGGCGATCGGCCCAAGCTTGAGATCGGCGGGATATTGCGCTGCGTCATCACACTATTCGTTATGTTTTCGTTGAAAGAACTTCCCCCTGATCCCGGGTCGTATGGGACGTCGGTCGTAGGGTCAAGGTGTAGTGGACAACCGCCTGAAAAGCCATGTACTCTCAGCCTTGCGACGGATCGTCAGCTCAGCCGTGCGTTCTCGGCACGACAGCATCTACCTGGATCACCCTCGAAGTACATCCGTTGGAGACAGCTCGCTGCGCACGGGGCTCGTTAAAACACTTCTCGTTAAAAACACCTACCTAATAACGCTCCCGCTTTGTAGCGGGCACCTGATTCGTACCCTGCAACTTGCGGTACGCATCCTTTGATTGTTTGAAGTTTGGAGAGGGACACATCATGAATTTTCCGTTTCGACGCAGTAAACCATTGATCGTCGGGCTGCTATTCGCAGTCAGTCTGATCGCGGGCGGCGCAAGTACAACTGGCGCCATTGCAGCAGCGACTAACTCGTCTCATGTCGCTCAAGCAGTCAACAGCAAGGGCGAGCTGGTCGGCATTCCGACCGAGATGGGCAACGGCGTCACGGAGACGGTCGCCAAGATCATGTCGCGCGAGCACGGCGGCCCCGTGGCAATTCAGCCGCCGGAAGCGGACGAAGACGTCAACCGTTCGCCATATGATGGCCGAGTCCGCGCGCACAATCCGGATTCCCCGTACATTTCCACTTTCCCGGCGAACAGCGGTCCCGGAAACAACGGCGGCCAACCTGTCAGTCCGTCTCTGCCGCAAACCATCGGCTTGAACTACACCGGCCCGACTTTGGATGATTCCGGCTTTGTACCGCCCGACACGATGGGAGCCGCCGGTCCGCAACAATTCATCGTTTTCGTCAACGGACGCGTTCGCAGCTACAACAAATTGACCGGAGTTGCCGACGGCGCCATCAATACCGGCGCTGACAATTTCTTCGCTTCCGTGCGCCTTGCCGGCTCAAGCGATCCACGCATCCGCTTTGATCGTCTGACCCAGCGCTGGTTCATCATCATGATCGATGTCGGCGCGCCGAATCGGATCATGATCGCAGTAAGCAGCGGTCCGCTGATCACTGCACAAAGCAGCTTCACGTTCTACCAGTTCACGCAGGACGCGGTTGCGCCGGCGGGTGACACAGGCTGCTTGATGGACTATCCCTCGATCGGCATCGATCACAACGCGATCTATATCGGCGGCAACCAATTCAGCAACGGCAACGCCGCGTGCCCAAACACGCCCTTCAGCTTCAAAGGCGCCGTTGCATTCGTGGTCAGGAAGTCTTCGGTACTCAGCGGCGGCCCGATCGTGGTCAGCGCGTTCCGCGGATTGACCGGTCCTTCGCCGTTCGACAATGCGGCCCTGGGTGACAGCGTCACGCCACAAGGCGTGGACAATGATGATCCGTCAGCGACTTTCGGCTACTTCGTCGGCGACAGCAATTCGGCTTCCGGTCTCGTCAACCTGCGTCGCGTGAGCGATCCGGGTGGCACGCCGACGCTTTCGGCAGACATTGCACTGACGGTGCCGAACTTCAACGTCCCGCTCAAGGTTGAACACCTTGGGAACAATCATCCGGGTGGCACATTCAACGGCAAGATCGATGGCAACGACAATCGTCCGATCCAATCGCGCATGGTCAATGGCAGCATTTATACCAGCCAGGGCGTTTCCTGCAGCATCACCGGCGTTTCCACCGGTACAGTGACGGACGACCGTGACTGCGTACGCTTCTACCAGTTCGGTACGCCGGATACGTCGCCGACCTTGATTCAAGCCGGCACGATTTTCGATCCTGCTGCGACCAATCCCTTGTTCTATACCTACGGCTCGATGGCAGTCAACGGCCAGGGTCACGCGGCACTTTCATTTACCTCCACGGGAGCGGCGAGTTTTGCCAATGGTGCGACGACCGGACGTCTGTCTTCAGACCCGGCGGGCTTTACCTACACGCCTGTCAACGTCACGACTTCCACGTTTGCTTATAACCCATCGTTCGACGCGGGCACGGCCAGAGCGCGTCGATGGGGCGACTACTCGGCGATCTCGGTCGATCCCGATGACAACATGACGATGTGGGGCGTATCGGAATTCGCCGCCAGCAACTCAAACGGCGGCGGGTGGGGGGTCAGGATCACTCAACTTTTGGCACCACCGCCGGCTACGCCTGCAAGCGCCAGTCCGTCATTTGGTGTGCAAGGTTCGATCGTCACTGTCAATGTCAACGGCACCTCGGTTGCAGGTTCAGGATTCTACGATCCAGGCACAGGGTTCCCGAAACATATTTCTGCGACCGTAAGCGGTACTGGCGTCACCGTACTCAGCGCGACTTACAGCAATGCGCTGTCGGTGCAACTCGTGTTGTCGATAAGCAATAGCGCCGCAACGGGTGCACGCGACATCACGGTAACGAACCCGGACGGCCAAACCGCAACGGGCGTCGGCATTTTCACCGTCAACGCGGGCGCGTGCCCGGCGGCGGATCTGGCACCGTCAACGGTCCCGAACGGTCAAGTCGGCGACGTTTACAACCAGGTATTCACAGTTACCGGTGGGTCGGGTGTCTATACCTTCACGTCAACCGGGACGCTTCCGGCGGGCACGACACTTTCCTCGGCTGGTGTCCTGGCTGGCACCTTGACCGCCAACGGCACGTTCAACTTCTCGATCGTCGCCTCCAACGGTATTTGCAACGTCGTTCGCGCCTACAGCATGACGGTTGAAACCCTTACGTTTGCTGTTCTTGATGGAACACCACAGAGCGCGGTGATCAATGTGCCTTTCGCAAAACCGTTGCGTGCAACGGTGGCTGATAGCCATGGAAACGGAGTGAGCGGGGTAGCGGTGACATTTACCGCACCTGTTGCCGGGCCGAGCGGAACCTTCCCGGGTCCGAGCAATGTCGCCGTTGCCATTACCAATGGCCTCGGCGTCGCGACGTCACCTGTAATTACCGCCAATGGCACATTTGGCAGCTACGTTGTGACGGCGACCATTGCCGGGTCGGCTCCACCGCTCAACTACAACCTGACCAACGTCGCTCCTCTCATCGTGACCAACCTCAATGACAGCGGCGTGGGTTCGTTGCGTCAAACGCTGATCGATGTCAGCAGTGGTGGTGGCGTGGCTTTCCAGGTGGGATTGACCGGAACGATTACGTTGACCACCGGCCAGATGGTGATCAACAAGGACGTCACGATCTTCGGGCCGGGTGCGCGCGTGGTCACCGTCAATGGCAATGCTGCCGGACGCATCTTCCAGGTCGGCGCGGCTACCGTGAACATCTCGGGCTTGACCATCACCAACGGCAGCGCTGCCAGCGGTGCAGGCATCCAGATCAACGGCGGCACGGTGTCACTGACCGACATGAGCTTCATCGCCAACGTCGCAACTGCCGGCAGCCTGGGTGGTGCCATCGACAATGAATCCGGCGGTGTCGTCACGATTCTGCGCTGCACGCTTGCCAACAACAGTGTTGCTGGTACGACCGCGGGAAGCCGCGGCGGCGCCATCGAGAATCAGGGCACGTCGATGACGATCACCAACAGCACGGTGACCGGCAACACGGTCGGCGGTGGCAAGGGCGGCGCGCTGCGCAATGGTGGAGGTGCGACATTCACCGCCATCAACACCACGTTCGCCAACAACAGCGCGACGACCGCTACTGGTTTCGGCGGTAACTTGTCGGTCCTCAACGGAACCGTGATCATCAACAACTCCATCGTTGCGGGCGGAACAGCGACAACCGGTGCCGATCTGGACGGTGCAGTTGTGTCGCAGGATTACAACCTGATCCAGGTGCTCACTGGCGGCGTAGTCAGCGGAACGACGACGCACAACATTACCGGCGTCAGCCCGAACCTGGCCGCATTGGCCAACAACGGCGGACAGACCGACACGCGGTTGCCGAATGTGGGCAGCCCGGTGATCGACCAGGGAAGCGCCGGAGGCCCGGGTACCGACCAGCGAGGAATTCCCCGCCCGTCGGATTTGGCGGGCATCGTCAACGCAGCCGGTGGCAACGGCTCGGATATCGGCGCGGTGGAATTCGCCGCACCTGACATCATTTTCCAGGATGGATTTGGTCCATAACGTTCAGTAGTAGCAGCTAACAAAAAAGGCCCGGGCATTTGCCCGGGCCTTTTTCTTTTCCGAACGTTCAATCCTGCAAGCCGGGGACGCAGGTCGTTGGCAATATCGGCGATTACATTTTTACCGACCGCTTTGAAGGCGGCGATTGCGCGCCGTAAGTTGGCGACTTCCATAGCAGTTGAGCGAACTCTTTCTTCCGGGAAAAATGAAAAAAAGACTCTCTCGAAGCTACTTTCTGCAAAATTGGCAGCAGCCAAACTAGCGAGATGCGCAAATGATCCGATATTTCTTGGCAATGCCGTTGGCAATCGCGCTAATTGGGGTTGCAACGATGAGCCGAGCGGCAAGTTTGCCTTCAGGCGACACGAAGAATTGGATCACCTACCGCGATCCGCATAGGACCAAAACAGAAGTAGGGCCTAAGGTAGATACACGTCAAAGCAAGTAGAGCACAACTCGATGCACCGCTTTGACTTCCGACACAACACGTTCACTGATGCCTGCGCAAACGGCGCGCCCAAGACGCGCCCTAAGTGTCGTCGTTTCCTGCTCAGTATCGCTGCCCCTCAAGGCGGCTATACGCTGCCAGCACTGCACGAGCTTGTTCGCGCAATAGATCGCGCTTAACCATGATGCCGCGTTTCTCCAGCTCGCCGATCCAGTCCGCCGGCAACGGCCCTTCGTCGAAGTCGGTCAGCTCTTCCACATCTTCCGATCGCGCGCCGATCAGCAGTTCATCGATGCCGGCCCACACGGTTGCGCCATAGCATTGGCAACAGGGCTGCGCACTCGTCGCGAGCACGTAACGTTCGCCATCCTCGTTCAAGCGATGACGCTGCATCTTTGCCTGCGCGAGCATGTACGCCATCATCTCGGCATGTGCGACCGAACAGCTGTGCGGGATGACGCGGTTGACGCCGACCGACACCAATCGACCTTCGCCAGTGAATACCGCAGCGCCAAACGGGCCGCCGGTAGCATTTTCCACATTGCGGCGTGCCAGATCGATCGCCAGCGCCACGCGCGATTCGTCATCGGCGTACACGCGCGACTCATCTACTGCGTTGTGCAGCCATTCCGGCAGGGTCAGTTGCAGTTGTGCCAGAATCATGCGGCGTCGCTTATTTACCCGCGGCCTTGGCCCACGAGTCACGCAAGGTGACGGTGCGATTGAATATCGGCTTGCCCGGCGCGTGATCGTGGCGGTCGGCGACGAAGTAACCCAGGCGCTCGAACTGCACCCCGGCCTCGGGAACCGCATCAACTAGCGAGGCTTCGACAAAACCCCTCACGACGCGCCGCGAATCCGCATTCAAGTGATCGTGATAGGTCTTGCCGTCGCTGTCGTCATCCGGATTGGCCACCGTGAACAGGCGGTCGTAGAGGCGGATTTCCGCAGAGATCGCGTGCTGCGCGCTGACCCAGTGAATCGTGCCCTTGACCTTGCGATCGGCGCCGGCTGCGCCGTGGCGCGTGTCGGCGTCGAGAGTGCAATGCACCTCGGTGACATTTCCATTGGTATCTTTTGTCACATCGGTACACTTGACGATGCCGACACCTCGCAGGCGCACTTCGCCACCGGGCACCAGGCGATGGAAACCTTTCGGCGGCGTTTCCATGAAATCCTCGCGCTCGATCCATAGCTCGCGTGAGAACGGCACGGTGCGCATGCCCAAGGCTTCATTCTTCGGATGATTGGGGAAGTTCAGCGTTTCGGCATGATCGAGTGGCAGATTCGTGATGACAAGTTTCAGTGGATCGATTACCGCAAAGCGCCGCTGCGCGCTCGCGTCGAGCACCTCGCGCACGCAACCTTCGAGCACGCCGAATTCGATCGTCGAATTCTGCTTGGTCACGCCGGCGCGTTCCCAGAACGCGCGGATCGCGGCCGGCGGAAAACCGCGTCGGCGCACGCCGGACAGCGTCGGCATGCGTGGATCGTCCCAGCCGTCGACCAGCCTGTCCTGCACCAACGCCATGAGCTTGCGCTTGCTCATCACCGTGTAGTCCGTATTGCCGCGCGCGAACTCGATCTGCTGCGGCGTGCTCACAGGCAGATGCAGGTTTGCTTCCGCCAGCGGCTTGAGCAAGTCAGGGTGATGGGGCAGGTCGACGCGTTGCAGGCACCAGTCGTAGAGCGGACGGTGGTCCTCAAACTCCAACGTGCACAACGAGTGGGTGATCCCTTCTAACGCATCGGAAATACTGTGTGCGTAGTCGTACATCGGATAGATCGGCCAGGCGTCGCCGGTATTCTGGTGCGCGACCTTGCGGATGCGATACAGCGCCGGATCGCGCAGGTTGATATTGCCACTGGCCATGTCGATCTTCGCGCGCAGCGTCTTCGCGCCGTCGGCGAACTCGCCTGCGCGCATGCGCCGGAACAGATCCAGATTTTCCTCGACACTGCGCTCGCGATATGGCGAATTGCGTCCCGGTTCGGTCAAGGTGCCGCGGTATTCGCGAATCTCATCTGCGGAGAGATCACAGACGAACGCGTTGCCGTCGCGTATGAGCTTTTCCGCGCATAAATAGAACACGGCAAAGTAATCCGAGGCGTGGCGCAGTTCATCCCATTCGAAACCCAGCCACTTCACGTCGGCCTTGATCGCCTCGACGTATTCGATGTCTTCCTTCGCCGGGTTGGTGTCGTCGAAACGCAGATGGCAGACGCCGCCGAAATCCGCTGCGATGCCGAAATTCAGGCAAATAGATTTGGCGTGGCCAAGGTGCAGATAGCCGTTCGGTTCCGGCGGAAAGCGCGTGACCACGCGGCCGCCATGCTTGCCGCTGGCGCGGTCGTCCACAACGATATGGCGGATGAAGTTGCTGCTGGCGGCGGGTGTGTCGTCGGTCATGGGGGCACAGAAGAAAGCGAATATGCAAGTTTAGCAGGTGCGGCTTGGTGCGTGACCGTGGGGCATGGGACAATTCCCGGCGACGTCCCCAGCGCGCGCGCTCATGCTGCATCAAAAGAAGATCACTGTCGTCATGCCGGCCTACCGGGCTGAAAAGACGCTCGAGGAATGCTACCGCGCGATCCCGCACGATATCGTTGACTCGGTGTTGCTGGTGGATGATGCCAGCGAAGATGGCACCACGGCGGTGGCACAGCGGCTCGGAATCCGCACCCACAGGCATCCACGCAATCGAGGCTACGGCGGCAACCAGAAGACCTGTTACACGCTCGCCTTGGAAGACGGCGCCGACATCGTGGTGATGCTGCACCCGGACTACCAGTACGACCCGCGCCTGATCACGGCGATGGCGGCCATGATCGCGTCCGGTGTGTACGAAGTGGTGCTGGGTTCGCGCATTCTCGGCAAGACCGCGCTCGCCGGCGGCATGCCGCGCTACAAGTATGTTTTCAACCGGATACTCACCCTGCTGCAAAATATCCTGGTCGGGGCCAAGCTTTCAGAATTCCACACAGGCTATCGCGCGTTCTCGCGGCATACGCTGGAAAGCCTGCCATTGCTGGCGAACTCCGATGACTTCGTATTCGACAACCAGATGCTGGTGCAGGCCCTGGCTGCGGATTTGCGCATTGGCGAGATTTCCTGCCCGACGAAATATTTCCCCGAGGCGAGCCAAATCAGCTTCCGGCGTTCGCTGCTCTACGGCATCGGCGTGTTGTCCACCAGCGTTGCCTATCGATTGTGGAAATGGAAGCTGGCGCGGCCGGGATTTCTTTCCAGCGAGCCGCAATGGCGCCTTTCCGCGCAGGCCAAAAAATCTTGAGCAGACGGCAACAGGCACGCTGGACGCCGGCGTGGACTGCCATCGTCCTTCTCGCACTCGCGTTAGGCATTTTCCTGCGCTGCTACCAGCTTGGCACGCAGATCCTGCTCGACGACGAATGGCATGCGATCCACAAGCTGCTGCATGCCGATGCCAGCGACATTGCCACGCATCTCGGGCTGGCCGACTACAGCATTCCGCTAACGCTGTACTACCGCTTCCTGTACCTACACGGCGGCTTGGGCGAGTGGGGCATGCGCCTGCCGATCCTGTTGGCCGGCATCAGCTTGCTCGGAATCGCCCCGTACCTCCTGCGCCGGCAGGCGGCGCCGGTGACGCTGGCGATGTGGACTGCGCTGATGGCGATGTCGCCATTCCTGGTTTATCACACTCGCACCGCAAGACCCTATGCGCTCACAACCTTGCTCGTATTCGTCGCCGTCATCGCCTTCTGGAAATGGTGGCGAGGGTCCAAAAGACGCTGGCACTGGGCAGGCTTGTACGCGATCAGCGCGTTTCTTGCGGGCTGGCTGCACCTGATCACGCTGCCGTTCACATTGTTGCCTTTTATCTTTTGTGGCATCGCCGCGCTGGGCGAATTGTCCGGACGCGTGCGCGCTGCGGCGTGGCGCAAGATCGGTGGCTTGGCTCTGCTCGGCGCGCTCACGGCAGGCTTGCTTGCCATCGTGCTGCTGCCGGCACTGCTCAACGACTGGGGCGCGTTGGCCGGCAAGGCCGGCGCCGATTCGCTGACGCTGGAAAGTGTCTATCGCAGCCTGCTGTTGTGTTTTGGCATCGGCAGCCCGTGGCTGTTTGCTGCGATGGCCGCCCTGTTTGCGCTCGGTGTGGGCACATGGTGGCGGCGCGATTCCGCATTCGTCGGCTATATCAGTACGATCTTCATCGGCGGCGCGATTGCCATTGCCATGTCGCATCCGGCCTGGGTGCAACATCCGGGGACGTATGCGCGTTATCTGCAGCCGGCGATTCCGGTGCTGCTGTTGTTCATCGCCGAAGGGTTCGCGATTTTGATCGCCAGCCTTGCCACCACGCTGCAGATTGCCATTGCCATGAGCGCACTGGCGGCGCTGTTTTTCCTCGGGCCGATTCCGGGCTACTCGTACAACCCGAACCAGTTCATGGGTCATCCGTATTTCCAGTTTGACTACGATCCGGCGTACAACCTGTATCGCACGCAATTGCCGGATGGCCCGATCCCGGATTTCTACCGCCGTCTGGCCGCACTGCCGCCGCGTTCGTTGACCCTGATCGAGGCGCCGTGGTCGCTGGAAACCAACCACGATCCTGAACCGCTGTATCAGATGCTGCATCGTCAGTACGTCAAGATTGGCCTGGTCACGCCGGTGTGCGGCGTGCGCGACTACGGCGAGTATCCGGAAACCAACGGCGGCCTGCAGTTGACCCAGTTCGTGCACCTGTCGGCGCTACTTCGCGGCGATCCTGCTGAAGCTGATTTTCTCGTAATGCACTTGCGAACCTGGCCGTCGACCCTGCCGCCGGCGCCGCAATGGCCGGACCTGGCCACTTGCCTGCCGCAGATCGAGCAGCACTTCGGCGCGCCGGTCTATCGCGACGACGATATCGAAGTATTCGCGCTGTCGACTGCGGGGAAAAGTGCGCTGCACTAGTTTTTTGCCTATCCGCAGGCGATGTTGTAGCGTGGGCACGAACAAGCCGGGGTGGCGCGTGCAAATCGTCTACGAAGCCGAAAACATCATCGACGCCAACCTGGTGAAGAACGCGCTGGAGCACGAGGGCATCGTCGCATTCGTCAGCGGCCACTATCTGACCGGCGCCGCAGGCGAATTGCCGCCGATGGGCCTGGTTAAGGTCATGGTCTCCGCAACCGACTGGCCACGGGCGCGCGCCATCGCCGAAACTATCGACGCGGAGCTGGCCGCGCGCCGCGCGGAGCCGGACAGTGATACGGGCTGGTTGCCGGAACCCGCCTAAAAATCCGTTCGCCCGACGTATACTTTTATCATAATCCCCTATGTCAACTCCGACGCTGATCATCGGCAACAAGAACTATTCCTCGTGGTCGCTACGGCCGTGGCTGCTGTTGCGTCAGTTCGGCATCGCATTCAATGAAGTGAAGTTGACCCTGGATGTTCCGGAATTTCACGCGCGCATCGCTGAGTTTTCTCCGGCCGGACGCGTACCCGTGCTGCTGGATGGCGACCTGCACGTGTGGGATTCGCTGGCCATCGCCGAATACGCGAATGAGCGCTTCCTGGATGGTCGCGGGTGGCCGCAAGCGCTGGCGGATCGTGCCGAGGCGCGTGTGATCAGTGCGGAGATGCACTCGGGATTCACTGCGCTGCGCAGGGAGCTGCCGATGAATTGCCGCAAGCGCGTGAGTGGCCACGCTATGAGCGCAGACGCGGCGCGCGATGTGGCGAGGGTGCGGGACATCTGGTGCAACGCACGCAGCCGCCACACCGATACCGGCGCGTTTCTGTTCGGTGCCTTCGGCATTGCCGACGCCATGTATGCGCCTGTGGTGATGCGTTTCATCAGCTACGATGTTGCGCTGGGGCCGGTCGAGCGCGAATATGTCGACACCATCACTGCCCTACCGGCGCTGAAGCAATGGCTCGCCGATGCTGCGGCGGAACAGCTGTCGCCCGCGCACGAGCAGCTGACGCCGTGATCGAGTCAGCGCCGCGTCGCGCGCTGATCCAGACAGCGCCCGCGCCTCGGCGGGCGCTCATCCAGATGACCGCCGGAGCGGCGCTGATCAGCACCACCAGCATCTTCGTGCGCTGGGCCCACGTCGCACCGACGACATCGGCGCTGTACCGAATGTTGTTCGGCGGCATCATGTTGCTTGCCTTGCTGCTGGTGCGGCGGCAATGGCGGCGGATCAGCGTGTCGGATCTGGTCTGGCTTATCATTCCTGCGCTCGCGTTCGCCACGGACCTCATCATCTGGCATCGCAGCATCCTGTACATCGGGCCGGGCCTGGCCACCTTGGTTGCGAACTTCCAGGTATTCATCATGGCCGTCGTCGGCGTGGTGTTCTATCGCGAGCACTTGAGTCCGCGCTTTGTATTTGGCCTGGTCCTGGCCCTGGTGGGCCTGTGGCTGCTGGTGGGGGTCGACTGGAATTCGTTCACGCCGCAGTTCCGCATCGGCGTGTACCTGGGGCTGCTCACCGGCGTCGCCTATGCGGTGTATCTGCTCAGCCTGCGCCGCGTGCAGTTGCGCCGCGTGCATCTGGATGCGAGCCAGGTGCTGTGCCTGAATAGCCTGCTGTGCGCGGCGGTGTTGGCGATCGTGGTCGCTGTCGAGGGCAGCGGTTATGCAATCCCCGATGGGCAGTCATGGGCTGCGCTACTCGGCCTGGGTCTGTTCGGCCAGGTGCTGGGCTGGGTGCTGATCGCGCGTGCGATGCCGCTGCTGCCCGCGTCGCTGGTCGGCCTGTTGCTGCTGTTGCAGCCGACGTTGTCGTTCGTGCTCGACGTGATCCTGTTCGCACGCCCGACCAGCGGTCTGGACTGGCTTGGCCTGGCGCTGTCCCTGTTTGGCATCTTTATCGGCTCGGTGCGATCGCCGACCCCGGCGGTCGCGAAGGCCAAATGAAGAACATCGTGATCGATCTGGCTGCCTACGTGCGCGACGTGGCGGATTTCCCCCAACCGGGGATCCTGTTCAAGGACATCACGCCGCTGCTTGCCGATGCGCGCGCGCTCGACGCGTGCATCGCCGCCCTGGCTGAGCCATTCCGCGGCCAGCGTATCGATGCGGTGTGCGCAATCGAGTCGCGCGGATTCATCTTTGGCGCCGCGCTCGCGCGTGAGCTGGGCGCGGGCTTCGTGCCGATCCGCAAGCCGCGCAAGCTGCCGGCGCAATGCATCGGTATCGACTATGCGCTCGAATACGGCAGCGACCGCCTGGAAATGCACGTCGATGCGCTGACCGCCGGTGCGCATGTGCTGCTGGTCGACGATGTCGTCGCCACTGGGGGAACCCTGCTGGCGTCGCGCGCCCTGATCGGGCTGCTCGGCGCGAAACTCGTCGCGGCAGCAGTCGTCATCGAACTCGGCTTTCTCAATGCCCGTGCGCGCTGGCCCGCAGGCGTGCCGCTGCACGCGCTGATCTGCTATTGACAGGCGTACAAATAACACAAATGAAATAGACGTCTATACGTCTTGACATCCAAATGATCGGCGATTACGATGCGCCCAGTCTTATCGGGATGCATGGCAATGGCAGCGAATCCGCAATTGGAGAATCATCAATTGGAGTCAGCGAAGGTCCACGCTGACCCGCGCATCGAATGGCACGAAGGCCTACTGGCATTGCCGCATCCGTTCGCACTTGAATCCGGCGAGGTCCTGCACCACGGGCGGCTTGCCTGGCAGTGCGTGGGCCCGGAGCAGGCGCCGCTGGTTATCGTGCTCGGCGGAATTTCCGCGCACCGGCGTTGTTGCGCACAGGACGAGTCAGGCTGGTGGCAAGCCCAGTGCGGGCCAGGTCGTGCGCTGGATACCCGGCACTACCGCCTGCTTGGGGTGGATTGGCTGGGTGGCGTGGATGTGTCCACCGGTCCGCAAGGCAACGCGGATTTCCCTGCCATTGCCGCGTCCGACCAGGCGCGCGCGTTGCTGTTGCTGCTCAATCGGATCGGTGTGCGCCAGGTGCACCTGATTGTCGGCGCGTCATATGGCGGAGCGGTGGCGCAACATCTGGCCGCGCTGCTCGGCGAACGCCTGCACGGCCTGGTCCTGCTCAGCGCCGCGCATCGTCCTTCGCAATTCGCGGTGGCGTTGCGGCACGTCCAGCGCAGCACTCTGGAACTTGGCGACGACGCGCAGGCCGCACTGGCGCTCGCGCGTTCGCTTGCGGTGCTCAGCTACCGCACGCCCGAAGGTGTCGAAGCGCGCTTCACGGATGCCGCTCCGGGCGACGTCATCGGCTGGCTTGCGCATCATGGCGATCGGTTTGCGCAACGATTCAACGCTGCTGCGTATCGCTGTCTGGGCGCTTCGCTTGACGCGCACCTGATCGATCCCGCCAGTGTGCGCGTGCAGACTGTGGTGCTTGGCGTGCGCGAAGATTTGCTGGTTCCCATCTCGCTGCTGCACGAATACGCACGACGCGCCGGCGCGAAATGCCGACTGCTGGAGATCTCATCGATCTACGGCCACGACGCCTTCCTCAAGGAAGAGGCGGTTGTTGGCACGCTGCTGCGCGAAGCGCTGGAGGCCGCGGCATGAGCCGCCACGCCGCAACCATCGCCGCGCGCGCGGGAGTAGATGCCGACGCCGCACACGGCGCCGTGATGCCGCCACTATACCTTTCCACAAATTACAGTTTCGCGGGCTTTGCGCAAAAACGCGCCTACGATTACA
The DNA here is from genome assembly GCA_038244165.1 of Lysobacterales bacterium. Classification (GTDB taxonomy): domain Bacteria; phylum Pseudomonadota; class Gammaproteobacteria; order Xanthomonadales; family Rhodanobacteraceae; genus Rudaea. The sequence continues at coordinate 32,028 of JBBRTT010000003.1, read as the reverse complement.
CCCGCTCGGGCAACCCTACGCGCGATGTGCTCGCCGGTGCGCTGGCCGAGCTCGAAGGCGGCGCCGGCGGCGTCATCACGGCGTCCGGCATGGCCGCGATCACGCTGCTGACCGCGCAGCTGACTCCGCAAGACCTGTTGCTCGCGCCGCACGACTGCTACGGCGGCACCTATCGTTTGTTCAAGGCCCAGGCGGCGCGTGGGCTGTATCGCGTGGAATTCGTCGATTTCGCCGACACGGCTGCGCTCGACGGCGCCCTCGCGCAGCGTCCGAAATTGGTCTGGATCGAGACGCCGAGCAATCCGCTATTGCGCATCACCGACATTTCGGCGGTGGCAAACAAGGCGCACGCGGTCGGCGCCCTGGTGGTGGCAGACAACACGTTCCTGTCGCCGGCGCTGCAACAGCCGCTGGCACTGGGCGCCGACCTTGTCGTGCATTCGACGACGAAATATCTGAACGGACACTCCGACGTCGTCGGTGGTGCCGTGGTCTGGAAAGATACGGCCGTCGGCGAGCAACTGGCGTGGTGGTGCAATTGTCTGGGCCTTGCCGGCGCACCGTTCGACAGCTACCTCACCCTGCGCGGGTTGCGCACCTTGCAGCCACGCCTCAACGTGCATGAAACCAATGCGGCGGCGATCGCCGGGCAGCTGAGCGCGCATGCAGTCGTGGACAAAGTATACTTTCCGGGATTGCACGCGCATCCCGGCCATGAGCTGGCGCGGCGTCAGCAAAAGGGCTTCGGCGCGATGCTGAGTTTCGACCTGGCCGGCGGCGAACGCGCGGTTGCGGCGTTCGTCAATGGTTTGCGCTGCTTTACCCTGGCCGAATCGCTCGGCGGCGTCGAAAGCCTCGTGGCCCATCCGGCGACCATGACCCACGCCAGCATGGACGCGGCGGCACGGCAGCGCGCGGGTATCGGCGACGGATTGCTGCGACTTTCGGTCGGCATTGAGGCGGCAGAAGATCTGCAGGCTGACCTGGAAGCGGGGCTCGAGCGTGCCCTCGCGGTCAACTCGCCTATCACCACGGTGCGCCGGAATTCTGTGCGTCGCGCGCGCGCCGATATTGCGGAGCTGGAGCTGCCAGCGTAACGTGACTGCGACGGCGCGACTTGCCGAATCGTCGTAGTGAACGTTGATGAAGACTGCCGCATCGATCTTGCTCGCATTGTCTGTGGCCAGCGCGTACGCGCAGTCGCCGCATCAAAGTCGCGTCGTGGGCCAGGGCGAGTTTTCCGATGCGCAATCGCCCGGTCAGAACGCACTGATGCAGGCGCAAGCCGAGGACAACATCGCCGCTCTCATGCGCGCTGGAGCGCTCGCCCGGCCGAAAGCGCAAGCAGCAGCGAACGATCTGCAATGGCCGCTGCAACCCGTCGCCGGATTCGACCAGTTCGACTACCACGGCACCTTGAACTTTGTCGACCACGATGCGCGCTTTCCAGGATTTGTACAGGATTATACTTGTGGCACGCGCAGTTATGATCTGGCCAGCGGCTACAACCACGCCGGTGTCGACTACTACCTGTGGCCATTCCCGTGGCTGATGATGGATCAGGGTCTGGTGCAGATCGTCTCCGCTGCGCCCGGTGTCATCGCCGCCAAAGCCGACGGCAACCTCGATCGCAATTGCGCCATCGCCAGCGGCACCAATCCGAACTTCGTGCGCGTGCTGCAGGACGACGGTCTGAGCGCGATCTATCTGCATATGCGCAACGGCTCGGTAACGAGCCTGCCGGTCGGCGCGCGCGTCGCGGCAGGCGACTACCTGGGCACCGTCGGCAGTTCCGGCCAGTCGAGCGGGCCGCATCTCCACTTTGAATTGCGCGACGCGGGCGGTAACGTGGTGGATCCGCGCAATGGGCAATGCAACGCAGCGCCCGACCGCTGGATCGTGTTTCAACCCTATGAGGATCCGCACATCGACTCCCTCAGCACGCATTCGGCTGAGCCGGCATTCATCGATTGCGGTGTCGACGGCGGCGGCAATCCCGTCGCCGAAACGCCGAACTACAAGAGGGCTTTCATGCCGGGCGACGCGCTGTGGGTGTTCGCTTCATACCGCGATCAGCGCAATGGCGAAGTGTCGAATTTCAGCATCCAGCGGCCGGATGGCAGCACGTTCGCGCAATGGGATTTTGATCTGGCCAGCCAGAACGCACCTGCGCCGTTCTATTCCGGTACGGCCTTTGATTGGCGCTACGACTTGCCCGCGGATGCGCCGAATGGCAACTGGACGGTCATGGCAAGATTCGCCGGGCAAACCTACACACGGTCGTTCGCAGTCGGCGATGGGATTTTCCACGGTAACTTTGCAGGTGCCGCCAACGGGCGCGTACAAGTGGCTGCCGATGCGACGCGTTGCCGGCCGCAAATCGGGCGGGCAGCGCAGCCGGGATGCGGACCGTAGCGCGATTATTCAGTGCCGCGGCGCGATATCGAAATGCTCGACCCAGACCAGTTCGCACGCCCCGCCGCCGGAATCGTTTCGGGTGAGCGAACTTGTCCATTTGTATCCATTTGGGCCATTAGCCTCGACCAGATAACCGTCGAACGTCACCACATCGCCAATTCGCGTGCGTTCGATCGCGCGCTGCGTCGATGCGTCGGCAGGGATCAAATGCATGTTTGCGCTCGACTCGACAATCTCGTTTTCCGGAATTGGGAATTCGTCGACGTGCCAGAAATAAAATCGCCCTGACTGGGAAATATCAACCTTATCCAGGACAGCGCTATCAGACATGCGGCCCCAGCCGAGTGCGAGGTCGACCGGTACCAGGGCGGCGCCGGCGTCCCAGCTATAATCCGCACGCGACAGCACGCGCGCCGACAGCGAGAATTTCGCCAGCGGCTTGATCGTCATGTCGCCTTTGTTCGGCAGGTCCGGATTGAAGCGCAGCGATTCCTGCAACGGCACGGCCGGAACCAGGACACCGGGCCCGTACTTGATCGGGCGATGCGCGTGGTGCCATACCGCATACAGCGCCAGCGCGGCGAGTAGGAAGAACCATCGGCGCGCCTTCAAACGAAATCTGCCGCCAGCACGGCGCAGGTTTCCGGGGCGATGGTCATGCGCTCACGGTACGCCGGATGCTCGACACTTAAGCTGGCGTCGACGCCGCGCGTGAATGCGGCGATGTGCGCCGGCGCGAGCTCGAATCGCAAGAAGTGCACGGCCGAAGTCTTTTCGCCGGTGCTGCGCTCCAGATCTTCGTCGGCAATCGCGATCACCGGCGCAAGCTCACCGACGGTTAGCGTGATGCGGCGTTCAATGCCGTGCAGTTCAACCAGCCGCAGCGCGCGTTCGTCGGGGTCGGTGTACTCAATCAGCAGCGTCGCCTTGAGATTCGTGCCATCGGGAATCAGCGGATTGTAACTATCCAGTTCATCCTGGATGGCGGCCGCCTCGAAAATGCGTTCGATGCGCAACATTTCCTGGACCTGATACTGGATCGTCAGGCGATCCTCGAACAAAAGGGTCAGGTGCGCACCCAGATGCAGGGTTCGCAGCCGCTTGTGGGCGATCACGCGCGTGCGCATCGCGGCACGCTCGCGCGCGTACGATTCCAGGGTATACAAGTCGCTTTGTGCAAGTTTTCGCATCGAGTCAGCTTTCCATTCAGTTAGATACCGTCTTGTCAGATGCCGTATGCCGTTCGCAGCAGGCTTATCGGGCTCTGCGCAGGCGGGTTGTCGCCGAGGCCATGGGCTATGTGGCTGCCGGCCATCGGACAATCGCTGGCAAAATGCACCGGTGCGATCTGCTGCACGCGCGTTTCCACCGGCTTGGCGATCTTGCGCGATAGTGCGTACGTCGCAGTCTTGACGCCGTACGTGCCATCGTGGCCGGAGCAGCGTTCGATCATCTGAATGTCCGCTCCGGGCACGAGCGCCAGCACGTCGCGGGTCTTGGGTCCGATATTCTGCACACGCTGATGGCAGGGCGCGTGGTAGGCAACTTTTCCGAGTGGTTGCTTGAAGTCGGTCTTGAACAGACCCGCCTGATGCCGCTGCCAGAGATATTCGAACGGATCGAAAACATGCCGCTTCACCAGCAACACATCTTCGTCGGCGGGAAACATCAGCGGCAGTTCCTGCTTGAACATCAGCACGCATGAGGGAATCGTCGCGGTGATATCCCAGCCGTCACGAATGGCCGCGGCAAGCACCGGAATATTTTGCTCCTTGTACTGGGCCACTGTTTCCAGATCGCCGAGCTCGAGCTTGGGCATGCCGCAGCATACTTCGCGCTCGATGAGCTTTACTTCAATGCCATTGTGGCGCAGCACAGCGGCAAGATCCTCCACCGGCTGCGGTGCCGAATAGTTGCAGTAGCACGTCGCGAACAGCGCGATCTTGCCGCGCGTGCGCCCGGCTACCTGTGCTTCCCCAGCGCTCGGGAGAGCCTTGATCCGATTGCGCGCCGTGGGACGCACGTAGGCGGGGACGCGCGCATCGCGATGCACGCCGAGGGTTTTTTCCAGCAACTTACGCGCGCCAGGATTGCGGTTCAACGCGTTGACCACATTTACCACAACGGGAATTGTGGATAATTTGCCAAGCGCCGTGGTTGAGGAAAGGATCTTCGCAGATGTCCTGGTTTCCCCGCGCTGGTGCGCCGTGGCTTTTGCGCGCAGCATCAGATGGGGGAAGTCGACATTCCACGGATGCGGCGGCACGTAGGGACACTTGGTCTGATAGCACAGGTCGCACAGGTAACACTGTTCCACAACCTTGGCGTAGTCCGACTTTGCCACGCCATCGACTTCCATTGTTTTCGACTCATCGACCAGATCGAACAGGGTCGGAAATGCCTGGCACAGGCTGACGCAGCGGCGGCAGCCGTGGCAGATGTGGAACACGCGCTCGAGCTCGGCGTCGAGCGCCGCCTGATCGTAAAATCGCGGGTTCTTCCAATCCAGTGCGTGGCGCGTTGGGGCGTCTAGGCTGCCTTCGCGGGGCGGATTCTTTTCGTTCACATTCATTCGCGAGTCCCGCGTGACGCGCGTTGCGCGTCGGCTTCTCTAAGCTCGGCAGTCCTGCCTCGCTAAGAGACCCGGCCTTGGCCATCCTTGGCCAAGGCGTTCGCGGGCGCGAGATGCGCTTCAACGCATCTCGCGAAAGATTCCCGCTCACCCAATCTCGTTCAAGGCCTTGGTGAAGCGGTTCGCGTGCGAACGTTCCGCCTTGGCCAGGGTTTCGAACCAGTCGGCGACTTCGCCGAAGCCTTCGTCGCGCGCGGTCTTGGCCATGCCCGGATACATGTCGGTGTATTCGTGCGTCTCGCCGGCGATCGCGGCTTTCAAGTTGCTCTTGGTGTCGCCGAACGGCAGGCCGGTGGCCGGATCGCCACAGGCTTCCAGGTATTCCAGATGTCCATGGGCGTGGCCCGTCTCGCCTTCGGCGGTGGAACGAAATACCGCGGACACGTCGTTGTAACCTTCCACATCCGCCTTCTGTGCGAAATACAGATAGCGGCGATTGGCCATCGATTCGCCACCGAATGCGGCCTTGAGATTGCCCTCGGTCTTGGAACCTTTCAGATTGCTCATGACGTACCTCTTGGGAGGATCGTGGACTAGGCAGCCGCGGGATGCGGCGTACGCGCCATTCTAACGCTCGCGTAACATATGTGAAAATCGATTGTGATTATCATCCCCATAGACGATATCTATCGAAACATATCGATCATGCGATAAATGTCCTATTCTTGTCTGCTCACAGAGCACGAGTTGGAGAACTGCCATGTTGTACCCGAAGCTGTTCAAGGAACTCGAACAGGCGCGTTGGAGCATGCAAACCGATATTCCATGGGACACGTTCGATGCGAATTTGTTGAGCGAAGAACAGGCGCAGTCGATCAAGATGAATGCGATCACCGAGTGGTCCGCGCTGCCGGCGACAGAAATGTTCCTGCGCGATAACCAGCACGATTCGGATTTTTCCGCGTTCATGTCGATCTGGTTCTATGAGGAACAAAAGCATTCGCTGGTCCTGATCGAATATCTGCGGCGTTTCCGCCCGGATCTGGTGCCGACCGAAGACGAGTTGCACGCCGTGCGCTTTCCGTTCGATCCGGCACCCCCGCTGGAAACGCTGATGCTGCATTTCTGCGGCGAACTGCGCCTGACCCGCTGGTACAAACGCGCATCGCAATGGCATAGCGAGCCGGTGATCAAGGCGATCTACAACACCATTTCGCACGACGAGGCGCGACACGGCGGCGCGTACCTGAAGTACATGAAGCGTGCGATCGAAAAGACCGGCAACGAGGCACGTCGTGCATTCGCGAAAATCGGTGTGCTGATGGCTTCGGCGGCACGCGCCGGCAAGCCGATGCACCCGACCAACCTGCACGTCAACAAAGGGTTGTATCCGAACGACACCGTGCAGTCGCGCCTGCCGGATCCGGACTGGCTGGATGCCTGGCTCAGCCATCAGATCCATTTCGACAAGATCTGGGAACAGCGTGTGGTCAAGATGATCCTGCACAACCTTTCGCAACTTTTCGGCAAGACCCTGACGACCGCACTGGAATTGAACGCCTATCGCAAGTCTCTCGTCGCTCCGGCCTGACGCGGTCAGCTGCTACGTGCGTGCGGACGTTTGCTGCGCGCGTTTTTTCGAGCGGTTGGCGCGAATGCCGACGACATGGCACTGCGCGGATCGAGCAATGCGCGCGGAAGGTCGCGCAGAATTCCGGCCAGATCGTGCAGGAATGCCCCCATGGCCGAACTCTTGCGCCAGATCATGGCGATGCGCCGGCTCGGCACGTTGCCGCGAAATGGCATCAAGCGCACATTCTCCGATCGCGCCACCGGTGGTTTGACCGCGAGCACGGGCAACAGGGTAACGCCGACATTTGCCGCGACCATTTGGCGCAGCGTTTCCAGGCTGGTCGCGCGGAAACCGGATCTTTCGCTGGCGCCGGCAAGCTGGCATACCTCCAGCGCCTGGTCGCGCAGACAGTGGCCGTCTTCGAGCAGCAGCAGGCTTTGATCCGAAAGGTCGTCGAGTGTGAGCGATTTGCGCCGCGCCAGTTCGTGGTTCTCCGGCACCGCGAGCAGGAAGGGTTCCTCGAACAGGAATTCGGCATGCAGCTGGTTGTCGTGGATCGGCAGCGCAAGCACGCCGGCATCCAGGCGCCCCTCGCGCAACTGGCGTAGCACGACCTCGGTCTTCTCCTCGACCAGCAGCAACTCCAGGCGCGGAAAGCGCTCGCGGATGTGCGGGATCACGTGCGGCAACAGGTAGGGACCCAGCGTCGGAAAAATGCCCAGGCGCACGGTGCCGGATTCCGGATCGAGTGTGCGCCGCGCGATCGCCCTGATCTGATCGACCTCGTTGAGCACGTCGCGCGCGCGCAGCACGATTTCCCTGCCTACTTCGGTGAGCAGCACCTTGCGTGGCGTACGTTCGACCAGGGCGACGCCGAGTTCATCCTCAAGCTTTTTGATCTGGGTCGACAGCGTGGGCTGGCTGACAAAGCTGGCCTCGGCAGCTCGGCCGAAGTGCTTGTGTTCGGCCAGCGCTACCAGGTAGCGAAGATCTCTGAGGTTCATGGCGGTTTCCAAGCAGGGCGTAGCGATTACTATTATCTATCGAATCCATGTTATCAATCAATTGGAACGATCGCTCCATGGCCCATATTCTTTGCGTCGATGTCTGAACAGATTCCGCAAACCAAATCCACAGGAGTTCCACATGCTTACCATCGGCGACAAGTTTCCGCAGTTCAACCTCAAGGCCACCGTCTCGATCGACAGTATCGAGAAGGCGTTTGCGCCAATCGACAACGCGACGTACAAGGGCAAGTGGCTGCTCGTATTCTTCTATCCGAAGGACTTCACCTTCGTCTGCCCGACCGAGATCAAGGGCTTTGGCGATCTGAACAATCAGTTCCGCGACCGCGACTGCCAGGTGCTCGCAGCGAGCACCGACAGCGAATTCGTGCACCTGGCCTGGCGCAAGGACCACAAGGACCTGCGCAACCTGCCGTTCCCGATGCTTGCCGACACGGCCAAGCGTCTGTCGAGCGCACTCGGGATTCTGGATGCGGACGAGGGCGTGGCCAAGCGTGCGACGTTCCTGGTCGATCCGCAGGGCGTGATCCGCTTCGTCTACGTCACCGATGGCAGCGTCGGCCGCAACCCGGCCGAAGTGCTGCGCGTGCTCGACGCACTGCAGACTGACGAGCTATGCCCGTGCAACTGGAGCCAGGGCGAAGAGACGCTGAAGGCGGCGTGATCCTTCTGTTGTTCAAGCGCCACCCTCACCCAACCCTCTCCCGCCAGCGGGAGAGGGGACCTACATGGAGAATTCCACAATGTCACTTTCTGAACTGAAGGCGCTCATCCCCGACTACGCCAAGGACTTGCGCCTGAATCTTGATTCGGTGCTGAGCGAGGGCGGTGCGCCCGGACTCTCGGCGAAACAGATTGGCCTCATCGCGCTGGCGAGCGCGGTGGCGTCGCGTCACGCGCCGCTGACAGCCGCATTGGCTGCCGAAGCGGCAAAGAGCGCGAACGCGCAGGAACTTTCCGGCGCGCGCACGGCCGCCGCGATTATGGGCATGAACAACGTGTACTACCGTTACACGCACTTGGTGAGCGACCCAGAATATCAGACCCTGCGTGCCGGCTTGCGCATGAATGCGATGGCCAACCCGGGCTGCGACAAGGTGGATTTCGAACTGTGCTCGCTCGCGGTGTCGGCGATCAACGGTTGCGGCATGTGCATGGATTCGCACGAGAAGATCCTGCGCAAGCACGCGCTTGCCGCGCCAACCATCCAGAGTGCGGTGCGCATCGCGTCCGTGGTCAACGCAGTGGCTGTGGCGTTGGAGCAGAGCGGTGCGGCAGAAGAGGGCGCCTCGGCGCAAATGGCCGCCTGATCAGGTGTTACCTGCGGCCCTTGTTGTCCATCATCGCCTGTGGTTAGGATGCCGCCCTTCATCTTTGCAAGGGCGGCATCATGCGCGGTTCGTCATTATTTTGCGGTCTTGTCCTGATTGCGACAACGCAAGTCGGCATAGCGGGTGAGGCGATTCCCACCGGCAAGCTGCCGGCCGACGCAACGCCGTTGGGATACACACTGAAATTCAAGGTCGATCCGCGCGAGGCGCGTTTCAGCGCCCACGTCGGTATCCGCGTAAAACTGGCCAAAGCGACCGATCACGTATGGCTGCACGCGCTGGATCTGGACGTCGCCGGCATCACTGTGACGGACGCAAGTGGAAAAATCCACAAAGCAACATTCGCTCAACGCAACCCCGAGGGTGTTGCCGAGGTCACCTTCGATGCGTCGCTGCCGGCACAGGAGGTCGAGCTGGCGTTCGACTACACCGCGCTGTTCAACGCCAAGCTCGAAGGCCTGTACAAGGTCAAGGTCGGCGACGATGCCTATGCGGTGACCCAGATGGAAGCGGTCAGCGCGCGCAACGCATTCCCGGGGTTTGACGAACCGCGTTTCAAGACTCCGTTCGATATCACCCTGACCGTGCCGAAAGATGAAGTCGCGGTGGCCAATACCTTGCCCAAACACGAGGAAACCTCGGCAGACGGCAAGTGGAAGACGATCGTCTACACCACGACAAAGCCGTTGCCGACGTATCTTGTCGCCGCGGCCGTGGGACCGTGGGACATTGTGGACGCGCCGCCGATTGCGCCGAATGGCGTACGCAAGAACGCCCTGCCGCTGCGTGCCATCGGCCCGCGCGGGACGGGAAAACAACTGCACTGGATTCTGGAGCAGACGCCGGGGATCGTGAAGTACTTCGAAGAGTATACAAATCAGCCGTATCCATACGACAAGCTTGACCTGCTCGGCGCGCCGGATTTCGGCCCCGGCGCGATGGAGAATGCCGGGCTCATCGTGTTCCGCGATGCGTTGCTGCGGCTGGATGCGCAATCGCCCGCCGATTTGTATCGCGCAAGTTTCGACGTCACCGCGCATGAAATCGCCCATCAATGGTTCGGCGATCTGGTCACGGTGCCATGGTGGGACGACATCTGGCTCAACGAGGCGTTCGCGACCTGGGCGCAAGGCAAGGCGACCGTCGCGCTGAAACCGGAGTATCACGGCGAGCTCGGACGCCTTGAAGGCACACTCGGCGCGATGCGCAGCGACAGCTTGTTGTCCGCGCGCAAGATCCGCCAGCCGATCAATGGCCAGGGCGACATCGAGAATGCATTCGATGGCATCACCTACCAGAAGGGCGCCGCCGTATTGCGCATGTTCGAGGAATGGCTGGGCGAAGACGTCTATCGCAAAGCGATGCGCGAGTATCTTGCGCGTCACACGTTCGGCAGTGGCGATTCGAATGACCTTGTCGCGACGATTGCCGAGGTCAGTGGCAAGGGCGAAACATTGAAAGGCGCCATGCGCAGCCTGCTCGATCAGCCCGGCATCCCGTTGGTGCAGACGACGCTCAGTTGCAGCGACGGCAAGGCGAAACTGGCCATGAGCCAGTCGCGCTATCTGCCGTTCGGCGTGCTCGGCAAGGAGGGTTCCGGCTGGAGCATTCCGGTCTGCGTGCGTTTCGGCCATGCCGACAAGTCAAGTACACAATGTTTCCTTTTGGACAAGGCGCAACAGACGTTTGCCGTGGACAGCGGCTGCGCCGACTGGCTGCTGCCGAACGCCGACGCGGCCGGCTACTACCGTTTCACCATGACCGACGCCGATTTTGCCGCACTCGGCAAACACGTCGCTGCGCTCAGCGCGGACGAGCAGATGACCTACGCGGATGCGGTCTCCAGCGGTTTTCGTCGCGGCGAAGTTACGCCTGCCACGCTGCTTGGGGCGATGCCGGCGCTCGCGACTTCGGAAATGCCGCAAGTCGCCACGGCCTTGCTGAAGGATATCGAGTGGGTGCGCGAACATCTTGCCACCGATGCGACGCGGCCGGCGCTGGATGCCTACGCGATCGCACTCTACGCGCCGCGCCTGAAGACCCTGGGGCTGCAGCGCCGCACCGGCGAGCCCGCCGTGAGCACGAATCTGCGCGTGCGGCTGGCAGAATTTCTCGCGATCACCGTACGCGATCCGGCAGTGCGCAAGGAACTGAATCTGCAGGGACGCGCGATTCTTGGTCTGGACACGGGCGGCAAGGTCGATCTTGCGCATGCGGATCCGGATTTGCTGCAGACCATGATGATGGTGACCGTGCAGGAATCCGGTCTGCCCGCATTCGAAGCGGTGCTCGGCGAACTCGGCCACAATACTGAAACCGCGCAGCGCTACGAACTGCTGTCGGCGCTTGGCGCAACCCGCGATGCGAAACTGGGAGAACGCGCGCTCGACTTCATGCTCACGCCTGCGGTGCAACTGGGTGAAATGGGGCGGCTGTATCGCGCCAATATCGAGCAACCGGAAAACCGCGCCGCATTCTGGACCTGGTTCACGGCGCACTACGAAGCGCTGAAGGCGCGAATGTCGCCGCTTGGACGCGGCTACCTTCCGGCGGTGCCGGCGACCGGCCGCTGTTCAAGCGTGCAAGCCGACGAAATGCGCAACTTCTTCGAGCCGCGCATCAAAGACTTGATTGGCGGCGAGCGCATCCTGGCGCAATCACTGGAAGGTATTTCGCAATGCAATTCGCTGCGCGAGCACGTCGGGGAAAAGTCGCTGACGACCTGGGCGGAGGCGCATCCTCCGCATTGATGCATTCCTCGTAGGATGAGTGGGTAACTTCCAGCACCAGTGCTTCCGTTCGGCCGTGGCTGAGCGGATAACTTTTCTTGACTCCGGGCATCCTGCCCTCCGCTGCTTCGCAGCCAGCTTCGCTGTTCGCGCCGCTCCTGCGGTGCAGTGCCCGTGCAAAGAAAAGTCACCAAAAGAAAGCGCGTGTTCTGCGCCCCACGAGGAACTGCTCGCGAACCCGGAAAGGCTGCGCAGATGGCATCTACGTATTCGTCGATAAAGTGCGGATCCTTCAAAGCTTTTCTTGCGTAGAGCCGGTGTCGCTTGACGGTACCGTATCCTCTGGCGTCGACCTTTTGGACCGGACGTTTCGCGCCACTGCAGGTCGAGAAAGCAGTTCCTCTTGGGGCGCAACCTACGTGCTTTCTTTCTTGGTGACTTCTTTCTTTACACGAGTAAAGAAAAGAAGTTACCCGCTCCTCCGCAGGAGGAGTGGAAGCTTTGCTTGAAGATCAAGGTTGCTGCGAACCGGGGACCGCATTCGCCTTCGACTCCGCGAGCGGATCAACAATGAACGCCAGCGTATCCGCCAGTACCGGCGCGTGCCCAGTGCGCTCACGCGCAAATGCCAGCATGATCGATGAGTGTTCAACGCCAGGATACAACTTCAGTTGGGCGACTCCGCCCTGTGCGTGCGTGCGTTCTGTCATTGACTCGGCATTGCTTGCCGGCACCTCATCGTCATCAGTCCCAGTCAGCAGTAGCATGGGCGGCTCATCACCGTCGATGAAATTGATCGGCTGCGAATCGTGGCGGCCTTGTTCGGTGTCGCCGAAAATTTCCGCCTCGTTTTCAACGAATGGCAGGAAATCATAGGCGCCGGCCAGGCCAATCATTCCCGCAAGGTCGCGAGGCTCAAGTCCGGCGGCGTTGAGATACCGCTTGTCGGTGGCGAGCAGGGCGGCGATCTGACCGCCGGCGGAATGACCCATCACGAACAGGCGTTTGCGATCGCCGCCTAATTCCGCGACGTGCTCGCGTGCCCAGGCGACGGCGTTCGCGGCATCTTGCATGAACACGGGAAAATGCACGTCGGGATATTTGCGGTAATCCGGGATCAATACCAGAACGCCGTGATGGGAAAGGGCGTCGCCGACGTAGCGGTACCAGCGTCGTTTTCCCCTCTCCCAGCTGCCGCCGTAAAAGAACACGACCACAGGCGCCTTAACCACATTTTTGGGTACGTAGGCATCCAGAGCCAGGCCGTTTTGGGCGTCGAACACGATGCCGCGGTGTTCCTCCAAGTTGCGCATATCGGCCCCGGAATCGACCATGGCGAAGAACACGTCGGTGCAACCGGCGAGAAACAACGCGCAAAAAGCGCTGACAAACGAGATCAGCGGCAGGCGCGACCGGAAAATGCTCCTGCATTTCCGGTATACCGGCCATCCGTGGCCATAATTGCCAAGGGAGCGCGCGCTTCCTATCATGGGGCTATTCTGTCATGAGAAAGGTCGATACACCTTTCTGGCACATGGACGTGGCGAAAAGCGTGGCGCGGCGTTGCCGTGGTCGCTGGAATAGACACAGCGGCAGGATGTGCAGTTTTTCATAATTCAAAAATGGGGAGCGTCGATGGATCACCCGGCACCACAACGCGCCAGTGCGCTGTTCGCTGACGTTCCCGAGCGCAATACAGCCGATGTCATCCTACGCACCACGCAGCAGCATCACGTATCGCTGAGCGTGATGGCGGACACCAAGGCCAATATCATCATCACGGTTTCGTCGATCGTTCTTACCCTGAGCATGGGCAAGCTCGATCAGAACGATTTGAAGGTGAGCGTGATCACGTTGACCGTATTCACCTTGCTCGCGCTGCTGCTGGCGATTCTTGCTGTGCTGCCGAAGTATCGGCCGCTGCGGCTGACGACGGTCGAGCTGCCGTCGAATTTCAATCTGTTGTTCTTCGGTCATTTTGCAGAATTGTCGCGCGAGCGCTATGTCACTGAAATGGCAAGCACGCTCAAACCCGACGGCTCGATCTATGCGGCCATGTCAAATGACATCTACAGCCTCGGCACGTATCTGGCGCATCACAAATACCGCTATCTGCGCTGGAGCTATTTGAGTTTTCTCACCGGCTTCCTCCTGGCTTCGGCCGAGCAAGTCTGGCGGATGCTGGTGCACTGACCGCAGCAACCGGTTAGCGAAGCACCTTGAGCTAACCCTGGAAACATGTTCCGCGCGTTGCAGTCAACGTCGCGGCGAAAACGCACGGAGAGGCTCATGCTCAGATTGCTCGCAATTGCTCTTGGTCTGTCCACAACGATTGCGATCGCGCAGCCACCAGTGGCGGACTCGGCGATTCCTTCCGCACTCAAGGATTGGCGTCCCTGGGTGCTCAAGGATCTGGAGTATCGCAACTGCCCGTTTCTTGCCAACAGCGCGTCGAACGAACCGACCGATTTCATCTGCGCCTGGCCTGGCAAGCTGAATATTTCCAGCGCGTCCGCGGGCGCGACATTCTCGATTCACTGGCGCGTCGATGCGCCGGGCTGGGTGCCGTTGCCGGGCGACGGCGAACACTGGCCGCAGCAGGTCGCCGTCAACGCGACGCGACAGCCTGTGTTGACGCACGCATTCGCCGACGACGCCGAAGCTCCGGCGTTGTGGTTGCAGCCAGGCAGCTACGAAATTAGCGGACGCATTCCCTGGCACGAGCAACCGCAGAGTCTTGAAATTCCCGCGAGCATCGGCTTGGTTGCGCTCAGCGTCGATGGCAAGACGGTGAGTCCCGTGCAGCGCGATGGAACCCAGATCACCCTCGGACGCGTCAGCGCCGCTGCGCCCGAAGCCGACAATATCGATCTGCGCGTCTATCGACTGCTCACCGACGGCGTGCCCGCGCAGCTGAGCACGCGCATCGTGTTTTCGGTCGCCGGCCAGGCGCGCGAGGAAGTGCTCGGACCGGTATTGCCCGCGGGCTTTGCGCCGCTGGCGTTGAACAGCACGTGGCCGGCGCGGCTGGATGGTGACGGTCGCCTGCACATTCAGGTGCAGCCCGGTGGCGACACGCTGACCATTGAAGCACGCGCCACGGCACCGCTGGCAACCGCCGCGGCAACTCTGCCGGCCGCTCCCTGGCCGAAGCAGGAAGTGTGGAGCTATGCAGCGACGCCGCACTTGCGGGTGACGGCAGCCAGCGGGGCCGTGCAGCTGGACCCGCGCCAGGCAGAAGTGCCCGCCGAGTGGCAGGCGCTGCCGGCGTTTGCCCTGGAAAATGGCGCCAAGCTCACGATTGAGGAGCGCTCGCGCGGCTTGGCTGCAGACGAGGGCAATCGCCTGAGTTTGGCGCGCGAGGCGTGGCTGGATTTCAATGGCGACGGCTGGTTCGCACGCGATCGCATCGGCGGCAACATGGCGCAAGGCTGGCGTTTCGACGTGGCGGCGCCGTTCTCGCTGGAACAGGCGTCGGCGCTGTACAACGGCGAACCGCTCCTGGTCACGCGCGGCACCAAGCCCGATTCCAGTGGTGTCGAATGGCGCACACCCAGCGTCAACCTGGGCGCCGGCGTGCGCATTGCCGCCGCTGCGGCAATGCCGGTCGCCGGCTGGCAACAGACCTTCGACCATGTCCAGGCGACGCTGCATTTTCCATTTGGATACAAATTGCTGGGCGCGCCGGGTGCCGACAGCGCCGCTGGCAGCTGGATATCGCGCTGGAGCCTGCTCGACATTTTTCTTTGTGCGATCGTCGCGCTGCTGGCGTGGCGATTGTTCGGCGCGCTCGGCGCGGTGGCGGTCGTGGTTTACCTGGTCCTTGGCTATCAGGAAACCGGATCGCCGCTATGGACTGTGCTCGCGGCGTTGGCGTTTGCCCTGATCGTGCGCGCGTTGCCCGCCGGAAAGCTTTCGCGCGCGGCAGAGTGGCTGCGTCGTGCGGCGCTGGTTCTGCTGGTGCTGGTGGCGTTGCCGTTCTTCGCCAATCAAATACGTTTCGCCTTGTATCCGCAGCTTGAGCAAGAAGGCGGCATTGCCTATCCGCTGAGCGGCCTGCTCATGGAGGAACGCGGTATCGCGGGCAATGATGAAATGAAGTCAGAAGCCGCGGAAATGTCTTTGGCCACACCCGCGCCTGCATCTGCGCCGATGGCCCCACCGCCGCCGCCGCGGGAAGAGGCGATGCCGGTGCAAAAATCCGTCGGTGGGATGAACGCTCCGCAAAAGCGCGCCGATAAACGCGCGCTGGATACTGTGGTTGTCACCGGCTCGAGTATCCGGCGCGTGGAGATCGAAACCGCAAATCCCGTTGTCACCATCGATCATGCCGCAATCCAACGTGCCAAACAGATCGATCACTACGCAGAAACGACCGTGGTGCAGACCGGCAGCGGAATTCCCAGCTGGAATCTGGGCAGCACGGCGTGGTTGAACTGGAGCGGGCCGGTGCTGGTGTCGCAGAGCGTGCATCTGCTGATCGCGCCGCCCTGGCTGGTGCGGCCGCTGCGCATCGTGCTCGCGGGCCTGCTGGCATGGCTGATCCTGCGTCTGTTTCGGACTTTGGGCGGCGCACGCCCGACGCGTGGTGCCGCGCTCGGCATCGGTGCGCTGCTGCTTGGCGGCCTCGCGCTGTCTTCAAACGCGCAGGCGCAAAGCTATCCATCGGAGGAACTGTTGAACCAGCTGCGCCAGCGCGCGATCGAAGCGCCGAAATGCGTGCCAGCCTGCGCCAGCGTAGCCGAGGCGCAGATCACGGCGAATGGCGATGCGCTGAATGTCGTGCTCGAAGCGCATGCCGGCGAGCGCGTGGCCGTGCCCCTGCCGGATGATGCCTCGGCAGCAACGCTGAAAAGTGTACAAGTGGACGGCGTCGCCGACGACGCGGTCGTGCGCGACGCCAATGGCGGTATCTGGCTGACGCTCAATCGCGGCGTGCATCGCGTCCAGCTCGAATTCGCCGCGCACGGCGACAAGATCGCGCTGGCGTTTGCGCTGAAGCCTGCGCGTGTTCTGTTCCAGGGCCGCGGCTGGGAAGCGTCCGGCCTGTCCGAAGACCAACTGCTTACCGAGACCCTGACCCTGGCGCGTGCGCATGACAACGCCAGCAGCACGCCGAGCAATGGCGTGCAGCAGTTCCCGCCGTATGTGCGCGTGGTGCGCAACTTGTCGCTGGGGCTGGAATGGAGCGCCGCCACCGCGGTGCAGCGCCTGTCGCCCGCGCAGGGGGGATTCATCGTCCAGGTGCCGGTGTTGTCTGGCGAACATGTCACGACCACCGGTATAAAAGTGCAAAACGGTAAAGTGCCGGCGGCAATAGGCGACGGCGCCGCCGAGATGGATTGGTCGAGCACGCTCGACAAAGCCGATGCGCTGACCCTGACTGCGCCGGCGCTTGCCGATCGCGCCGAGGTCTGGCATGTGCTGGTCAGCCCGACCTGGCATGTCGAATTCAGCGGTGTGCCAGGTGTCGGCCTGGACACCGGCGACAATCCGAACGACTTCCGCAATTTTGAGTTCCATCCATTGCCCGGAGAGACGCTTACGCTGCGGATCACGCGACCGGCCGTGGTGCAGGGCGCGTCGCGCGCGATTGATGCGGTTCGTCTATTCACCCAGTCCGGGCAACGCGCTTCCACGCATGTGCTGGACTTCACCCAGCGCGCAAGCCAAGGCGGCGACCAGGTGCTGACCTTGCCGAAAGCCGCAGAAATTCTTGGCGTCAGCCGCGACGGCCAGGTGCTCAATCTTCGCGCGCTCGACGGCAAGCTCAGTCTGCCCGTCGTGCCGGGCACGCATCAGTATGAGGTGCGCTTCCGAGATGCCAGCGAGATCAGCACGTTTGTGCAGACGCCGGCGGTCGCACTCGGTTTGTCCGCAGCGAATGTCACCCTGGGTCTGCAATTGCCGGCCGACCGCTGGTTGCTGGCGGCGTTTGGCCCGGCGGTGGGTCCGGCCGTACTGTACTGGGGCGAACTCGTAGTCATGATTGCGATTGCGTTTGCGCTTGCACGCACGCGGCGCACGCGTCTGCGTTTCCACGACTGGTTGCTGCTGGGCCTGGGATTCTCCACGTTCTCCTGGGGCGCGCTGCTCGTCGTCGTCGCCTGGCTGTTTGCGTTCGATTGGCGCGGGCGCGGCGAGTTGCCGGCGGTGAGTTGGCGCTTCAACCTGGTGCAGGTGGCGCTGGTGGTGCTGACGGTCGTCGCGCTGATGGCGCTGGCATCAGCGATTCCGCAAGGCCTGCTCGGCCAGCCGGACATGCACGTCACCGGCAATGGTTCCAGTACGCAATCGCTGCAATGGTTTGCCGACCGCAGCACGGATGCGTTGCCGCAGGCCACTGCGCTCAGTTTGCCGCTGTGGGTATACAAAGTGTTGATGCTGGCCTGGGCATTGTGGCTGGCGAATGCGCTGATCGGCTGGCTGCGCGTCGGGTTTGCTGCATGGACGAAGGATGGCTACTGGCGCGCTCGGGTCAAGCCCATCGCGATAGCCCAGCCTGCGCCTGTGGCAAAGCCGGACTCTGGAACTGCGTGAGCGCAGGCCCCATCACACCACGCGGCCTGCTCGCCGCCGCCGCTGACAACCTGGGCGGTGACGAGTCGGCACGTGAAGTGGAACTGCTCCTCGGTCATGCGCTGGGCCGCGATCGCGCGTGGCTGTATGCGCATGCCGACGACGCGCTCGATGCCGCGGATGGCGAGCGGTTCCACGCGCTGCTGACGCGGCGCGCGGCCGGCGAGCCGATTGCCTATCTGACCGGCCGTCGCGAGTTCTGGTCTCTGGATCTGGCGGTTACGTCGGACGTACTCATCCCGCGCGCGGAAACAGAGTTATTGGTCGAGCTTGCTCTGCAGCGAATTTCACAAAATGTAAAAGTGGATATTGCGGACCTCGGCACCGGTTCTGGCGCAATTGCGTTGGCGCTGGCGAAGGAACGCCCGCAGGCACGTGTGGTGGCGACGGATTGCAGCACCGCAGCCCTGGCCGTGGCACGCGGCAATGCCGGACGGCTGCATATCGCCAACGTCGACTTCGCGCAGGGCGACTGGTGCGCGGCGCTCGGCACGCGCAAGTTCGATCTGATCGCAAGCAATCCGCCGTACATCGCCGCTGCGGATGTCCATCTGCAGCAAGGCGATCTGCGCTTCGAACCACGCGCGGCGCTCGCTTCCGGCGCGGATGGCTTCGAAGCGATTCGTGCGATTGTTCGCACAGCTCCAGCGTGCCTGCAGCCGGGCGGTTGGCTGATGTTCGAACACGGGCATGAGCAGGCAATCGCGGTGCGCGATTTGCTGGAAAAAAGTGGATTTGTGGAAGTATTTACCGAGCGCGATCTGGAAGGGCGGGAACGGGTGACCGGTGGTCGCGTTATCTAGCGAGACGGCTACGGCGCCACAAAACGCTTGCAATCAGGGGATAATTCTTTAAGATATATCTTAATACGATATATCTAAGGATTTCCCATGTTCTCTTTCCGTAGACTACGCCAGCGCTTTCACGGTCGCGTGCGCGATCATCACGGCGGCGATCATCACGGCGCGGGTCATCGCATGCGCGGCCACAAGATGTTCGATGCCGGAGCGCTGCGCTACGTCGTGTTGCAGATGATTGCCGAGCAACCCCGGCACGGCTATGAAATCATCAAGGCAATCGAGCAGCGCGTCGGCGGCGGCTACTGTCCGAGTCCCGGCGTGATCTATCCGCTGCTGGCGATGCTCGAGGATATGGGCCACGTCGTCGTCACGCCCGACGGCAACAAGAAGCTGCACGCAATCACGCCCGAGGGCCGGTCATTCCTGGAGGAGAACCGCGGTTTCGTCGAGGCTATCACCGCGCGTATGTCCGATGGCGGCCGGCACGGTGGTCACGGCGCTCACGGCCATGGCAGCATCCGCAACAGTTTGCACGAACTAAAAATTGCGCTCGTCGAGCGCGCGCGCGGCGAAATGTTGCCCGACGAACAACTCAAGCAGATCCAGATCATCCTCGACCGCGCCACCAACGAAATAAAGGACCTGCGCTGACATGACAGCCGTTGCTGCAAATATTCCTGCGCTGCTCTCGCCGACACGCGAACGCGGCTTGCTCTGGCTGCTTGCGCTGACCCAGTTCACCGTCATCATGGATTTCATGGTGATGATGCCGCTCGGCCCGCAGATCATGCACGCCTTCACCATCGGCCCGGCCGCGTTTGCGACCGCGGTTTCCGCGTACTCGTGGTGCGCCGGACTGTCGGGTTTGTTCGCGGCCACGTACATCGACCGCTTCGATCGCCGGCGCCTGTTGCTGGCGATGTACGCCTTGTTCGCGCTCTCGAACTTGGGCTGCGCCCTGGCTGCGGATTTCCAGACCCTGCTTCTGGCGCGCGCGTTTGCAGGCCTCAGTGGAGGCGTACTCGGCTCGATCGTCATGGCGGTGGTTGGCGACGTGATTCCGGAGTCGCGTCGCGGTGCGGCGACCGGCATCGTGATGACGTCGTTCTCGATTGCGGCGATCTTCGGCGTTCCGCTCGGCGTCGCGCTCGGCGCGCAGTACGGCTGGCAATCGGCGTTCTTTCTGCTGGTCGCGTCGTGCGTGTTGATCTGGCTAGGCGCCCTGCGCATCGTGCCGTCGCTGACCGGCCACTTCGCGAAGCTTCGGCCTGCACTGTCCAAGACCTTGCCCGACCTGTTCGAGCTGTTGGTCAATCCGCGCCACCTGCGCGCATTCGCATTAAGCGGCGCGATGGTGGTATCGAACATGATCGTGATCCCGTTCATCTCGCCTGTACTGGTGGCCAATCTTGGAGTCCTGCCGCAGCAGATCTCGTGGATTTACCTGGCCGGGGGTGTGGCCACGCTGTTCACGGCGCGCGCGATCGGTCGACTATCCGATCGCTACGGCAAGACCCGCGTATTCCGTGGCGTTGCGCTGTTTTCTATTTTGCCGATCTTGACGATCACGCATTTACCGGCCTGGCCTTTGCTCGCGCTCATCGCCTTCTTTCCCTTCTTCATGGTGTCGATGTCCGGCCGCTTCATCCCGATTCAGGCGCTGATGACCATGGTGCCCGACGCCCCAAAGCGCGGCGCCTTCCTCAGCGTCAACATGGCGATCCAGCAGCTCGGCGCAGGACTCGGTGCCTGGTTCGGCGGAATGCTCTTGAGCACCGGCAGCGGCGGCGAAATTCTTGGCTATGCCACGAACGGATGGATCTCAACGGCATTGACCGTGTTCGGCGTTTTCTGGATTTCACGCGTCGGGCGGCCGGTCGCCACGAAGCTCGAGCCGGCTATCGCCGTCGAGTCGTGAGGGTCAGCGCAAAACCTGATCCTAGCTTGCGCTGCGGATGGGAGCCACAGTCGGCACAAACTGCGGCCAGCGCTTGAAAACGGCGCTACGGATACCCGCTGCATCGATACCTGCTTCAGCCAGCAACTGCTCGCGGCTGGCGTGTTCCAGAAACGCATCGGGCAGGCCCAATTGCATGATCTGCATTTGTATATTTTTTGCCGTCAGCAGTTCGGTGACGGCGCTGCCGGCACCTCCGGCGATCGCATTGTCTTCGACAGTGACGATTGCGGAGTGCGTGCGCGCCAGTTCAAGGACCAATTCCTCGTCGAGCGGCTTGACGAAGCGCATGTTCACGACGGTGGCGCCGAGTTCATTGCCGACTTCAATAGCTGCGGCAAGCGGACTGCCGAACGCCAGAATCGCAAGATTGGCCCC
Source organism: Lysobacterales bacterium (assembly GCA_038244165.1). GTDB lineage: Bacteria > Pseudomonadota > Gammaproteobacteria > Xanthomonadales > Rhodanobacteraceae > Rudaea. The sequence continues at coordinate 10,666 of JBBRTT010000003.1, read as the reverse complement.
GCGTCGACGTACCTCGGACTTGCCGATTGGCAACGACTTCAATTCGGTTTCGATCTTCGCACCGGGACCCGTGCCGCGCGGGTAGCGTATTGCTGCGGGGCCCTTGTACAGGAAGCCTGTCGTCAACAGTTGCCGGCATTCGTTCTCGTCGGCTGGCGCCATCACCAGCATGTTCGGGATGCAGCGCAGATAGCTCAGATCGAAACTGCCCGCGTGGGTGGCACCATCGGGGCCGACGACGCCGCCGCGATCGACCGCAAACGTGACGTCCAGGTTCTGGATGGCGACATCATGGATCAACTGGTCGTAGCCGCGCTGCAGGAATGTGGAATAGATCGCCACCACTGGCTTGGCGCCTTCGCAGGCCATACCGGCTGCCAGCGTCAGCGCATGTTGTTCGGCAATGCCGACGTCGAAGTATCTTTGTGGAGACTCCTTGGAAAAGCGCACCAGACCGGAACCTTCGCGCATCGCCGGAGTTATGGCGTACAGGTGCGTATCGGCCGTGGCCATATCGCACAGCCAATCGCCAAACACTTCCGTGTAGGACTGCTTGCCGGCGCCTTTTTTCGCCACGCCCTTGACCGGATCGAACGGGCCGACCGCGTGGTACTCGATCTGTTCGCGTTCGGCCGGCGCATAGCCCTTACCCTTGGTCGTGATGATGTGCAGAAGCCGCGGGCCCTTCAGCTCTTTCAGCGTTTTCAACGAATGCAGCAGCAGCGGCAGGTCGTGGCCGTCGATGGGGCCGAAATAGTGGAAGCCCAGTTCTTCGAATAGCGTAGACGGCACGAACATGCCTTTGGCGTGTTCTTCCCAGCGCTTGAGGAAGCGGTAAAGGAAGCCATCGCGCTTGAGGCGTTTCTTGGCGCCTTCGCGCAGCGCGCTGAGCGTGCGGCTGGTCATCAGGCGCGCCAGCATCTTCGGCAGCGCGCCGACGTTCTCGCTGATCGACATCTGGTTGTCGTTGAGGATCACCAGCAGATCCGGATCGATGTCGCCGCCGTGATGCAGCGCTTCGTAAGCCATGCCGCCGGTCAGGCCGCCGTCGCCGATGACGGCAACGACTTTGCGTGAGTCATTTTGGCGCTGCGCCGCGATCGCCATGCCAAGTGCCGCTGAGATCGACGTCGACGAATGACCGACGCCAAACGTATCGAATGAACTTTCGTCGCGCCTGGGAAACGGCGCCAGACCATCCTTTTTCTTGATCGAGGAAATCCGGTCGCGGCGGCCGGTGAGGATCTTGTGCGGATAGCACTGGTGGCCGACATCCCAGACCAGGCGATCTTCCGGCGTGTTGAAAAGATAGTGCAGCGCCACCGTCAACTCGACCACGCCCAGGCCCGCGCCGAAATGTCCGCCGGTTCCGGCCACCGATTCAATCAGATAGTCGCGCAACTCGCCTGCAATCGCAGGCAACTCGCCTTCGCCGAACTTGCGCAGGTCGGCGGGGGAGTCTATTTGGGCGAGGCGCGGGTAGCGCTGGGAGTCGATCATTTAAGGCAAGTCATCAAGTCAGCATGCCATTTTCGTTTATCGTGTCGGCAGCAGCAAGTTAAATCCCCCCAAGCGGCGCCCGTCGGGCCGCATTGTGGCTTTCTGCCGAAGGCAGGATTGCCTGAACGATCATGGCAAGCCGCTGCGGGGTGAGCGTTCGCTATGTTCCGTCGGGACGTTTGTATTGATAGCGCAGTTGCGCGGTATGGGGACGATTCGATGGCAGACGTGGGCGATCCAGCAATGGGCACCGACTGGCGGTCGCTGATCCTGTCGACACTGATTCCGGTGACGCTCGCGGCGGGATTCATCTATCTGGCGCAACTCCCGGATTGGCAACCGTCGGAAACCTGGATGCTTGGAATCGCCTTCCTGTTTCCGCTGGATTTCGTCCGCGCGCTTGTGCTCGCCGTGCTCGGAGAATCGTACAAGACCAGCCAGGGACGGTGGCAGGCCATGCAGTCGTTTCTGCTGTCGGTGGCAATCCTGTTCGGCCTGGGCATTTTTTACGGGATCACTCAGGGCGGGATCAAGGCGACTTTCGGTTTCTTGACCGACCCCACGGTGCTGCAGCTATTTGGCTTGCCGATCATCGTCATGGTGATCGATGGCGTCATCGGCATCTGGGCGTTCAGAGGCGATCCCCTCCTTCAGGCCGATCGCCTGGAAGCCATCGCGGAAGACTCGATCGACTGGCTGGTGCTGACGGTTGGCCGCACGCCGTTCCTATTTGCTCCCGTGTATGGATTGCTCTACTGGATCAAGAGCGACGGTTACGCGATTGCGTCCTGGGTGCCGGAACCCAGCCTGGATTTGCTGCGCACCGCCGGATTGTTCTATGGGGCCTGGTACTTTCTTGGCAAAGCGGTGCTGACGGCACGCGTGTATACCGCGCACTTCGATCGCGACCGCAGGCGACTGCTTGCGGCCGCCTGGGTTCAATGGATCCTGGGGCAGACCAAGCCGGCTCAGTCCAAGACGAGCCGGACCAAGGCGCCAGACATCCGGCGACGAGAAGGACCGCGTGACCAACCGCCCGAACGGATGAATTCCGTGCTGGCCTTCGAGGACGAACTGATCCAGTCGATCAAGGAAAAATCCACGGCGAACGTTGCTCGAGGCGAAACCCGCCTGAACCCTTAGACAATCGCTGCTGCACAGCTTTCGTAGCACCCGGTGCCTATTGGAAACCGTTGCTGAAAATCACATCGCCGAATTTTCCGAATAGATCCGCGTTGTGCCCGTTCAGATCGATCGCGCCAATATCCGTGCGTCGCCCGTTTGCATCGTTGTCCTGCGGATCGCCATGATTGACGACGGGACTGGTCGCAGACGGCTTGTAGCGTGCGCGGAATGCAGCAAGGATTGTCGATAGTTTCTGCGTGCGTTGCCACACGGCACCTTCATCGACGACGGATTCGTAAGGGTCGATCCGCTGCCCCGCAAACGGCATCGCAGTCAGTTGCCCATCGACTACGCCAATCGTTCCGCCGCCACTGCCGCTGACGTCGTGCGCGCCGACCGCCGGCTCGCTCAAGCCGGTGATGTTGTAGTTGTCGTGAGTGGTGTTGTCGGGCGAATAGAACGCATTGTAGTCGGCCGAAGCCAGGGTGGCGGAGTCGCCGATGACGCGCGGATCGCCCGGACTATTTTCATAGTTGCGCGAAAACGTCATCAGGTTGTTGCGCAGGCTGATCACTTGCGACGCGTTGTTGACCTGCACCGTCGGCCCGGCGAAATCGCCGACTGCAGGGCCGCCGCCGTCGAAAGTATTGTTGTATATCTGTATACCCGTCTCTCCGCCGTAGAACCATATGCCCTGATTCAGGTCGCCGCCGCCGGCTTCCGGCGCAAAGACATTGTGGTGGATCACCGCGTTGTCGAAGGCGCTGCGCAGCCAGGTGTGGCCGTAGCCGTAGACGAGGTTGTAGCGAAATTCGCCGGAAAGATCCTGTACCGGCCACGAGCCGCCGCGAAACAGATTGTGTTCGATGAGAATTCCGCCGCCGGTGGAGATGCCGCAGGCCCCGCAGCCGAACGACAGGTTGAAGCCCTGACTCCAGCCGCCGCGATAGTTGTGGTGATCATAATTGCCGCGCACGGTGACGTTGCCGGTGCCGTCGACCAGGTACAGCGTGCTGCGCGGGCCGATCAGGATATTGGTCTTGTCGTCGGTGTCGCCGCCGATCAGCCAGTGGTTCGTATTGGAAAAGACCACGCGTCCGGCGCCGGTGCGATTGCCCTGGAACAATTTCGTCGCCGCGCTGTTGCCGCGCAGGGTTATGATCGGCGACGCGTCGGGATTGGACGACTCGAACGTGAGCAGATTGTTCGAGCGGAATTCATTGTTGTTGATGGTGGCGTTGCCGGTCACCGTCAGATCAACCGCCGCTGTGGCCTCGAATACTGAATTCTCGATATCAAGTGACGTCGCGGTACCGCTGATCCCGTTTGCGGACGCCGAACCCATGCCCGTCACCAGCGAGTTGGAAATAACCACGTTGCCATTCGCAGCCACGCTATGGCCATTGCCGACGACGATGAGATTGGTCCAGTTGATCGCACCGGCGACATTGGCGTTGAGACTCAGCGTTGTCCTGCCCGTCGGCAGTGCATCGACGACAATCGTAATCGGGATGCTGTCTTGGGTGGCGCCGTTGGACGACGGCGGCGGTGCGAACAAGCCGCGTATCTTCACCTGGTGGCTGCCGACCGCCAGCCCGCTCACGCTGAAACGATTGAAGTCGATCGGGTCCGGGTTCATGTTGCCGTCGAAATTGGTGGTGCCGCGCACGGTCGTGGCGTGAGTGACATCGTCGGTCTGCACCACGTTGTCGACCAGGACCTGGAACTGCGGCCAGCCAGTAGGCGTGCCGCCGCCGGAACAGGTTGCCGGACCAGGCACGCCGTTCATGGGGTTCACGTTTTGTCCAGGCGGACAAGCAATTATCCCGTGCCCGTCATTGACGTCGAACAAGTCGGCGAAAACGATGATCGGCTGACCCACGGTGAAATGCATGCCGGGGCCGGGACTCTTGAATTCGACTTCATGCGCGAACGCTGACGTCGCCAAAAGCAGCAGACCGCATGAAGCAATGGATGCTGGTTTCATGAAATGCTCCTCCCATCCCCGACGGGATAGACCGAGGTTTCGTACTTCGCCGTTCAATTCTCCGGCGGATTCTTGCGCCGAACCTTGATGGCATCGGCAGAATTGCGAACTGCGTCGCAAACAGGGAGCCCGTCGCAAAGACGGGTCAGGCTGCAGTGGACTTCGGCAATTACTCAAAGCCGTTGCGGAAGACCAGATCGATGTTGACGATGAACGGTGCGGATGCCGCGCTGATATTGCCTGCGAGATCGGTTTGTGTCGCCACCAGGTTGTGCGCGCCGCCGCTGCCTATCGCTGACTGGCACGACCAGGTGCCGGTGGCGAACGGCCCGTTCGCGCTGCACCTCGTGGTTGCAGATTCCAGCACAGTGATGCGTCCGTCGGTTTCGGTGGCGGTGCCGCCAACCGTGAACGTCGGCGCGGTGGGGCCGACCGGCGCCGTGATCGACGGCGCCGCCGGTGCTGTGCGATCGACAACAATACTGACGCCACTGGATGCTGCGCTATCGACGCTGGATCGCGTCGCCGTGGCGCTGATCAACTGCGCGCCTTCGGCCAGCGCGACCGCGATGGTGTAGGCGCTGGCACTACAGATTATTGGTGATCCCGTGGCAGCGAGATTGGTGTTCAACTGAATGTTGTCGCCATTGGTGCACGTGCCGGTGAACACAGGATTGGCGGCGTTGGTGATGCCGTCACTGTTCGAGACTCCACTGTCGGAGGCAGGATCAAGGCTTGGCGCTCCCGGGGCTGGCGGCCGAATGGCAAAACTCTGGTCGACATCCGGCGCCGCGCCATAGGCGACGCCGTCGCCGGGTTGCGATGCGCGGATCGTGCACTGGCCCAGATCAAGCAAGGTCGCGCTGTTGCCGGCGACGCCGCAGGAGGCGGTCAACGAACTAAAAGCAACGCCTAGGCCGGACGACGCGATGGCGCTCAGGTTGATTGGCGACTGCGCAAGAGTGGCGTCGGCGAGCGGATTGAACGTAATCGTCTGCGCTTGCAGGACGTTCCAGGAGAACGTGGTCGGCGACGCCGTGGTGTTGCCGGCCAAGTCTGTCGCGTTCACGTAGAAGGTGTGCAGACCCAAACCGACGCTGATGACGGTCGGACTGGTGCACGCGCTGAAGGTCACGCCATTCTGACTGCATTGGAACACGCTGCCGGCTTCGTTCGAGGAAAAGCCGAACGTGGGATTTGAATTGGTATCTGGATTCGGCGGATGTGTGCCGATCGTCACGATCGGCGGAACGGTGGCGATGGTCACCATGAGCGGAACCGAGCGCAGCGAGGTTACGCTGGCGCTGGTGGCGGTCGCGGTGATCGCGTGCGTGCCGTCGGCGATGATCGCAGACACGGTGATCGCATAGCTGCCCGAAGTGCAGGTGACGACGGGCGCGACATTGATGGCGTCCACCTGCATCTGGATCTGATTGCCGCTGACGCAACTGCCGCTGAATGCGGGAGTCTGCACCGCGGTGTTGTCATCGCTGGCCGAACTGCCGCTGTCGCTGGCGCTGGCCATGTCAGGCGCGCCCGGTGGCGTGACTGTCGGGCTTTCCAGTGCGCCCTTGTCGCAGAACGCGCCGACGCTGCGCGGGAATCCGGCACCGCGCTGATCGAAAGGCAGGGCAAGACCATTCACATCCTTGCAGCCGGCGGGATCGCCGCTATTGAGTGCCGGGCTGCCGAAATTGAGGGCGTGCGTCAGCGTCGCGCCGCCATTGTCCGCCAGACTCGACGACACGCCAGCAACCACGCCCACGACATCGCCGACTCCCGCGAACGCGCAGTTGTTGGGGAATTGCACCAGGTTGTAGCTGCTGGTCAGGGTGGCGGAGGACTTGGCGCAATCGGGCGGATCGTTGACATTGGCCACGGTGTTGTAGGCGATGATGCTGTTGACGATCGTGCTGGGAAAGTTTCCGCCCAAGCGCACACCGCCACCGGATTGCGAAGCCGAAGGATTGGTATGCCCGGTGTTGAAAACTACGCTACTGTTTGCCATCGACAGCGAACCGTTGGATTCCGAATCGATGCCACCGCCTTGTCTGGTGGCATGGTTGCCGCTGATCGTGCTGTTGGCCACCAGCAGCGTGCCCTGCGCGTAGAGACCGCCGCCACTACCACCCGGTCCGTTCGCCGTGTTGCCGGAAAAAGTCGAGCCGCGGATGCTTAGTTTGCGATTGGTGTCGTACGAGTACGCCAGCCCGCCGCCGCCATTCTGATTGCTCGCGTTATTGCCAATCCAGCTGTCGCGTATCGTGCCAGGCACGAACAGCGCAATTCCACCGCCGATCTGATCAGCGAAGCTCGACGCCACACCGACGCGTTCCAGCCCGATGAAATCGCCTTGCCCAAGAGCCGCCAATCCGCCGCCATACGTGTCGTACTGAATGGTGCGTGTAACCGTGACGCTGCCATTCCTGATGGTCAGATCGCCCAGTGCGAAGGCCATGCTTCCCGACCGGTTCGTATCCAGATTGATGACGCGATCCAGATGGTTCGCATCGATCACTGTTTGCTTCATGCCGGCACCGTAGATGCCCATGCCGGCGATTGCGTTCAGGTCGCCGGTCGCATTGTTGTATTCGGTGGCGCCGGGAATGGTCAGGGCGTACGTGCCCGCCGGAATGATCACCGCGCCTGGGGTCGCATTGCTTGCCGAGATGGCTTCGCGCAATGAACAGTCGGAATCGCAGGTGCCGTCATTTGTATCGGCGGTCTTGGTGACGTGATATTGCACCGCGCTGGTCACGTTGAAGGTCAACGTGCCGTTGGCAAAGGTTGAGCCAACCTGGATCGAATACGTCGTATTCGGCGCGAGGCGTAGGCCTGCCAGGCGCGTGAAGAGGGAGAAATTCACGCCGTTGCAGCCGCCGGAAACGATGCTGAATGTTCCTGGGTTGCCCGTGTAGACGCTGATCAATCCGGAGGGCGTGTGGTTGTCCGGAATCGTTAGCGTCAGATATTCGCTGGCAGCACCCGTTGTATACTTGTACCAGACCGTGTGATTCACCGGATTGTCACCGGAGCGACGGCACGGCGGGTCCAGATCCACCGCCGCCTCCAGCGTGGCGTTGCCCATGTTGGGTTCGCTGGTGCTGAAGGGCAGCGTGGCGATTACAGTCGCGTTCGCCCAGTTGTCGTTGGCGGGAATCTGCGCATACACCGGCTTGCATAGCGCGGCAACCAGGAACAGGCCGAACATCAAGCATTGGGCAAAATTGCGCATATCGTCCCCGACCAGTCACGACCTCGCAATGTCATATTACATCCCGCGCGAACGGTCATTGCGGCGGCCTTTATTCACGCCATGTGCACGCCCGAATATGCACCCTTGCCGCCGGTCTGGCGGGAACACTTTGAATATCAAGTCGCGGGCGAGTAGGACTATATAGTTCCATCACATGACGGGGGAAATACCATGTTCGACAAACGGATTACCCAGCAGTTTCTGATTCTTGTGCTGCTCCTTCTTGCAACTTCAAGTGCGTTTGCGCAAGCAACCCGGACATGGGTGTCCGGTGTAGGCGATGATGCTAATCCTTGCAGTCGCACGGCGCCTTGCAAGACTTTCGCCGGGGCGATTTCCAAGACCTTCCCTGGCGGCACGATCGATGCCCTCGATCCGGGTGGTTTTGGTGCCGTGACTATCACCAAGGCGATCACGATAGAGGCAGTCGGTACCGTGGCCAGCGTCCTCGTGGCGGGTACGAACGGCATCGTCATCGCTGCTGGCGCAAGCGATGTTGTCACGCTCCGCGGATTGACCGTGGAAGGTACAAACGGTTCTGGTCTGAACGGTATCCGGTTTACCGGCGGAGCCAAGCTGATCGTGGAGCACTGCGTAGTTCAGGGCTTTTCACAGAATGGCATCGATTTCGAGCCATCGGCCGCCTCGACGCTGCTTGTGACCGACACGACGGTGAACAACACGACGGGTGCAGTCACGGCGGCAGTCTTCGTGCAAGGTTCGGGGGCGACACCGAGTGCTTCCTTGGATCGCACCCGACTGGTGCAGAATGCTGGCTTTGGCCTGCAGGTAAAGAACGGCATTGTGGAGATTCGACATTCAACAGTTAGTCAGAACGCGTTTGGAATCAATTCCTTTAGTTCGGACTCGACGGCGCGCATAACGGTCGACGATGTGATCGTCGCCGACAATTCCAGCTCGGGCGTTACAACTTCCGGCAGTCAGGCCACCATCGCCTTGTCGCGTTCAACCGTCACCAACAATTCAACCGGCATAGGTGGGAAAGTGTCGTCGTTTGGCGACAACCGGATTTTCAACAACGTGACGGACGGGACACCTTTTGGCACCAACCTGACACTGCGTTGAAATTGAGCGATTCGACGCACGCGTTGCCGGGTTTATTTCGGCGGCGCGTGTGCGCTTGATGCGGGTAGCTATCGGTTGGCAAATCGCCGATTGCGCGGCAGATGATTGACCAGAAATTCCATCTGGTCGGCAAGGATGTTGCGGTTGGAAAGAATCAGATGTTCGACCCAGCTTGGCCGGTACGGCACTGCGAGCAGAGGCATGCCTGCTTGCTGCGGGGTGTGGCAGCCCTTGCCGACATTGCATGACAGACAGGCGGTGACGACGTTCTCCCATGCGTCGCGTCCGCCCTTGGACAACGGCACGACGTGATCGCGGGTCAATTCGCCGCGGCTGAAATGATCGCCGCAATACATGCACAGCATGCGGTCGCGCGAGAACAGTGCCGCATTGGTCAGGGCAGGCGCGGGGTCGATGACGGTCTGGCGCGCATGGCCGCGACTGGCAACAATCGGGTGCAGGTCAATCAGGCTTTGCGTGCCGCGCAGGCGGTTCGTGCCGCCATGGATGGTCAGGCAGGGATCGCCCAGGGTCCAGGCAACGGCGCCGCGCACGTAGAGGCAGACTGCGTCCTGCCATGACATCCAGTCCAGGATACGGCCGCTGGAATCCAGCGACAGCAACCGCGTCGTGCCGATGCTGCTGACACTGTGGTCGCCGCTAGTCACTACTTCCGACAGCATTGCCTCCTCCTCAGCTTCGCCACGCGTCAGGCGCAATGCAGCCGCCTGACGTCCGGCATCTGGAAATGCAGCATACGGAAAATTATCTAGTTTGAACACAAGTTCATCCAGAACTTGGTTCAAATACGCCAAGTCCGGTACAGGCCCGGACTCGGCTCAGCGCATCGATTGCGCCGCAATCGATGCGCAAGCGATTCATCCCTGACTCGCTGAAACTCCAAACCAGTTCAGTGAACTGGTTTGGAGTTTCCCTGAAATTTGCGAATCGGCGATGACAGTGCGTGTCCGCGCCTATTTCACCGCCTTGGCCATGCGCAGGGTTTCGATCCCATAGCCATGGCGCTCATACAGCGCACGCGCGCGTTCGTTGGCTGGAAACACGCCCAACGTCAGGTAACGGCAACGGTGTTCCTTGGCCCAGCGTTCGGCAAATGCAAGCAAGGCGCTGCCGATGCCCTTGCCATCGCTTTCAGGCGCCACGACCAGGTCGGAAATATGGCAGTTCAGCACGCCGGTGAAGAAATCCTTTTGCGTCTGCAGGTGCAGGAAGCCCAGGCGCACCGCGTCTTCGTCTTCGGCCACATACAGATGCGACGCCGGCGGCAGTTCGCGCAGGTGACGGGCAATGTCGTCGCGGATGCCGGCCAGGGTTTCGCTGCGCTTGCGCCAGACAGGCAGATCAAACGCAACGAAGCGCGGGACGAGACTGAGGATGAACTCGTCGTCGTCCGCGGCGGCCAGGCGGATATGTGGTGCGATGGTGGCGTCATTCATGGCAGAAATATCAGTGGCGATACGACGTGGAAAACATTAGCGACTCCTGCTCGCAAGCAACCATCCATGGTGCGTCTTCCAGTCGGCTTCCGTGCCTCCTCCTCGCAGCCTGCGCGACAGGCTGTCGCCTGTCGCAAACGCTGGCTGCTCGACCAAGCAACCCGGCCGCTCGCTCCGGCTCGCGGCGTTCGGCCTCGCGCGCGATGCGCTACTCCGCATCGCGCAAGCGCTCTTTCCTCGCTTCGCTCGGGCCGT